>JBEHZB010000030.1:0-3349 GCA_048497855.1 Bacteroidota bacterium | reverse complement strand
TTTTTCCCAAAGTCCGCCTGCCCACCAGGGGATGTGTCGCCCATATTTCCCCTGCGAGGTATAGACTTCAGTCAGCCTGTTCTCGGCGTCGTATTCATAATGATGATAGAAGGCATCGTCGCAGCCCGGCTGGTAAGCCACATCATTCACCTTACCGCTGATAAGGTCGTAATCATACACGATCTTCTTGAAGCGGTTACCGGCATCTTTCATCACACCGTCGTTGTAATCCTGCAACAGCGTATCTACGTTGCCGTGAATATCATACGTATAGAAGGTGGCAGAGGTATGAGAGCCCGCTGAAGATACGCCCGGTGTGCCCGTGGCATATACTGCCGAATAGCTCACCCGGTTGCGAAGGTGGAAGGAATTTTTTGAACGTCTGTAATCATCATCCTGTTAATCATCTGTCCCGCTTTTCGCTATTACTCCGGCGCAAGGCTCTGCCACAAGACCTTCACCGGGGTAGCCGCTGCAATCGGGCGTAGAATTCAGCTGTAGTAATGCTAACGGGCATTTATAATGTTGTGTAGGCTTTAGTTACCAGGTGCAGTAAAAACCTTGTACAGTAAGCATTCCAGGTTATCACCAACACTTTTGTAACACTTAAGAACATTTTGCTGCATTTGAAGCCTGTTTATGGGCATAAAAATAATTCAGGTAGCTATACAGCTACCCGAATTTTATTGAATTTAAAATTTTTCTTTTAAAGAATCCGCTATTCATAAGGGTTTTATAAATCCAACAACACTTTTGGAACACTACCACCCTATTTTGATTTTGAATACTTTGAAAAATTATTTTGAAATAATTTTATTGCTTTTTCCCATAACAAAGGCCCTATAAAAATAATTTTATCAGTTTGCTTATTTTTTATTCGAATACGCCACAAAGGTAATGTTTCTACTTTGGTTTCATAATAAAAAACCTTTTCGCAATCTATTTCGTTCTGGCAAATATTTATCCGGCTAGTTTCCCAATAAAACCAACCTGTACTTAATCTCCCATCTGGAAATATAGATATTGTTCTGCCACTCATAAACCAAACTAAAAACAATAATGATAAAATTATATACGCTTTCTTTTTATATCTGTTCTTGTATGCGATTGCAACTGTACCAAAAACAAAAACAAGAGATGCTTGAACCCATACGTTGATTGATATTAATTCCATCAAACCATCGCTTCCTCGTGCAAATGTGAAAGAAGCTGTTGTAGGAAAAAAACCAAGAGTTGTAGCCAACCCCATTATCAAAGTGATTATATATAAAAATATTTTCATCGCATTTAATTATTAATAACAGGATCAACAGTGAATGTAACCCCGCTAGGTGTTGCATTATTCTTTTTATCTGCAGGTTGGACAAGGACTTTGTTATCTTTAACTAATGTTGAAGAAGTCGATCCATCAAAAGATATGGCATTGTCATATCCCAAGGTTATTAGCTTATCTCTAATTTCTGTTAAAGTCATCCCTTCTAATCCGTTTTCTTGAACCACTAACATAGTTGCTTTTGTATTTGAATTAGATGCCAAAATTGTTTTTCCTAGCATTTTATCATCTTGCTTGGGATATCCAGCATTGCTTCTTTGCACTAAATATTTTTGGTTTGCTTCACCTGGATCTCCAACTTCTGGTAAATTTGCTGGCGCTCCTGGTATATAAATATTTTTTTCGCCATATTTTAATCCATTAATAATTACTGGAATACCCCCACCTATTGCAAAATCTGCATTTGCGGGTGGATCTCCTTTTCCAAAACTCTTTTTGCCATCTACAACTGCAGTATAAAAAGTTCCTGGAGAGGATCTTCCCATTACTACTTCTCCTTTTGATATTGTTTGTCCCTGAGCTGCCCAATCACAATTATCAGTTACTCCAAATTGTGGAATTACTATTCCCACCATCTCGTACTGTTGTGCATTAATTGTATATTCAGTTTTTTCTTTTGTATCAACAGCAAGAGCTGCTTGTGTAAAAGTTTTGTCATTGTCTCTACAAAAAGTAGAAACAAAAGGAGAGAACATTTGCACAAATGTTACATTATTTTCTTTATAAGGAGGATCTGATTTTTCTGCTCCATCTAAATCTATGTAATTCACAGGATCTCCTTCTGCATAAGAATAGCAGCTATTCCATGGATAGGATTTAGATAGTGGATCTACAGATAAAAATTTACCTAATCTCGGGTTATAAATCCTAAATCCGTAATCATAAATATTTCCTTCTCCATATATTTCATCAGATTTTTCCTTACCATTAAAGCCATACCGGTAACTGCCGTTATCTGCATATCTCCTTCCCGGCATCTGCATACCAAATGGATAGTAATCATTGGCATTCACTACATGAGGTACATAATAATCAATTATGCCATCATTGTTAATATCAACACCGTCCTTCCTGTCAGATACTGTTAGCCATACATTACCTAAATGATTACTCAACTCAAAGAACTTGTTTCCTCTCGTAAAGATATGCATTCCGTCTTCAGGTTCTACAGGGTGTTCTACATTACGGTTAACATTAAAGATACCCAGCCTGCTGCTGCCGTACAAGTGTGCCTCACTTTGGGTAAGATCGCCGCCATTCACTGCATTATCTTTAGTGTAAACACTCATCACATTGCCACTGGCATCCCGTGCATACCAGGTCGTTTTGCTGTTCGCCGTTTTGCTTATCCTGTTGCCTGATGCATCATAGGTATAGGTTATTGTACCGCTCGATTTGGTGATGCTTTCTATCTTGCCATATACATTCCAGTTGATATCAGTAATGCCCTCGCTGGCATCGCTTATTACGTTGCCTATGGCATCATACTGGTAGTTGCCATTGCTTTGCCCCTGCTTGATATCATTGTATTTATCATACACTCCCGATGCTGCATCCGGTGCTGCATCAGTTACCTTATCCAACTGGTTGGTATTTGGTTTGTAATGATAGGTCATATCATCCATCGACAGTCTTGCGGCATCGCCGTTGCGCTTGTAGGTCTTTATATTTCCATTGGCATTATAGCTCACTCTCTCCTTATAATTATCCGTTGCTACCGGTGTCCATATATTACTGGTGGTGTTCAGTCCCGTGAAAGCATCCATCGCTGTTATGCGGTTCAGCTGGTCGTAGCGGTAGCCATACAGGTGGGCATCGCCCAGTTTGGGTATGTTCACTGCCATGCTGCTGATATTGCCATTGTACAGGCTGCTGCCCGTGGTGCCAGGCAGCGGTGCAGGCGTGCCCACAGTTGCGGTACTGCTGATCGGTTTATAATCGTTACTAAAATAATTAAGGTTAAAGCTGTAGGCATCACGGGCCACATTATCGCCGTCGCTGCCCATATCGCTCAGC
>JBEHZB010000029.1:0-4380 GCA_048497855.1 Bacteroidota bacterium | reverse complement strand
AAAATATTAGGCAAACCACGTTACAGCAACGATCTTTATAAAATAGCCAATATGCCGGGTGTGGCCGTTGGTCTTGCCTGGACCTATGTGGGTGGTGATATACTTTTTATTGAAACGCAACTAAGCGAAGGCAAAGGTGAACTGAAACTGACCGGTAACCTCGGCAATGTAATGAAGGAAAGCGCCACTACTGCCCTCACTTATTTACAGGCTAATGCTAAAAAATCCAACATTGATCCTGAACTGTTTGGCAAAAAGAATATCCATATTCACGTGCCGGAAGGTGCAGTACCGAAAGACGGACCCAGCGCTGGTATTACCATGCTTTCGGCACTGGCAAGCGCTTTTACCGGGCGTAAGATAAAGTCTTACCTGGCCATGACCGGCGAGATAACTTTACGAGGACAGGTGCTGCCTGTAGGCGGTATAAAAGAAAAAGTATTAGCTGCCAAACGTGCCGGACTAAAGGAGATCATTATGTGCTGGCAAAATGAAAAAGATGTGCAGGAGATCAACAGTGATTATATCAAAGGCATTAAGTTTCATTATGTTAAAACTATGCAGCAGGTGCTGGAATTAGCTTTGGTATAACGAAAAATCCTATTTTCGTAAAAACTAAACCTAATAAAACTAAAACCTACTATGAGATCCTTGAACCGCATGCTGTTCTTTGTAATGGCATTGTTTGTATTTGGCAGCTGCCAAAAAGATGCTGCTGAACTGATATCGCTTGATAACAATTTTGTGCCTGTAGCAGAAGCAGGCCCTTCTAAAAGTATAATGCTGCCGGTGAGCACAACAACATTAACCGGAAGCGGCACATCAAAAAATGGCCCTATCGTGGGTTATTTATGGAGCCTTATTTCAGGACCAAATGTGCCGGTGATAAACACCCCAAGTTCCCCCACTACCACTATAAGCGGTTTAACAACAGGTAATTATAACTTTCAGTTCATGGTAATTGACAGTTTAGGCTATACCGGTGTAGATACTGCATGGGTAAGGGTTTCGGGCACACCGCCACCTGTAACGCTTACGTTGCAGCCTTCCGCCAATCCTGTTGAACTGAATTTTGCGGCAAGGGCCGGGGGTAATGTATCCTCTCACGACATTGATCTTGATGCCTGCGCCTGGACCTGGGGCGGCGATCCTCTTTTAATCAGGGGCGCAACCAAATTTGATCTTACCGGTATACCGGCAACTGCTACCATAGTATCTGCAAAGCTTACCTTGTATTCGAACCCTACACCTGTAAATGGCGACCTGGTAAATGCCAATTCGGGTTCGGATAATTCTATGTGGATACGCAGGCTTACTTCGGCCTTTACTACCAGCTCTACCTGGGCTACACAGCCTGCAACGGAAACAAGTACACAGGTACTGATACCTCATACAGCACAGCCTTTCTTTGATCTTATAGATATAGATGTAACCAACATCGTTAACTCTATGAGAACCAATGGTAATTACGGCTTTATGATGGGGCTGCAAAATGAATCTATTTATAATATCCGGCAGTTTGCTTCGAGCATGCATAGCAATGCTGCAAAGCATCCCAAACTGGTGGTGGTTTATCAACCTTAAGTCAAAAAAAATGGTTTAACATATTTTTTGTGAACCCGGGCAAACCTTAACCTACGTTTTTACGTATATAGTAGTGTTAAGTATATCAACAGATTCATGTTGGTTGTTTTAAGGGTTAAAGAAATTCCCGCCGATTCTTCGGTGGGAATTTTATTTTAGAGGACTCCCTAAAAAATGGAGAGTCGTGTTATTTACGATTTACGAATGACGATTTACGATTGTTTTTGGGTGGCATCGGCATTTGTTTTTCATAGCAACATCGTTGTGAACTTGTTCTGTTCCCCTTTAGTACTTCGGATGCCCAATTATTAATTATTAATTATTCACCCTGTCCATCCAGTCCTTTTCTTTGGCTGTAGTAAAAGCCTGTAATAAAGCAATGATAAAAAGCAAGGCGATATTGCCCGCCAGGCACAACAGGCTGAAGCTGTAATAATCGGTAACAACATGCCCTTTTGTTGTGAAGAAGGAATACATATCCAACACCAGCACCAGGGTACAGCCGCACAATGCAATAATGAAAAGAAGATAAGAAATACCTCTTACTATTTGCGAAGGGTGGCGTTTTGTGCGGCGGAAGAAAATAATATAAGCTGTTTCGAATATTGCTATGGGCATTGCCATTACAACCAGTTCGAAGAACATATCTACCGGCCTTGAAGAAATGAGTTTAGAGAATTGATAGAGTGAAGCCATTACCAAACCAAACAGAACGGGTATGGAAAGGAACAGCAGGAAGATGAGAATATAGAGCTTGGTATATTTAACGAATTTATCTTCCTGTGGCATAGGCAGTATCTTTTTGTAAAGCATTCAACAATTCTTTGTTAGCCGAATCAATTTTATAATTACTTTCCTTAAGGCTTTCATCAACTCTTTTAAATTCCTTCATAATATCATCAGATTGCTTACGTGCATCATCTGCCGAGCTTTTCATAAAAGTAAACAGTGTAACAGCTACTGCAAGGCAAGCTACAATTATAAATGCCATCAATCCTTTTGACACAGGGTTCGTTTTTAAAAATAACTAAGATTGGTTTTAGGCGTAAGCGTCAGTAATGTTTCATACATCAGCTTTATGGTATTCTCAATGTCATCCTTGTGCAGCATTTCTACCGTGGTATGCATGTAGCGTAACGGTATAGAGATCAATACCGATGGACAGCCATCATTGGCATATGCAAAAGAATCGGTATCCGTTCCGGTACTGCGGCTAACGGTACGCAACTGTACAGGAATTTTATTCTTTTGTGCAGTGGCTTGTACCACATCCAGTAATTTATTGTGTACGGCCGGGCCAAATGCCAGCGAAGGGCCTTTACCGCAACTGCATTCTCCTTCAATGATCTTGTTGATCATCGGTGTAGTGGTATCATGCGTTACGTCGGTTATAATAGCGATGTTGGGCTTTATCCTTCTTGCTATCATCTCTGCGCCGCGAAGACCTATCTCTTCCTGCACTGCATTTACTACGTACAAGCCAAAAGGCAGTTTCTTTTTGTTTGCTTTCAATAATCTTGCTACTTCGGCTATCATAAACCCACCAATACGGTTGTCGAATGCCCTGCCTATTAAATAATCATAGGCCAGTTCTTCATAGCCATCTTCGTAAGTTGCCACGGCACCTATATGTATGCCCAATGCTTCTACTTCTTTTTTGTTTCTTGCACCACAATCCAGGAAAAGGTTATCTACTTTGGGTTGTGTTTCTTTATCGGTTCCTATCCGTGTGTGAATTGCGGGCCAGCCAAACACAGCTTTCACCGGTCCTTTTTTTCCATGAATGAATACCCGTTTTGCCGGCGCTACCTGGTGATCTACGCCGCCATTACGTTTAAGATAGATCAACCCTTCATTGGATATATAATTTACGAACCAGCTTATTTCATCTGCATGCGCTTCTATTACTACTTTAAAGGGGGCTGATGGATTGATGACGCCTACAGCTGTTCCGTATGGATCAGTAAGTTCAGTGTCTATAAAAGGCCGTATATAATTGAGCCATAATTTTTGGCCGCTGCTTTCAAATCCTGTTGGAGAAGGGTTGTTGATATAATTGCGGAGAAATTCCCAGGATTGTTCCGTAATGATACTTTTTGATTTTTTTGCTTTAGCCATAATGCTCTGTTTATCCGGCAAAATTAACTAAATACTTGCTACGTATGTGGTTAATGCGGAAAATAACATCATGCCATCTACCAAAAAATAATAGAAAAAGTAGCCTTGCTTTTTTTGTGAGTAGAGATACACGATCACTGTAACAACGCCGGTGATCAGCAAAGCTGCGATCTGCAGGAAATCTTTAAAATGGGTGCGCAGCAAAATGCCGTTGGCCATAAAAGCAATAAAGATCGCCAGCATAATGTAGCGCAATGTTACGGGGTTCACATCAGTTGCCAGGCTATGCAGACCACGTATCTTATCCAGTTGTTCATCCCTTTTATCAAAAATGATACACAGCATCAGCATAAAAAGGAAGCGGTTGCTGAACAGGAACCATATTGTGGCAGCGCCAGGCACATCAGCTATTTTACAGGGGATATACACCGTTACAAATGCCCAGGTAAAGGAAAGTAATATGGTTTTCAGGAAACCTGCACGCCTTGTAAAATGCAATACCTTAAAAGGCATGAGCGGAACGGCATATAGCAAAGTGAGCAATACAGCGATGACAGCAAGAGGTATTAATCCCTTTACATGAAGCAGGCAAATAAATAAACCTGCAGCAGCTATAAAAAAGAAAATAATATTGGTGTAATGTTTTTTTAAGAATGCTGCCGGGGAAGACCTTGCCAG
>JBEHZB010000028.1:0-12308 GCA_048497855.1 Bacteroidota bacterium | reverse complement strand
CCATCATTTTAAAGATCTCTTTCAGCGAAGCACTGAACAAGGATATACTGGCGCAGGGCGAATTGCTGAGCACCAAACTTTTCAGTATTTATTTAGAAGAACAAAAAATAGATCACGTGCTTTTACCGGCACTTGATTTTATGACGATAGATGCTTACGATGAACCGCAGGTGGGCGCTATAAAAGTTAAGCTTGCGCAATTATTACAGCGCAATAAAGACAAGACTATTTTTATTACACAGGGATACATCAGCCGCAATGCCAGGGGCGAAGTGGATAATTTAAAAAGAGGCGGAAGCGATTACAGTGCTTCGCTGATTGCGGCTGCGATCAATGCAAGTGTGTGTGAGATATGGACGGATATTGATGGTATGCACAATAATGATCCGCGTGTGGTAAATAAAACGGTTGCTATAGAACAGTTAAGTTTTGAAGAAGCGGCGGAGCTGGCTTATTTTGGCGCCAAGATATTGCACCCGGCAAGTATATGGCCTGCGCAGTTTTACAATGTACCCGTGCGTTTGCTGAATACGATGCAGCCCGATGCAAAGGGTACGCTGATAGCAGAGAAAGCAAACAGCGTAGGTGTAAAAGCTGTGGCGGCAAAGGATGGTATTACTGCGATAAAGATAAAAAGCAGCCGCATGTTGCTGGCCTACGGCTTTCTGCGCAAAGTATTTGAAGTGTTTGAAAAATACCGCACGTCTATCGATATGATCACTACATCGGAAGTGGCGGTGTCTGTTACAATAGATAACGATCTTAACCTGGCGGCTATAACCAGGGAACTGGAAGCCTTCGGTTCGGTAGAGGTGGATACCAACCAAACCATCGTTTCTATCGTAGGCAACGAGATCACCGAAACAAAAGAAGTGATGCGCAAATTATTTGAAGCGCTTGCCGAAGTACCGGTACGTATGGTGAGCTATGGCGGCAGCAGGCACAATATTTCTTTATTGATACCACGTAGCTATAAGGAGCAAACACTGCAGTTGCTGAATGCGGGACTGTTTGGATTGTAGAAGAGAGCTGCAAGCCACAAACTTCAAGGGATAAGATTTTAGAACAGCTGCAAGTCGCAAGCTTCAAGGGATAAAACTTTAATTCAAAGAGGTTTTCAATAATTAAAAAAACTATTAAAGCTGATTTGCTTCTCCCTTGTAGCTAACCCCTTGCAGCTTCTCTGCAAGGAATTAGTCTTTAGCTCAAAGAGATTTTCAATAATTAAAAAGTTATTACACTCGGTTTTGCTTCTCCCTTGTAGCTAACCCCTTGCAGCTGTATTTCAAACTGCTATTCCCAGCCTTTTATAAATAAAACTCATCAGCCACGCCGGCCCGATCAGTAAGAATTGAATGTCTTTTAAAAAGGATGGTTTCTTTCCTTCTATCTTATGCCCGTAGAACTGCCCGATCCAGGCCAGTACAAATACAATAAGACTTACCTGCCACAGCGGTAAAAAATTTGCCTGCTCAATAAGCTGGCAAAGCCAGAGGCAGAGAATGGCAAACAACAGCAACCCTACCCATAATGTTCGGGAAAGAGAAATGTAATACAGTACTGCCAGTACCAATAGGATCATGGCTACATTTACTGCAATGCCCGCTACTTCAAAAGGTAATTTAACAGAATACAATAACCCGATGATGGAAAAGAAAATGGTGGGCACACATATCCAGTGAATGAGCTTGTTGGTGTGGTTTTGATGGCTCTCGCCGTATTCGGCAAGCCATTGTTGAATTGGTTTCATGCTGAATAAAGTTTAAAGTTTTTTAAAGTTAATCAAAAGTATTAACAGTTCATTTGCAGTGTTTTAGCCGTTTTTGTCGTCTATTTAAGTGGTTTTTCATAGGATATTGGATTTAAGCGGGGCTGGATTTTTATCCTGGCCCCTTTTTATTTGCAGGAATGCCACAGATTATACGGATTACACGAATTAATACGAGCTACACGGATTAACCAATTAACGGATTTACGGATTAACGAATCACGAATGCACAAAGCGTAGAAAATTTTTCCCTATTCATTATTTCATTTTTCATTTTTAATTATACCTGTAAACAAGGCATGGTTTTTTTATAAGTAGAAGTATAAACTTTATTATTATGAAAAAGAATTTCTTTCATGCTATCATCATTGGTTTACTGGTAGCGGTAACATTTGCTTCCTGTGCCGAACAGGAGTATTATCACCGGAATCATTATCATACCGAACGATATTATCATCGTCACCCGCATCAGCATCCGCCTCCAGGGGTAGATATACATATCCATAATTAATTTAGTTACACTAATTAGGCGAATTGCACGGATTACACTAATTAAATTTCATTCGTGTAATTAGTGTAATCCGTTTAATCAGTGGCCAAAAAATAATAAGCCCCTCAAACGAGGGGCTTTACATTTATACAAATAGTTTGCTTAGATGATCAGCATAGAATCGCCATAGCTGAAGAAGCGGTATTTATCTTTGATGGCTTTTTTGTAGGCTTCCATCATCAGGTCGTAACCGGCAAATGCACAAGCCATGATCAGCAGGCTGGTTTTTGGTAAATGAAAATTAGTTACCAATGCATCAGCAATATTAAAATTGTACGGCGGATGAATAAAGTGATTGGTCCATCCTTCGGAAGGCTTTAATAATTTTTGCGCTGTAAAAGAAGATTCCATTGCCCTCATGGTAGTAGTACCGATAGAGCAGATACGGTGGCCGGTTTCTTTGGCCTTGTTCACGATCTGGCAGGCAGGCTCTTCAATGCGGTAATACTCTGCATCCATTTTATGCTTGCTCAGGTCTTCTACTTCTATCGGACGGAAAGTGCCTAACCCGGTGTGCAGGGTAACTTCAGAAAAACGAATACCTTTAATTTCCAGGCGCTTGATCAGCTCTTTGCTGAAGTGCATACCTGCGGTTGGTGCTGCTACGGCACCTTCGTGCTTTGCATAAACGGTTTGGTAGCGTTCTTTATCTTCTTCTTCCGGTTTGCGCTTAATGTATTTTGGCAATGGCGTTTCTCCCATTATTTCCAGCATCTGGCGAAACTCTTCATCGGTGCCATCCCATAAAAAACGAATGGTACGGCCACGGCTGGTAGTATTATCGATCACTTCGGCTACCAGTTCATCGCTGTCGCCAAAGTACAGTTTGTTTCCCACACGTATCTTACGGGCAGGGTCAACAATAACGTCCCATAATTTATTGGGCTTGTTCAGTTCCCTCAACAGGAATACTTCTATTTTAGCACCGGTCTTTTCTTTGCGGCCATACATACGGGCAGGAAATACCTTGGTGTTGTTAACCACAAACACGTCCTTGTCGTCGAAATATTCAATGATGTCTTTAAAATGCCTGTTCTCGATCTGGCCCGTTTTGCGGTGCACCACCATCATACGGCTGTCTTCCCTTTTTTTGGTGGGGTGTTGTGCAATAAGGTTCAGCGGAAGGTCGAAGCGAAACTGAGATAATTTCATGTAACAAATTTTGATTTAAAATGAACTGTCACATGCCTTGTACTGTAGTCTACAGAGATAGAAGCCTGTTTTATAGGCACTTATCATGTTACGGCATGATTTGAAGTGGGCAAAGGTAGGGGAAAAGCATGAAAAAGCAAGGGGAAGAAAGCACCAGGCTTCAAGCTGCAAGGGATAAGCCTGAAGAATAGCTTCAAGCCACAAACTGCAAGGGAGAAGCCTGCAACCGGAATCATCTTTTCCTGTTTCGAAAAGCTTATATGGTGCTATGCTTATCCCTTGCGGCTCAGTGCTTGCAGCTTCTCTTACATTTGTTAAAACCTCCCTCATAATTTTGTGGATTGTTCACTTCTACGCACCTTTATAATTACCCATCAAATTAACAGCAGCGTCTATGTTCAAAAAATGGCTTTTTTTAGTGGCAGTAAGCATCAGCATGTCTTTTTCTTTTTGTTTGGCCCAAAATAAAACTACTGCAAAATATCCCAGTTTGTTATGGGAGATAACAGGTAACGGACTGCAAAAACCATCTTACCTCTTTGGTACCATGCACGTGAGCAGCAAAATGGCTTTTCACTTAAGCGATTCGTTTTATTATGCCTTAAAAAGTGTAGATGCAGTTGCACTCGAACTCAATCCTGATATATGGCAGGGCCAGATGGTAAGCATGGACAGGCTGAAAGAGAACTATGGTAATTATATACAGGCACCAGGTGGCGATTTTTTGATGGAGAGTTCGTTCAGCATTGGTAAATACGACGACGAATTAAAAGCGGCATTGAATACTGAACCAACTGTAGTGAACAGCCTGCTTTACCGCAGCTATAAAGCCAAAGAAGATTTTGAAGAAGATACTTTTCTGGACCTCTATATTTTTCAGACAGGAAAAAAATTAGGCAAGCGTGCAACAGGAGTAGAAGATTATTTTGAAGCAGAGAAAATAGTGATGGAAGGCTATGCGGATATGGCAAAGGAAAAAAGTAAAAAAGCACTTGACCTTGATGGCGAGTCGGGTTACGATATACAGGAAAAGATACAGTCCGCCTACAAACGCGGCGATCTCGACCTGATGGATTCGCTGGATATCATGATGGACCGGTCGAAGGCGTTACGGGAAAAGATGGTGTACAAAAGGAACATCATACAGGC
Organism: Bacteroidota bacterium; assembly: GCA_048497855.1. GTDB lineage: Bacteria > Bacteroidota > Bacteroidia > Chitinophagales > Chitinophagaceae > Ferruginibacter. The sequence continues at coordinate 7,689 of JBEHZB010000028.1, read as the reverse complement.
CAATTCTATTGACACGATCATCAAACGTAATTCTCTTTTTGTAGGCGTAGGCGCCGCACATTTGCCCGGCGACAGGGGTGTGATAGAACTGCTGCGCCAGAAAGGCTATACCCTTCGCCCGATCTATATGGTAGATAGGGATGCGGTACAAAAAGAAAGTATTGATAAAGCAAAAGTGCCGGTAACATTTTCTACCAGGGTTGCTGATGATGGATTTTATTCTGTGGCAATGCCCGGCCCGTTATTTAAATTAACGAATGAATACCAGCGTTTAGACAGGAGACAATATGCTGACATGAGCAATGGCTCTTACTACATTGTAACACGCCTTAAAACGCATGGCGCTTTCCTCGGGCAAAAGCAGGAAGATGTAATAAAGAAGATCGACAGTGTATTGTATGAAAATATCCCGGGAAAAATATTATCTAAAAAGATGATCACCAACAGCGGATACCCCGGTTATGATATTACTAACCGCACAAGGCGTGGCGATCTGCAGCGTTACGAGATCTTCATCACACCATTCGAAATTCTTTTCTTTAAAATGAGTGGTAAAGAAAATTATGTAGATGGAAGTGAAGCGGAACAATTCTTTTCTTCTATCAAATTAAAACAAGCCGATCATGCGCCGGTAGTATTTGAGCCAAAGCAGGGTGGCTTTACTGTACAGTTTCCGCAACAGCCTACAGAGTACCTGAATACATTAACATCGGATGGTTCTAACCGATGGGAATATGAAGCAACAGATCAAGCAAGCGGCAATACTTACCTGGTATTTAAAAAGACCATAAATAATTTTCGTTTCCTTGATGAAGATACTTTTGATCTTTCGCTGATGGAAGAATCATTCCGCAGTCCTGAATTTTTTGATAAACAGATAAGCCGCAAGCCGGGCACTTTCAATGGCTATCCCAGTCTTGATGTAAAAGAGCGATTGAAAGACGGGAGCGAAGTAACTGCAAAGTATATTATCAAAGGGCCGCATTATTATGTGTTAGCTGCAAGAACCAATAATAAAAAGGCAGACCTCAGCGCTTTCTTTAATTCTTTTCATTTTACCCCATATCGTTATGCTGCGCCGAAGGCGTATGTAGATACGTTCATGCATTTTACTGTAACCACGCCTGTTGTACCCGAACTGGATGAAGGCATCCGCACGCTGGTAGAAAAAGCAACACAGGATGCCGCCAACGGCATCAACTATAACGGCTATATCAACTATTGGCCAAAAGTAAAGAACGGATTATTCACCAGCGATTCAACTGGCGAAACGATCGGCGTATCCATACAGGAATATCCAAAATATTATTACCTGAAAGATTCGGCTAACTTTTGGAAGAATGTATTGGCCGATCATTACGATAAAAGAGATCTTTTTTTATACAGTAAAGATTCGTTCCAATTTAATAACGGCATCAACGGTTATCGTTTTGTTTTACGTGATACCGGTTCATCAAGAACCATATCCCGGATGATCATACTGAAAGATAATTATACCTTCAGTTTGGTAAGTATGGGTGATACGCTGAATAAGGGAAGCGATTTTATCAACTCTTTTTACAACACTTTTCGCCCCGAAGAGAAAAAGCTGGGCAATAATATTTTTGCCAACCGCCTCGATGATTTTTTTACTGATCTTTTCAGCAAAGACAGCGCAACGCATAACAAAGCAGAACAATCCCTTTCCAGTTTATATTTTGGCGAAAAGGGCGCCCCTAAAATAATGGATGCCATTAACCGGTTGTCTAAAAAAGATAAGGATTACTTTGAAACAAAAACAAAGCTGATAGCGGAACTGGGTTATATAAGAGATACCGTAAGGCCGCAGGTAGTTGGTTATCTTAAAAAGATATACGAGCAAACAACAGATACCAGCACGTTTCAAAATGAAGTGATAACAGCTTTGGCAAGGCACAGAACAAAACCTGCTTATGAGTTATTGAAAGAACTGGTATTGCAGGATCCGCCTGTGTTTGACAATAACTATGCTTATACCGGCCTGTTCAGGAACATAGAAGATTCGCTGGAACTGGCGAAAGTATTGTTTCCCGAATTATTGCAATTGTCTTCGCTGGATGATTATAAGGATAATGTAGTATCGCTTTTGGTAAAACTGGTGGATAGTAATATCGTGAGTGCAGCAACCTACGAAAACTATTTCCCGAAAATATATTTTGATGCCAAGATAGAATTGAAGAAACAGCAAGGCAAGGATGAGAAAAAAATGGAAGAAGAAAATAATAAAGATGCCGATGATGATATAAAGATGCCGGTACGGTATGGCAAGTACAATTATAATAACCAGAATAAAAATCTTAATGAATACTCGGTACTGCTGATGCCTTATTATGATAAGAACCCTAACGTGCCGAAATTCTTTGACAAGCTGCTGCAATCCAAAGATGCAGATGTAAGGATGACTGCGGCGGTATTGATGATACGTAACAATAAACCTGTTGCCGACAGCATCATCAATTTCCTGGCGCAGAAAGATGAGCATCGTTCCGATCTTTTTGATAAACTGGAAAGAATAAAGCGACTGGATAAATTCCCGGTAAAATATAAGAACCAGCTTGATATGGCCCGCAGCCTTTTGGTTGGCGAGAACGAATATGATAAACTGGATTCAGTAGCATTTATCTCCAAACAGGTAGCTACTTACAAGGGAAAGAAAGGCTGGGTGTATTTCTTTAAATACCGGGTGAAGAAAGAGGACGACTGGAAGATCGGTATCAGCGGGCTTCAGCCATTGAACGAAAAAGAAGTAAGCAGCGATGACGACCTGGTAACGATGACCGATAAGAAATTAAAAAAGGACGAGCCGCAGGATGAGCAATTGCAAAAGCAATTGAAACGGATACTGATCGTTTCGCATAAAAGCGGCAAGGTATTTTTCGGCGGCAGTAACTACGATTATTTTTCGAGGCTGAAAGGATTGGATTCGGAAGATTGATCAGGCTAATTTTTGCCGGGGATAGATGCGATCAATCTTTGCGTGTATTGTTGTTGTGGATTGAAATACACCTGGTCTGCATCACCTTCTTCAATGATCTTTCCCTGGTGCATTACCAATATCCTGTCGCTGATATAGCGCACTACAGAAAGATCGTGCGAAATAAATATCGATGTAAACTGAAATTCTTTTTTCAGGTCGCTTAAAAGATTCAATACCTGTGCCTGCACACTTACATCAAGCGCAGAAACACTTTCATCGAAAATAAGAAAAGAAGGATCGAGTGCTAATGCACGGGCAATACAGATGCGCTGGCGCTGTCCGCCACTGAACTGGTGAGGATAACGATAAAAATGATCAGCGCTTAAACTCACTTTCTCTAACAGCTCCATTACTTTTTCTTTACGCTGTTTATTGTTATCCAGTTTGTCATGTACCTGTAATGGCTCCAGTATGGCATTGCCGATAGTGATACGGGGATTCAGCGAGGCATAAGGATCCTGGAAAACGATCTGGAGATCTTTGCGGATATTGCGCAAGGAAGCAGGAGACAGTTGAGCGATATCTTTTCCATCTAAAATAATTTTTCCCGATGTTGGTTTAACTAATTGCAATATCGCACGACCCAATGTTGTTTTGCCGCAACCACTCTCACCAACCAAACCGATCGTTTCACCTTTCTGCACAGTAAAACTTACATCATCTACCGCTTTAAAAAATTCAGAAGGCTTGCCGAAGAGTTTTCGTTTAATGGGAAAATAGACCTTAAGATTTTCAATGGTCAGGGTAGTTGATGGTTGATAGTTGATGGTTGATAGTTTTCCCGAATCGGCTTGAATACTTTTTTCGGTTACGTTGAAATTATTGTTATTCAAAAAATCACTTACAACAGGTAGTCGTTCTCCTTTGGGATGTATGGCAGGTCTGCAGGCCAGTAACGCTTTGGTGTAAGGATGAGAAGGGGAGCGGAGGATAGTGGCTGTATCACCCTGTTCTACAATATCGCCTTTGTACATCACAACGATCTTGTCTGCAATATCTGCCACCACACCAAGATCGTGCGTAATGAAAATAACACCCATGTTATATTGAACCTGCAATTCTTTTATCAATTCAAGAATTGTTTTTTGTACCGTAACATCCAATGCAGTAGTAGGTTCATCAGCTATCAGCAGCGAAGGGTTGCAGCTCATCGCCATAGCGATCATTACCCGTTGCTTTTGTCCGCCGCTTAATTGATGCGGATAACGATTGATGATACCTGTTGGGTCTGGCAGTTTTACTTTTTCAAATAATGCAATGGTCTTTTGTTTTGCAACGGCTGATGAAACTGGCTTGCCCGAACTGTCTTTTTGATGTTGCTGTATGGCTTCCATAACCTGGTAGCCACAGGTGAATACCGGGTTCAGTGAAGTCATCGGTTCCTGGAAGATCATAGCGATCTTATTGCCGCGGATAGTATTTCTTTCTTTTTCAGAAAGATGAAGCAGGTCAATGGTCTTACCATCCTGCTGATGAAATAATAATTCACCATCAATACCTGCCTGTTTTGGAAGCAGTTGCAAAAAAGATAATGCTGTAACCGATTTGCCGGAACCGCTTTCGCCCACAATAGCCACTATTTCTCCCTGGTCAACAGAAAAATTGCTGTTCTTTACCGCTATGGTTTTATCCGTATCGGTATCAAACACAATGCTAAGGTTATTTATACTTAACAGTGGCTGCATGTTAAAACTGGAGCATTAAAATTTCAAATGCCTTACGGTCATGCCGTCGTTGATCAGTTGTTTTAATGAATCGATGCCGATCTTTAAATGGCGCTCTACAAAAGTAGAAGTAACATTTTTATCGCTGGCTTCGGTCTTTACACCTTCAGGTACCATCGGGCTGTCGCTCACCAGCAGCAATGCGCCGGTTGGTATCTTATTGAAAAAGCCTACCGTAAAAATGGTAGCCGTTTCCATATCAATGGCATAGGCCCTTATCTTTTGCAGGTATTCTTTAAACACTTCATCATGCTCCCATACCCGCCTGTTGGTAGTGTAGCAAACCCCCGTCCAGTAATCGCATTCATAATCCCTTATCGTGGTGGATATCGCTTTCTGCAAAGCAAAGGCAGGTAGCGCCGGTACCTCGGCAGGTAAATAATCATTGCTGGTACCTTCGCCGCGTATGGCAGCAATAGGCAGTATCAGGTCGCCGATCTTGTTTCGTTTTTTAAGCCCGCCACATTTACCTAAAAACAATACCGCCTTCGGCGAAATGGCGGTAAGCAGATCCATTACCGTTGCGGCACCCGGACTGCCCATACCAAAATTGATAATGGTGATATTATCGGCAGTTGCACATTGCATGGGGCGATCTCGTCCAATGATCTCTACATTGTTCCATTCAGCAAACATGGTGATGTAATTGCTGAAATTGGTCAGCAGGATGTATTTTCCAAAATTGTCTAATTTTTCGCCGGTATATCTTGGCAACCAGTTCTCTACTATTTCTTCTTTTGTCTTCATATCTTTCAGTTATAATTCATTTTAAATTTAAATATACAAAATTATACGCCTGGCGTCAATGAAATAATGGTTAAGATAGATTATCCGCCATATCAACCCAAGATAAAAACCGACGCAGGCAAAGAACTTATTTTTGATGAAATAAGAAAGCGCTGGGTAATACTTACACCCGAAGAATGGGTGCGGCAGAATTTTTTACAATACCTGCTGCAGCAAAAAAAATACCCGGCAGCATTGATAGCAATTGAAAAAGAGATCGCTCTCGGCGAATTAAAAAAACGATTTGATATTGTGGTGTACGACAGTAACACCAAGCCCTGGATGGTAATAGAATGCAAAGAAATGAATACAACTTTAAATGCAGCAGTACTCGACCAGGGGTTGCGCTATAATATAACTTTACAGGTCAGCTACATTGTTATCACAAACGGCAGTCATTGTTTTGCTTTTGAAAATAATAAAGGAAAGCTGGAAGAATTAGATGCGTTGCCTGATTTGTTAATCCGTTAATCCGTATATCCGTTAATCCGTATATCCGTTTAAACGTATTAACCAATTAACGGATTAGCTGATCAACGATCAAAAGGCCACTTGCGTTGTAGTTTTGAAGTAATGAAATATACTATCAAGCCTGTTCCAAAAACTCCTAAAAAGAAATACTTTATTTTATCATCAGCAGAATAAAAGATCAATAGCCACATGATGATAACTAATATTACAGGTAACGGGTATAGAGGCATTTTATAAGGTAAATTTTTTGTGCCTTTTTTTCTCCTTAATAAAATAACGCCAACAGCTTGTGCAACAAACTGCACAATGATACGCATGGCCAGTATGCCGCTGATAACATCGCTCATGCGGAAGAGCATGCTGAATACAAATCCCAGCCCGGCTATCACCAGTAAACTTACATAAGGGAAATTTTTTGTAGGGTGCAGTTTTCCAAACACTTTAAAAAAAGCTCCGTCCACAGCCGCAGCATAGGGAATACGGGAATAACCAAGCAGCAGTGCAAATAATGAAGCCAGTGCCACCCATAATATCATTATCGTTACCACAATGGCAGCCTTATGCCCGTATAACCTTTCAATGAATAAACTAACTACATAATCCTTATTGCCGGTATCATTCAATTGTTTTATTTCCTGCCAGGGGATTACACTGCTTACACTCATATTCATGGCTAAATACAAAACAGCAATACCGATAACGGAGATGAACATACTGCGGGGAATATTCTTTCCCGGGTTTTTTATTTCCCCGCCTAAATGGCAAACATTATAATAGCCCAAATAACTATATACCGATTTTATGCAGGCCTGGCCAAACGCAAAAGATGCCAGGTGCCCCCAACTGAAACCGCTGTTGATATCTTTCAGCGGCTGCAAAAAATTACCGTGGGCAATGCCGCCGATGATCACCCAGCCCAGTGTAAGCAATACACCGCTCCAGAGCAATACACCGATCTTTCCTATACTTTCAATTTTACGGTACAATAAAGCAGTGATGATGATGATAACAAGCCCCGATACTATTTTTTGCTGCCACACATCCAAATGAATCAGGTAACCCATGTATTGTGCAAACCCGATAGCAGCAGAAGCAGCAACCAGGGGTGCCTGAATCACTGTTTGCCATACATATAAAAAGCTCATCATTTTACCCATGCCGTTTTTACCATAGGCTTCCTTAAGGAAATTGTAGCTGCCTCCGGCAAGAGGATAGGCTGCACCCAATTCGCTCCATATCATGGCATCGATCAGCGAAAGCAGGGCGCCTGCTATCCAGGCATACAGGAACATGCCGCCCATGAGGCCCATAACGATCGGGAGGGTCACAAAAGGACCGATCCCTACCATATCGATCATATTCAATACAGAAGACTGAAATAAACCTAACCGACGTTGAAGTGCTGGAGCAGGTGATGCCATTGAAAAGAATAAGGCGGGAAATTACATTATACAAATTAATCTCAAAAAAATAAAAATTTGAAAAGCTTCTTGATATAGCATAATCTCTCATGCGTGGGGCAATAAACAAATTTTGATCTTTTTCTTGGTATCCCCCAGCAAGTTGGGGGCCGAAGGGGCGAAAAAAAGCCTCCCAAAGAGTTGGGAGGCCTCTAATCAAAAACCATTAACCATCATTAAACCTTATCCTATATGAGAAGACTACCTATAAGTTCGAAAAAACGACCAAAAGGTTGCATGGGTGGATAAAAAA
>JBEHZB010000027.1:0-12377 GCA_048497855.1 Bacteroidota bacterium | reverse complement strand
CGAAAATATCTTTCCCGGCACAATGGAGATATTATACTTCATCGCTTCTGTGCGCAGCTTGAAAGCATCTACTTTTTTATTCAGCTCAAGCCATAAAATAAAGCCACCGTGCGGACGGGAAACCTTTACCCCCGCAGGGAAATAATTGATTATAGCTTGTATATAACGCAGGCTTTGTGTATGCAATGCTTTGCGCAGGCTTTTTAAATGATATTCATAACGGCCATGCTTTAAGTAATGTGCTATGGCTGCTTGCGTAATGGTGGGGCAACTGATATTATGCACCCGCTTCATTTGCTTTACCTGGTCAAAATATTTTCCCGGTATGGTCCAGCCAATGCGGTAGCCCGGCGCCAGCGATTTTGAAAGCGAGGAACAATGCATCACCAACCCTTTGGTATCATAGTACTTACAGGTCTTGGGACGGTGCTGGCCAAAATAAAGCTCGCCGTAAATATCATCTTCTATCAGCGGGATATTGTGTTTGGTAATGATATTCACCAGTTCTTTTTTCTTTTCATCGCTCATGCAGCTGCCCAGCGGGTTATTATAATTGGGAACAAATACGCAGGCCTTTATGCGGAATTTTTTGATCGCCTTTTGCAGCGAATCAAGATCGAGGCCGGCAACAGGATCAGAAGATATCTCTACTACTTTCAAGCCCAGGTTCTCTATAGCCTGGTAAATACCAAAATAACTTGGGCATTCCACAGCAACCGTATCGCCATAGCTGGTCACTGCTTTCAGGCACATGGTGATCGCTTCCAGGCAACCGGAAGTAACGATGATCTCATCGGGCTTTACCTTGCCGCCCCAGTTAAAGGCAAGCTTTGCGATTTGCTTTCTCAGTTCAAGGCTCCCTTGCGTATGTTCGTAATTGATAGCATGGTCTTTGGTATTGCGCAGCGCATGCACTACCGATTTATTGATCTTGGCCGTAGGCAATAAAGACGGATCAGGAACAGCCAGTGCAAAATTGATCACATTGGTTGCAGCAATATCCGTATAGATAGAAGCGATCATTTCTTTTACGCTCACTTCATGCGAAAACACATCCGGCTGTACCAGCCCGGGCAGCTCTGGAAAGCGCTGGTGATTAAAGCGCACATAGTAGCCGGACTTTGGCCTGGATTCTATCAATCCCCTTCCCTCTAAATGATAATACGCCTGGAAGGCCGTGCCCATACTGATGCCGTACTCTTCGCTCAACACCCGTACAGAAGGCAGTTTGTCTCCTATACGCAACACTTCTTCTGCGATCATTTTTTCAAGTCCGTCGGCTACCTGTATGTACAGGTGGTCATCCGAAGTAAAGGTATTTTTTGCCATAGCGGGTAAAATCTGATATAGTCAAAATTACAAAATCTGCATCTGTTTTATCTGCAAAAAAAGCACAATTTTTGTACCCGTAAATCAATTACCAATGGCAGGCACAATTACCATAGTCGATTATCAACCACAGCACCAGTACTATTTTGAAAAATTCAACCGGTACTGGATAGAAAAATATTTTGAAATGGAACCGCTGGATGAATTTGTGCTCACACAACCCGAAGAGGCGATCATTGCACCCGGTGGTGTCATATTAATGGCACTGTACGATGGTGTTGTGGCCGGAACAGTAGCGCTGCGCAAATACGGCGACAGCTATGAATTTACCAAGATGGCCGTGGATGAAAATTTTCAGCGCAAGGGAATTGCCGAAGCATTGAGCCACGCCAGTTTTACAAGAGCAAAGGAACTGGGCGCACAAAATATCATCCTGTTTTCCAACAGTGCACTAAAGCCTGCCATTACATTATACGAAAAGCTGGGCTTCAAACATTTACCCATTGGTAAAGGAGAATACAAGCGTTCGGATGTAAAGATGATCTATGACCTGTCATCAACACCAATTTTAACAACAACAATTTAATAAACATAAATCAATCATTATGGAACTCATTGCAGACATCGCGGTAAAAAGAGTAAAAGAGTCAAGGATACATGAAGTAGATTTTAACCAGCTGGAATTTGGCAAATATATATCCGATCATATGCTGGTGTGTGATTACGCCAATGGCAAATGGTCGGCGCCACAGATCGTTCCTTATGCTAACTTTTCCATAAGCCCATCGGCACTGGCACTGCATTACGGACAAACCGTGTTTGAAGGCATGAAAGCATTCCGCATGCACGATGGCCGCATTAATATTTTCAGGATAGATAAACACTATGATCGTTTTGTAAAGTCTTTACAAAGAATGTGCATGGCCGTTCCTTCAAAAGAAATTTTTACAGAAGGATTGATGCAATTGATACAACTGGATAGTGCATGGGTACCTTCCAAAACCGGCGACTCCTTATACCTGCGCCCTTTTATATTTGCCAGCGAAGCAAGGTTTGGTGTTAAGGTATCAGAAGAATTCCGTTTCATCATCTTTACTGGCCCTGTTCCTTCTTTATATGCCAATCCAATAAAAGTAAAAGTAGAAACACATTATGTACGTGCTGCAAAAGGCGGTACCGGCGCTGCCAAATGCGGCGGTAATTACGGCGCTGCATTTTTACCAACACAACAGGCAAGAGAAGAAGGCTACGACCAGGTAATATGGACCGATGGAAGAGAAAATAAATTCATTGAAGAATCGGGCATGATGAACATCATGTTTGTGATCAAGGATAAACTGGTTACGCCTGCTTTATCAGATTCGATACTGGATGGCGTTACCAGGGATTCATTATTGACACTGGCAAACGATATGGGCTACACCACCGAAGAAAGACCCGTTGCAGTAACAGAACTGGAAAGCGCTTTACAGGATGGTACACTCACCGAGGCATTCGGCGCAGGAACTGCTGCTGTAGTGGCCCCTATTCAAACCATTAATGTGAACGGCAAAGACTACTCCTTGCCAAAATATAATAACAATAGCTTGCTGTATCAATTAAAGCAACAGCTGCAGGCTATCCGAAACGGCCAATCACCGGATATACACAGCTGGAATTTTATTCTGTAAAGAAGGTTAGTGAAAACCAAGTACAAAGACCTGGAGCATTAAGTTGCTGCAGGTTTTTTATTTGCACGAATGTGTTTTATTTATGCTGTACATAATATTCGCAGCTGCTATAAAAACACCTCCCAACCAGGCTTATCAAAAAAGATAAAAAAATTTGGTAAACAATAAAAATATGGTAAGTTTGTACTTACCGTAAGAATAAACTTACTTAACAAGATGACAGCAGCAGCGAAAACATGGGATGCCATGGGAGATCCCAACCGCAGGATAATCATGGAAAAACTGAGCCGCGGAACTATGGGGGTGGCACAGATCCACAGCGGCATGAAGATCAGCCGCCCGGCAGTATCGCAACACCTGAAAGTGCTGCGTGAAGCAAAACTGGTAACCATGCATAAACAGGGAACACAGAGTTTATATCAAATTAATGCAGATGGTATCACTGCCCTGCATGCGTACCTGGACAAGCTTTGGGACCAGGCACTGCACAACTTTAAAAAACTGGCAGAGGCAGAAGCAAAAAAGAAAAATTCAAAATAAGTATAGCCATGAATAAAGACACCATTGAAAAGGAGCTGCTTATAGCAGCTCCTCAACAGGTAAGTTTTGAAGTATTTACCAGCCAGGTAAATGCCTGGTGGCCCTCTACCCATCATATTGGTAAAGCGCCCATGAAAGAGATCATCATAGAACCTTTTGTGAACGGAAGATGGTATTCGAAGCATGAAGACGGATCGGAAGCGGATGTTGGCCGTGTAAAGACCTGGGAACCCTATAGCCGCCTGGTATTAAGCTGGCAGGTTGATGAAGCATTCAAGTTTGATCCGCATCTTGAAACAGAAGTGGAAGTGCTGTTCATTGCCGAAAGTGCTGATACCACAAAGATCATGTTCTCACACAGCGGCTTGTCGAAATTCACACAGCATAAAACCATTGATGAAATGGACGGCGGATGGGGCATGATACTGCAGTTATTTAAAGCAGCTGCCGAGAAAAAATAAAGCCGCAACTTTTTTTAAAGCTCACTTCAGTTGTAACAACAAAATTAAACTAATGCGCAGACGCTATTTCCTCCGGGTAACCTCATTCACAGCAATAGCTGCTTTACTTCAATCTAAAGCAAAAGCAGGATGGGAATTATTGAACTCAGCTTTTAGAAAAAACAGGCCCGGCGATAAAGGATGGCCCGCTGCAGCGCAGTGGCAGGAATTAAACAAGGCAGTAAACGGGCATCTTTATCCGTTAAAGCAGGCTACTGAATACAATGAAGCTATTTTTAAAAACCCCTACGCCATTGGAGACGATCCTTCGCTTACACAAACACGCGGATGGTTAAAAGCATGGACCTCCAATGCAAGTGCCTGGGTTTTGGAGGCACATGATGCGGATGAAATATCCAAAGCGGTACAATTTGCAAAGGCTCATCATTTACGCATCGTGGTAAAAGGCGGCGGGCACAGTTACCAGGGCAACAGCAGTTCGAAAGATAGTTTATTGATCTGGACAAGAAAAATGAATATGGTAGAATTACAGGATGATGTTGTAGCTATCGGGGCCGGTGCAATATGGATGCAGGTATACGATGCAGTTACTACCAAAGGTAACCGGTATGTACAGGGCGGCGGCTGTGCAACCGTTGGTGTGGCGGGCCTGGTACAAAGCGGCGGGTTCGGAAGTTTTTCCAAACAATTTGGCCTTGCCGCTGCGGGTTTGCTGGAAGCAGAAGTAGTTACAGCAGATGGAAAAACAAGAACGGTAAATGAGCATAGCGACCCCGATCTTTTCTGGTCGTTAAAAGGCGGTGGCGGCGGAAATTTTGCTGTGGTTACCAGGTTAAAATTGCGCACACATGCACTGCCCGAATTCTTTGGAGTTGCAACAGGAAGGCTCTCCGCTTCATCCGGCGAAACCTTTAAGCAATTGATCAACCGGCTGATGGCGCATTACCGCGATCATCTTTTAAAATCCAATTGGGGCGAACAGATCCGCTTTCGCACCAACCGGCAGATAGAAATAAATATGATGTTTGCCGGGTTAACTAAAGAACAGGCAACTGCAGATTGGCAACCTTTTATTGATTGGGTAACGGAGCAGCCTGACATTAAATGGGATAAACCTTTTAATGCAGCAGCACTGCCCGCCAAACATTTATGGAATGCAGCGTTCCTTAAAAAATATGCACCCGATGCCATAAAGACCGATGACCGCCCGGGCGCTGCCGCAACCAATATATATTGGGCAGGCGATGGCGAAGAAGCGGGACAATTCTTACATGCTTATCATTCGGCCTGGATACCGGAAAAATTATTGTTGGCAGATCAGCTAAACCATTTAAGTGAAGCGCTCTTTAACGCTTCCAAACTTTGGACAGTATCGCTCCATTTTAATAAAGGACTTGCCGGCAGCAGCGAAACTGTACAAAACGAAGCGCTCAATACCGCTATGAATCCTTTGGTGGCAAGATCATTTGCACTCGCCATTATAGCCGGCGGCTCCACAGCAAAAGAACCCGACATGAATGAGGCACAAGCTGCAAAGGCTGCTATCGATGCATCGGTAAATGAACTTTCAAAAGTATTGGATGAGCGGGGCTCCTATGTTTCGGAAAGCAGTTTTTTTGAACCGGGTTGGCAACATTCCTTCTGGGGAATCAACTATACAAAATTACAGGCCGTTAAAAAAAGGTATGATCCCGATGGACTGTTCTTCATGCATCATGGTGCAGGCAGTGAAGCATGGAGCCAGGATGGGTTTGAGAAAAAAATATGAAAAAGAAGATCAAGCCTGCAAAACTTTGTTTCGGCCACGTTGGCGGTAAACTCGGCACATTACTTTTTGAACAATTTGTTGCCAGCGGATGGCTCGCTAAGGCCGATGGAAAACATTTCTTTATTACTTCAAAAGGTGAAGCGGCCTTTACAAAAATGGGTATCGATCTGTCGCTGATCAAAGACGAAGCACCGTCGAAATCCCCTGCTGCGGATGTTCGCAAAACGCCAACGCCGCCATACCTGCTCTCCATATATTCCGTGTTAAGCATCTCCCCGATCCTTCACCTGCCAGTATTTTTTTAAAAATTATTTTTTGCGTAACTCAAAAGTTACCTATATTTGAGTAACTTAAAAGTTACATAATATGCAGAAAGTAATCAAACAGACCTGGCAATTCAATACATCGCCGCAGGAAGTGTGGGAATATCTCACCAATCCCGATCTTATCGAACTGTGGCTGATGAAAACAAATTTTAAGCCTGTGCAGGGCCAAAAGTTCCAGTTCACCTTTACAGCAAAACCCGAAGCTCCATATCACGGGGTTGTTGATTGCGAAGTGCTGGAGATCATTCCGTTCTCTAAGCTTTCCTATTCGTGGAATGGCAGTACACAGGACAAAAGCAGGCACTACAATTCCATTGTAGTATGGACCCTCACACCAAAAAACAACGGCACCGAACTGCAGTTGCAGCACGACGGATTTGAAGTACTGCAAGATATCCTTACGCATTCCAACGGCTGGACAAGCTGCTTAACAAAAATGGAGAACCTTTTAAATCAATCTTAAATGAGCACACCAACACTCGATGTCTTCCAGGTGATAGCCGATCCCAGCCGCAGACAAATGCTGATGCTGCTTTCCAAAGACAGCATGACGATCAATTCCATTGCTGAGAATTTCAACATGAGCAGGCCCGCTGTTTCCAAGCATATAAAAGTGCTTTACAACGGTGGCTTTATCACCATCAAAGATATCGGCCGGGAACGGCACTGTGTATTAAAGCAGGATGGCTTTGACGAAGTGCAGGATTTCATCAGCTACTTTGATAAATTCTGGACAAAGAAATTAAGCAAACTGGAATCATTATTAAATAATAAATCAAAACACTAATTACAATGGACAATCAAAATTTTTCCACCACTATCGTGGTAGAACAATCGCCATCAGCAGTATTCAACGCCATCAACAACCCACGTGCCTGGTGGAGTGAAGAAATTGACGGTACCACCGACCAGCTCAATGCCGAATGGAATTATCAATTTGGAGATAACCACCGCAGCAAAATGAAAGTGATCGAAATGATCCCCGGTAAAAAAGTAGTTTGGCTGGTACAAGAAAACTATTTCAAAAATGCCAAAGATCAAAGCGAATGGGTGGGCAACAAAATAACTTTCGACATTTCAAAACAGGACGATAAAACACAGTTGACCTTTACGCAGGTTGGTTTGGTTCCGGCCAATGATTGTTATAAAGCCTGCGACTGGGCATGGACAGGTTTTATTCAGCAGAGCCTGCAAAGCCTGATCACCACCGGCACAGGACAGCTGCAGTGGTTTAAATGATCAACGTTTATACAAATTCATCACCGAGGCAAGAGATTGCCGAATAAATTAAGCAAAATGATCCCTGTTACTTACACCGTATCTGCAGATGTTTCAAGATCTCCGGATGTTGTTTTCAATTTTATCACCAACCTTTCCAGCTGGTGGGTGGAAGAATTTGCCGGCGAACCATTGCAACAGGATGCTGCGTTCATTTTAAAGATGGGCGATGCACATTTTTCCAAAAACATAGTAACCGATTTTGTTCCGGGTAAAAAGTTTGCCTGGGTAACAACCGAAAGCCGGCGCAGTGCCGACAGCTTCGACTGGACCGGCACCAAAATGATCTTTGAATTATCGCCGGCAGGCAACGGCACAAAAATAACATTCACTTACAACGGTGTTGTTTTTGAAAATGAACAGAACAGGTTGAAAGAGATATGCAATTACTGCATTAAAGATCTGCTGTATAAATACCTGGAAAGCTTTACCACAACGATAGATATTGCCAGGCCGGCGCAGGAAGTCTTTAATAGTATTACCAATGTTCCCAACTGGTGGAGCAAAGATTTTGAAGGCAGCTGCAGCAACATGAATGATCAGTTTACTATTCACCACCCGGGGCAGCATTATTCAAAGCAAAGAGTAACGGAAGTAATGCCGGGTAAAAAACTGGTGTGGCTGGTTACTGAAAGCGAAATGCCCTGGCTTCAAAAGAACAGGCAGGAATGGACGGATACAAAAATGATCTTTGAATTAAGCGAAAGCGGTGATAAAACAATGTTGCGCTTTACGCATTTTGGGCTTGTACCAAAAATGGAATGCTATTCATTGTGCAAAACAGGATGGACCATGGTAGTTAACGATTGGCTTCCTCATCTCATTAGCCATGGCACGGCATCACCGGGGATGAGCAAAGCCCCGGAGATCAGGGATCAGTTGCTTGCAGAAAGAGACCGGTTAAAATAAATAACCACCCTCTTCGAAGGCTTTGCCTTCGTAAGTACTATGTTCAACTCCGTATTCCCGGGCACAAAACTTTTCGGAAAAAGAGCGGGATAAAATCCCTTTATAACATAACGCTTACGAAGGCAAAGACTTCGAAGAGAGCAACCAGGCAGATCAGCGGAAGGGATATGGTAAACCACAAATGGCTAATGAACTCGAGTGTGTTCTGCTGTAGTTTAAAAATTACGGTAGCCCGGTAAGAAGTTATTTCTACTCCGGCAGCCCGGTTCAAACTGTCCTGCAGCAGGGATAATTCTTTTTTATATTGCTTTTCTATTCAATTCCCTAATTAAATAAAGCATCCATTGTAATGGAGTTTTGTACCAGTCGTTTTGCATAATCATTATCCTTTATACCAAATGTGGTAACAAGGGTTAAGTAAAGTGATTTTTTTGTTTTCGTCTGATCTTTGAAAACATCTTTTTTGTTTTCCAGTTCACCGGCATACCCCTTATCGATCACAAATTCCGATTCAGAATATTTCATTTCAGAGATATTGATCACAAAATCCTTTCTGTCAAGCAATAGATCGATTTGGGCACCCTTGCCTGTTTTTGGCAGGTGGCGCCATGCTGATGCTTCGGTATTCACATTTGAAATACCCAAAGTATTTTTAATTTGTGGAATATGCTTCAGGCATACCCTTTCAAACGCTACGCCGCTCCAGCTTTTCCAGGCCTGGCCTGTAGCCATGTTTTGCCAGGTGCCTTCACCTGAAGCCCTGTTTTTCTCCATAAATTTCAGGTAAAAATGTGTAAACTCATCGGCCAGTTTATAGATGGTATCCTTTGATTTTTTATCATAGGGTTGCCATTCGGTTACAAACCCTGATTCGATCAGTTCCTGCAATATACCTGTTACAGTACCTCCTGAACTTAAGCCTGCCGCCTTTATTATTTCGTTGCGGGTCATCCCTGAATTATTTGTTGCCAGCGCCCGCACAACGGCCAGGTGTTTTGTGGCATTGTCAAACAGGGAATGATACAGGTTGTCAAATTCATCTTTTAAAAAGCCGTCCTTTGTAAAACATATCCTGTCTATTGACTGTGCTGAACTCTCTCCTTTTTTTACTTCTTTAAGATAATAAGGAACTCCACCCATTACCATGTACAGCTGCAGAACCTGGTAACGGTCCATATTTATATTGCGTGCATGTAGAAATTCTTCCGTTTCCTTCAGTTTAAAAGGAAGCAATCTTATTTTTCGTGTAACCCTGTTATGCAGTCCTCCCTTGTCGTTGACTACATGCTCAATCATCCATGAAGCGGCCGATCCGCAGATCACCACCACAAGGTTACTTTGTTTGTTTCCCCAGCTGTTCCACCAATGATCAAATGCTTCAATAAATCCTGATTTATGTGTACAAAGCCAGGGTACCTCATCTAAAAACACTACACTTTTCCCTGCTGCTAATTTTGGTACCAGGTAATTACTCAACTGATCAAATGCATCAGGCCAGTTATCCGGTATTTTGTATAGATTGATGTTGCCGGCGGTTTCGCCTAAAGCCCTATTAAAGTTTTTCAACTGAACCGAAAGCTTTGCATTTCTTGTACCCACAAATTCAAAAGCGATCTCTTTTGCTAAATACTTTCTTATAAGAAATGTTTTACCTACCCGGCGGCGCCCGAACAGCGCTATCAGTTCAGGGGAACCTGAATCCATTGCTTCCCGGAGCAGCTTTTTCTCCCTTTCCCTACCTGTTAAATTTTCCATTTGAATTATTGTTTACAGCCAAACTCTTATTTATAAATAGATTTGGCTGGCAATAAAGATAATTATTGCCAGCCAAAAGTATCAATTATCTTTAAGATTTGGCTGAAAATAAACAATACTGTTGCCAGCCAAATCTCTGCTTATTTCTTAATAAATTGAAAATCAATATTTTATTTGTTCGTTTATAATAAGTTGCTGCAAAGATTATTTACAAGTTATAAAAAAACCAAAAGCCTGAGAGGTAAGATCAGCGGCTTAAAATATTTTTTTGGCCATATCTTAGAATACGAACCATATAAACCCACAAAAAGCCCCCTTAGCTTAAATCGGGCACAGCAGAAGATGATTGATCAGACAGGTGGGCCGGTAAAACGATAAACAAAAAAATAAACCACGAATGACACGAATAGTCACGAATAAAACACATTCGTGTTCATTCGTGTAGTTTGTGTAATTAGTGGCTTTCGTGTAATTAGTGTGTGTCCCTCAAAGCAGTTTCTTTATAAGCGAATCTTCGATCGGTGATTTTATTTTTATCACACTATCCAGTAGCTCATTAGGAACAGTGGTTGATAAAATATATTGCTGCACTTTCCAGTTGTTCCCTTCTTTCACCAATACACCCGAGCCGCGGCATATCTTCATTTGTGTGTTCAGTAATTCATCAAACCAGGCAAGGCTGCCTGTTTTATTAAAATAAATGTGGCGCTCCAGTGCTGTAAAGCTCCACGCCCGGCCCTTATCAAAAATTGGTTTTGCCCATTTCATGAACGCATTTTTATCCCATCTTTCGGTAGCATCTGTTCCGGTAAAGATGGCATCGGCTGTATAAAAATTAAAGTAGGTATTGTAATCCGCTTTTGCAGCCGCCCGGTTAAACGAATCCAGCATAGCCGTTATCAGCTGCTTTTCTTTTGTAGTATCTATGGCTGCATTGTTGGTTGTTGCTGCAGGCTGGTTACAGCTTGTTATGGTGATAAATAAAATGGCGGCAAGGCAAATGGACCTGAGCATGCTATGTAAGGTTTGTAAGTGATAAACATACTACTAATTTTTCTTTTACTATTTATTTTGCCCGGATAGTTAATTACAGAAGAATATAGTAAACCACGAATGGCACGAATGAACACCACACTCTTCGAAGGCTTTGCCTTCGTAAGTACTATGTTCAACAGGAGCTTTGCTCCGTACCCAAACAGGATATTTTGTGAAAAGAAACGGGATACAACCACACTCTTCGAAGGCTTCGCCTTCGTAAGTACTATGTTCAACAGGAGCTTTGCTCCATACCCAAACAGGATATTTTGTGAAAAGAAACGGGATAAAATCCCTTTATAACATAACACTTACGAAGGCAAAGCCTTCGAAGAGCATTCTACTTTTAGATAATTTTCTACTTCAATATAGCGTTTCGTCTATCGTTTCTGGATAGGTGCTAACGTATAAATACTCTTTTTTAAAAAATAGTTATCCCCCCATGCAACCTTTTCTGTCATTTTTCGAACTTATATAGGCGGTTGCCATATGGTAACTTTCATTTAAAAAAAAACTCAACGATGAGTGAAAAGATCAAATCACAGGTTCCCTCAGGAGAAGCAGAACTGCTGATCTCCAACATCAGGGCGGTAATTGCCTCCCTTCAGCCACATTTTGTTAACCTTACCGACAAAGAGCGCATTGGCCGTACTATGGCCGAAGGCCGGGAAGGCTATGCAAGGAAGATCAGCCAGATAGCCGTGGCCCATCCCGATGAACTGCGCCGTAAAGACGATCCCATTTTCCTTGTACAGAAACTTCAGTATGATGAACTGATGGAAAGGCTGCGCCAGCAGCTGCTGAGCGCATTGGAAATGACCTCCGAAACGCAGCTGGCCAACGGCTTCGATATTATGAAAATGGTAGATTCCTTTGCCAGGGCGCTGCAGGAAGGGCGTAAGCGGGATGCTGCGCTGGACCTTGCCATGAAAGAAGTGGATGAATACAACAAACGCTTTGGAATAAGGTATGATGAGGAAGAGGATAGCAGCGAAGAACCGCCTGCCGATAGTACAAAAGCATAAGATTCGTGTTGTTTTTATGTTCAGGCCCTTGCTTTTTAGCAGGGGCTTTTTTATGCAATAAAGTATATTTCGTTTATCTACATCTATCCTTACCTGTAACCAGGTGAGCTTATGGATAAGGCTAGGTACACTTAGGGGAGAGTTAGGTGTACTTAGGGAGAGGGCTAGGTGTACTTAGGGGGATAGCTAAGTATACTTAGGGAGAGGGCTAAGTATACTTAGGGAGAGGGCTAAGTATACTTAGGGAGAGGGCTAGGTATACTTAGGGAGAGGGCTAGGTA
>JBEHZB010000026.1:0-31101 GCA_048497855.1 Bacteroidota bacterium | reverse complement strand
ATCAAACCCTGTTGCTGCTTCTCCTGCTACAACAACAACCTATACCGTAACTGCAACAACAGCTGCAGGCTGTACCAAACAAGCCAGCATTACTATTACGGTAAATCAACGCCCTGCTGTAACAACACAGCCTGCCAACACCGCAGTATGTGCCGGTCAAACCGCTACTTTCACAGCAGCAGGAACCGGTACAGGCGCTGCACTTCAATGGCAGGTTAGCACAGATGGCGGCGTTACATGGACCAACCTTGCCAATGGCGCACCTTACTCAGGTGTAGCAACAGGCACATTGACCATTAACCCGGTTACGCAGGCAATGAACGGTTACCGTTATCGTTTATCCATAAGCGGTACATGTCCTCCTGTGGCATATTCTAATGGAGGTATATTAACAGTTAATCCATTACCTGTTGTAACCATAACCCCATCTGTAACTTGTGGCGGTATTGCAGGTACCAACGGTACATTGCTTACAGCTTCCAGTCCTACGGGCGGCAACTTCATCTGGACTCCTGCTACAGGATTATATACCAATGCAACAGCTACTACAGCTTATGTTGCCGGTACACCAACGGCTACTGTTTATGCAGCCCCAACTGTAAATACTGTTTATACAGTTTCTGCAACAAACGGCACAACAGGTTGCGTAGGTACAGGTACTGTAACAGTT
Source organism: Bacteroidota bacterium (assembly GCA_048497855.1). Lineage (GTDB taxonomy): Bacteria > Bacteroidota > Bacteroidia > Chitinophagales > Chitinophagaceae > Ferruginibacter. The sequence continues at coordinate 30,431 of JBEHZB010000026.1, read as the reverse complement.
AACTACACTCCTGTAGCTCCAACTGTTACACCTGCTTCTGCAACAATTTGTTTGGGCCAGGTACAGGCATTAACTATTACTTCTTCATTAGCTCCTGTAACTGTTACAGCGGCATCGGGCCCGGTATCAGTTGCTGTTCCTGATGGCACAGGCGATCCTGCTTTATCCAATGTGGTTATAGCCGGTATCCCTGCTGCTGCAGTTATTTCTGAAGTGAAAGTTACCTTCACCATGACCCACACCTGGGTTGGTGATATGGACATTAATATCAAAGCGCCAAACAATGCTATACTGAATCTTGTAGGCGGACTGGACGGTGGTACCGGCAGCAACGGTACGGCCAACTTTACCGGTACAAGCGTAAGCTCTATCGGTACTGTAGCCATGAGCGGCGCTCCTGCTCCACGTTCAGGAACTTACAAAGCAGATGCGCTTGCAGGTTACGGACCAACCGGTTACGAACAAACCACCGCCAGCTGGGCTAATCTTATCCCGACTGCAACAGCAGCCAACGGCACATGGACATTAGCTATGGGTGATTGGGGTGCAGGTGATAATGGCACTTTAACTTCATGGTCGGTTAATATCACCTATGGCTTACCGTCAGGTGGTATATGGTCGCCAAACACAGGTTTATATTTAGATGCAGGAGCAACCGTTCCTTATACCGGAACTGTTGCCACAACAGTGTATGCAAGCCCTGCAATAAGCACTACTTATTCTGTAACAGTAAATACAGGTACCTGTACTTCTCCGGCAAGATTAGTTCCGATCACTGTAAATACACCAATAGCTATAACAACACAGCCAACAGACAAAGCAGTTTGTACCAACAACAGTACATCATTCACTACTGTTGCAACAGGTTCGGCTATTACCCACAACTGGCAGGTAAGTACTGCGAATGGTACACCGGGTTCATGGGTAAATATTGCCAATGGCGGTGTGTACAGCGGCGCCAATACCGGCACATTAACGATTGCTGCTCCACCGGTTTCAATGAATGGATATTTCTACAGGGATTCCATCTCTACGTCTCCATGCGCAGGCAAGATCTCTAATGTGGTACGGTTAACGGTTAATCCATTACCAACTATCGGGTTAACTGCAGTGCCTTACACCAAATTAATGCCGGGCATGACCACCACGCTTACCACAACCGTTACACCACCTGCCGCCACTTTTGTTTGGTACAGGGACGGTGCAATCGTTGCAGGCGCTAATGCCGGTACATTGCCGATCGGCATTGATGGATTGGGCAAATACTATGTTAGCGTTACTGATGTAAATGGCTGTACCAATACTTCTAACAGTGTATTGATCAGCGATTCGGCATCCGGCAAAGTGTTCATCTATCCTAATCCTAACAGTGGCATATTCCAGGTTAGATACTACAGTACACTTTACAGTACCGGTTTACCTCGCGGCATAAACATCTATGATGCTAAAGGCGCAAGGGTTATTACTCAGAAATACACTATCAATGCTCCGTATGCAAGGATGGATGTAGATATGAGGAAATATGGCTCTGGTACTTACTGGGTAGAAGTGGTTGACCTTAACGGAAACCGCTTGGCGATGGGAAGAGTAATGATCGTGAGATAATATTCCCTCTCTCCATAATTTTAAAGCGCCCCGAAAATTTCGGGGCGCTTTTTTATACCGGCATTTGCAGAAAGGATTATCTCTTTGATGCAGTTTATCCTTTATATTATTAATGTAACTTCGCTGCCTAAAAAAAGGAACTGATTTTGCCCGACATTATTCAATTATTGCCTGATAATATTGCTAACCAGATCGCTGCGGGAGAAGTGATCCAGCGGCCTGCCAGCGCAGTAAAGGAACTGTTGGAAAATGCCGTGGATGCCGGTGCCGATGAAATAAAACTGGTTATTGCCGATGCAGGAAAATCATTGATACAGGTGATAGATAATGGCAAGGGCATGAGCGAAACGGATGCCCGTATGGCTTTTGAGCGGCATGCTACTTCCAAGATCAAAAATATTGAAGACCTGTTCCGCATTAAAACGATGGGCTTTCGCGGCGAGGCATTGGCAAGTATTGCTGCGGTTGCGCAGGTAGAGCTGAAAACAAAACGTGCAGAAGATGAGACGGGTGTTTTTTTAGAAATAGAGAACAGCATTGTTCAAAAACAGGAACCTGTTGCTGCCGCCAATGGTACCAGCATTGCCATGAAAAATCTTTTCTTTAATGTGCCTGCAAGGCGTAATTTTTTAAAAAGCAATGCTGCTGAGCTTCGTCATATTGTTGATGAATTTATACGGGTGGCAATGGCTTTCCCCGAGATCTTCTTTTCGCTTACTTCCAACGGGCAGCAGGTTTTTCATTTAGAGAAAGGTACATTGAAACAACGCATCGTTCAGATATTGGGCAATAACTATTCGGCTAAACTGGTGCCGGTACAGGAGCAAAGCGATTACATGAATATCTATGGCTTTGTAGGAAAACCGGAAACGGCAAAGAAAACAAGGGGCGATCAATATTTTTTTGTGAACAACCGCTTTATCAAAAGTGCCTATCTTAATCATGCATTGATGAATGCTTTTGATGCAATGATAGCTAAGGATAGTTTTCCGATGTACACCTTGTTCATCGATCTTGATCCGGCGCAATTGGATATCAATGTGCATCCTACCAAGCAGGAAATAAAATTTGAGGATGAAAAGATCGTATATGCTTTTGTGCAGAGCGCTGTAAAACATGCGCTGGCGCAATTCAGTATTACACCAACACTGGATTTTGAATTGGATGCTTCTATTCAAAACCTGGATGCAGTAAGCAAGCCCTTTACCGAAGAAAAAAAATCAACGGCTGCTGCTTCTTCTTTATACAAAACCTTTACGCAAAAGAACCAGTCGCATTTTATTGAAAGCAAAAGCGAACTGAAACACTGGAAAGAGTTTTACGAAAAAGATACTGCACAGGAAATACCTAAACAGGAAGAGCGTAGCAACCTGTTACCGGTAAGCACTAAGCCGGAGCTTGATACATTAAGCCAGTTGCACAATACTTATATTGTTTTGCAAACCATTAAAGGATATTTTTTAATTCACCAGCAGAATGCGCATGAGCGGGTACTCTATGAACGCTTCAATAATGCTGTTGATGGTAAGCCTATTGCTACGCAAAGCAGTATGTTTCCTGTTACGCTGGAACTGACGGCAGCTGATGCTGTATTGCTGAATGAATTATTGCCTGATATGAACAAGCTTGGTTATTTGCTGGAACCTTTTGGCAACAATACTTTCGTGATACAGGGCACACCTGCCGACCTGCAGCAGGGCAATGAAAAAACAGCGATTGAAAAAATGCTGGAGCAGTATAAGCATTTCAGCAGCGATCTTAAATTCAGCAGGCGGGAAAAATTATTGCGCTCACTGGCGTTGCAGCAATCTATTAAAGCAGGCACTTCGCTTACGGATAAAGAGATGACCGTTTTACTGGAAGATCTTTTTAATTGTACCTCGCCGAATATTACACCTAATGGCAAGCCGACTTATTTAGAGTTTAAGAAAGAGGAGCTGGATAAGATGTTTGGGAGGTAATTTGCCCGCTGATTGCGCTGATTACACAGATTTTTTTTAACCACGAATACACGAATGGGCACGAATGAAATACAATTACTAAAGTTTGTTACAAAAAATATTCAATGCTCAACTTTCAATGTTCAATTTTCAAGTATTGCATAGCCACACTTTAATCTTCGAATAGTCCCCCCCAACGAGTTGGGGGCGGAGGGACTCTTATTGTTGTATCGTAACCGGCGTGCCTACAGGGATGTAGCTGTACAGGTCTTTCATCTCGGTATATTTTACCGAAACACATCCATCGGTCCAGTTGTAAAAATTATCAACGGTCCATTCTTCTTCGGGGCGTGTGGCGTGAATGGCGATACCGTTTCCGATCTTGGCATTTTTAGGTAACAGGCCTTTAAGCTTGCGCTCGTTAAAACGCTGGTAGCTTACTTCATTGGGGTAATCCAATAAAAGTTCGGGCCCCCATTGCGGGTGTATCTTTTTAAGTATTACTTTAAAACTTCCATCGGGCGTGCGCTTGTCGCCTTCCCTCATTTTATCGCTCAGGTCCTTGCTGCCGAAAACGATTGGATAAGTTGCATACCACCCTTCATCATCATACACTTTTAGTTCGTAATCACTTTTATCTACAATGATGTAATAGGGATTTTCAGCAGCTGTTGCCACCTTATGAATGTTTTTGGTTGCCTTTCCGGTATAGCTGCGTAATGCTTTGGCCTTGCTTCTTATACCGCCGTCGTACCGGGTAAAGGATACAAGGCTAAGGCCTGTCAAAACAACAAGAAAGAGATAAAAACGGGTGGTGTTCATGCTAGTAAAACGGTTTTGCGCTCTTATGTCAAACGGTATGCCATTCAAAAATATTTTATCTATTTGAAAAAGATTAACAAAAAATAGGGATTGTGGAAAAAAAATGATCCCGGCAATGCGGGACCTTATCATAAAACCCATCCCCTGCCCACCATATCTATCTAGAAAAGACAGGCAGGCAAAGGACTGAGTGAGAGAGCTTGTTTAGAAATTGCTGAACCGGAAGCCTACGTTGAAAGGCTTGATATCCAGGCTGTGCTCATACATTGATTTTGGACTGTACGAACCGTAAAGCCTTACCGGCCCGAGGCCCAGCTCAGCTATGTAAGAGAACTTGAATTTTTCGAGATCGTAATCGCCTTTGTTCTTATCTTTTCCTCTTTCGTCGCTTTTTTGTTTGTTGCGCTGGCTGTATAAATAACCTGCGCTTACACCAAGGCTAAGGCTTATTCCTTTTTTGATCCTGTTGGGGTTGGAAACAAAGTTCAACATCAACGGCACGGTTACATAATCTGCTGCCAGTTTATTTTTAGAGAATGAAATTGAATCCCTGAAAATGAATGGCGCATTGGTTTGCACTCCGGCTGTATAAGGTACCGTTCCGTCTTCTTTATAACTGATGGATGATTTGTAACGATAGTTGTTCAACTCCAGTCCTAATCCGTATTTAAGGTTTACATAGTGTTTTGCGAGGTTCAGCTTTTGCATGAAGAACCAGATGTTTACGTTAACACTTTTACTGGTGCGTAATTTAAAATCGTTTTTATCCAAAGCGGGATAGCCGGGCCTGTTCACTAAATAAGAACCTGCATTGGCATAGTTGGTATTGTCGTTATAATTTGCAAAACCAAGATCTACGATCCACCAATTGGTGCTTACGTTTGACTTTTTCTTTTTTTCGTTTTGCTTTCTACCCAGGGTGATCTGTACATCTTTATCGTCGCCATTTTTATTTTTACCATGCTTGATGATAATGATGCTTCCTATTCTTATAGTATCGCTTTTTGGTTTGTTGGTACTATCGGCTTGTGCGTTTACGCTGGTACAAAAGATTGCTGTTGCTAAAAGTAGAATTAGCTGTTTCATAAAAACTTTTTTTAGAGATTAATTAATGGCGATATCAAAGCCTGCGATCTTTACACTTTTACCATCTCCCTCGGATGTGTTGGTGGTACGTGCTATCACTCTTGTTACTTTGCGGAGAAAGCCGCCGAGCTTTGATCTTTTTTTATTATCGGTGTTGATGTAGGGAACATTTTCATTTTCGTTGTACACTGCTGTTTTTGCAATGGGATTTGTTGCAGGATCAACTCCTTTTAACTTATCCTGCAACCCGTTGCCGGCAAGCGCTATGCCTTTCTTCGGATCCGTTCCTGCATCTTCATCTGTATGTGGTACGGCTGCGAGTGTATTTTTGTTACGTGGTTCGTTGTTAATATTATTGTAAAGCGGGGTTGGTAGATTATTGCTTGGTTTTTTATTCAATTCTTTTTCGTTGGTAACTGCTATATTTTCTTTTGGTGTTGTGTTATCCTCGTCGTTATTATCTTTCACTGTTGTTTTATTCTTATCGGTAACTTTTTGCGCTGTACTATTTTTTTGTGGTGCTGTAAGGGCTACCTGTTGTTGTGTATTGTCAGCGTTATTTTCTTTTGCTGATTTTATTTCACCTGATGCAGGGTTTGTTACCGGTTGCTTTGCTATTGGTTGCTGTTGTTGTTTATCCTTATTATCGTTTCCACTGGCCATATTTTCTTTGCCTGTTGTTTTGCCAGTGTTATTATTATACACTGCTACTACACCCCAAATGCCAAGGCCAATGAATATTGCTGCAGCGGCTACTCTCCACCATTTAATGGTTACTACTTCGGCTTGTTCTTTCCTGTACAGGGAGCTTTTATCTGCAAAAACAACTGCATCGTCGGGGTGTAATTTTGTTTGCTGCAAGATGTTCCACTCTTTGGCTGCTGCTGCATCGGTTGAAAGTAATTTCAATACAGCGTCTTTTTCTGCGCGGGGCAATTCATCATCGGCGAGTAATAATAATTTTTCCTGTAAGGGAGTGGTGCTTTCTTCTTTTAATAAAGATGCTTTGGCATCAAATGCTATTGTATCGGGCTGTACAATACTTTGCTGCAACATCAACAGTTCTTCTTCCAGGTCGGGATTGGCCTGCACAAATACTTCCACGGCTTTCCTGTCTGCTGCAGATAATTCCTCATCTACATACAGCAGAAAAAACTCTTCGTAATTATGCCTGTTAATATTCATTTTTTTGTCGATGGTCTATGGTCCATGGACCATGGTCTAAATAACGTTCTCTGGGCTTACAATATATTGCCTCAATTGTAATCTTGCCCTGTGTAAATATACTTTTACCTGGCTTTCGTTGAGGCCGGTTATTTTGCCGATCTCTTCGTAGCTGTAGCCTTCGTAATCTTTCAGCATTACCAGGCTGCGCTGTGTTTCGCTTAATTTGGCCAGTGCTTCGTTCAGTATCCTCTTTGTGTCGTGCTTTATGGTGGCCGATCCTTTGACTCCTTCGCTGAATTCTTCTTTCAGGCTGATGCGCTTGTTCTTCCGGATATGGTCTATCATCTGGTGGTAGGCCACGGTAAACAAATAGCTTTTTGCCCGCTCGTTATCTACCTGCTGACGGTTGACCCACATCTTTTCGAATGCTGCCTGCACTACGTCTTTTGCATCCTCTTCATGCCTCAGGTTTTTGAGGATAAAGCGGTACACATTATCTGCATACAGGTTTACGCATTGGTTATAGTCTCTCTCCGTCATACAGGTCCTGGTGATGGGTTAAAGTTACACCGATTTTAGGCTGTTTTATGTTAGACGGGCGGGGAGAGGAAAAAGTTACAGGAAGGCAGGAAAATGTTCAATATTCAATGGTCAATGATCAATTTTCAAGGGTTGGGGGCTAAGAGGTCAAAAGAGAAAAGGAGGAAAAAGGGGCAAATGGTCAATGGTCAATGATCAATTTTCAAGGGCTGGGGCTGGTTTCCGGGTTTGTGGAAAGTGCTTCCGTGTACATGAAAATAGCTTCCGCCTTTATGAGATTAGTTTCCGCCTTCGTGAGATGAGTTTCCGCGTGATTGAAAATAGTTTCCGTCTTTGTGAAATGAGCTTCCGGGTGTTTGGAAATAATTTCCCTGTTCGTGAGAAGAGCTTCCGCCTTCGTGAGACTAATTTCCGGGTGTTTGGAAATGGTTTCCCTGATCGTGAGATTGATTTCCGGGTGTGTGAGAAGAGTTTCCGTGTTGGTGACTTGTTTTTCTACCGCAGAGAAATGAGTTTAAAAGAGGTTTCGCGGAGGGTTTCGGCGACCCGGGCTAAGAGGTCAAAGGAGAAAAGGAGCGAAAAGAGGGCACTTTTAGTAAAGCCTCTTCTCCTCTTTCCTCTTTGTTCTCTTAGCTCTTTTCTCTTTTCCCCTATTTTTGCAGGACAACCTTTTTTTATGAATCAGAAATTTGTTGACCGTATTGCTGCTGAAGTGGCTGAAATTGAAAAGGCCGGATTGTATAAAAAAGAACGCATTATTGCGAGTGAGCAGGGTGCGGAGATCATTGTTGGCGGTAAGGAAGTGCTGAACTTTTGCGCCAATAATTATTTGGGGCTTTCATCTCACCCGAAAGTGCTGGAGGCGGCTAAAAAATATATTGATCATCGCGGTTATGGTATGAGCAGTGTGCGTTTCATCTGCGGTACGCAGGATATCCATAAGGAACTGGAAAAGAAATTGTCTGATTTTTTAGGTACGGAAGACACCATTTTATATGCTGCGGCTTTTGATGCGAATGGCGGTGTGTTTGAGCCGTTATTTGGCGAAGAGGATGCGATCATCAGCGATGCATTGAACCATGCTTCGATAATTGATGGTGTTCGTTTGTGCAAGGCGCAGCGCTACCGCTATGAACATAATAATATGGCGGACCTTGAAATGAAACTGGCGGAAACGCAGCATTTGCGCAGCCGCATTGTTGTTACGGATGGCAGTTTTAGTATGGATGGTACGATTGCACAGCTGGATAAAATTTGCGACCTGGCGGATAAGTATGATGCTATTGTGATGATCGATGAGTGCCATTCGTCTGGTTTTTTAGGCAAGACGGGAAGGGGCACGCATGAGTATAGAAATGTGATGGGCCGTATTGATATTATTACGGGTACATTGGGCAAGGCTTTGGGCGGCGCCAGCGGTGGCTTTACATCGGGCAAAAAAGAAATTGTTGAAATGCTTCGCCAACGCAGCAGGCCTTATTTATTTAGTAATACCGTGGCGCCAAGTATTGTGGGTGCTTCTATTGCAGTGCTGGATATGCTGAGTGAAACGACAGAATTAAGAGATAAACTGGAAAGCAATACCAAATACTTTCGTACTAAAATGACGGAGGCTGGTTTTGATATTAAGCCGGGTGAACATCCTATTGTGCCTATCATGTTGTATGATGCTGTGGTGGCGCAAAATTTTGCGGCTAAATTATTAGACGAAGGTATTTATGTGATCGGCTTCTTTTTTCCTGTAGTTGCTAAAGGACAGGCCCGCATACGGGTACAGCTGAGTGCGGCGCATGATCAGCGTCATCTGGATAAAGCGATAGAGGCGTTTACCAAAGTGGGTAAAGAGCTGGGCGTGCTGAAATAGTCTTATTGTAACTGCTTATATAATTTATGGAAGAGAACACCCTTGAACCCACCAGCGGCGGTTGTATCAACTGCGGCAGCGTTGCTGTTTTACATGGTTATCCTAATGCTTTGTGCCAGGATTGCCGGGAGAAATTCATTAAATACCCTATCCCGCTATGGATAAAACTTTTTGCTGCGGGTATTGGATTGATCTTTCTTTTTTCGCTGTATAAAATACCGACTAATATTTCGCTGGGGGTTCACCTGGAGAAAGGCAAAACAGCGATCGAAGAAAAGCGCTACTTCACTGCAGAAAAGGAACTGCAGCTGGCAGTACAAAAACTTCCCAACGATATACAGGCCGAAGGCAATTTGTTGATCGCTTCTTTTTATAACCAGGATTTTGAAGTGCTGGGCAAGGCTTATGAAAAACTGAAAGATAAGCGTACTGAGGATACTGAGCTATTTGACCGCATCAATAATATACTGGTAATGGCGGAAGATTATTTTCCTAACGACAGTTTTAATGCGCTGCTGCATCAATACGGCGACGATTTTGCGAATGTTCCTGATAAGGCGCTGATACAATATATTGATAGTAATGCAGTGAATACTTTTGCGGCTATGTCTTATGCGGCACGACTTTACGGCAAAGATGAGTATGCCAAGTGTGATACTGTTGTGCAAAAGATCCTTGCTAAAGAGCCTGATTATTTTCCTGCGCTGAGTATGCTGGCGGGTGTGAAGCGGCAGCTTGGTGATTTTGATGCGTCTATTGCCTATTGCAATAAAATGCTTGAGTTTAATAAAGAATCTGTTTATGCATTGTCTTCTAAATCGAGAACGATGCTGAAGAATAAAAAGGATGATGAGGCATTGAAGCTGGCGCTACAGGCTTCGGATCTTGATGAAAAGGATGCTTATAATATGGGTACCTTATTGATGGTGTATCATTTTACCAATAAAACAAAAGAGAAGGATGAAGTTTTTAAAAAGATAACTGCTTTAAAAGATTCGGCTTCTATACAAACTTTGCAATACGCAAAAGATGTAGTGAGTGGTAAAGAATTCTTCAGAAAATAAAATCAACTAATTATGTTCATACCTGGTATTATTATCACTATTGTAACTTTTCCCGGGGTTATTGTTCACGAACTGGCGCACCAGTTATTCTGCAGGCTATATAAGGTTCCTGTTTTTAAAGTGGTGTATTTTCAAACGGAGAATCCGGCGGGCTATGTGCTGCACGAAACGCCGCTTAAAAAATGGCACAGCGTGATGATCAGTATTGGTCCGTTCATTATCAACAGCTTGCTGGGCGCTATTATTGCTTTGCCGGCTGCATTGCCTGTTTTTGAATTTAATACGGGAACGCCGATTGATTATTTACTTATTTATTTGGGTGTGAGTATTGCCATGCATGCTTTTCCGAGTACCGGCGATGCTAATGTGATATGGGAAACACTGAAAGGAAAAGAAACTCCTTTATGGCTCAAAATATTGGGTTACCCTTTGGTTGGTCTTATTTATGTTGGTTCGATTGGCAGTTTTTTCTGGCTGGACCTGTTGTATGGTGTGGGTGTGGCGATCGGGTTGCCGAAGCTGATCATTTATATCATCAGTCATTCGTATTAGGGAAGCTGCAAGATGCAAGCTGCAAGGGTGCGATTTTTTAATCTTAGCAGCTTTTTAATTGATCAACCTTTTTATCACTATAAAAAAGCTGCAAGATGCAAGCCACAAGGGTGTAGCTTTTCAGTCTTAGCAGCTTTTCAGTTGATCAACTTTTTTTATAGAGTACGGTTTATCGTATTTCTTTTAACTCGATGGTAAAGCCGAGTTTCATTTTTATAATGAGCGGGTTACTTTGTGCATCATTTATCCAGAGTGTTTTGTCGCCATCATCATCTGCAGAATTGTTGAGTAAAAAAACATCGAGTTTTTTATTCTTGCCTTTTATTTTTACTACCGGTTCTGCTTCCATATTCTCGGAGCGGTAAAAGGTTTCTTCGTCGCCATCGTCGAAGGTCATATCGGTTGATTGCGTAGGCAGCTCAACATAATTTTCCCTGCTGAGCCATACCGAACTGGCATCGGTAAGGTTAAGATCGCCGCCGTTGAAATAGTTGATGTATTTGGTTGCTTTGGTCCTTGCATCGTTGCTGATGGCAACATGTCCTTTTGTTTTATTGGCATTGGTCATGGCATAATTAAAATCAATGCCACCGGCAATGTTGGCTGAATTGAGTGTAACGATAAAGTCGTATTCGTTGCTGCCGGCTGTTACATGATACACGAGCTTATCACCTTTTTCGAGGAAATAGCTGCTGGTGGTGCCGTCGTCATTTTTGATCATCAGGGGCATGAAACTTATCCCGCTGCTACCGGAGGTTTTTGTTGATTTAACTTTTTGTGCTGAAGCAATGCTGCCTGCAAACAGTGCAGCAATGAACAATATGCATAGCTTTTTCATTTTTAAAATGGTTTTATTTAGACCAATAAATGTACAACGACCATAACGTGCGCCTATACCCAATACGTGGTATTTTTATGGCTTGGCTTCGTTGGCACAATGGTTTACCTTCGCTTTGTTAAAGGATGATAAGCATTACTGAACCTGAATGGAGCGTTGCTAATGCAAATGCCTCATGCAGTTAAGCCGATTACAAAAAATGACAGATACTTCACAAACATTTATAGCTAAAAGCACCATAAAGGCAGCCGACCTGGAGCATCGCCGTAAGATCAATTTCAATATTGGTAAATACAATGCTGTTGTGCCTAAAGGCAAGGAACAATTTGCAGATATGCACCTGGCAAGGGAAAGGGCGAAGAATATAAAATGGCGTGCCATTGAAACGCTTGACCAGCAACTGGAAGAGTTTGAACTGAACTTTACCAAACGCGGCGGCAAAGTGATATGGGCGGAAAATGCTGCGCAGGCTATTGAAGAGATACTGAATATCTGCAAAGAAAAAAACTGCAAGACTTTAGTGAAGAGCAAGAGTATGGTGACGGAAGAGATCCATTTAAATGCGGCGCTGGAAAAGAACGGGATTGAAAGTATTGAGACCGATCTTGGTGAATACATTCAGCAACTTGATGGTGAGCCGCCTTATCATATTGTTACTCCTGCTATGCACAAGAGCAAGGAGGATGTGGCAAAACTATTCAACGAAAAACTGGGTACGCCTATCACGCTTACGCCAACCGAACTTACACAGGTGGCCCGTACAATTTTACGGGAAAAATATACGCAGGCTGAAGTGGGTGTTACCGGTGCTAATTTTATCATCAGCGATATCGGCGCTATTGCTGTTACAGAGAATGAGGGTAATGCAAGATTGAGCTGCGCTTTTCCTAAAACACATATTGCTATTGTGGGTATTGAAAAGATGATCCCTTCTATTACGGACCTGGGATTGTTTTGGCCGCTGCTTTCTACTTTTGGTACGGGTCAAAAAGTTACGGTTTACAATACTATTGTTACCGGCCCAAGACAGGAAAATGAAAATGATGGTCCTGATGAAATGTATGTGATACTGCTGGATAATGGCCGTACCAATATTTTACAAAACCCTAAACAGCGGGAGAGCTTGTACTGCATCCGTTGCGGCGCCTGTTTAAATGCGTGCCCGGTTTATAAAAATATCGGTGGCCATGCTTATGGTGTTACTTATAGCGGACCTATCGGCAGCGTGATCACGCCTAACCTGCAGGGCATGGAATCATTCAAGCACCTGAGCTATGCTTCTTCGCTTTGCGGCAACTGTACTGAAGTGTGCGCAGTGAAAATAAATTTACATGAACTGCTGCTGGAAAACAGGAAGGAATCTGTTGAGGAAGGCTTAACAACTTTTAGTGAAAGGATGGCGTGGAAAGTATGGAAGCTGGCCAGCATGAAAAGAGGAATGATGAATATGGGCAACGGCAGTTTGAAAAATAAAGTAGTGAACGGCTTGTTTAAAAGCTGGAAGAAGAACCACAGTGAGCTTGACTTTAGTAAGAAAACCTTTAATGAAATGTGGAGGGAGCGGTACGGGAAATAATAGTAAATTTGAAAAAACGAGTTGTTATGGGCGCTATAGCAATAAGACAAAAGCTACAGGAATATATCCGCATTGCTGATGATAAAAAAGTAAAGGCTATTTATACTATGCTTGAGAACGAGATCAAAAGCGAGTATGAATGGTGGAAGGATGAAGGCTTTATTAAAGAATTGGATAAAGATGTTGCAGCTATTAAAGCTAAAAAACAGCGCACCTATTCTTTTGACCAGGTGAAAAAGAATGCTTTAAAACACATCAAGAGCAAGTAAAAAGATATTGATGCTAAAAGCCCGATTTTCCGAACGAGCTAACAAAGAAGTTGCAGATGCTGCCATTTGGTACGAAGAAAGAAGCAAAGGACTTGGTAATGAATTTTTGAACGAGGTACAAAAGGTTGTGGATGTGATAGAAAAACATCCGAAGAGGTATCCAAATAAAAAAGAGCATTATCGTGAAGCTCTTGTTAAACGGTTTCCTTACATAATAATCTATTTTTTTACTCCCGAGATACTTATCATTGTTTCTGTTTTTCATGCCAGCAGAGATCCGAAAAAGAAATATCGCTAAACATTGGTATTGCTTTATTCCCATATCAATTCTCCAAGACTACAATACGTAGCCGATTTTATTTTCAAAGAATTATTAGGTGTTGAGGTTTCGATTGTAACAGATATTGATTACTTCAAAAATTATAATGGTGTAAAGATCAATTACAGTACTGATAGTTTTGATGATGCTTTTTCTATTCAACCGCATACGTTGTTATTTGAAAATAGCATCCAACCGCAAATTATAGATTGCTTTGATCATAACAGCAATAAAGCATTCTTTAAAACAACAAAGGGAGATCACCCCTTTGATATTTTTGCGGCAACGTTCTATCTCATCTCCCGCTACGAAGAATACCTGCCGCATGATAAGGATGAATATGGAAGATACAGCCATACCAATTCATTAGCCTTTAAGCAAAATTTCTTATCGCTTCCTTTAGTAAATATTTGGGTGAATGAATTGGGTGAAACTTTGAAAGGTAAATTTTCAATGTTCAATGCTCAATATTCAATGTTCAGCTTTAACCCGACCTACGATATTGATATGGCTTTTTCGTATAAACATAAAGGAGTTGTAAGAAATGCCGGCGGCTTTTTACGTTCGCCTTCTTTTGAAAGAATAGCGGTATTGCTGGGTATAAAAAAAGATCCGTTTGACAGTTACGAGTGGATGGATAAGCTGCATGAAGAAAATAACCTGCAGCCGATATACTTTTTTTTGGTTGCGGCAAAGAATGGTAAATACGATAAGAACATTTTACTGCATAAGAATATTATGCATAAGCTTACAAAGCAATATGCTGATAAATATAGTATAGGCCTGCACCCGAGCTGGCAAAGCGGGGACGACCATGCATTACTGCAAAAAGAAAAAGAACATTTGGAAATAATGAGCGGCGCTACGATAACAAGTTCCCGTCAGCATTATATCCGCTTTGAATTGCCCGGCACATATGAAAGATTGATCGCTGCCGGTATTACTGCTGACTATAGCATGGGATATGGTACCATCAATGGTTTCCGTGCTTCCGTTGCTTCTCTTTTTTATTGGTATGATCTGCGAAAAGAAGAACAAACAGCACTTCGCATTTATCCTTTCTGCTTTATGGATGCCAATGCTTTTTATGAAGAGCATTTATCTGCTGAAGCGGCTTATGAAGAATTGCTCCATTATTATACCGTTTGCAAAAAAGTGAACGGCACTTTAATTACTATCTGGCACAATAATTTTTTAGGTACCGGTGCAGCTTTTGAAGGCTGGAGAGCAATGTATGAACGTTTTATAGCTCAGGTTCAGCGATAACTTCCTGCCCATTCTTTTTTATACTGTAGTTAACAAGAAATACCCCAACCAAAGTAATTACAGATCCCCATACAATATTCATGGTTAGCTTTTCGTGCAAAAAAATTGCTGCTACGATCATTGCTACCAGCGGATTGATATAGGCATATAAAGAAGCAACTGCTGCCGGTAATTTTTTCATGGAATAGATAAAGGCGATAAAGGCTACCACGGAACCCATTATTGCCAGGTAAAGAATAACGAGCCACACTTTTAAAGGAATATCCGGTAATGCAACCGGCGTTTGTGTTACATAAACTATTATAAATAACAACACGGAACTGATGATCATTTGCCAGCCTACAGCATAATAATCGTTCATCTTCATTTTATTGCGTACTATGAAAATTGTTCCCAGGCTCCATGCAAACATAGCAATGACGGAAAGCGCTACACCAAATAAAAATCCTTTAGGGTGATCGTGAAAAGCGTTCTCATAAAATACGATGCCGATACCGGCTACGCCAAGCAACAGGCCCGCAAAAGTGAGTAGCGTCATATTGCGGCTTTTATAAAAAACACGTTCGATGATCACTACACTAAATGGATATAATGCGCCGATCAATGCGCTTAAGCCGGTAGGGATATAATTAAGGCTCCAGGTGGCCAGCCCGTTTGCCAAAACGAACATCAGTAATGCCATTATCAGCAGCCAGCCAAATTGCTTTGCTGTTGGCAAAGGCAATTTTTTATACACCAGGAAAAAAAGGATGAAGCAGGAGCCTCCTATGATCTGCCTGATGGAAGTCATTTGCAGTGCCGGTATTTCTGTAACTCCGATCTTGCTGGCTACCCAGGTTGTTCCCCATACTATGCTGGTGATACATAATGCCAGGTAACCGCCTGCTTTTCCTTTGCCTGTCTCTTCCTCTTTCATAAATTATTTTTGACCTGCTATAATTATACAGGCATCAATGTTTGAAATGCCGTAATCCCGTTATTACCATTGCCAGGTTATTTTGTTTACAATATTCTATGGAGTCGTTATCCCTGATAGAACCGCCCGGCTGGATGAATGATGAAATACCTGCTGCATGGGCGATCTTTACACAATCATCAAACGGAAAGAATGCATCACTTGCTAACACTGCTCCATGCAGATCGAAATTGAATTGCTTTGCTTTTTCAATTGACTGGCGCAGGGAATCGATACGGGATGTTTGTCCGCAACCTTTTCCTATCAGCTGTTTATTTTTCACCAATGCGATGGCATTGCTTTTTAAATGCTTGCAAATAAGGTTTGCAAATTGCAGGTCTTCTTTTTCTGCGGCTGTTGTTTCCCGGCCACCGGCTTCTTTCCATTCGGTATAGTTACCGGTATCGTGCTGCTGTGCTAATATGCCGTTCAGTACAGACTTGTACTGTTGTGTAGTTTCCAAGCCTTTTTTCTGCAATAATAATATCCGGTTCTTTTTTGTTTTTAAAATATCCAGCGCTTCTCCTTCAAAGGAAGGGGCGATCAATACTTCAAAGAATATTTCGTTGATAGCAACGGCTGTCATTTTATCTACCATGGCATTACAAACCAATACACCGCCAAAGGCGCTTTCCGGGTCGCCGGCCAGTGCTGTATCCCAGGCTTCTTTTAATGTTGGCCGTGATGCAACGCCACATACGTTGGTATGTTTGATGATAGCAAACCAAGCCTCCCCTAAATCCCCTCCGAAAGAGGGAACTTTGGCACCCGACAAATTCGAAATGCTTTTAGCTTCGGCTATTAACTGTACTGCGGCATCTACATCTACGAGGTTATTGTATGATAATTCCTTACCATGCAGCTTATCAAATATCTCTTCCTGGTTGCCGTAAAAAACGCCTTGCTGATGAGGGTTTTCGCCATAGCGCAATACTGATCTTTCTTTATCAAAAGGATTGATGAATGCTGTTTTATTAAAATAATTGGAGATAGCCAGATCGTAGCCGGTGCATACATCAAATGCTTTAATGGCAAACATGCGGCGTTGTTCCGGTGTAGTTTCGCCGTGCTGTTCTTTTAATAATTGTTCCAGTAAAGGGTATTCTTTTTTTGCAGCGATCACCACCACATCTTTATGATTCTTTGCAGCGCCTCGTATCATGGATGGTCCGCCGATATCTATTTTTTCAATGATCAACTTCTCATCTGTTGTTGAACGCACTGTTTCTTCAAACGGATATAAATCCACAATTACCAGGTCTATCTCCGGGATATTATACTGCTTCATTTCCTGCAGATCAGTTTCATTATCCCTGCGGCCCAGTATGCCACCGAATACAGAAGGATGCAGTGTCTTTACCCTTCCGCCCAAAATAGAAGGATAAGTAGTGAGCGATTCTACCGGTACGCAGGGTACTTTCAATTCTTCAATAAATTTTTGCGTGCCACCGGTTGAATAAATGGTAATGCCCAGGTGATGAAGCTGGTGTATGATCGTTTCGAGCCCATCTTTATAAAAAACAGAGATGAGGGCAGACTGAATTTTTTTTTGCATGTGTATTGATTAATGCTGATCGCTTTGAAAAAATAATAGCAGGCAGTTGCGCCGCGAATTTACAATTTTTACCTGTGGGAAATAATCCGAAACCTGCTCATTTTTATAAACAGGTATGGAACAACGTGGCAAACCTTTGCCTGGAGCAAATTTCAGCGATGAATAAAAAATGATGGTTATTGCTGATGGCGGTTCAATACGATCTCTACCCGTGCATTGCGGTTCTTTTCCTGTGGATTTCTGCCGGCATTAAGCGGTTTTGTACTACCAAAGCTTTTTACGGCATCTATCCTTGCGGCGGCTACATAGCGAGAGATCAAATATTCTTTTGCAATGGCTGCCCTTTCTTTGGCCAGGTTGTCGCATACGTTCTTTGTGCCTTCGTCTTTATAAGCATGTCCTTCAATAGAGATCGTAAGCAAAGGGTCTTCTTTTAGCATGCTTACTACACTGTCCAGCACCATATAAGTAAAGGAATGGAGGGATGTCTGGCTATTTTCGAAAGGTACTATCACTCTATCCTTATTCGGGCAGCCATTGGTTTCGATATAGCCGTATTCATCGGGGCATTTATCATCGGCATCGGCAATACCATCTTCGTCCCTGTCGGATATAACAATTATTGGTGGCGGTGGCGGGTATATCAATAATAATTCTGCCCGGCAATTAATAATCTTTCCCAGGGCATTTGTCTTTTTCAACTGGGATTTCGTTGCACCAAGCCCATTTACCGAAATGATCCGCGAAAGACCGATGCCTCTGCCCAATACATATTCTTTTACAAACAAGGCCCTGTTGAGCGAGAGGTATTTACGTACCGTATCATTTCCTTCATCGATATAAGCATAGCCATCAATGGTTAACCGGATAGCGGTATCTTTTTTTAAGATGTTCACCACACTGTCTATCACTTCAAAAGTAAAGGCATGAAATAATGCAGACTGCTTGTATTCGAAAGGAATAATAATGGTATCGTTAAAGTTTCGGAGAGGCTGATACGCAGCTGAATGATCCAACTGCTTTACTGCCTTGCCCGGCGGCACAGCAAAAACAACAGTACAACTCAATACCAGGAATAAAACGAGTGGCAACTTGAACTTCATCGATGAATAAATTATGGCAAAGATAATCCCTTAGCCTATAAGAATATATACGTTGAAAGATGGCTTTTATTGCAAAAGGGCTGCCAGGGCTTAATATTATTGTTAATTTTTTATTAATGCATTGATTAGTGCCATTAATTTAACCGGTTCAAAACTGGTTTCTACCCTGAACTGAAATTTTCTCTTGCTTTAAATATTACAGGTTTCACCCCATGTTGAAAATTTATTAAAAATAAATACAACCTGCATGCAACCATTTTAAGGAAAATTCTATCTACGTATTGGAGTAACCGTTATTTATCAAAACAATAAAATACAAGATATGAGATACAAGATCTTTAGCCTGGCAATTATGGTATGCTTTTTTACATTAACAGTAAAAGCGCAATGGTCACTAACCGGAAACAGCGGCACCTCTCCCGGAACAAATTATTTGGGTACTTCGGATGGGCAGGCGTTGCTGATAAAAACAAATGGAGTGGAAAGGATACATATCAATGCCAATGGTTTAGTTGGTATAGGTACCAATAACCCTGTTGCAGCACTTCATGTAAATGGTGATATTATCGGATCGGGTCGGATAGTGGCTGGCGCATCTGGTTTTGAGGATTCATCTCCGCTCCAGGTAAATGGGAATGCCTCAATAGTAGGCAATATTATTGGGGTAAGTAGTATTTCCAATAATAATTATTCACCGTATTCTGTTTTGAAACTGCCGGTATATGGTACTAACGGCTGGGTATTTTCCACCCCCAATGCTGCTGCTAATGCAGGCCTCAGGCGATTTGAGATCGGGAATGGGGCTGATATCGTTAATTCTACATTCAGCAACAGCAATGTTTTAATCGCTAATGGGAACCTGGGTTTTGGAACTAGTAATCCTTTAGCCAGGATCAGTTTTCCGAATGTATCTGAGTCAGATAATCCTGAGGGAATCACCTGGTCAAATAATCCCGGCTATGCCCTTGCATATGGTATTCATCGTACAGCGGGGCCATGGACAGGACCCGATTACCAACAGTTAAGACTGGGCTGGGGTACAGGGATAATCCTGGATCCTGGTACTCAGTTTGGTAAAAGCTATGTTGATATTCAAGGCGGTGGCTTAAACGTAACTACTATAAACGGCAAAGGAGGCAATTTAGGCATAGGTGTTACAAATCCTCTGGCAAAACTCAGCTTTCCTGATGTTAATGCCTCAAATGATCCTGTTGGTATTACCTGGTTCAATAATGCTGCTTATGCACAGGCATATAGCATACATCGTACAGAAGGGCCGTGGACAGCACCGGATTACCAGCAGTTAAGATTGGGCTGGGGTACAGGGATAATTTTAGATCCGGGTACACAGTTTGGCAAAAGCTATGTTGATATCCAGGGTGGGGGTTTAAAAGTAACTACTGTAAAACTTTCCGGCGCTTTAATGACCAATAATACAGCCGGCACTGCGGGCCAGGTATTAACCAGTGCCGGTGCCGGTAATGCGCCTGCATGGACAACGCCTTCGGGTAGCAGCAGCGGATGGTCATTAACAGGCAATAGCGGCACAAACCCTTCTATAAATTTTATTGGAACTACCGATGCCAAAGACCTTGCTTTCAGGATAAATAATACCGAACGGCTCAGGCTATCGCAAAGCGGCAGGTTGATCACAAACAGCCCCAATACAAGTGTATTTATTGGAAACAATGCCGGTAACGACACTTATACCGGGTACGACAATGTAGCTGTAGGCGCCTACACGCTTATTTCGGGCACATCGGGATATGATAATACTGCAGTTGGCAGTAATGCCTTACGCTATACCTCTACAGGCCGCGACAATACAGGGATCGGTACCAAGGCTTTGATGAACAGCCAGGGCAGTATAAGTAATGTCAATGTGGGGTCTCACAGCGGTTTTTATACCAGTACAGGAAATTACAATTCAGCGTTAGGTACCCTATCTATGCATTATACTACATCGGGCTCCGAAAATACTGTTGTCGGTTATTTTGCTATGCGCACCAATACCACAGGCTCTTACAATACTGCATTAGAGAGTGGCGCCGATGTTGGTGCCAATAACCTGACCAACGCTACTGCGATCGGTTACAGGGCATACGTTACCACAAACAACAGCCTGGTTTTAGGAAGTATAGCAGGAGTGAACGGCGCCAGTGCCAGCACCAATGTAGGTATTGGTACCACTTCACCCAACAGCAATGCCAGGCTGGACGTGAACGGCAATATCTTCAGCTCCGGCAAGATCGCTATTGGCACAACAGATATGGCCAAGATCGCCGACTATTCTTTAGTGGTAAATGGTGAAGCTATTTGCAATAAGCTGCGAGTAAAGCTTTATACCAACTGGCCCGATTTTGTTTTAGAAGAAAAATATAACCTGCTGCCTATTGCTCAACTGGAAGAATATATAAACGCTAATAAACATTTACCGGATATACCCGCCGCTGCACAAGTTGCCAAAGAAGGTATTGATGTAGGTGGTAATCAAGCTCTGCTGTTACAAAAGATAGAAGAACTAACGCTTTATATTATTGAGCAAAACAAAAAGATAGAATTATTGCAGAAAGACAATACAACTATAAAAATGAGGCTGGACAAATCTTTATCGATTAAAGAATAATATCATTTACCCTAGGCCCTTTAGTGTGAACAGCCCTTGCTTTTATAAGCGGGGCTGTTTCATATCCGGCTTTAGTTGTAATGTTTAAACCCTATTTTATTCCGGGTAGCGGGTTTGCTTTCTTTTTCCAAAAGCTCTTTCAACACCATAAAAATATTTTCAATGTCTTTGCTGTTGCCTTTTACTTCTTTTTCCAGTTTGGCAAGCTGCAATAATATTTCTTTATGTGTAAGTGCATATTCTCTCAGTCTTGTAAAGACCCTGATAACCCTTATATTTACTTCAATAGCTGTGTCGCTGTTTAAAATACTTGATAACATTGCTATGCCTTGTTCTGTAAAAGCATTCGGCAATTTTCGCCTTCCTCCCCAATTTGATGTCGCATTTTGCGACTTCAAGTTTTGAAATTCTTTTTGAGTAAGTGCAAACATAAAGTCTTTAGGAAATCGCTTTATATTACGTTTTACCTGTTCATTTAGTCTCCGTGTTTGTACGCCATACATTTCTGCTAAATCCTCGTCTATCATTATTTTTTGTCCCCGCACAACATAAATTCTGTTCAGTATTTTTTGTTCTGCTACTAATGCCTGAAGCTCCTTTTTTGCCACTGCTCTTGCTTTTAAGTCGCAAATATAAAATCAAAAAATGGAGGTGGGGTATTCCACTAACATTACTATTGAAATATTTTTGCTGCCGAGTATATATATATAAAATATTTTTTTGAACGTCTTTAATTGTCATTCTCGCTGTACCTCAGGATTGCATTTTAAATTCTACATACTAATTTTCTTCTGTAAAGAAACTGTTCTTTTTAAAATTTAAACTCCATTTTTACACAATTCAGTATTATATATTCTGTTGGGCTTTCTTGATTTTTATCAACCCATAATTGTTTGATAGGAATGTAGAAAAACCCCTTGCTGTATTCTAATGGATATATTCTTAAAAAAGTAAAGTTGGTATCCCTGAGTGCTTTTCCTTTTATATCAGCGTCATTCAGCTTAATAAACTGAACTGCTGAATAATTCAATACTAAACTATCTGTAAGTGCATCTTGCTTTAAATAAATCGTATCAATTATTGAGTTTTTATCAGGATGATTTGTTAGATAATATTGAACTATAGCTTGATAATAAATATTTGCAGTATTAAACTCTCCTGTATTATTAGAAGTTTGTCCAAAAGAAACGAGTTGATAAAAACTAAACAAAAAACTGAGGAAAAATTTCATAGTTGAATTTACTTTATTTCTTAGAGAGTAAGTTCAGCGATAATATATAGAAGGTTTTACCGGCAAGGCTTTTAAAGTCTACCACACAATTGAGACATAGTACTATAACCAATTTTCCAAATCCCAACCATTCGTTAATCTTTCAATGAGTAATGTATCATTCCAAACTCCCCAAGGAGACAACTTTTTTTGCTCAGGAGATAATGTTTTTATTAATTGTCGATGCCAAGTTTCAGTATCTACTAAATGCCAACCCAAAAACTCTCCACGAATATTATGTTCAGTTCTCATCAATTTCGGTTTGCGAAATTTTGATACAGGATAATAACTTACAGACTTAACAATCTTTTTCTTTGCAGCTGCTGAGAGTGGAAATGAAACAATATAACGTTCTTCTGATGCGGCCAATTTGTCAAAGTTAGCTGGTCTTTCCGGATATAATCCTTGTAAAACTCTTATTAGTTCTCCCGTAACACTGTCTTTATGAATATAGTGTAAATAAGCTTTTCCTTTAGGGGTGTCGATTTCAAATATATCTCCAAGTTTCATCCTTGCTGTTTTTGCCGCTAAGTTACCTATGATTACATATTTGCTGCTTATTTCCAAGTATTTTTCAGTTTCTGCTCACCTTTTATCCCTTGTGTGATGTAAACCGTCGTGAGCCTGTTCTCGGCATCGTATTCATAATGGTGATAGAAGGCATCGGCCTGGCCGGGCTGGTAAGCCACATCATTCACCTTGCCGCTGATAAGGTCGTAATCATACACGATCTTCTTGAAGCGGTTACCGGCATCTTTCATCACGCCATCGTTGTAATCCTGCAGCAGCGTATCTACATTACCGTGAATATGATACGTATAGAAGGTGGCAGAGGTATGCGAGCCCGCTGAAGATACGCCCGGTGTGCCCGTGGCATATACTGCCGAATAGCTTACCCGGTTGCGGAGGTGGAAGGAGTTTTTTGAACGCCTGTAATCATCATCCTGTTGATCATCTGTCCCGCTTTTCGCTATTACTCCGGCACAAGGCTCTGCCACAAGACCTTCACCGGGGTAGCCGCTGCAATCGGGCGTAGAATTCAGCTGTAGTAATGCTAATGGGCATTTATAATGTTGTGTAGACTTTAGTTACCAGGTGCAGTAAAAGTTTTGTACAGTAAGCATTCCAGGTTGTCACCCACACTTTTGGAACACTTAAGAACATTTTGCTGCATTTGAAGCCTGTTTGAACCCTTAAAAATAAAAATGAGGTTTAATAACCATCCATTTGTTATAATAAAAACAAATTAATATGCAGAATGCTTTACTGACAAGCCTTTTAAAATTTACCAATACGATTGAGATACTACCCACTACCCCCTTCTATCCATTTTTTAAAATCTGCATTTAATGGTTTTAAGTTTTTATAAGAAGAAATATTTAAATATAACCATTCAGTGATGTTGTTAATTATTCCTTCTAACCGGGTATTTTCAAATTCTTTATACGATGACATACCCACATCATGCATTGCTCGCAAGACATCTTCTTCAACATTATCAATATTAAATTCTATCTCCTCTTTTAATCGCTGAAATACTTTTTGAGTATTTAACACTGATGTTTGATTCTCATCTCTATTATTGTCAGCATAATTTCTGGTTTCTATAATTGCATTCTTTAATAAAAAAATGATTTTATCCTTATCCATAACTTTTATATTAAGGTGTTCCTACCGGCTTTATTTTATTTTTTATACCTGTGCTAAAATACTGTACGCCTCCGCCTGCTGCTCCTTTATATTCACCTGCGGTACTTTGCAACACTTCTACATCCGAGGTTAATACAAATTGTTTTAAAGTCCTTTTAGCATAATCAGTCAGGCCTAAATTCTGTGAAGCACCATTTTCGAGCGTAGTATAATAATCACCAACTCCATTCTGGCCAACCCACTGTTGAATAACTGTTCCTTTTTTTAATATAGTTGTCATAACTTTTTTTGTTATATTGATCCCCTCTATATGCTGTAAAGCTTTTGCTTCACTAAATCCTTGTTTTACATAAAAATCTTTTGCATAAGCAATTCGATTTCCAACTGTTGCTGCTTCTGCTTCAGTTGCATATGTCCCATAAGCTGCTCCAACTCTTTTTACTATATAAGCTGTTATGACTGCACCAAATATATTTTCCCATGTTTCAACTTTTTTGAAATCGGATAACTTTGTCTTCTCAATATTGTGAATGCTTTCGACAAGCATGTCAGTCCCTGTTTTTCCATTCATACCTTCATTCCATGTATTAGCAACTCCATTCCACCCAGAGACTAAAGAATTATGTAGAAAAGTAATAATAGCTTGGTCAGACCACCATGGATGATCTCCATATTCCCATCTTTCTGCAGTTCCTAAATTTCCAAGGCCGAAAGTAAGGACAGGTTTTCCTCCATACATATTCTTTCTGTAATACCAAGGCAAACCATTATTTATATCTCCATCACTTTGAAATAGAACATTTGGTCCTGCCATTCCAGCAGGAATTCCCGCTGGAAACAAACTTGCATCGTCTGGCTCTAAACCATCTATGTCTGTAGCTTCTATGGGCCTATTCCCTGCAAACTGATATGGCGTATACCAAGGGTATTTAGGCGATAACGGATCCACACTCAAAAATTTTCCCAGTCTCGTATCATAAATTCTCATTCCATAATCCTGTTGGTTACCCTCACCCTTCACATCATTATCATTCTCCTTACCATTAAAGCCATACCGGTAACTGTCATTATCTGCATATCTTCTGCCCGGCATCTGCATACCAAAAGGATAATAATCATTGGCATTCACCACATGAGCCATATAGTAATCAATAATACCGTTGCTGTTGGTGTCAACACCATCCTTCCTGTCGGATACTGTCACCCATACATTACCTAAATGGTTGCTTAACTCAAAGAACTTATTTCCTCTCGTAAAGATATAAATTCCATCTTCAGATTCTACAGGGTGTTCTACATTACGGTTAACATAAAAGATACCCAGCCTGCTGCTGCCGTACAAGTGTGCCTCACTTTGGGTAAGATCGCCGCCGTTCACTGCATTATCTTTAGTGTAAACACTCATCACATTGCCACTGGCATCCCGTGCATACCAGGTCGTTTTGCTGTTCGCCGTTTTGCTTATCCTGTTGCCCGCTGCATCATAGGTATATAATATTGTACCGCTTGATTTAGTGATACTCTCAATAGTGCCATATACATTCCAGCTGATATCAGTAATACCTTCACTGGCATCGCTTATTACATTGCCTATGGCATCATACTGGTAGTTGCCATTGCTCTGTCCCTGTTTGATATCATTGTATTTATCATACACTCTTGATGCGGCATCTGGCGCAGCATCGGTTACCTTAATCAGTTAGTACCGGTCGCAGGAATTTTTTGAATGCCTGTAATCATCATCCTGTTGATCATCTGTCCCGCTTTTCGCTATTACTCCGGCACAAGGCTCTGCCACAAGACCTTCACCGGGGTAGCCGCTGCAACCTGCCTGCCGGTAGGCAAGTCGGGCGTAGAATTCAACAGCAGTAATGCTAATGGGCATTTATAAAATTGTGGAAACTTTAGTTATAGGGTGTAGTAAAACAGTGTGCAGCAAATATTCCAGGTTGCCACCAACACGATTGAGACACGTAATATAATTTTGCTGCATTTGAAGCCTGTTTGAACCCTTAAAAATAAAAATGGATGGTTTAATAACCATCCATTTTGTTATAGTAAAAGCAAATAAATATGCAGGATGCTTTACTGATAAGCATTTTAAAATTTACCAACAGGATTGAGACACTACCCACTACCAAAATTTCCACCATTTTTTCTTAGCCTTCTGTACATTTTCACCTAATTGTTGATTTGGATAGAACTCTATTAATTCATTCTTATAATCGAATATAGAAAGATCATACCCCAAATTTTGTGAAATTATATCTCGAACAGCATTTTTCGCATCTTCTAAGCTTTTTTTAATCATTAACGGAGATTCGTTTTCTTCATCGAAGTATCTATCTCCATTGGGTTTTAATAATATTCCTGTTTTCGACTCAACAATAATTATAGCATACTCTCCGGGATGCATTGAAAGAAAAAAATTAAAATAAGCAGACATAGTATATTTTTTTACAAAAAACACCTAGAGTCCTCAAATTAGTTAATTAATAAGTGCAGATATTCTATTTCTTGAGGATACTGAGCAAATAATAGGTTCTTAGATTCATCAAGATATTTTTCTAAATATGTAATACCTTTTTTAGTCGGGATATGAAAATTTATACTCTGCCTGATTTCACTTACAATTAAACCATCATTGGCTAAATTATTTGTTATACCCATAACATCTATTATATTGAATTTCCAGGATAGAATTTTTGTAAGAGAATATGAATTTTGAAAGTTTTTATTCTTATTCAATATTAGCAATACAATAATGTGCTCTATATTTAACGCATTCATAAATAATTTTAGCAATAATTATTTGTTACTTAATGCAATGAAAATACTCTTTTTTAAACCATCCTCAGCCTCAAAAATATATTTTCAAACTGGCTTCTTAAAAATAAAAATGGACGGTATAATAACCATCCATTTTGTTATAGTAAAAACAAATTAATATGCAGAATGCTTTACTGACAAGCCTTTTAAAATTTACCAACACGAGTGAGACACTACCTGAATGACCCTGGATATTCTATCTTAGGTAAGTAGGATTTACTTTTCTTATAAGTACTCAATAATTGCTTTCTGAAAATGTTAGGAATCTTAAATGGAGGGATTTTTTTATCTTTTTTATGTATATAAATATCAAATAACATATCGTATACCTCCATGAACCCTTTCGACATAAAAGAAAATATTGTACACAAGCTATCTTGTATTCCGTTTTGATATCTTACATAATAAAAATTATAGCTACCGCCATACATACCACCTGTCTTTTTAGCAGACATGTATGTTCGTAATTTTTTAGCCGGATCAAAAATAGATCTAATTTTTCGCAACTGATCTGAACTCAAAACATAAGAGAAAAAAGTAGATTTATTATTATCGTCTATATCAATAAATTTAACTATTCCATTTTTATCTATTGATGAATACAAGCTTATATAAGGAACATTTTTTTTTTGAGTAACCATAGAATTAACATCGAATGAAGCAAATTCTATTTTGTCAAAAGACCTTTTTTGTGCTACAATTCTTGATTCAATAGCCAGAAATATAAATATTACCAAAAAGTATTTCTTCAATTGCATATTAATTGTTTTAGCGATCAGCAAATCACAGTCGAAGATACATGATAATTTTCTCTTCAATTTTTCTTCGTAATTACCACTTTAATCCCGTTTTAAATTGCAAAAAATTATTTCCATACGACATACCTGTTTGTGGCGTGACCCAACCAAATCCGGTACTTGTTGTTTTATTACTTGGGGTAGAAGACCATGTATGAACTACCCCGAGAACTACGCCTCCTGTACTTGAATATGCCCCTCCGGTTAAAAAATTATTCATTTGATTGGGAGTACCATCACGATTATCTAAATAATTTAACGTAACGCTCTGTGTTACTGTACCAGGAGCTACTCCAACTCCTACATTATAACCAATATACATTATTCCATTTCTATCTAAAGTTACAGACCCTCCAATACTAGCCTTCTCGCCAGGTTTGGAAATCGAAATGGAATATTCTACGTAGTCTGGACGAATAGCTAAATGTATAGGCCACGGAAGTCCGTTTTGTTCAGGTAAATCTGTATCATCTCCATCATCCCGTTCTCCACCAGGATTCTTAACTGGTGGAGTTTTGGTGTTTAGCGGGCTATTAGTTGGTGAATCTGGTTTCTTTGAATTTCCTGGAGCCGGTGGAGGAGATGTAACATTTTCACCTTGTTTAATGCAAGTTGCATTGTATGCATTTCCGTCACTTTTTAAATGGTAACATTTTCCATCTGTGGCGGAATATATTAAATCTCTACCTATATACTTGTTGTCTCCTTTAACATCTTCAGGCTTGGTAACTTTATCAATCCACTTAGGCGTATAAGTTCCATCAGCATTTTTAATACCAACCCAGTCCGTTGCACTATCTCCTATAAAATCTTTATAATACATTGGATTATTTCGAAAAACAGCATATGGACTTATATCAAAACTTTCTTTGGGATCGATATTCCATCTTCTAGCCACATCTGCATCATATTCCCAGAACTCTGCCGTCTGTGCTGTCGAGCTTATTTCCGTACTGCGCTTCTGCCCGTTATGAGCCACGTCAATTCCATCAATATTAAACGATTTACTGATAGCGCCGTACGTACTGTAGAAACTTGCTGTCTTAATGCTGGCTGTATAAAAATCTATTATAGTACCGTTGGTACTGTGCTGCACTCTTCTATCCAATACAGTGGCCATATTGTTACCGCGTTGATCATTTAACAGGTATTCCGTTTCACCGCATACCATAATACCGGTACCATCATCACTTGCAGGAACCTCCATATCTATTACCTTCTTTCTGGTACCCAGCAATGCACTGCCAAATTTGTTAAATTCTTTGGTACTTAAATGACCGCCGTTAATAGCTGCATCTTTCTGATAGGTAATGATCGGGTTGCCTCCGGCATCTTTCACATACCATTCTTCTGTATTACCAACCTTCTTACTGATACGCTGCCCACTTGCATTATAGGTATAAGTGATCTCGGTACCATCCGATTTCTCTATATGCTGCAATTTGCCATATACATTCCAGTCAGCTGCTTGTACATTTTGCTTGGTATCCTGTACCACATTGCCTATGGCATCATAGCTATAGGTTTTTGTTTGTGATGTTACGGCATTCGTAATACTGGCAAGCCTGTTGGTGCCTGCGGTATAAGTATAACTGTAATTATTTAAATTCAAAGAGCTTCCTTCACCGTTACGAAGGTAAGTTTTAATATTTCCGTTAGCGTCATAGCTCACTCTCTCCTTATAATTATCCGTTGCTACCGGTGTCCATATATTACTGGTGGTGTTCAGTCCCGTGAAAGCATCCATCGCTGTTATGCGGTTCAGCTGGTCGTAGCGGTAGCCATACAGGTGGGCATCGCCCAGTTTGGGTATGTTCACTGCCATGCTGCTGATATTGCCATTGTACAGGCTGCTGCCCGTGGTGCCAGGCAGCGGTGCAGGCGTGCCCACAGTTGCGGTACTGCTGATGGGTTTATAATCGCTGCCAAAATAATTCAGGTTAAAGCTGTAGGCGTCACGAGCCACATTATCACCGTCGCTGCCCATATCGCTCAGCACATAGCCACCGGCAGTGTCACAAGGTGTTGGGGTGCTCTCAATACTGCCCACAAAATTATCGGGCGTATTGCTGGTAAAGCCCGGTTCAAAGGTGATGCTGTTAGTGGCATGGTAGGCGGATGGTGTGCTATTGGCATTGCGGTCGTACACGTGCAGGTCGGTCATCATGCCTGCGCCTGCGCAGCTGCCCAGTGCGGTTACATCATTCACGCCTTTCAGCCAGCCCTGTAAGGTATAGGCATAATCAACGCCCTGCACCTGCTGCTGGCCAAGCACCATACGGGCAAGCGGGCCATGTTTATAATAGTTATAGCGGGCATCTTTTTCCCAAAGCCCTCCTGCCCACCAGGGGATGTGTCGCCCATATTTTCCCTGCGAGGTATAGACTTCAGTTAGCCTGTTCTCGGCGTCATATTCATAATGATGATAAAAGGCATCGGCCTGGCCGGGCTGGTAAGCTACATCATTTACCTTGCCGCTGATAAGGTCATAATCATATACTATCTTCTTGAAGCGGTTATCCGCATCCTTCATCACACCATCGTTGTAATCCTGCAACAGCGTATCTACGTTGCCATGAATATCATAGGTATAGAAGGTGGCAGAGGCATGAGAGCCCGCTGAAGATACGCCCGGTGTACCCGTGGCATATACTGCCGAATAGCTTACCCGGTTGCGGAGGTGGAAGGAGTTTTTTGAACGCCTGTAATCATCATCCTGTTGATCATCTGTCCCGCTT
>JBEHZB010000025.1:0-38567 GCA_048497855.1 Bacteroidota bacterium | reverse complement strand
TCTATTTATGATTTTAAAGTAGAGGCCCTTGATGGCGGCACGATCGATTTTTCCGCTTTTAAAGGAAAGAAGATATTGATCGTAAACACCGCCAGCCAATGCGGTTATACTCCTCAATACGAAGGGTTGCAAAAATTATATGATACTTATAAAGACAAGCTGGTGATCGTTGGTTTTCCTGCCAATAATTTTGGCGCACAGGAACCAGGCACTAATACCGAGATAAAAGAATTCTGCAAAAAGAATTACGGTGTTACATTTCCGATGGCAGCTAAAATTTCGGTTAAAGGAGATGATATGGCGCCTATCTACCACTGGCTTACCAGCAAAGCAGAAAACGGCGTGTTAGATGCTGAGATAAAATGGAACTTTAATAAATTTCTTATTGATGAAAATGGAAATATGCTGTATTATTTTCCAAGTAAAGTGGTTCCGATGAGTGATGAGATAACGAGTAAGTTGTAAATGATTTTATAACAGTTTAGCCGGAACACAATTATTTTGTTGTGTTCCGGTTTTTATTTTACCTTAGCAGTATTCTTACACCTTAGCCTTTGATGAAGATTTTATAGCAACCAAAAAAGTTGTTTCAATTGAAGGTTATGAAAGTAAAGTTTACAAAAAGCGGGGCATTGCCGCAGGGCGTACATTGGGCAACATGGGATGAATTGGAAAGAAGATTCGGAACAAATATCCATCGTATTAATTTACTGGCAGGGCTTAAAAAAGGCTTAAAGATTTTATATGATTTTGGCTGTCGGGAAATTTATATTGGAGGCAGTTTTGTTACCGATGAGCCCAAACCAGGTGATGTAGATGTATGTTTTGATAATAGTTATATGAAATGGAAGTTGTTTGAAAAGCACACCCTGAATTTGCAATGAATAAACAAGGATTCTATAGTCAGTTTAAAAATTACAAATCAAATTTCTATCCTTACAACAGCTATGATGATTATTTTTTTCATTTCTTTCAATATAGCAGAAATGGAGAACCCAGGGGCCTTGTAAAACTTAGCTTAAAAGAAATATTTGAACAATGATACAAAATGAAAAACAATACAAAATCTCAAAAAACAGAGTAGCTGAAATAGAAGTTGCAATTAAAAAAGCACAGGCTACAGGTAAAGCAGATACAAAACGCCAGGCGTATATCAATGGGCTTTTTCATGTAAGTAATACAATAAAAAAAGAGATCCTTGATTTTGAGAAGATCCAAAAGAGCGGTATACTACCAACAAGAAAAATTTCCCTTTTTCATCTTCCCGATATTTTAATTCAATATAAAATTTCAAAAAGACTATCTCAAAAAGATTTTTCTGCCATACTAGGCATCAAGGAACAACAATTGCAACGTTATGAAGCAGAGCAGTATGCTTCTGTAAGTTTTAAGCGCCTTTTATCTTTTGTTGAAAAAACAAAATTGAATATTACTGTTGCTGTAGGAAAATAAAGTCAACTTTTATCTCAACTACAACAACTTATCTTTGCACCCTCATGCAATTCCAATCCATCATAGGTCAGGCAGCAACCAAAGAGCATTTGGTACAAATGATACAGCACAACAGGCTGAGCCATGCCTTATTGTTTTTGGGTAAAGAAGGAAGCGGGGCATTGCAATTGGCCTTGGCATTTGCGCAATACATCGACTGTGAACGGGTGAGCGGGAAAACGTCAAACGATAAACGTCAGACGACAGAACCTTCATTATTTGGAGAACCTGAAGAAATTGCAGACTCCAGTTCGCTAATTCCCCCTTTGGGGGGTGGGGGGGCCGATTCCTGCGGCGAATGCCCATCCTGTAAAAAAGCCAACGAACTCATTCATCCCGATATACATTTTTCGTACCCGGTAATTACTAAAAAGCCAGGCGAAAAACCTATCAGCACCGATTTTATTACCGAATGGCGAGAGTTCATTGCTCAAAATCCTTATGGCAATGTGTACGATTGGCTGCAGCATATCGGCGCAGAAAATAAACAGGGCAATATCACCGCACACGAATGCAACGATATCATCCGCAAGCTGAACCTGAAAAGTTTTGAAAGCGAATACAAGATCCTCATTATGTGGATGCCCGAATTCTTAGGCAAGGAAGGCAATAAATTGCTGAAGCTGATAGAAGAACCGCCACCGAATACCTTATTTATATTGGTTGCCGAAAATGAAGACCAGATATTACCTACTATTTTATCCCGTACGCAGTTGGTAAAGATACCGGCGCTGAATGATGCCGATATCGAAACTGCCCTGGAAACAGAAAAGAATATTGCACCCGCAAAAGCCCGTCAACTGGCCGCGGTAGCCGAAGGCAACTACCGGGAAGCCCTTCAATCACTGCAACATGCCGAAGACGACTGGCAGACATTATTAAGAGAATGGCTCAATGCAGTACTCAAAACAGGCCCCGTGGCCCAGGTAAAATGGATAGATGACGCCGCTAAAATGGGCCGGGAAAAGCAAAAGCAATTCCTTAAATACTTTATACACCTGTTGGAAATGGCTGTTCGTTTAAGGGTAATAACAGCCACAGACAATGGGCAACAGGCTACCGCAGAACAGGATTTTGCATTGCGGCTCAACAGGTTATGCTCCGTTGCCCAGCAGGAAGCTATCATCAATGAACTGGATAAAGCCAGCTACTACATTGAGCGCAATGCCAACGCTAAAATGCTCTTTCACGCCCTTTCTATACGGTTATATCATATTATTAGCAACAAATCATTAATTTTGGTGAATTGAGGATGAAGCACTGTGGAAAAGGTTTTTACTAAGTACGATTATTTTGTAACCGGCATATAATCATTGTTGATCATCATCCCCGCTGCCGCGGGACTCACTGTACGGTGTATTATTACAAAGTTTTACCTGTCGGGTAAATAACCAATGTACAAGAGTGCGGCGCCAGTGAAGATGAACAGCGATAAAATGCCTGGACAAAAAAGCATAATAATATAGGTTCCAATCAATTATGGAATCAACTAAGTAAACCTCCTTCCCTTTTTCATTATCAATTATTCATTAATCATTATTAATTACCAGATATGGGATGTGGAAGTTGTGGAACTGCTAAAGGAGATGCTCCGGGCGGCTGTCAAAGCAAAGGCAGTTGCGCCAGCGGCAGTTGCAACCGCATGAATGTACATGACTGGCTTGCCAACCTGCCTTTCAGCGATCCTGAAAGCACCTGTCGCATTATTGAAGTAAGTTTTAATAACGGCAGCCGTAAAGATTTTTTCAGAAACACTACCAATACTTATTTCGAGAAAGGCGACCTTATTGCTGTTGAAGGCGTAAGCGGCTTTGATGTGGGCATGGTGAACATCACCGGCGAATTGGTGCGCTTACAAATGAAAAAACGCAAGGTAGATGAGAACAGTCCTGATATAAAAAAAGTATTGCGCCGTGCCAATGAAACAGATCTTTCAAAAATGAAAGAAAGCAAGGCAAGAGAAGCGCATGTACTCATCCGCAGTCGTGCTATGGCCCGTGTGCTGAAACTGGAATTGAAAATGGCTGAAGTAGAGGTACAGGCCGATGGCAGAAAAGCCACTTTCTTTTATATTGCCGATGACCGTGTTGATTTCAGGGAACTGATAAAACAATACGCAGCTGAATTTAAAGTAAAAGTAGAAATGCGCCAGATAGGCGCAAGGCAGGAAGCCGGAAAAGTAGGCGGCATTGGCAGTTGCGGCCGTGAATTATGTTGCAGCAGCTGGCTCACCGATTTTAAAAGTGTAAATACCAATGCGGCACGTTATCAAAATTTAAGCATCAATCAAACTAAATTAAGTGGCCAATGTGGCCGTTTAAAATGCTGTTTGAATTACGAGCTGGATACTTATATGGATGCTTTACAGTTTTTTCCTGATGATGCAGACATGATAGAAGTTGCAAGAAGCAGGGCGTTTTTAGTGAAGAAAGATATTTTCCGCAACCTGATGTGGTACACTATGCCGGACAGCAATAAGCAGTACCCGCTTACCATTGAAAGAGTTAAAAAAATAAAGGAACTAAATCGCCAGGGCATCAAGCCTGAAGAGCTGGAACCGGTAGAAGTTACCAGCGGTAAGCCAAAAGAAATAGAACCGGTGTATGCAGATGTAGTAGGGCAGATCAGTTTGAAAGCACTGGAAAAAACCAGCCGTAAAAGAAGAGAGAACGAGAAACAACAGAACAGGCAGCAGCAAAATCGTGGCGGACAAGGGCAACAACAGGGAAACAAGCAGCAAGGCGGCAACCAGCAACGTCCCAATCAACAGAACAGGGGCAATCAACAGCGCCAGGGACAACAGCAGGGTGGCAACCAGCAGCAACGCCCCAATCAACAGAACAGGCAGCAGCGGCCACCACAAAACCGCAATCAGAATCAAAATCAACAGCGGCCGAAACAAGGCAATAATAACGCTGATAAAAAATAACGAACTCTTAAATATAAACGTCAGGTTTTAACCTGGCGTTTTTTAATTTTGTTTTTTGTAGAATTATTTAAAAATGCTGGAAAAACAATGGTTTTGATACATCATAACAAAGACTATCAAAAAGCAACTACACGGTTCGAAGAAATAAAAGATGCTACAAAAGTTTCTCCTGATCATAAAGAAAAGCTTTTATTGGCATTTCTTATTAATCAATACGAAGAAAAACTATGGAATATTCCTGAATTAGATCCGATAGAATTAATAAAAATCAGGATGGAGGACTTTGGTTACAAACCTGCAGATCTTGCCAATGAATACGGCGATAAAGGCACTATAAGCAAAGTACTTAATTATAAACAACCTCTTTCTTTAACCATGATAAGAAAATTTAGCAAACTACTTCGCTTACCTTCAGACGCTCTCACCAAAGAATATCAAACTATGTAACTTTACCTAAGTTTACAAGCATAATACAATGTCAATAACGGTAACCAATCTTTCAAAAATTTACGGAGCACAAAAAGCGGTCAATGATATTTCGTTTTCGGTAAACAAAGGCGAGATCGTGGGTTTCCTGGGGCCCAATGGCGCAGGTAAAAGCACTACGATGAAAATCATTACCGGTTACATCGAAGCAAGCTCAGGCGATGCAGCAGTATGCGGCATCAATGTATCTGGCAACAGCAATGAAACCAAAAAGAAGATCGGTTACCTGCCTGAAGCAAACCCGCTG
Organism: Bacteroidota bacterium; assembly: GCA_048497855.1. Taxonomy (GTDB): domain Bacteria; phylum Bacteroidota; class Bacteroidia; order Chitinophagales; family Chitinophagaceae; genus Ferruginibacter. The sequence goes on along the minus strand of JBEHZB010000025.1, from coordinate 33,414 downwards.
TACTTTGATATGTACGTAAGGGAATACCTTGCTTTTGTAGCTGGCGTGCATGGCATTGCCGACAGCAAACAAAAAATTGAACAGGTTATTGAAACAGTTGGATTAACGGTTGAAGCTAATAAAAAGATCGGGCAGTTAAGCAAAGGGTATAAGCAACGGGTAGGACTGGCCGCTGCCTTGATACACGATCCTGAAGTATTGATACTGGATGAACCCACCAGTGGTCTTGACCCGAACCAGATCGTGGAAATAAGAGAAGTAATAAAAAGATTGGGGCAAAATAAAACAGTGCTTTTCTCTTCTCATATCTTACAGGAAGTGCAGGCCATCTGCGACAGGGTGATCATCATCAATAAAGGAAATATTGTTGCGGATGATACATTGACCAACCTGATGAAGAACACCAGTTACAATAATGAATTAGTATTGAAGATAAAAGAAGTTGTTGCTTCAGATATTTTTGAAGGCATACAACATGTAAAAAAGATAAACGATAATACCTGGTCTTTCAAAACAGACAATGCTGATAATTTGAAAAGAAGGCTGATGGAAATTGCCCTGAATAAAAACCTAAATATAATTTCGTGGGAAAGTGAATCTAACGGAACTTTGGAAGACATATTTAAAAAATTAACCAACAATATTACCAAACAATAAAATCGATAATTAAGTACAATGAGTTACATCGCCTCCATTCATGCCCGCCAGATATTAGACAGCCGCGGCAATCCTACTGTAGAAGTAGATGTATTAACTGAAAACGAACACCTCGGTCGTGCCGCAGTGCCAAGTGGCGCCAGTACCGGCATCCATGAAGCTGTGGAGTTACGTGATAACAATAAAAAACTGTACGGTGGTAAAAGTGTATTGAAGGCAGTAAAGAATGTGAACACTATCCTTACTGAAAATTTATTGGGATGGGATGTTGCAGATCAAACGGGTATTGATGCCATGATGATCTCTTTAGATGCAACAGCAAACAAAAGCAAGTTAGGTGCTAATGCCATGCTGGCGGTAAGTATGGCCGTTGCAAAAGCTGCAGCACTGGAAGCCAATCTTCCTTTGTATCGTTATATCGGCGGTACCAATGCAAAGATATTGCCCATACCAATGATGAATATATTGAACGGCGGCGCTCATGCCGATAATAAAATAGATTTCCAGGAATTTATGGTGATGCCGGTTGGCGCTTCTACTTTCAGCGAAGGGCTGCAATGGGGCGTTGAAATTTTTCATGCATTGAAAACCGTATTGAAGAAAAAAGGATACAGCACCAATGTGGGCGATGAAGGTGGATTTGCGCCTAATATCCAAAGCAATGAAGAAGCTATTGAAACAGTGTTGACTGCTATACAGGCTGCAGGATATAAGACCGGCAGCCAGATCATGATCGCTATGGATGCCGCCAACAGTGAATTGTGGAACGCAAAAGAAAAGAAATACATTTTCCATAAAAGCGATGGTAAAAAAATGACCAGCGAACAACTGGTAAAATACTGGGGCAGCTGGGTAAAGCAATATCCTATCTGCTCTATTGAAGATGGTATGGCTGAAGATGACTGGAAAGGCTGGAAAATGCTGACCGAAGAAGTTGGAAAAAAATGCCAGCTGGTTGGTGATGATCTTTTTGTAACCAATGTTGACCGCCTGGAAAAAGGTGTTAATGAAGGTATTGCCAATGGATTGCTGGTTAAAGTAAACCAGATCGGCACCATTACAGAAACCATCAATGCTGTAAGCATGGCGCAAAACAATGGTTATAATACCATTATGAGCCACCGCAGCGGCGAAACAGAAGATACTACCATTGCGGATCTTGCCGTGGCATTAAATTGCGGCCAGATAAAAACCGGCTCTGCCTCAAGAACCGACCGTATGGCTAAATACAACCAGCTTATCCGCATTGAAGAAATGTTAGGAGAAAGTGGTATATATCCAAAAGGAAAGATTAAATTTGGTAAGTAAGTTAAAATGTTGACAAGTTAATAAGTTGATAAGGGGCAATCCCTGATTACTTATTAACTTGTCAACTCATCAACTGATCAACTTGAAGTTTCTAACCCACATACCTTCCTGGCTGAAGAATAAGTACCTGCTGACGGGTACATTCTTCCTGGTATGGATGTTTTTCTTTGACCCTAAAGATGTTACGTACAATTGGGGTTTAACGCAGAAATATAAGGATCTTCAAAAAAGCGAACATCATCTTGACCAACAGATAGCAGAAACAAAAAAAGAACAGGATCTTTTGAAAACAAATGCCCGGACCATTGAAAAATATGCAAGGGAGAACTACCTGATGAAAAAGGACAATGAAGATCTTTTTATAATAAATAGCCCTTCTGAACCCAAATAATTGTACTTTAAAGGCAATATTCCCTTGCAACATCCGTTTATTAAAGCGGATAAATGGATAATATTTAATTTTTAAAACGCGAACTTAACTTGTCTATGCACAATTTTACCCCGGAAGATCTGTTACGCTATCTGTACAACGAAACTTCCCCTTCTCAAACGGCTGAAATAAAGGCTGCGCTGGATGCTGACTGGTCCCTGCGTGAAAAATTCGAAGTAATCACTTCTGCCCGTAAAAGGCTGGAAGTACTGAATTTATCACCAAGGCAACAAACGATTGACGCAATCCTGAGCTATGCTGAAAAAGCAGTAGAAGAACTTTCTACACAGGCTTAATTTTCATCCCTCTTATTACGTAATTTAGTCTCCCGGCAATTGTCGGGATTTTTTTATGACCAAAAAAGAGCGGTACCAGTACGTCATCAATTATTTTTTAGAGCACGCCCCCGATGCCGAGACGGAACTGCTGTACGATAATCCCTTTCAATTACTGGTAGCGGTGATCTTATCTGCGCAATGCACGGATAAGCGGGTGAATATGACAACCCCGGCCATTTTTGCCAGGTATCCTGATGCGCAAGCCTTAAGTAAAGCAAGCTTTGATGAGCTTTTTCCATTGATCAAAAGCATATCTTACCCCAATAACAAGACCAAACACCTTATCGGCATGGCCACCATGCTGGTAGATAAATTTAATGGGGAAGTGCCGATGACCGTAGACGAACTAATACAATTGCCGGGCGTGGGCCGAAAAACAGCTAATGTAATTACCTCTGTGATCGACGAACAGCCCAATATGGCCGTTGATACTCATGTTTTCAGGGTAAGTGCAAGGCTGGGACTAACGACAAATGCAAAAACACCGTTGGCTGCTGAAAAACAGCTTATCCAGTATCTTCCTACAGAATATGTACATAAAGCCCATCACTGGCTGATACTTCATGGCAGATATATTTGCCTTGCCCGTAATCCCTTATGCAGCAAATGCGGGCTGAGAAGCATCTGTATTTTTTTCAACAATAAACGAAAAGTTTAAATTTAATTGCAGAATAATCGTTTTATTTGTAGAGTAATCCCCTTTCCCTTTAAAAACCTGCCCAGTATTTTTTTAACAAAGGACATCGAACCTAATACATGAAGAAACTCACACTAACAGCAGGCATTATGCTTCTATTGTTCGGAGCTACCCAAAAAGCTTCGGCACAGTACTATTTTTACGACAACAATTATTATGACAACCCCTTCACTTATGAGATAGGTGGCTCTATTGGCGTAATGAACTGTCTTACCGATTTAGGCGGCAGAAAAGGTATCGGTAAAAAATTCATAAAGGATCTTAACATGGGCAACACCAAATTTGCCGGGGGTATATTTGTAAATGCCATGTACAAATATGCAGTTGGCTTGCGGTTAGAAGGAACCTTCGGGAAGATCTCTGCTGATGATAAAGTACTGCAAAGTGTAAAAGCAAGCACCTTTGGCCGCTATGAGCGTAACCTTAGTTTCAGAACAAATATTACTGAATTCACGGCGCTGGCTGAATTACATCCCTTATTCATTTTCAGGAGTTACGGCGATGATTTTGATCGTGACCCTCCGCGCTATTCTCCTTACCTGCTGGCCGGCGTAGGCTTTTTCAATTTTAACCCACAGGCTAAATTGGGAAATAACTGGGTTGACCTGCAGCCGTTAAGAACAGAAGGCCAGGGCTTTTCGCAACAATACCCTGAAAGACAGCCGTACAAGCTGAATCAAATGAATATTCCTTTAGGTATCGGTGTTAAGTATGAACTTTCTTCCATGATCAATTTAAGGGCAGAGTTTGTGTACCGCAAACTATCTACCGATTACCTGGATGATGTGAGCACTACTTATATTGATCCTGCTGAATTTCAAACATTGAGTGGTTTTTCGGGTGCTAAACTTACCAATGCCCTTCTTTTAAATGACCGCCAGTACGAACTTGATCCAACGCACATCACTGTTGCAGGCGATCAACGCGGCAACCCGAAAAACAATGACGCTTATTTTACCTTCAACATAAAAGCGAGCCTTATTTTCGGAAGAGAAAGAATTAAACGATAATTTTCGATCTTACTATTATACAAAAAAAAGCTCCCGGTTAACCGGGAGCTTTTTTTTGTACCGCTGGTTTAATTCCATTTATCAATAAATGCTTTATTAAAATCGTCCTGGTATTTTTCAGGGATGCACTCATTTACCATACAACCCGGCTGGGTACTGGGGTAGATATCTTCAAATGTCCTTACCTCGTTCATAAATACCCGGCGGTAAATATGCGAACGGGTAAGCTTGTTATAATCAGCAATACCTGCTGCCCCCAGTAATTCCACAAATGTTTTCAGCGTTTCTCCATGATAGTTGGCAACACGCTGTTTCTTATCATTTATCACCAATCCTTTTATAAGGTCCTTATCCTGCGTAGCTACTCCCGTAGGGCACCTGTTGGTATGACATTCCAGTGCCTGTATGCAACCTACCGCCATCATCATTGCCCTTGCACTGTTGCAGGCATCGGCGCCTAATGAAATTGCCCTTACCAAATGAAAGCCGCTGATCATTTTGCCGGATGCAATTATTTTTATGTGCTGTTTAATATTGAACCCCATCAGCATATTGTGTACAAAAGCCAATCCGTCCATCAGCGGCGCACCTACATAGTTACTGAACTCCTGCGGTGCAGCGCCGGTACCACCTTCGCCTCCATCTACCGTAATAAAATCAGGATAGATATCCAGCTTCACCATTGCTTTACAAATACCGATGAACTCACTTTTGTGCCCGATACATAATTTAAAACCAACCGGCTTTCCCCCGCTCAACTCTCTCAGTTGCTGAATGAATTGTATCAAACCTTCAGGAGAGTTGAATGCAGAATGATACGGTGGTGAAAAAACAGTGGTGCCCGCTTTTACCAAACGTATCGCTGCTATCTCGGGAGTATTTTTTGCCGCAGGCAGAATGCCGCCATGACCGGGTTTGGCGCCCTGCGATAATTTAAGCTCGATCATTTTTACAGATGGTTGCGCTGCATTCTTTTTAAATGCTTCCGCAGAAAAAGTACCATCTTCATTTCTTGCAGAAAAATATCCCGTACCAATTTGCCAGATGATATCACCGCCGTGCTTTAAATGATAAGGGCTCAATCCGCCTTCACCGGTGTTGTGTGCAAAGCGACCGATCTTAGCCCCGGCGTTCATCGCTTCAATAGCTGCATAGCTAAGGCTTCCAAAGCTCATGGCGCTGATATTGAAGATGCTGGCATTATAAGGTTGTTTACAATCTTTATTGCCGATCATCACCCTTGGGTCGTGATCTATATTATGAAAATCGATCGGGGAAATGCTGTGCGTCATCCATTCATAGCCCTCTGCATATACGTCCAGCTGTGTTCCGAAAGGCGTGGTATCTGTTTCTTTTTTTGCACGCTGGTAAATAGTGCTCCTGTCTATACGGTTGATGGGCCGCCCATCGGTATCGCTTTCTACAAAATACTGGTACACTTTCGGCCGCAGGTATTCCATCAGCCACCTGGCCCTGCCGAAAACAGGAAAATTGCGCATAATGGAGTGCCTTGTTTGTACCATATCGCTGATACCCAACAACACTGTCAGCATCAGTAAGCCAAAGATCCACCAGAAGCCCGACCATACAAAAAGGGATAACGGTACCAGGATAATAACAACTAAAAAGCTGTAGATAATAAAGGTTCTTCTCATACTATAAAATTAAAAAATCCGCTGATGTAAACAGCGGATTATATTTTAACCGGAAATGCAGCCTTATAAATACTTCTGCAATTCCTCTATCAACTCTCCTTTTGTTATCGGGCTGCCCATGATCTTGTTATAGCCTTTGGCATCAACAAAATATACATCCCGGATGATCTTTATCAACTGCCCGTTATTGATCTCTGGTATTATCACATGATCAAAGTTCTTCAGTATATCACCCAGGTTCTTTGGAAAAGGCCGTACATAACGCAGGTGTGCATGGGATATTTCGTGCCCTTCTTTTTGCAATTCGGCGCAGGCGCTTTTAATGGCCCCGTATGTACTTCCCCAACCCAGTACCAGTACCTTTCCTCTTGCCGGGCCGCTATCCAGTTTCTGTTCGGGAATATGGTCTGCTATCTTATCTACTTTTGCCTGCCTTGTTTTTACCATATGCTGGTGGTTGTCCGGGTCGTAGCTGATATTACCGGTTACGTCCTGTTTTTCCAGTCCGCCCACCCTATGTTCAAGCCCCGGTGTGCCCGGTATGGCCCAGGGGCGAACTAAATTATCATCACGTTTATACGGTTGAAATTTACCATGGTCATCAAGATCAGAGCCTACATTCTGCGAAGCAAAACTTGTTTTTATTTCATGAAGATCAGCAGCTGATGGAAATTTCCACGGTTCGGCTCCATTGGCAATATAACCATCGCTAAGGAACATTACCGGCGTCATATGCTGTACAGCAATGCGTGCCGCTTCATATACAGCACTGAAGCAATCACTTGGCGTACTTGCCGAAACGATGGGCATCGGGCATTCGCCGTTCCTGCCGTAATAGGCCTGCATCAGGTCGCTTTGTTCCGTCTTGGTAGGCAAGCCGGTACTTGGCCCGCCACGTTGTATATTAATGATCAGCAACGGAATTTCCAGCATCACAGCCAATCCCATCGCTTCGCCTTTCAATGCAATACCGGGGCCGCTGCTTGTTGTAATGCCTAAACTGCCACCATAACTTGCGCCAATAGCCGAAGTTATAGCTGCTATCTCATCTTCGGCCTGGAATGTTTTTATACCAAAATTTTTATGCCTGCTTAATTCATGCAAAATATCGCTGGCAGGTGTAATGGGATAGCTTCCTAAAAATAACTGCAGCCCGCTCTTTTGCGAAGCGGCTATCAACCCATACGCCAAAGCCTGGTTTCCCATGATGGACCGGTAAGTGCCGGGATCCATCCTGGCTTTTTCTACTTTATATTTTGTGGTAAACTGTTCTGTAGTGTCGCCGTAATTATAACCCGCCTGCAATGCTTTGATATTGCTTTCAAATATCTCCGGTTTCTTACCAAATTTTTCTTTGATGAAAGCAGAAGTGCTGTCCATATCACGGCCATACATCCAGTACAGGAAGCCCAGCACGAACATGTTCTTTGCCCTGTCTTTTTCTTTGGTACCCATTGTGATGTCCTTCAATGCCTCACGGGTCATTTTGGTAACATCCATTTTTATTACTTCATAATTGCCCAGGCTGTCATCTTCTAATGGATTTACACCTTCAGGATAATTGGCCAGCCGCAGGTTCTTCGAATCAAAGCCATCTACATTGGCAATGATCTTACCACCGGGTTTCAAGGCTTTTAAATTTGTTTTCAATGCGGCTGCATTCATGGCCACCAATACATCACAGGCATCGCCGGGGGTAAATATCCTGTCGGATGAAAAGCGCAGCTGGTAACCGCTTACACCGGGTAAGGTACCTATCGGGGCACGTATCTCCGCCGGAAAATCGGGGAAGGTAGCCAGGTCGATGCCCAGCAGCGCTGTATTATTGGTGAACTGGCTTCCTGTAAGCTGCATACCATCGCCGCTATCGCCTGCAAACTTTATTACTACATCCTGTAAGATCTCTTCTTTGATTGCCATGTTAGGTTATTTTTTGTACCGGCTGTAAATGACATATCCGTACTCAACTATTTAAACAAATATATACGCCTGTAAGTTTACGAAGTTAGTATATCCCCTTTTCAATAAAAAGAAGAATTTGAAGGATCAAAGTAGCTGTTTTTGAATTAAAGGAAATCATAAATTTTACCTGCCTGAATAAGCTATTTCGTTCCCTCAATATGACAGCAACTTAATAATTACAGCAGCTTTGAATTAAAGGAAATCACAAATCTGAAATCATAAATCATAAATTTTACCTTAGGTTTGCCCAAACATTTTTAATGTACGATCTGCATGATTTTTTAGAGCCCGTTGCTGTGCATGAACTGAATGGCGATGAAGGGTACAACGATGGCCAGCTGGCCAAGCACATTGCTGTTTATGAAACTGAATTGCCTGATGTTACCGACAGTGATATTGTATTGATAGGCGTTACCGAATCCCGTGGCAGCGGTGTATTTGATGCCGCTTTAAAAACTGCCCCCGATGTTATCCGCAAGCAATTATACCAGTTGCATTACTGGCATACGGATGTAAGTATTGCAGATCTTGGCAATATTAAGACCGGTGCCTCCTTAAACGATAGCTATGCGGCTATTAAAACAGTTATTTCCGAATTGCTGCGGTTAAAAAAGACCATCGTTATTTTGGGCGGATCGCATGATACCACGCTGGCGCAATATTTTGCTTACCGGCAACTGGAGCAGGTGATAGAAGCTACCTGTATTGATGCCCTTATCGATCTGAAAAGTGAAAGCGCCATCCGCAGTGATAATTTTTTAATGGAGATGCTGACCGGCGAACCAAACCTGGTAAAACATTATAACCATATCGGCTTTCAAAGTTATTTTGTGCATCCGCGTATGCTGGAAACAATGGACAAGTTGCGCTTTGATTGTTTTCGTGTGGGCCTTGCAAAAGATAAGATAGAAGAGATGGAACCGGTGCTGCGCAATTCGCATTTACTGAGCTTTGATATCAGTGCTATAAAATACAGCGATGCCCCATCTGCACAGCAAAGCCCTAATGGCTTTACCGGCGAAGAAGCCTGTACACTTACCCGCTATGCCGGCATGAGCAATAATATCAGCAGTTTTGGTATTTACGGGTATCAACCGCAGCTGGATGTAAATGAATTGACCGCCAAACAAATTGCACAAATGCTTTGGTATTTTATTGATGGTAAAAGCAGGCAAAAACAGGAAGCGCAAATTGAAGACCGAAGTAATTTCAACGAATATCATTGCACATTTACCGAGATAGAAACCGTTTTTTTACAAAGCAAAAAAACAGGTCGCTGGTGGATGCAATTACCCGATAAAAAATTCATTGCCTGCAGCTATGCCGATTACTTACACGCCAGCCATAATGATATTCCGGAGCGTTGGCTGAGGGCACAGGAGCGTAATTAAACAAATAAACAGCATCTGCTTGCTTAAAAAAAGCTATTTTTATAGGACAATTAAAGCAGGTGAACAAACAGGAAATATATACCTTGATACAACAGTATTTTGCTGACAAACCAGTAAATAAGGTATCGCTATTCGGTTCATTTGCCCGAAACGAAAATTCAGCGTCTTCCGATATTGACCTGCTTATACAACCTCAAAAACCATTAGGCTTATTTACGTTAGGCAGGTACATTGCAGACCTGGAAGACATTACACATACTAAAGTTGATCTTACAACAGAGGCGGGTATATCTACAGAATTTTATCATGAGATTCAGAATGACCTAAAATTGCTTTATGCTAAATAAGGAGAGCAGGGATTTATTTCGGGTACAGGATATTCTGAAAGCAATAAGCCTTATTAATTCGTTTATTGACACAACAGATTTTACAGCATTCAGTAAGAGTGATCTGTTACAATCTGCCGTAATACACCAGTTTCAAATTATTGGCGAAGCTTGTGATAAAATATCCGATGAAACAAAAGCTACTTTTACTAATGTTGAATGGCGGGCGATAAAATCTTTCCGTAATCTTTTGATCCATGAGTACTTTAAGGTTGATGTTGGTGAAGTTTGGGCTACTATTGAAAATGATCTTAAAGGCCTGGAAGAACAGATGGAAGATGTTTTATCCTGGCTTAAGCAAAATAAAAAGTGATGACCGCTGTTACCAAAACATTCTTAATTCTTAGTTCGTCATTTTTAATTATCCTTTCTTCCTGCTCTATTCAAAAACAAATTGCCAGGCAAGCTGATGTGGTTTTATTAAAAGACTCTTCCATTTCCACCGGTCATATCGGCATCAGCATTTACGAACCTGCAACAGGAAAATATTGGTATGAAAATGATGCCACAAAATATTTTGTACCTGGAAGCAATACCAAGTTGTTTACGTTATATGCAGGGATGAAATACCTGGGAGATAGTTTGGTGGGATTGAGATATCATATTCAAAACACAGTTAAAGATACTGTTACAGAAATTTTTTCTTCTGGTGACCCTACTTTCCTTCACCCCGACTTTTTACAACAGCCTTCTCTTGAGTTTCTAAAAAAACAAAAACACCTTTTAATAAATAAAACTTATAGCGTCAATCCTTTGGGGACGGGTTGGGCTTGGGATGATTACAAAGAGACTTATATGGTGCCCAGAAGTATATTTCCAATGTATGGCAATGTACTCACAGTTAAATGGATCAGTAAAGACAGTTTATATTTTTATCCAAACTATTTTTCTAAAGAAAGTAAAAAATATGGTGATTTTGAAAAAGGGCTTTCTTTAACAAAGAATGTTTTAGGTAATGAATTTGTCTTATCTCCTGGAAATAATAAACTCCAGGAAATTCCTTTTGAATCAGATTTAATGACTGGAATAGGTCTATTGGCTGATACTTTAAAGAATAATAATATTGCTTATACTAATGGCTTTTCAATTGACAATCAAAAAATATATCCGGTCATCCACTCCCAACCCACCGACTCTCTCTTTAAACCCATGATGCACCGCAGCGATAATTTTTTTGCGGAGCAAACTTTATTAATGGCCAGCAATGAACACCTTGGTTACATGAGCGATGAAGCAATGATCGATACGTTATTAAAACTTGATCTTAAAGATGTTCCTCAAAAACCAAAATGGGTAGATGGTTGCGGGCTTAGCCGGTACAATTTATTTACACCCCAATCTTTCGTTTACATCCTCAATAAAATGAAGAATGAATTTGGCATGGATCGTTTAAAAAATATTTTAGCCACCGGCGGCGAAGGAACCATATCGTCCTATTATAAAAAAGATGCCGGGTATATTTTTGCCAAAACAGGCACCCTCAGTAACATCTGCGCCTTAAGCGGTTTTTTATATACCCAAAAAGGTAAACTGTTGATTTTCTCCATTTTAGCTAATCATTATCAAAGCGGCGCCACATCTGTGCGAAGGGCCGTTGAAAAATTTTTAGAGGGTATCCGCAACAGCTATTAATTATTTTTTTTCTTTTCAGGCAACGAACCAGCCTGATACAGTATCTCTGTTAACAGAGCTACCCCGGTATTACCTAACCTAACTCAATTGTTTGTTATGAAAAAAATATTTACGCTGCTTGCTCTTGCGCTGACAGTATTTTCTATTAAAGCCGTTGCACAACCAACCTGCAACCCAGGCTTTGATATCCAGTTTATTAATGCCAGTACGGTTAAATGCTTACCAGGTATTACTACCGATTCGCCGCTGGTGCAACATTACTGGATCTTTGGCGATGGCAGCCAAAATTCTTCTGCCATATCGCCTGTGCATAGTTATACTGCTCCCGGCGTTTATACCATCAAACACACTATCGTAAGATATTCCCCCAACAATGCGCTGATCTGTATGGACAGTCTTCAAAAAACTGTAACCATTCAATCCGGCTGTAACCTGCAGGCCAATTTTACCTGGACCGCAGCAGCAGGGAATCCGTTGGAAATACATTTTACCAATACCACGATAAATCTTGAACCATCCGATTCTGTAACCTGGAGTTTTGGCGATGGCGTTACTTCCAGCGCAGTGAACCCAACACATATTTATACACTGGCCGGTGTGTACAATGTTTGTTTAAGAGTAAAACATAACAGCAATTCGGGCACTACACCCTGCGTAAGTGAGATCTGTAAAACAATAACTATTGTTGCGCCTTGTAATATACAGGCCAACTTTTCCACTACACTGGCAGCGGCAAATCCCCTGGAAGTGCATTTTACCAATACAACAGTTAACCTGGCGGCTACCGATTCGGTACGATGGACTTTTGGTGACGGCAGTTCATCAAATATTATTAGCCCCACACACCTCTATGCACAACCGGGCACTTATAATGTGTGCTTACGGGTGCAACGTTTCAATACCAACAGTACTACACCTTGTGTAAGTGAGATCTGCAAAACAATAACTGTTGTTGCACCTTGTAATTTACAGGCCAACTTTACTGCTGCACCGGCAACAGCAAATCCACTGGAGATTCATTTTACCAATACTACTGTTAACCTTGCTGCAACTGATTCTGTTAAATGGACCTTTGGCGATGGTTCTTCATCAAGTGTAGTGAGCCCTACGCATGTGTATGCTCAAAGTGGAACGTACAATGTTTGTTTGGTTGTACGGCGCTTCAACACAAGTGGAACAACACCTTGTGTAAGTGAGATCTGTAAAACAATAACCCTTCAGCCGATATGTAATGTGCAGGCAAGCTTTAGCTGGCAAAGAGATTCGATAAATCATAAGAAGATCTATTTCACCAACCTCAGTGCTGTTCCTAATGCCAATGCTGTTGCTACATGGTCGTTTGGCGATGGCGCCACAGCATCATCCTGGAATGCAGTACACGAATATGCACAACCCGGCAGGTACCTGGTATGTTTGAAGATACAGTACAACAATACCTGTGTGGCAACTACCTGCGATTCTATAACGGTTGAAACGCCTGCGCCGCCATGCACACAGTTATCCAATTATCACTTTGTACGATCAACTGCCAATAGTCAAACCTATTTATTTACGCCTGATTACATCGCCAACGATATTCAATATACCTGGACGTTCGGTGATGGTACAGGAAGTCATGATCCTGTTGCAACGCATCATTTTGCCAGCGCAGGAAATTATACAGTTTGCCTAACCGCTTTTCGTAATAACAATTGTGCATCTACTACCTGCAAAACAGTAAGCGCAACAGCACAACCTAACTGCGACAGCTTTCATATCTCCTACACGTACCAGTTCGATCCGTTCTTGCCGAACAAAGTGTATTTCTACGCTGTAGCCAATACTACCATCATCGACCAGGTATGGACCATCACCGGGCCATACAACACTACTCCGGCTGTAGTACTTCACCAAAACAATCCTTCGTACACCTTCAGCGATACGGGCATGTACAGGGTTTGCCTGCGGGTAACCTTGCTGAATGGCTGCGTAAAGGAATACTGCAACAATATCCGCATTGATCATATTTCCAATGCCTGCGTGCTGGATGCATATCCCAACCCTGCACACAATGAAGTAAAGATCAATGTGCTGCTGCAACAACCTGAAATGATACATATGTACGTTTATAATTCACTGAACGTACTGGTACTGCAAAAGAACCAGCAGGGCGTTACGGGCAACAACCCGGTTGCACTTGCTATTGCCAACCTGGTAGCGGGCATATATAATGTGAAAGTGGTGTATGGCAATAATACCTGCTTCGCAAGATTTTATAAACTTTGACCTGGGGTAGGTTATTATTTTAAGTTTGAAGCCCTCCTTTTTTGGAGGGCTTTTATTATTTGGGGGTTGCCACAGATTACACGGATTATCACAGAAAAATTTGTACACCAATCTGTGATAATCCGTGTAATCCGTGGCAATTATTCTATGAACAAGAGGCTCCCGTCACCATAACTTAAAAAACGAAAATCATGTTGCAGCGCATGATCGTAGATCTTTTTCCAGCTATCACCTACAGCGGCAGCAACCAATAATAATAAGGTAGATTGCGGCTGATGAAAATTGGTAACTATCCCTTTAACTATTTTAAATTGATACCCCGGGGCAATCAATATCTGGGTTTGGGTAAATAACCGCTCCATCTTATTTTCTTTCATCCACTTGATAAGCACTGTCAACGCTTCTTCGGCAGAAAGATTTGTATTGACCAAAGGCGCTTCATAGACATCCCATTGCCCGATCTTTAATTGTAAATTCTGCGAATTAAAAGAAGACTTAACACCCATCCAGTACAGGCTTTCCAATGTACGCAGTGATGTTGTGCCTACTGCAATGATGTTATTATGAATAGAATCAAGTATCTTTTCAATAGTATCAATGCCCACATCTATCCACTCGGCGTGCATTTCGTGCTGTTCCATTACAGCAGCCTTCACGGGTTTGAATGTGCCTGCACCAACATGAAGCGTTACAAATGCTGTCTGAATATTTTTTTTACTCAGCGTATCAAAAACAGCCGGTGTAAAATGAAGCCCTGCGGTTGGCGCAGCAACAGAACCTTCATGATGAGCATATACTGTTTGATAACGTTCTGTATCTGTTGTTTCTGTTGTTCGCTTTATATAAGGCGGTAAAGGGATATCGCCTGCTGCTGCTATTACTTCTGCAAAACTTAATTGATCGGGTTGCCAGGAAAACTCTACCACATAAGCATCAGAAAGTTTTTCGATCAGCCTTGCTTTTAATGTGCAATGGATAGCAGCTAATTCTTTCACCAGCTCCTCTTCTTTCCATTTGCTTACACCTCCGATCATACACTTCCAGCGCACCGATCCTTTTTTATTCATTATGGTGCTGTATTCATTGATGGCCTCGTATGGCTCCAGGCAAAATATTTCAATAGTACTGCCGCTGGATTTTTGAAAACGCATCCTTGCCCGTATCACTTTGGTATTGTTGAATACCAGCAAACTGTTTTCGGGTAAATGAGCTGCAATATTTTTGTAAACATCTTCCGAGATGGTATCCTCTTTATAGATCAATAATTTGGAGGCATCCCTTTCTTCTTTGGGATACAAGGCTATCTTATCATCCGGCAATTGATAAGTATAATCTAGTATAGATATTTCTTTAGGAGAGATCATTGTAAAAATACGCATGCAAAAGTACACTTCTTATACATTGAAAATGTTGATAAATGATCTGCTGCCGGCAGGGTCTGAAAAATATAACGTATAAAAGAAACCAGTTCTGCCGAAAATGTATAAATTGTATTTTCGCATTTCATCATTAAAACCTCTTCATGCAATTTTTTAAACACCAGCTTACTGTAACCCTTTTGGTAACAGCAGCTACCGCGTTTTCGCAACCGAAAACCTACGAGTGGAAGGAAGCTACTTCTGCCGGTTATACTTATAAATATGTAAGCAACGATCCTTCAAAGACAAGGTTTTATACCTTGAAGAACGGGCTTACGGTTATCTTAAGCGCTACCGATAAAGACCCGAGGATACAATGCTATATTGCTACCAAAGCAGGCAGCAAAACAGACCCTGCTGATCATACAGGGTTGGCGCATTACCTGGAGCATATGTTATTTAAAGGCACCGATAAATTCGGTTCGCTGGATTGGGCAAAAGAAAAACCGGAGCTGGATAAGATCGATGCCTTGTATGAAGAATACAATCACACTACTGATGAAGCAACACGCAAAGAGATATACCATCGTATAGATTCTGTTTCGGGTGTGGCCTCCAAATATGCCATTGCCAATGAGTATGATAAGATGATGGGTGCTATGGGCGGACAGGGTAGTAATGCTTCTACCTCTTTTGAGCAAACCATTTATACCGAAGATATTCCTGCCAATGCTATTGATAAATTTTTGAAGGTTCAGGCAGAGCGTTTTCGCAACCCGCAATTAAGGATCTTTCATACCGAGCTGGAAGCAGTATATGAAGAAAAGAACCGTGGACTGGATAATGACGGCAGAAAAGTATTTGAAAAATTATTTGCTGAATTATTTAAGAATCATAATTATGGTAAACAAACTACCATTGGTACGATAGAGCATTTAAAGAATCCTTCGCTTACGGAGATCAGGAAATATTACAACACCTATTATGTGCCGAACAATATGGGTATAGTAATGTCGGGTGATTTTAACCCGGATGAAATGATCAAAAAGATCGACGCTGCTTTTTCGTATATGCAGAATAAAACCGTGCCTAAATATACCTTCGATCCTGAAGCACCCATCACTTCACCGATAACTGCAGAAGTGGTTGGTCCTGATGCAGAGAACCTGACAATAGGTTTCCGCCTGCCGGGCAACAAATCGAAAGATGTATTGCTGGCTGATCTTGTTGGACAAATACTTACCAATGGCAAAGCCGGTTTGATGGATCTTAACTTAGTTAAAAAACAAAAGCTGTTAAGAGCTTCTGCTTCTGCATTTACGCTTATTGATTATGGTGTATTGTTCATGCAGGGTACGCCTACATTGGGTCAATCATTGGATGATGTGAAGACATTAATGCTGGGTGAAATTGATAATCTTAAGAAGGGAAATTTTGATGATAACCTGATCACTTCTATCGTTAACAATAATAAGAAGAGCAAGATACTGGCGCTGGAATCGTATGGCTCAAGAGCGGGCGACCTTGTAGATGCTTTTACTTCTGAAATAGACTGGAGGGACCAGGTGGCTTATACCGATCTTTTATCGAAGCTTACTAAAAAAGATATTGTTGATTTTGCCAACAAATATTTCCAGGATAATTATTTAGTGATCTTCAAACGCAAGGGTGAAGACAAGAACATCATCAAAGTAGTGAAGCCTGCTATCACTCCTGTAGAAACGAACAGGGATGCACAATCGGCTTTTGTAAAAGAAGTAAATAATATGCCCACCACTTCGCTGAAACCGGTGTTCCTTGATTACACTAAAGATATGCAGAAAGGAAAGCTGGGCCCGGCTGAAGTGCTGTATGTAAAAAATAACGACAACAGCATTTTCCGCCTGCGCTACCGTTTTGATATGGGCACCTGGAACAATAAGAAGCTTAGCATTGCTGCGCAATACCTTTCTTTTTTAGGTACCGATAAAATGAGCGCAGAAGATATCACCAAAGAATTTTACAAAATTGCCTGCAGCTTTACGGTTAGCACAGGTACAGAATATACTACGGTAACTATCGAGGGTTTACAGGAAAATTTCAACCAGGCGGTAACGCTTTTTGAGAACCTGCTGAAAAACTGTAAAGCTGATGAAGGGGCATTAACTTCTTTAAAAGCGAGGATCACCAAATCGAGAACAGATGCCAAAGCGAACAAAGGCGCTATTATGAACGGACTGGTATCGTATGCACGGTTCGGAGAAAAAAATCCTTTCAATTATGTACTGAGCAATGATGAGATCAACAATACTTCTTCCGGCGAACTGGTAAATATGCTGCACGACCTGGGCAATTATTCGCACAGGATATTGTATTACGGGCCACAGCCTTTGGCAGCATTGACCGCATCTTTAAAAACGATGCATACCGTTCCTGCTGCATTTAAAGCTGCGCCTGCTAAAATGAAATTTACCAATACCACGCAAACAAAGAACCAGGTATTGTTTGCAGATTATAATATGGTACAATCGGAAGTGCGCTGGATACGCAACACTGCTACTTACAATCCTGATCAGGAGCCGGTGATAGATATCTTCAATAATTATTTTGGCGGCGGTATGGGTGCACTGGTTTTTCAAACGATCCGTGAATCCAAAGCATTGGCTTATTCTACGTTTGCTTTTTATGCTGTGCCGGATAAAAAAGAAGATCCTTTTTATACATTGGCTTATGTAGGTTGCCAGGCAGATAAGTTCAACGAATCTGTTGTTGCTATGAACGAGTTATTGAATGATCTTCCTAATGTGGTACAGAATGTAGAGTTTGCCCGTACCGGTATTAAAAAAGATATTGAGACCGGCCGCATTACACAGGATGCTATCATTTTCAATTACCTTGCTGCTCAGCAAAAAGGGTTGAATTACGACATCCGTAAAAAGACATATGCTGTGGTAGATAAGATCGGTTATAACGAACTGAATGCGTTTCATAAACAATATATCGCCAACAAGCCGTACACGTATTGCGTGGTTGCTTCTGATAAAAAACTGACCGAAGCGGATATGAGCAAATATGGAGAATTGAAGAAATTGAATTTGGAGGAGATATTTGGATATTGATTACGTGAGACGTGAAAAGTGAGATTGCAGTTCAATAATCTGTAATAGTGTTTAAATAAAAGAGGGCCGGTTGGCTCTCTTTTATTTTGTTTTGCCCCCTATCCCTTCTAAAGAGATGAAAAAAATGCGATCAAGGAGAGTGATTTTTTACTTTACTAGGCTTTGTATCAGAAAACTTAGAGGAAATTTCAGCAACCCGTCAAGAGTTCCGGATTCTTTCGCAGGATTTCCCGGAAGGAACCGGTATCGTGCCGGAGGCTTTTAGAAATTGAGACAGCTAATGCACTTTTTGGAGGCTGTTCCTAATCATATTAAGATTAATCACTTTTTTCCATGAAAGCTTCCGCGAACTTCGGGCGCCCTGTCATGATGATCATGAAAGCTTCCGCGGACTTCGGGGACGGCGTCATGATTATAATGAAAGCTTGCCAGAAATCCTGGGAAGCCGTCGTTATTATAATGAAAGCCTCCCGGAATTTCGGGCAGCAGATCGGCATAAAAAGTTCTTAATTTATTAATTATCAACTGATTAATAGTATCAAATTGGGATAATAAGGGTGAAATGTGAGACGATTTTCACGCAAAAACGCAAAGAGAAATACATAAGCCGCTCTTTTTCCTCCTTTTCTCTTTAGCCCCTCAGCTCAACCGGCTCTCTCTTTATTTTTGCTATAGCCTTAACTTATCTTTTATGGCTTTCGGGATTGCAGCTTTGTTCATAATGATGGCCCCTGTTTTTACAAAAAGGTATTTATCCTGCATGTATAAATAACCGCCGAGGCTGTTGCTTTCGCCCCAGGAGTTTTTAATGTAATACCAGGTATTGCCATCCTTATCGGTTGATAAGCCAACAATATGCATCATGTGATCGATGGCAGTGGTCTTATCTTCAAAAGTTGATTGCCGTTCTGTTTGCAGGCTGGAAAGATCATAAGTAAGATAAGCAACGCCGTTGTTGTAATCAAAGCCCGGCTCCTGTGTATCGCCATCCCATCCTACTGTGTAGCCCATCGTTAATGCATTATCAACGATCTGCCTGAAATCCGCAATTGGCACATTGAGGTATTTATCCCCTGTCCAGTTATACTGATCTTCCAATGCAAAGGAAGTATAGAATGGATGATGGGTGTAAGAAGTGATCTCTACATAATCATCCGCATTAAAATGCAGGTAATCTTTCGCAAAGGTTTTAGGTGTGTAGCGTTTGCCTTTGTATAAAAATGTAGCGGGTACTTTGCCAAGATATTTATCCAGCTGTTGATTTACATACACAAGATCAGCAGCTGTAAGTTTTTCTTTTTTTTGTGCCAATGCTTTTTCTACAAAATGTTTAATCACAGTATCCAGCATGGCGTGATCGTGATGCACTTCACCATTGGGTTTGCCGCTGTAGGCTTCTTCAGGCACCATACCATATTCTTTGATCACCCATTGTATATCATGAAATTGGCCGCCCGGTGTAAAGAAATTAGTTCCTTTTAAAGCGAGGTGCCTGTTAATCTTGCGCAGGTAAGAATAGCGGGCTACAAACATTTCGCTCAGGTCGAGCCGGTTGATCTTCTTTTTTATCAATTCACTTTCAATAAATGAATTACCGGCAAAACTCCAGCAGGTAGAAGAATTGTACTGATCTTTTACAGCAGTACAATTGTTGTAAATTATTTTTTTAAGCTGAAGGCTATCCAGGAAATCATCCTGGGCTTGCAGGCCGCAATAGCAAACAAGCGGTATAAATAAAAGCAACAGTTTTTTCATCAGCATAAAACTACTGCTCTGCTGCTCATTTATCACTACCTGCTGGTGGGTATATTACAGTTTGCCTTTTTTTATTTCATCCACAACACCGGGGTCAAGTAAAGTAGTAGTATCACCAAGATTAGTCATTTCGCCTTCGGCTATCTTTCTTAAGATGCGGCGCATGATCTTGCCGCTTCGTGTTTTGGGCAGGCCTGTTACAAACTGTATCTTATCCGGCTTTGCAATAGGGCCTATTATTTTTGAAACAGTAAGATTGATATCCTGCCGCGTAAGGTTCTCATCGCCATGATGGCCACTATATATTACATACGCATAAATTCCCTGCCCTTTGATATCATGCGGAAACCCAACCACAGCGCTTTCTACCACACCCGAATGCATGTTGATCGCATTCTCTACTTCAGCAGTGCCAATGCGATGGCCGCTGATGTTCAATACATCATCCACTCTTCCTGTTATACGGTAAAATCCATTTTCATCTTTCAATGCACCATCACCTGTAAAATACAAACCGGGGTATGTTGCAAAATAATTGGTACGGCAGCGTTCGTGATCGCCGTATGTGGTGCGTAATATGCCGGGCCAGGGAAATTTGATGCAGAGGTTGCCCGATATAAAAGTTCCGGCCCCCTCTATCTCCCCCACGGGGGGAGGAAAAGGAGAAGATGGAAGCGGAGATGATGTTTTATTTTTTTCTCTGTCTGCGAAAGGCAACTGCTCTAATTGCTGCAGGATCTTTGAAAGAGTATCTTCTAGTTCGTATTGCACTTCATCATTTGTAATTCTAAGTACAGTGAACCCGTATTCATTCAGTATCCTTGTTCTTTCCGCATCATTAATAATATTTTCAGGAAGCTGATGTATAGCTCCATCAACTTCAATAACCAGGTTCTTTGATAAGCAAACGAAATCTGCAATGAAACTATCTATTATATGCCGCCTCCGGAATTTATAATTACCCAGCTTTTTTCCTTTTAGTTCATCCCATAATATTTTCTCTGCTATTGTTGGATTACCTCTATGCGCTGCAACAAAATCTTTCAGCAATTTATAAGTAAGCGGATTGGCATGCTTATAATAATCAGCTTCATCATCATTCAAAATATTATCATCACCTTCTTCCCCATCTCCTCCATGTTCTCCTCCTTTTCCTCCCCCCGTGGGGGAGATAGAGGGGGCCGTTATTTCATTCCCTCTCTCATCTACCAATACCGGCTGCACACCCGGCATTGGCAACGTAGCCCAGCTCGGTTTTGACGGTGTTACGCCTGCAAGGTTGCTTATTAAACAGCCGCCTGTTTCTGTTTGCCACCAGGTATCTACAATGGGACATTTTTTCTTCCCTATATTTTCATCGTACCAATGCCATGCTTCTTCATTGATCGGTTCGCCAACAGTACCTAATATTTTTAAAGAAGAAAGATCTTTTCCCTGTATCGGTTCTGTACCATAGCTCATCAGGCTTCGTATAGCAGTAGGTGCAGTGTATAAAATATTCACCTTGTGCTTTTCAACAATATCCCAAAAACGGCCTGCATCGGGCCATGTAGGGATGCCTTCAAACATCAGTGATGTAGCGCCTGCACTCAGCGGACCGTAAACAATATAACTGTGCCCGGTTATCCAGCCGATATCCGCTGTGCAAAAATGTACATCACCAGGCTGGTATTGAAATACATTTACAAAGGTGTAGTTCGTCCACACCATATAACCCGCACAGGTATGTACCACACCTTTGGGCTTACCGGTAGATCCTGAAGTATATAAAATGAACAGCGGATCTTCTGCATCCATTTCTTCGGCAGGAAAAGCAACCACACCATCTTTTTCGATCTGTCCTTCCGCATGTTCCATTTCATCTTCCCACCACACATCCCTTCCTTTTATCATTGATACAGGTGTTCTTGTTCTTGTATAAACGATCACCCGCTTAACCGTTTTGTTGCCGATCAATGCATCATCAATAATACTTTTCAGCGGGATATCTTTTCCGCCACGATAAGCGCCATCGCAGGTAACAATGAATTCAGCCTGCGCATCTTCCAGCCTGTCTGCAATACTTTGTGCACTAAACCCGCCAAACACTACGCTGTGTATAGCGCCTATTCTTGCACAACCCAATACTGCATAAGCCAGCTCGGGCACCATGCCCATATATATACAAACGCGGTCGCCTTTTTTTACGCCGTTATTTTTCAATACCTGTGCAAACTGGCAAACACGTTTGTGCAGCCTTGCATATGTAACCACCCTCACCCTTTCTTCAGGATTATTCGGCTCCCAGATGATAGCAGGCTTATCGGCCATTGTTGCTAAATGACGATCGATACAGTTTTCCGTAATGTTGAGTTTAGCATCTTTGAACCATTCTATTTTCGGTTCGGTAAAATTCCAGTTCAACACACTGTTCCATTTTTTTCTCCAGTAAAAATTATCGGCTACAGCCGCCCAAAAGCCTTCGGGATCTTCCACACTTCTTTTGTACTCACTATGATATTGCTCCAAGGAAGTGATCTGATAAGGATATGCCATATTGTGCTTCTTTTTTCGACCGTCAATTTAAAGATTTGTACGGAGTAATGGCTGATAAAATTTTATTGCCGTTCTGCAAACGTTCCCGATGATTTTCTGTTTCATCTAACAATTATTATTGTATATCTTAACAAGATGAATGACATACAAACCGGCAAAGGAATTGGTAAGATCATTTTTTCTTCTTCACTCGGCACATTGATCGAGTGGTATGATTTTTACATTTTCGGAATGCTTGCCAAAACGATCGCTGTACAATTTTTTCCAGAAGGAAATGATACCGCCGCTTTATTAAGTACACTCGCCATTTTTGCAGCGGGCTTTCTGGTAAGGCCCTTCGGCGCATTGGTGTTTGGAAGATTGGGCGACCTCATCGGCAGAAAATATACTTTCTTACTGACGCTTGTTTTAATGGGCGGCTCTACTTTTTTAATAGGGCTGGTGCCCAATTATAAAGCTATCGGCATAGCTGCGCCTTTGCTTGTTTTATTATTACGCTTGATACAGGGCCTTGCGCTCGGCGGTGAATACGGCGGCGCTGCCACTTATGTGGCAGAGCATGCACCGGTACATCGCCGCGGCTACTTTACTGCATGGATACAAACCACGGCTACACTGGGTTTGTTTGTAGCGCTGGGCGTTATCATGGCGGTAAAATCAAGTATGAGCGAAGCGGCTTTCAATGCTTCCTGGGGCGGATGGCGCTATCCTTTCTGGCTATCCATTTTACTGGTAGGTGTTTCTATTTATATCCGGATGAAGATGAATGAATCGCCGTTGTACTCAAAACTAAAAGCGGCAGGAAAGACATCAGTCAATCCTCTCAAAGAAAGTTTCGGGCATAAGGCAAATTTTAAAATGGTGTTGCTGGCATTGTTCGGCGCAGTGATGGGACAAGGTGTTATCTGGTACACCGGGCAATTCTATGCACAAAGTTTTTTAGAGAATACGGTGAAGCTGGAGTTCATGCAGAACAGGGAAATATTATTATGGGCAATTGGTTTGGCAACGCCTTTCTTTTTAGTGTTTGGCGCCTTGAGTGATAAGGTTGGCAGAAAATGGATCATGCTTACGGGTATGTTGTTGGGCGTAATTTTTTACAGACCGATATTTAATGAGCTGATCAAATGTGCTGACGCAAAAGTATGGATGACGAAGACGTTGGAAAACAACAGCAATCAAAAGATGCTTGTTCCGGAAAAGCACGAAGTAATAAAGACTGACACCATACTATCAGGTAATACAAGAAAAGAGATCATTCACAATAAAAATACTTACCGGTATGATGGGAATACGTTTGTAAGAAACAGCGCTGATACGATCGTTTACACCGATGCTGCTTTTGGATTTTCTCAACCTGATACAAAAGCTTCTTATTCCGATAAGGTTCTTTCTACGCCCCTCAAATGGAAATTCATTTTTCTTGTTTGGGTGATGATCATTTTTGTAACAATGGTATACGGGCCGGTGGCTGCATTTTTGGTAGAGTTATTTCCAACTAAAATCCGATACACTTCCATGAGCCTGCCTTATCATATTGGTAATGGTGTATTTGGCGGGTTGGTACCATTCATTGCAACATTATTGACTGCAACATTTACCAGCGATCCGCTGGTTGGGCTTTGGTACCCAATTGGTGTTGCGGCATTGTGTTTCATTATTGGTGCGTTGTATCTCAATAATAAAATTGATAAAGACGTTCAAGACTAAATATATTTTTTATGAACCAGTTAAAAAGAATAATGGGTATTTTCTGGATGATCATTGCGCCGGTGGTTATTTATTTTTTAGTTACCGGTGCCATACATAATATCAATAGTGCCGGAACAAAGGATATCAATAAACCAATTCCGTGGATCATTATCATTGCCATATTTACACCTATTGCTGTTGGGCTGATGATATTTGGCTATTACTCACTAAAAGGGGAGTATGATAAGTTGCCGGAGAGTTCAGAAGAATTGGTGTAACTGTTTTATTGCTGGATGGTTAAATTGTTCTTATAAATGTAACAAATAGATTTCTCAAACGTAAAAGGAACATGAGAGTATCTCTTCGCTTTATCCTTTTACTTTTTGCATACACTATTTTTTGTCAATGCTGTATGCGCATGCGCTGGAACGATAAAAAAGCATACACTGTTTTTAAAAGCAAGAATACTCCCCTCAAAATATACGACACGATAATTGACAACAGGCATCTTCATTATGCGGTAAGCGGTAATGATGATCTGCCTACACTGGTTTTTATACATGGCTCGCCGGGCAGTTGGTTCCATTATATGAAGTTCATGTATGATTCTACCTTGCAACAAAAATTCAGGCTCGTTAGTATAGACAGGCCGGGCTTTGGCTACAGCGATTTTGGTAAAGCCATGCACCTGCAGGCACAGTGCAGGATCATTATGCCGGTATTGGAAAAACTAAAGACCAGTCAGCCGATGTACCTGTGCGGTCACAGCATGGGCGGACCTGTTACCGCTGAACTGGCATCTATGCGCCCGGAATTATTTAAAACTATTGTGCTGGTTGCTGCTGCACTCGACCCGGCAGAAGAAAAGAAAGAGACCTGGCGGCATATCTTAAAGAACAAACCGATGTACTGGTTTTTACCGGGTGCTTTTGGCCCGAGCAATACCGAGCTTTTATATTTAAAGAATGACCTGAAGCCTATGGCCAACGATCTGAAAAATATTTCCTGCAATGTTGTTTTTGTGCATGGTGATAAAGATACCTGGGTACCGATACAAAACATTGCTTATGGAGAAAAGCTGATGGTAAATGCGGCTTCCATAATTTCAGATACATTGCATGGCGCCGATCACCAGATACCATGGAAGAAAAGGGAAGAATTGAAAGCAATACTGTTGAGATTGGAGTAACAAAGTTGTTTCACAAAGACGCACAAAGGATTCACAAAGATTCACAGAGCGTTTCTACGCTTCGATAAAAGTTAAGAAATATATTACTGTAGAAGCTGAAACCCCGAATAACATACTGCCAACAGAAAACCCAAAACAGAAAACTTATTCCATTGCCTCATAAACCGCCTCCTGTATCTTACCCCGCACATTCATGTTCAGCAGTTTTTTATTATCACCACCTTCGGGGTTTACACGGTTGCTTAAAAAGATGAAGACAAGATTATATTTTGGATCGGCCCATACACAGGTGCCCGTAAAGCCGGTGTGCCCAAACGTTAGCGGCGATGCCAGTAAGCAGGGATAAGGATCGGGGCGTGTGGCATTATCCTTTTCCGGTTTATCAAAGCCATAACCGCGGCGGCTTACAGCACTGTGATAGCCCGCAAATAATTCGATGGTTTCTTTGTTGATATAATGTTTGCCATTAAAGCTGCCGCCGTTAAGCAGCATCTGCATAATGATCGCCAAATCATAAGCATTGCTGAATAAACCTGCATGTCCTGCTACACCACCAAACATAGCTGCGCCGGGGTCGTGCACATCGCCACGCAATAATTGCTGGCGAAAAGTTTTTTCGTGTTCTGTTGGCGCTATGCGGCTCAATGCAAAACGCTCACGGGGTTTAAATCCTGTAGAGGTTAATCCCAGCGGAACATAAAAAGCAGTGCGTACATATTCATTCAATGGCTGGCCGCTTACTGCTTCAACAACTTTCCCTAAAAAGATAAAATCATTATCGCTGTAAATATATTTATTGGCTTCGCCGAGCTTGCTTTGCAAGATGCGTTTGTATAAAGTATCCTTCCAGTCGTTACGCATATAAAGGTTATCGGCAACCCGTATGCTGAACGAATCTTTTGCAACAGTGGAATAATAAGTGGCATCGGCAGCGCCGCTTGCAGTAAGTGTTTCTTTAAAAAAAGGAATGAATGCTACCAGCCCGGCCTGGTGCAATAAAACATTTTCGATCAATAAATGTTCTTTGTTGGTACCCTTCACCCACGGAAGATAATCGCCTAACGTTTTTTTGAGGTCTATCTTTCCTTCATCGTACAGTTTCATTACAGCAATAGTGGTAGCGCAGATCTTTGTTACGGAAGCCATGTCGTAAATAGATTCCAGGTTTACCGGCTCTGCTTTATCATAGGCAAAACTGCCGTATGCTTTATGATAAGCAATAGCACCATCTTTAGCAACCAGCACTACACAACCCGGCGTAGCATTTTTTGCAATGGCATCATTAGCGATGGAATCGATCACGGTTAATTTAGCTGTGTTGAGCACAGCATCAGCGGGTATTGCCCGGGGCAAAAAAAAAGCTGTTGTTGTTATACCGCTTCCGTATTTATAGTTATCACATACTGTAACGGGCAATCTTCCTTTAGCGCCTATCTTTCCCTGCAGCAGGTCGATCGCTGTGTTTTGAATGATATCGTCATCTTCATAACAGGCAATCAAATTTTTAGCATTGCACCAGTTCTTTACTGCATATACATTTCCAAATACAAGCGTAACAGCGTTGGTTCTTTGCTGCAGTTGCGTTACTAAATCAACTGCCTGTTTACTAATGCCGAAATTATTGGCAGGCGCCCTGTTATAATTATGAATGCCGATGATGACCTTTTTATATTTTTTCTTTACTGCTACGGCAACAGCTGTTGCATCAGAATCTTTGTAATTGAAATACACCACATCTGCATTGTAATCGGTGCGCATGCGGCGGGCAAATGCATTATCGCTGCTGTTGCCTACACTTACATAAACAATATCTTTTGCCGGCTTTGCAGGAATACGTAATGGAAAGAATACAGTATCTGTTTTTTTAAGTACGGTCAACGCATTTTCAGCGATCAGCCTTCTCATTGCAGGCACTTTGCTGTTAAGGTCGCTGGTAAGATTATTGGTATCAACAGGCTGCAGTTGATTTAACCCATATTGATATTTTATCTGCAGCACTCTTTTGCAATGCATTTCAATATCATCCCAGCTTAATACTTTATTTTTTATAGCCTCTTTTATTTTGGCGATAGCCAGCGGCACATCACCAGGCAGGCAAAGCATATCATTACCGGCAACCAGCGATTGCACTGATGCTTCGCCATCGGGATAATATTTTTTTACACCCTGCATTTCCAAGGCATCGGTAAATGTCAATCCCTGGTAACCCAGCCTGTTCCTCATCAGGTCGGTCACATTATTTTTAGAAATAGAAGTTGGCTTATTAGGTGTACTGTCAATTGCAGGCACAGAAAGATGTGCGATCATCACACTGCCGATACCAGCTTTAAATATTTCCCGGAAGGGATATAACTCCAATGAATCCAGTTGCGCTATTGATTTATTGATCACCGGCAGATCGTAATGCGAATCCACCGCCACATCGCCATGGCCCGGAAAATGTTTGGCACAAGCCATTACACCAACATCCTGCATGCCTTTCATATATTGAATAGCATAAGCGGCTACTTTATATTTATCCTCGCCAAAGCTTCTGTCATTAATAACAGGATTGTTGGGGTTGTTATTAATATCCACTACCGGTGCATAATTTACCTGTATGCCAATACGCTTACACTGCTCGCCAACGATCTTTCCGTATTGATAGGCAATAGCGGGATCACTTACAGCGCCCAGCATCATTTGCTTCGGCAGCGGCAATACACTGTCTGTCATACGCATGCCAACTCCCCACTCTGCATCAATGCACATCAGTATCGGCGTTCTTGCCATAGCCTGCAACGAATTGATAATGTTGGCCTGCTTTACCGGGCTGCCCTGGAAAAGGCATACGCCACCTACATTGTATTGTTTTACAAGATCAGCTACTTCCTTATCAAAAAAAGTAATGGTCTTTGTTTTGGCATCTATGGTTGATAAGCGTACCACCATTAGCTGGCCAACACGTTCATCTTCCGACAAGGTTTTAAAAACACTGTCTGCCCAGTTCTTCGCATTCATATCAACCTTTTGTGAAAATGAGGCAAGGCAAAAAAGCAATAGGGAAAAAAGAACAGCCGATCGTTTTGTCATAATTGTAAATTTAAGCACTCCATTTTAGTAAATCCTGTTAATACCGGTATTTTTACCCCTTCATCAATACCGTTCATAAAGAAGATTTGGCTGTAGCAGTTTTATTTTCTATTATTAGGTTTCCGATTTAAGTAATTGAATCTTATCTATTTACCCAATTGTTGCTGTTTGCTTTATTCTACTCCTTATGAAAGTTGCCACAACTCATACCCTTTTATTTTTTTACCCGATTTTTTAACCAAACCTAATCTCAAATGAGAAAATTCTATTCGGTAGCCATTGTATTGGCGCTGGTTTTAGCAGGTTTTTCCTTGCATGCCCAAAATGCAGGTAATAAATCACTGCTGGACCTTGTTAAGAAGAATGCTGCTCAGCTGAACATCAGTCCTGCTGATGCTGATAACCTTGTTATCAGTCATGCTTTTACTGATGACAAAACGAACATCCAGTATGTTTACCTGCAGCAGATGTATCAAAACATCAAAGTGTTTAACAGCATCATGACTGTTATCTTCCGCAACAACGAAGTGTTGTATTCTTCCGGAAGATTTGTGGACAAGATACAGGAAAAGGCCGGCGCCGGACTTGTATCTCCAGCCGTTCAGGCAGAGCAGGCGATCAATAATGCTGCACTGCATCTTAAATTACCTATTCTTTTAGGATTAAGAAACACAGAAAACAAATTTGCAACAGAAAAGAAAATGACCTTTTCGGGTGCAGGCATTGCCAAAGAAAAAATTGAGACCGAACTTTTCTGGGTAGTTGCCGATGATGGTTCGTGGGTAAAGCTTGCCTGGAACGTAAACATTGATGAGCTACGTTCTGCTGATTGGTGGAACGTGCGTATTGATGCAACAACAGGTGCTTTCTTAGAAAAGAACAACCTGACAGTTCACGAAAAAAGAGAAATAGAAAGTGATGCTGTCGGAACGGATAAAAATAATGTTTGGACAAAAGTGGAATCAGATCAGCCGGGCGTGGTAACTGTAGCCGGTGATCAAAATAAAACCTACACACAATATTCTCCTCCTTCGGTAACTACCGCAGGATATTATGTATCTAAATGGCCGTCTGAAAGCCCAAGGCATAATCCTATGGGAACAGAAACCAGCCCCTGGTTGAGGGCAGGTGCAGGTAATGCTGCCATTACCAACGGCTGGCATTTTGATGGTACTACCAATTATAATATCACAAGAGGTAATAACGTACATGCTTATCTTGATATAGCCAACAATAACAACCCTTCTTCGCCTGGCAATATTTCAGCAACATCTACTACTCCGGATCCTGTACTAACATTCGGTACAGTTCCTGATTTTACACTACAACCCGGCGATGCCAATAACAGGCTGGCGGCTATAACCAATCTTTTTTACTGGAACAATACCGTTCATGATATCCTGTATCAATATGGATTTGATGAGAAATCGGGCAACTTCCAGACGGATAATTTAGGCAGGGGCGGTGCAGGAAATGATTATGTGCAGGCCGAAGCACAAGATGGTGGCGGAACAGACAATGCCAACTTTGCTACTCCTGCTGATGGCCAAAGGCCACGTATGCAGATGTACCTGTGGTCGGGAGTGCCAACCTTTAAAGTGAATACTCCTGCTGCAGTTGCAGGTAATTATTTTGCTACGGAGAGTGGGTTTAGTACTGCCAACAAATTAAAAAATGTGGGTTCAAAAACAGGCCAGGTGGTTTATTATAATGATGATGGTACATCTTCGGGTACCCACTATGCCTGTAACGGCACTACGCCGGGCTCTTTAACCGGTAAGATCGCTATGATCATCCGTGGTGGAGGCTGTGCAGGGGGCTTTGTTGAAAAAGTGAAGAACGCACAGAACAACGGCGCTATTGCAGTTATTATGGTAAATAATGTTGCCGGTTTCCCGATCACGATGGGTGGAACGGATAATACCATTACTATTCCTGCTGTAATGATATCACAAGCTGACGGCGCTTTACTGGCAGCGCAGCTGGCTAACAATTTAAATGTTACACTATCTGCAGGTGTAGATCTTGATGGCGACCTGGATAACGGTGTAATAGCGCACGAATATGGTCATGGTGTTTCCAACAGGCTGACGGGTGGTGCGCCTAACTCCAACTGTTTGGGTAATGCCGAACAAGGCGGTGAAGGATGGAGCGATTACCTGGCATTGATGCAAACCACCAACTGGGCAACTGCAACTGTTGCTGATGGTCCGCTTGCAAGGCCAATGGGTGTATATGCAGTAGGCCAGCCATTGAATGGCACGGGTATCCGTACTTATCCTTACTCTACGGATATGACCATCAATCCCCACACGTATACCGATGTTGCCAATCCGGCACAAGCCGGTGAAGTGCATTATATCGGTGAAGTATGGTGCTCTGCATTATGGGATATGACCTGGTTCATCATCCAGCAGGAAAACAGCATCAACACTAATCTCTTCGACGGCACTTCTACAAAAGGTAACTCTATTGCATTAAGGCTGGTGATGGAAGGTATGCGTTTGCAAACCTGCCGCCCGGGCTTCCTTGATGCAAGAAATGCTATCCTCGCTGCCGATTCTATTTTATATGGCTACCGCCACAGGTGTGCTATATGGAATGCATTTGCAAGAAGAGGTATGGGCTTAAGCGCTTCACAGGGAAGTTCTGCAAGTACTACCGATGGTGTAGCTGCATTTGATGTGCCTTCGCTGGTAGAACTTGTAAAAACAGCTACTCCGCTTAAAGTGATACAGGGAGAAAAAGTAGAGATCAAACTTAACGCTACCTGCCAGTGTTTGGTAAATACCAACTATACCTTGCGGGATACCATACCCGCAGGTTTCAGTTATGTAAGCAGTACCAATGGCGGTACATTAAGCGGGAATGTAGTTACCTGGCCTGCGCTTAATTTCGGATCTACGCAGGAAACAAAAACATATGCCGTGACGATACAGCCAACCATTGCAGGTTGCGCTATCGTTAAAAACATTGATGACAACAGGGACGGCAGCACTACCGGTGGCCTTACTTCTGTAATTGCTACAGGTAATGCTTCTACCAACTGGGTAACCAGTACGGCACGTGCTGTGAGCCCTACTACATCATGGTTCTCGCCAAGTAATAACGTGTTAAGAGATGTGAGCCTTACCTCAAATGCTGCAGGCTTTACTGCAGGTTCACTCTCGGTATTATCATTCAATCATTTCTTTATTACAAAAAATACCATTGACGGCGGAAGGGTAGAATATTCTACTGATGGAGGAACAACCTGGAATGATGCCGGACCAATGATCCTTCAGAATGGCTATAACAATATCTGTTCTGTTGCCAACACCTGGGGCGTTAACCAGAAAATGTTTGGCGGTGTAAGTTATGGTCGTGGTAATGGCCAGTTCATCACTTCTATCGTTAACCTTTCTTCGCTTAATGGACAAAACGTACGCCTGCGTTTCAGAACAAAAGGAAACACTACCAACCAGGGAACATTTGAAGGCTGGTATATTGATGATATCCTGCAGCAGGATGGTTGCGGAGGCATTGTGAAAGCAGGCCTGTACAATGCATCGGCTGCAAGAGTAGATTCTTTGGCTAATCCTGTGTTCGTTGTTTCGGGCACACCAATAGCGATCACCACACAACCTGTTAATACTACAGTTTGTAACGGTTCAAATGCAACATTCACTACTGCCGCTACACCGGCTTCTTTACCTACGTACCAATGGCAGTTAAGTACTGATGGAGGTACAACCTGGAACAATGTTCCTGCTGCTGCACCGTATTCAGGTACTACTTCAGCATCATTGACCATTACCGGTGCTACATTGACAATGAACGGTTATCAATACCGTGCAATTGCTTATGACAATACCACTTCCGGTTTTGTTATTTCCAATGCAGCTACGCTAAATGTAAATCCTATTCCAACAGTTAATGCAGTAGGCAACCAGTCGCTATGCCCTGGTTCTTCTACTACAGCAGTTAATTTTACCGGCACTGTTGCAGGTACAGTATATAACTGGACCAACAGCGCCCCTTCTATCGGTCTTGCTGCAAGCGGCACCGGCAACATTCCATCGTTTGTTGCAGTTAATACCGGTATTACAGCTGTTGTAGCTACAATAACTGTTACACCAACGTATACCAATAATGGTGTTACCTGTACCGGAACACCAACGTCATTTACCATAACAGTAACACCAAATCCAGACCTGGTTATTATTGCAGATCCGGGCACAACGCTTTGTGCAGGCGATCCTACAAAACTGACCGTGGTTCAATCTACACCTCCAACACCTGTAGGTACATTGTACACTCAAGGTGGTGCAGTAGGCGCTTCTCCTGTTTCTCAAAACTTCGAAACAGCAAATGATGCCTTCGATAACCAGGCTGCTGAAGATTTCACAGTTCCTGCAAACACTACCTGGAACATTACACAGGTATCTACAGGCGGTATGTATTTCAACGGTGCAGGTCCAAGCACATCTTACAATGTGTTCATCTACAGGAACTCTGCTACCAATACTCCGGGTACGCTTGTTGCCAACTACAACAACCTTACCTATACCGGTGGTGCAAACCCCGTTATGACCATTCCTTCTACCAGCTTAACTGCAGGTACCTACTGGTTATCTGTTCAGTCTAACATGAGTTTTGCTGTAGGTGGCGAGTGGGCATGGGGTGCCAATGGTACCACTGCTACCGGTTTGCCATGGATGTGGCAAAATCCAAATGGTGGTTTTGCTTCAGCCTGTAACTCATGGGGCAATGGCGCTGCTACCTGTATCGTAGGTACCGACAGGAACCTGATCTTTACCTTAACCGGTACTTCAACTACAGCAGGTGCACAACCTGTAGGCAGCACGTACCTGTGGACACCAGCTGCGGGTTTAAGCTCTACCACATCAAACCCTGTTGCTGCTTCTCCTGCTACAACAACAACCTATACCGTAACTGCAACAACAGCTGCAGGCTGTACCAAACAAGCCAGCATTACTATTAC
>JBEHZB010000024.1:0-48647 GCA_048497855.1 Bacteroidota bacterium | reverse complement strand
TAGTGATGGTTGGCTTTTCTGCAGCGCCTAATTCTGCCAGCGTTTTATTTACAACATTCAATTGCTCTTCATATTGCGGATGAGAAATATCTACCACATGCAGCAACACATCAGCTTCTCTTACCTCATCCAGTGTGCTTTTAAAACTTTCTACCAAATGATGCGGCAGCTTTCTTATAAACCCAACGGTATCGCTCAATAAAAAAGGTGTTTGCTCAAATACCACTTTCCTTGTTGTGGTATCCAGCGTGGCGAATAATTTATTTTCTGCAAATACTTCGCTCTTGCTTAATACATTCATCAGGGTAGATTTACCAACGTTGGTATAACCTACCAATGCCACACGGATAAACTCGCCGCGATCTTTTCGTTGTGTAAAAGACTGCTTATCTATTTCAGCTAAGCGCTTGCGTAATAAACTGATCTTATCTTTTACGATACGGCGATCCGTTTCTATTTCTGTTTCACCGGGACCTCTTGTTCCTACGCCGCCGCCCTGCCTTTCCAAATGCTTCCACATACCTCTAAGCCTAGGCAATATGTATTGATATTGCGCAAGTTCTACCTGTGTTTTTGCCTGTGCAGTTTTTGCACGGCTGGCAAATATATCCAGGATAAGATCGCTGCGATCGATGGTTTTTATGTTCAACTCCTTTTCAATGTTCTGTATCTGCGAGCCGGTGAGTTCATCATCAAATATTATTAAGTTGATGTTGCCTTTTAAAAGAATGAATTGTTTGATTTCTTCCAGTTTTCCTTTCCCGACAAATATCTTACTGTCCGGGTGCGGCAATTTTTGTGTGAATCGTTTTACAGTATGTGCGCCGGCAGTCTCTGCCAAAAAAGCCAGTTCATCAAGGTATTCATTTACCTGCTGTTCTGTTTGCTCTTTGGTTACCAGGCCCACCAGTATAGCATTCTCTTCTTTTGCTATTTTTTGCTTCTTTTCTATCATAAATTTTATTTGCCCGCAGATTACGCTGATCTGTGGCTGATTGATTGTATACAAAAGTAAAACGTTCCGGCTGGCCGGAACGTTTTATTAATTATGTTTTACTTGCTTAATTTTTTGCAGAGCTGTTCACCGTCCATTTTTTCAGTTCCGGACAATCTTTATATTCGTCGGCGATCATTACGTAGTACGTTGGTATCTTTTTATTGAACCACGCTTCCAGTACATCATTCTTTTTATCTTCCAGCGCCCGCTGCGCTATTTTGTCGTAATCATCCTTCATATTTTCGCGGTGCGGTTGGGTCTTTGTTTTCAGGTAAACAATGCGTATGCCTTTTTTACCACGCTCATCGGTATATGCTACAGGTTGAGAGTATTGCCCAACTTTCAGATCTTTCATCATCGCTACAAGGTCCTTATCCAGCTGATCTATCGTTACAAAAGAACTTCCGTCTCTCGACATGATCTGTCCTGCGGTAAATTTGCCGCTTTCATCATCGCTGTATTTTGAAACGGCTTCACCGAAGCTCAACGTTCCTGATATAAGTTTCGCCCTTACAGAATCAAGCTTTTGCATTCCTTCCTCCATTTCAATTTTTGTTACCTGGGGCACCAATAATATATGCCTTACTGTTGCATCATCCCCTGCACGGCTAACCAGTTGTATAATGTGATAGCCAAACCTTGTTTTGAATGGATTGGATATCTGTCCTTCTTTTAACGTAAATGCTTTTTGCAGCCATACAGGATCCATTTCCTTACTGTTGCGGTTAACATCATATTTACCACAATTGTCCTTACTGCCGGGATCTTCTGAATAAAGCGCCGCTATCGAACAAAAATCTTTTTTACCGCTTTCAATTTGCTGCTTGTATGTCTTTAAAAGTTCTACTGCATATTCTTCCGCATCCCTGCTGGCTTTTGGATAGCTCACTATCTGGCTTACTTCTACTTCAGTTTCGTACAACGGCAAACTGTCTGTTGGTATCTTATCAAAAAAATCCTGTACTTCCTTTGGTGTGATGCGTACATTATCCACCACTTTATTGCGCATGGCTTTTGCCAAAAGATTATCCCTGAAGCCATCCCTGAAATCTTCTTTTAATTGATACACCGATTTACCTGCTACTCTTTCCAGTTCATCTTTAGAACCATACTGGCTCATGAAATAACGGATCTGGTTATCGATAGCGGTTTCCACTTCTTCATCTGTAACCGGCAATGAATCTTTTTCGGCCTGCAATACCAAAGCTTTGATGCCAAGGGCCTGTTCCAGTGTGGCGCAATACGCATTTGCCGGTAATTCAATTCCCTGGCGCTGCATATCTATAAGGCCGTTGTCGATATCGCTTTTCAATACTATCTTATTTCCGACTACGGCTATGATCTTATCGGCCAATACTTTTTTAGGAGCCGTTGGCTGCGCCTTTGCTGAAGTAAAAAATACCAGTGCTGAAATAAAGAATAAAAGATGTTTCATTTTATCTATGATAAGAATGTATTAATACAAATAACTTTTTGCCTGCCAAAAGTAGCTTTCTAAAGTTTAAAAGTCTTTAGCAGCGGGCTTATTTAACAAATGTTTGCAAGAAGCCGCAAGCACTGAGCTGCAAGGGAGAAGCCTGCTGTATAATGATAAAGCTTGCACCCTTGTGGCTTGCAGCTTGAAGCTTACAACGTTCTCTTCACTTCCACTTCTTCAAATGCTTCTACTATATCGCCTACTTTGATATCATTGTAGTTCCTGATGGTCAATCCGCATTCCATACTTGAAGTAACTTCTTTGGCATCGTCTTTAAAGCGCTTCAAACTTCCCAGCTCACCGGTAAAGATCACGATACCATCTCTTACCAAACGGATGCGGTTGTTACGTGCGATCTTGCCATCCAGCACAAAACATCCTGCCACAGTGGCTTTATCGAAACGATAGGTTTCCCTGATCTCAACGTTACCCAGTATCTTTTCTTCAACCGTAGGTTCAAGCATACCTTCCATCGCACTCTTGATCTCTTCAATAGCATTGTAGATGATCGAATACAACTTGATCTGAATGGCTTCCTGCTCGGCAAGCTTTGCCGCCTGCATAGACGGGCGTACATTAAACCCGATAATGATTGCATCGGATGCATTGGCCAGGGTAACATCACTTTCTGTAATGGCACCCACGGCTTTGTGTATCACCCGTATCACAATTTCTTCTGTACTTAATTTTTGTAAACTGTCACTTAATGCTTCTACCGAACCATCCACGTCACCTTTAATAATTACATTAAGCTCCTTAAAGTTTCCTAATGCCAAACGGCGGCCGATCTCATCCAGCGTAATATGCTTTTTCGCCCTCATGCCCTGCTCCCTCAATATCTGTCCGCGTTGATATGCTTTTTCTCTTGCTTCTGCTTCATCTGCAAATACCCTGAAGGTTTCACCGGCCTGCGGTGCACCATTCAATCCCAATATCAATACCGGGGTAGATGGCGGCGCTGTTTCAATACGCTGGTTACGCTCGTTGTACATGGCTTTTACTTTACCAAAGTACTGACCGGAAACGATCATATCGCCCTGGTGGAGTGTGCCGTTTTGTACAAGGATGGTTGCTACATAACCGCGGCCCTTATCCAGCGTTGCTTCGATAATAGTACCAGAAGCCACTTTATCCGGGTTGGCTTTTAATTCAAGGATATCTGTTTCCAGCAATATCTTTTCCAGCAACAGATCAATGTTCAATCCCTGTTTGGCGCTTATTTCCTGGCTCTGGTATTTACCGCCCCAGCTTTCTACCAGTATGTTGTTGGCTGCTAATTGTTCTTTGATTTTTTCAGGATTAGCACCATCTCTATCAATTTTGTTGATCGCAAATATCATCGGCACATTTGCTGCCTGCGCATGGGAGATGGCTTCTTTTGTTTGCGGCATCACCGCATCATCTGCAGCTACTACTATCACGGCAATATCGGTAACTTTTGCACCACGTGCCCTCATCGCGGTAAAGGCTTCGTGACCCGGCGTATCCAGGAAAGTGATATGCCTTCCGTTTTCCAATGTTACTTCGTAGGCGCCTATATGCTGCGTGATACCGCCGGCTTCACCTGCTATCACGTTGGTGTTGCGTATATAATCGAGCAAAGATGTTTTACCATGATCTACGTGACCCATGATCGTTACGATCGGCGCTCTTGGTTTTTGATCTTCTTCGTTATCATCATCATCATCATCGTCCAGTTCGGTTACATCTTCTACTCCTAAAAATTCCACTTCGTAATTAAATTCACTTGCCACCAGTTCAATAACGTCGGCTTCCAGGCGCTGATTGATCGACACCATTATACCGAGGCTCATACATTTACTGATCACATCTGCAAAACTCACATCCATCAAATTGGCCAGCTCACTTACCGAAATGAATTCGGTAACCTGCAGCTTGTTTCCTTCATCGCCTGCTGCGCCATTCTGTTCTGCCTGTTCATCACGCTTTGCCTTACGGTATTTGGCTTTAAGGCTTTTGCCCCTGCCGCCCGAACCTGCCAGCTTGGCCTGTGTTTCTCTTAATTTATCCTGTATCTCTTTTGCATCAATTACTTTATCCTCACGTCGACCCATACCCGCACCAGCACCTGCGCCTTTATTAAATCTTCCGCCACCGGTATTGTTGCCCCTGTTTTGACCACCTTGTTGTTGTCCACCGCCATGTTGAGGTCTCCTGTTCTGCGTTCCCTGTCCTCCCTGCTGCTGACCACCACCTTGTTGCTGGCCGCCTTGCTGTTGTCCGCCACCCTGTTGCTGGCCACCTTTCTTTTCGATAGGTATGCGCTTGCGGCGGCGCTTTTCGTCGTTATCCTTTTTAGGCCTGGTATCATTATCTAACGGCAGTTCTATCTTTCCCAATATCTTAGGACCGGTTAATTTCTGAGCCTGTATATTTTCAATAACAGGAGCTATATCTTCTTTTGGTTCTTCTACAACAGGTAATGTTACCACAGGAGGCTTCTCTTCTTCTTTTTTAGCAACAACCGGTTTTTCTTCTTCGGTACGGGTTGTTTTTTTTGTTTTCTTTGATTCGTCTGTTTTTGGCGCTTCTTCAGCTTTTGGCTCTTCTTCTTTTTTCTTTGTTGATTTTTTAGGCCTGGTAGAAGAATCTATTGCAGACAGGTCGATCTTATCCAATACTTTAGGCGCTTCAATTTCAGGGGCTTCTATCTTGGTTACCTCTGCTGCCGGTGTTTCCTTAGGTTCTTCTTTTGGCTTTTCCGGCTCTGCTGGTTTTTCTTCTTCATCTTTTTTAGGTTTTTCCTCAACTGCTTTTGCCGCTTCTTTCTTTTTGAATGAAAGGTCTTCTTCATCCTTTTTCTTCTTAGGTTCGGTATTGCCGCCCGATTTTACCAATTCAACTTTCTCTGCTTTTTCCTTCGCCGCTTTATCCTGCTGAAACTCTGACTGCAACACACGGTACATGGGTTCCGTAAGTTTGGAAGTAGGTTTCAGGTCATCGCTTGCGAATCCTTTAGATACAAGAAAGTCTACCAAGGTATCCTTACCTATGTTAAACTCTTTGGCCGCAGCCATCAACCTTGGTGTATTTGCTTCTGACATTATTTGTTTTTAGTTATTGGTCCATAGTCGATAGTCTATGGTCCATAGAATCCTATTTTTAATTAGAGGTCTCCATGGACTATCGGCCATGGGCTATCGACCCTTACTCTTTTCCAAATTCTTCCTGTAAAATCTTTCTTACATCTTCGATCGTTTCTTTTTCAAGGTCGGTCCTGCGCTCCAGTTCTTCTGCACTCAGGTCCAGTACTGATCTTGCCGTATCGCAACCTACTTTCTTCAACGCTTCAATTACCCATGGTTCGATCTCATCTGCAAATTCATCCAGGTCGATATCAAACTCTTCTACTTCGCCTTCATTATCACGGAACACATCTATTTCAAAACCGGTCAGTTCGCAGGCCAGTTTAATGTTCACGCCTCTTCTGCCGATGGCTAAAGAAACCTGGTCGGGCTTAAGATATACATTGGCATGTTTGGTTTCCATATCAATATCCATACTGGTTATTTTTGCCGGCGTTAAAGAACGCTGTATCAATAACTGTGTATTGGCTGTCCAGTTGATCACATCTATATTCTCATTCTTCAGTTCACGAACGATACCATGGATACGGCTTCCTTTCATACCTACGCAGGCTCCTACCGGGTCGATCCTGTCATCATAGCTTTCTACCGCTACTTTGGCTCTTTCTCCCGGATCACGAACGATCTTCTTAACAACAATGAGGCCATCAAATATTTCCGGTACTTCTATTTCCAGTAATTTTTCCAGGAA
Source organism: Bacteroidota bacterium (assembly GCA_048497855.1). Classification (GTDB taxonomy): domain Bacteria; phylum Bacteroidota; class Bacteroidia; order Chitinophagales; family Chitinophagaceae; genus Ferruginibacter. Next base: position 42,375 of record JBEHZB010000024.1, on the reverse strand, counting down.
CGATGGGCTTGTTCTTGAAATGATGATCACCGCCTGGTTATTCTTTAATTCTACTTTTTTTACAACGCCTCTTACGTTCTCTCCTTTTTTAAAGTAGTCTGTTGGTATCTGTTCCGATTTGGGCAACAGCATTTCATTGCCTTCCTCATCCAGCAACAGCACTTCTTTTTTCCATACCTGGTACACTTCGCCGCTAACTATTTCACCCACACGGTCCTCATATTTTTTTATCAGGATATTCTTTTTCAGGTCATTGATACGTGCAGCCAGTGTTTGCTTACCAGCCAAAATAGCACGGCGGCCAAATTCTTTCTGAATATCTACTTCTTCGTATAATTCTTCGCCTACCTGGTAATCGGGTTCTATCTTAATGGCATCTTTATATTCGATCTCGGTAAGGGTATTATAAAGATCATCATCGTCAACAATAGTACGGCGACGGAAAATTTCCAGATCACCTTTCTGGTCATTTACGATCACGTCGAAACATTCGTCACTTCCGTATTTTTTACGGATAAGCGTTTTGAATACGTCTTCCATAACTTTCATCAATGTAGGACGATCAATGTTTTCAGCTTCTTTAAATTCCTGAAAAGAGTCAATTAAATTTATACTTGCCATATTCCTCGCCGGCTACTCTCCCGATAATCATCGGGATTATTTCCCCGCCGGTGTGGGGGTTTTGTTATATAATGTAGTATTAGAACCTTACCTGAACCGTAGTTTGCTTTATATCCGCAAAACTTATTTCGGTGTTTTTTGTAACTGCCTTCTTGCCTTTGCCTTCTGTTTGCTCGATGGTAATGCTGTCGTCTGTTGCAGATACCAGCTTGCCTTCTTCCTTTGTATCGTCAGTTTTTACAACCTCTATAAATCTTCCGATATTCTTTTTGTACTGGCGAAGGAGTTTTAAAGGCTCGCCAATGCCCGGGCTGGATACTTCCAGTGAAAAATCACCATCCGGGTACATTGCTTTTTCTTCCATCGCTTTGTAAAGCGCCCTGTTTATCTTAATGCACTTTTCAATTCCCAGGCCACTATCAGCATCCAGGTATATTTTAAAGTTATTGGTTGGCTTGATCTTTATTGATACAAGAAAGATATCATCCTGCAACAACGGTTCCAATAATTTTTCTACTGCCTGTATTTGCGTTTCCTGAGTCATGATAAAAGAAGAAGGGAACGGTCCCGTTCCCTTCATTGTGTCATTTTCCAATGCAAATATACATTAAAGCGTATTAAATACCAAAAGCAAACGGGCTTTTATCAATTGCGGAATTTTAACAGGATCGAATTTGTTTGATCTATACCTTTACAGGATGAAATTCTTCGGCACATTATTCGAATTGTTCCTGCTGTACCTGCTTTATAAGCTGATCTTTGATTTCATCATTCCCGTTTACCAAACTACCAAACAGGTAAAACAAAAAATGGGGGAGATGCAACAGCAGATGAACCGTCAACAGCAACAAAATCAACAGTTTACAGCCACTCCAAAGGAAACGGCTTCTACCTCCAAAAATGAGGACTATATTGAGTTTGAGGAGGTGAAGTAAAAAGCCCCTCTATCTCCCCAAAGGGGAGGAAAAGCAGAAGATCAACGTAGTAGTTTTATACCAGGAGTTGTTCTATTCTTTCGTGCGGTAGTAATAAATGTGTTTTCATGCCCAATGCGGCAGCTTCGGATAAATTGGGCCAGGAGTCGTCAATAAAAAGCGTTTCGGAAGGAGCGAGGCCTGCATCCTTAACTATAAATTCATACACTTGTTTATGCGGTTTTCTCAACCCGATAATATTAGAGTAATACACTTTGGTAAAATAATCATCTAAAAAACCATCGCCCAACTGCTGTTTGAATATGTTGTGAACAGCAGTTAAATGAATGCTGTTGGTATTACTTAGTAGATAGATATTGTACTTTTTTGAAAGGGTTTCCAGGAAAGCCAGGCTTTCGGCCCTGAAGTCGAGCAGCATGGCGCACCAGGCGGCAATGAGCTGCTCATCGCTAATTGGCTTATCCGCTACTTTTTGCAATACGGTAAGAAAATACTTTTTGCTTACTTTTCCCGTTTCCAGCTTCTCAAACAACTCATCGGCTTTGAACTGGCTGTACATCGCATCAAAGTTCTGATACCCTAATGCTTTAAAGGCTTCGGCTGTTAGGTTATAATCTATATTCAACAATACCCCGCCCAAATCGAAAACAATATTCTTTATACCCGTCAATTCCATTACTGTTTTTTGGGCAAAAGTAAATTAATCTTTAACCGCAGAGGCGGAGAGGTGCAGTGTTTAGATAATATTTCTTGTGTCTCTCATCTTTGCGGTTAAGTTCCTACTTCAATTTAAAGTTTGCCTCCTTTACATCACGGCTGTTGCTGCCGATGAATATTTTAAAATCTCCCGGCTCTGCCACATATTTTAATTCGCTGTTGTAAAATTTAAGATCGTTGGTGGTAAGGGTAAAAGTTACTGCTTTGCTTTCCCCGGCTTTCAGCCATACTTTTTGAAACCCTTTGAGTTCCTTTACCGGCCTGGTTATGCTGCCTACCATGTCATGGGTATAAAGCTGTACCACTTCGCTTCCGTCTCTTGACCCGGTATTACTTACTGTAACCGTTGCCGTTATTTTTCCTGTATTGGTCAATACAGAGTCGCTGAGTTTTATATTGCTGTAAGAAAAAGTAGTATAGCTTAATCCATAACCAAAAGGATAAACAGGATCGTTGGATACATCCAGGTAATTGGAACGGAATTTTTGAAACCATGTGCCTTCATCCAGCGGGCGGCCGGTATTTTTATGTGCATAATAAATGGGCACCTGCCCAACATTTTGAGGAAAGGTAGTTGTTAGTTTTCCTGAAGGGTTCACATCACCGAACAGTACATCTGCAATGGCATTGCCTGTTTCTGATCCGCCAAACCATACATTTAAAATAGCCGGTACATTTTCATTTTCCCATTTTAAAACAAGCGGCCTGCCGGTAAATAATACCAGCACAACAGGCTTGCCCGTCTTTAACAAGGCTTCCAATAACTCCCGCTGCACCTGCGGTATGCGCAAATCGGAGCGGCTGCTGCTTTCGCCGGTCATTTCAGAAGCTTCGCCCAAAGCGGCAACAATAACATCTGCATCTTTAGCAACAGCTAAGGCTTCCTGCTGCATTTCCTGTGCTGTACGCTTATCTCTGTTCATAGAGCGGCCAAACATTGTGGCCCGTTCTTCAAAAGCACTGTCGGCATCAAGATTGGAGCCTTTGGCATATAATATCTTAGCACCGGCGCCAAGGGCATTTTGCAACCCGGCTCTTACTGAAATACATTTATCCAGGTCTGTTATCACACTCCAGGTGCCTGCCATATTTTCTTTGGTATCGGCCAGCGGACCTATCAATGCTATGGTACTGCTTTTCTTTAGTGGTAAAATATTGTTTTGATTTTTTAACAGCACAAAACTTTCTGTTGCTGCTGCTCTTGCCGACCGCAAATGTTCCGGGGTAAATATTTCTGTTGTTGCCCTGTTGGCATCACAATATTTATACGGGTCATTAAAAAGCCCCAGTTTATATTTTGCTTCCAGTATCAGCCTGCAGGCATCGTCTACCTGTTTCTGTGTTATTGTTCCTTTTTGCAGGGATTGTTTTAATGTGGTCAAAAAGCCTTCGCCTACCATATCCATATCTATACCTGCATTCAATGCCAGTGCCGAAACTGTTTGCAGGTCGCCCATCCCGTGATTGATCATTTCATTGATGCCGGTATAATCCGTTACTACAAATCCTTTAAACCCCCATTGCTTACGCAGTACATCGGTCATCAAAAATTTGTTTCCTGTAGCGGGAATACCATCTACTTCATTAAATGATGCCATGATACTTCCTGCACCTGCATCCAAAGCAGCTTTATAAGGCGGCAGGTATTCATTGAACATTCTTACCCGGCTCATATCGGTGGTATTATAATCACGCCCGGCTTCTGCGGCGCCATACATGGCATAATGCTTTACGCAGGACATAATGGTATTATTTTTAGTATAATCATTGCCCTGGTAACCTTTTACCATGGCCTTTGCTATCAGCGAGCCAAGATAAGGGTCTTCGCCGCTTCCTTCTGCAATGCGGCCCCAGCGTGGGTCGCGGGCAATATCCACCATCGGGCTGAATGTCCAGCAAATCCCATCGGCACTCGCTTCTATTGCTGCTACTCTTGCGCTTTGCTCTATGGTCTGCATATTCCAGGTGCAGGACAATGCTAACGGTATGGGATACGTTGTTTTATAACCGTGTATAACATCCATACCAAAAATGAGTGGTATCTTTAACCGGCTTTGCTCTACCGCTATCTTTTGCACTTCCCGTATCTTTTCTACTGTTTTAATATTGAACAGCCCGCCAACCTTTCCTTCTTTTATCTTTTTTGCAATATCAGAATTGGAAGCCTGGCCGGTAACGATATCGCCGGAGCCCGGTAAATTCAGCTGCCCGATCTTTTCATCCAGCGTCATCTTCTTCATCAGCGCATCAATGTAGACCTTCATTTTCGCTGCATCGGTTTGTGCCTGTGCATGTGCTGCTGCAAAGAAAAGTATGATAATGATTACTTGTTTTACCCGTTTCATGGTGCTGTTATTTTTAGTATTTCGATATGACTGATTGTTTATTTCAGGTAAGTGCTTTCAAACCCCAGTTTTTTTAACCCGCCTTTTATTTCGGGGCAGCTCATGAACAATTTCCACAGCAACCCGCTGCGGTAATTTTCTATCATTACTACTATCGGGCCTTCATCAATAGCAAGATTGCTTTGTGCGTACCAGTTCTTTGTTTCGTTGAATGCGTCTGCAAAACCGTATTCTCCCCATATCTTATCGCCAAGGTCATAATAAAAATGCCTCAATGCCTTCATAGAATATTCAGGTGTATAAGGGAAAGCAGAAAGCGCCGCTGTAGGCGTAATGGTTCCTTCATCATTCGTTGGCGAAAAAGCATTGTAGCCATCATAGGTATCACTGGCGGTAAGCCCCCAGCAATTTTCGCCATAGCCTTTAAATGCTTTGGGATTATCTACACAATAAGCATGATTGATAAGCGTGTGGTTCCTGTTCTGCTCCCAGTAATCAGCATAAGTATCTTTTAACCCGTGCGGATCCAACCCTAAAAAAGAATACTGCGAAAAAAACAACGGGCCGCCATAATCAAAACCAAGGGGCAGTTTATAGTTGTAAAATGTTTTTCCATTGGTAAAGAAATTGCTTTGCGCCCAACCCCGGTGATACACATCAGCAGTAACAGGATACCGTTCCCCGCTTGCTGCCAGGATATATACGATAAGGCATTCATTGAAACCCCTGATCGGGAAATTCATGGCCCAGCCATTATTGGGGCTCCAGTGCCAATACAATACATCTTCTCCTTTGGTGAACCAGTTCCATTCTACATCATCCCAAAGCCAGTTGATTCGGTTCCTCAGCTCTCTTTCTACCCGGTCATCGCTGTTAAAATATTGGCGTGCACATAACAGCCCCTGCAACAGGTAAGATGTTTCTACCAGGTCGGCGCCATCATCCTTACGGCTGAAGGGAATTGTTTTTCCTGTTGCGCCATCCATCCAATGTGGAAACACACCGTGATAAGCATTTGCTTTCAATAAAAAGCTTACCATCTTCAACATGAATTTTGCAGCGGTATCACGGGTGATCCATTTTCTTTCGGTAGCCACAATGATACTCATGATTCCAAAGCCTGTTCCACCTGTGGTTACGGTTTCATTGCCATAACCAAAATTGGTATTGCTTCTTTCTCTTGACATCCCGCTTACCGGGTGAGCAAAATCCCAGAAGTACCGAAAGGTTTGCTTTTGCACCAGTTCCAGCAAAGCTGTATCAGATAAATTCAATGGCCTTGCTGTTGTTTTTTTAGCAACAGCGATTGGGGCCTGTGCAAAAGAACAAACAGACAGCAGGACAACTACTAAAGAAAAACTTATTTTTTTCATACAAACAATACTTTCATTTTTTTACAGGTAAGGTGCCGAAAATCCTAACTGGCGCATTCCATTCTTTATTTCGGGTGCGCCTGTAAAGAGATTCCATAAAAGCCCGGTGCGGTAATTTTCTATCATCACTATCATCGGCCCCTGGTCTATTGCCAGTGTAGAATTGGCAAACCACGGATCGCTGAGCTTGAAGGCATCATAAAAACCATATGGCCCCCAAAGTTTATCGCCCAATTTATAATAAAAGAATTTCAATGCATTCATAGATTCTGCCGGTGTGTACGGCATAGATGAAACAGCTGCTGTAGGTGTAATAACACCAATATCGTTATTGGGTTCGTTGGCATTATAGCCATTGGGTACATCACTTGCCGTAAGCCCCCAGCAAAGGTTACTGTATCCATACCAGCCATGCGGATTGGCTTTGCAGTATTCGTAATTTATTTTAGTGTGGTTGGTAGTTTGTGTTTGATAATTCGCATACGTATCACTTAATCCATTGGGATTGATGCCTAAAAAAGAATAGTGTTCAAAGAATAACGGCCCGCCTTTATCGGGGCCTAGCGGCAACTGGTAGCCAAAATAAATATTATTGTTTTTGATAGCGCCGTTCTTTGCCCAGCCATTATTATAAACAACAGCAGGTATGGCGCTTGTTGCAGAAGATGCTGCCAGTACATATGTTATCAACGCTTCATTCCAGCCGCTTACCGGAAAATTCATGATCCATAATTTATCGGGGCTCCAGTGCCAATACAAAACGTTTTGATTGTTTTGCCTGAACCAGTTCCAGTCCACATTATTCCAGAGAAGGTTTATCTTATTGCGCATATCTGTTTCCGTTACATCTGTAGTATTGAAATATTCCCTTGCTGTAATTAATCCTTCCATCAGGTAAGCAGTTTCTACAAGATCGGCACCATTATCATTTGTACTGAATGGTATTGTTGCGCCGGTAGCGCCATTTATCCAGTGTGCAAATGCGCCATGATAGGCGGTACAGTTGTTCTTTAAAAAATCGACGATCTTTAGTATCCTTGTTGCTGCTTCCTGCCGTGTAATAAAATTCCTGTTTGCTGCCACGATCATTGCCATGATGCCAAAGCCTGTTCCGCCGGTAGTTACCACATCCCCGCTGGTATTTCTTTCTCTTGCCATACCCGAAACCGGGTGACCAAAATCCCAGAAGTATTTAAAGGTTTGCTGCTGCACTTTATCCAGCAGCTGGTTATCACTGATAAGGGGAAATTTATCAGTGGAATCTATTGAAGTAATGAATTGAAGCGATGCCGCCGAAGATAATGACCTGCCTTTTTGCGACCGCAATGCTGTGCTGAGCGCTACTGTATATTTTGTGATCGCAGCAAGCGGTGAAGATGGCTGAATAACTATGGCGCTGTCTGAATTTTCATACGAAGTATTAAAGGGAACTGCTGTGCCGGTGCTGCCGGTAAAGGTGATGCCGCCGGATACAGAGCTATGATCAATCTTAGAAGAGAAAGAAAATCTTATTGCCGGAGAAAAATTTACATTATAAACGTTGAATGCTGTTGCGGCGCCATTTATCCTCACTTCTTTAAGATCAAAGTTTTCTGTTGGGGTTGTTCCCCCTCCGCCCGGGCTGTCGCTTTTTTTACAGGCTCCCCAGGCAAACGTTATGGCCACAACAAAAAGAAACCATTTATTCTTTCGTATCATCTTCTTCGCTTTACAAATTTGCTTTAGCAAAAAAGAGGCTGCACATGGGTGATCATTTTACCAGGCAGCCTCTTCCAACTAACATGAAACAATCAACATTTCATTGAAATAAAATTTTATCTTCCCTGTTTTCCCAATTGATATAATGCGCTTATTTCCCCATCACTTAGTGCTTTATTATACACCCGTACTTCGTCCATCGAGCCTGTTAATGGCGCCTGCCAGCCCTGGTCGCCCGAATGGGAAAAGCCCGTGGCAGCAGTAGAGAAAGCACCCAGTATAACCTGCGTTGGTGTTGGAGAAACTATAGGACCAAGCCCGGTACGGTGACGAAAATTATTATTCGACACCCTTACATTGTTTGCATACAGATCGATATTTTCAGACGGGGCATCATACCGCATTACATAATGTATCCAGTTGCTTGTTTTAGGTACCTGCTGGTAATCTGTACCTACGGTTCCATAATCATTGATGTTATCGCCCCCATTTCGTACACCGGCAGGATAAGTTCCTATCCAGCTGTGCAGGTCTAAAAAAGTATTGGCAGTAGATTGGCCTGTTTCAAAACCAACATTTAAAATGGTTAACCAGTCTGTTTCTTTTGTTGTATCTCTTGCAAGTGTAAAGAATTCAGAAAAGGTAGAACCATTATTGGCTATTTTAACCCACAGGCTTACCGAGCAGCTTGATATGGCATTGGCGCTGCTTAAGGCATTGATGGTTGGATAAACCAGGTAGCCTACATTAAGATTAAGCGCCTGTCCTTTTACACCGGGGATAGAACTGTTGTTCACCGATTTTAAAGGGGCGGTATTAGATTTCACTTCATTATTATTAGCATCAAAATTCCAGTACGCCAGCAAATTAGTGGGCGCTATCTGGTCGGAACTGGTAAAGCCTCCTGCTATCGGCGGTACGTCTCCCGGCGTAAAGCTGTCATCCCTGTTTACTTTTGTACAGGAAAACAATAGTGTGCTCCCTGCAATGAATGCTATGATGAGTTTATGATTTCTTAGTTGCATTTTACGTTAATTTAAAGATGATTAATAACCCGTATTCTGGCTCAGCCTTCCGTTGCTCAGGTCTCTTTGGGTTTGAGGAATAGGAAACAGCTCGTTCTTATTAGCCTGGAAACCCAGCGTGCCTAATACAGTAACCGCACGGCCTGTACGTACCAGGTCGAAGAAGCGGTCTGCTTCCATAGCCATTTCCACTCTTCTTTCTTTCCATACGTCTGCCAGTGTAGCAGAGGCAGTGGTAAGCCCTGCACGGGTGCGTATCCTTGTCAGCGGTGTCAGTGCATCATGACCGGTATGCGTAGCTGCTTCTGCATTGATAAGCAGCACTTCTGCAAAGCGCATGATGCGGATGTTCTTGGGTTTGTTATCCTTATCATTTATACCGTCGCATGATTTTGTTTCCAGGAACGGGCTGTGATATCCTTTATAATTATAGCGCTCGTTTGTAACGGCCGGTTGTGCAGGTATCACAAATCCATCCCACAATGTTGTAGTTGATGACGGGCTTGTAAAAATGATCGTACCTGCTTTTCTTACATCGCCGGGTTCGTAGGCTGCAGCAAGATTTGCAGAAGGTGTATTCAATCCAAAACCAAGATCTCCGTCATAGCTTTCGCCGTTAACCACATTGGTAGGGAAGGATCCTCTCGGGCCCTGGAAATTGCTGTAGTTAGGGTTTATAGCATCGCAGGTGGTGCCGGTTTTATTAGGGCCGGTTTGTACCTCAAAGATGGATTCAATATTATTGGCGCCCACTTCCCTGAAAATTTTTGCATAATCAGGAGCAAGATCATATTTGCCGGAATTCATAACTGCCAACGACATATCATAAGCGCCCTGCCAGTTTTCCTGGTACAGGTACACTTTTGAAAGCAATGCCTGTGCAGCGCCTTTTGTTGCCCTTCCTACCTGCGATCCCGCTTCACCTTTCATCGGCAGGTTATCTACGCCGTATAAAAGATCATCGGTAATTACTTTGTAGATCGTGTCTTTAGGCGCCCTGGTTTGAAATTCATCGGAGTTGGCTTCTGACGCATCGGGTACCCGGGTTACTTTGGGTACGCCGCCAAATTCCCTTACCAGGTTGAAGTAAAAAAGCGCCCGGATAAACCGCACTTCACCAATGAGCCTCTTTTTAGTTACCTCGTCGTAAGTGCCCGAGTTCAGGATGTTCAATGCATTATTTGCACGAACTATACCCCTGTAATTTTCGTTCCATACATCGTTAAATATCCCTGTGTTGGCATTGTAGGTAAATGCGTCCAGGTATATCCCGTCAAAACCGGGATCGCTTGCTACAGAACCTTTTTCTGAATCGTCGGAAGTTACATCGCCCAGTATCACAAACTTAAGCCCTACTGTACCCTGCAGGTAAAGCGTATTATAAACGCCTCCTACCAGTTTATCGGCTGCGGCTGGGTCGATAAGCGCCTGGTCAACAGTCAGGCTTCCCTGTGGGGGAACATTTAAAAAATCTTTTTTACAACTATACAGGGATGCAGCGATCATTAATCCTAAAGTTGTTTTATAAAATAGCTTTTTCATTTTCTTTGATTTAATGTTTAATTAAAAACCAACATTGACACCTAATGCAAATGTTCTTGTAGATGGATAGGTGTTGGTATCTACGCCCTGGTTAAGATTTGTTTTATCTCCTGCCGCAGCCTGTACTTCAGGCGTAAAGCCGCGATAAGGGGTGATGGTAAACAAATTCTGGGCGGTTACATATACCCTGAAATTAGTAATGTGTGCTTTTGCTACAAGCCCTTTCGGCAAGGTATAGCCGACGGTAAGATTATTCAGCCGGAGGAAATCGCCGCTTTCGAGGAAGTAGGTAGATGCAGGCAATGCTCCTGCTGTAGCCCTCGGGTCGCCGCCATTCGGATTATTCGGCGTCCACCTGTTCTTTGCAATATCGGCTTCTATATTATCGGTAAGCTGGTTGGTTCCTCTTGCAGCTCTTTTACCATTATATATCTTACTTCCTGCAGTGCCATATACTCCAAGGGAAAGATCAAAATCCTTATAGGTAACATTACCATTTAAACCATAGGTTATCTTAGGTTGATACGATCCGAAATACGACCTGTCGTAATCATCGATAATACCATCAGGCACACCTGCCGGACCGCTGATATCCCTGTAGATAAGATCACCCATCCTGGCGCCTTTTTGCGCTGATGCATCTATCTGTGCCTGCGATTGAAAAATGCCGATCGCTTCCAATAAATAATAACTGCCGATTGCATGACCATTATCTGTTTTTGTGATGGCATAGCTTCCTACATTATCACCTACCAGCGGTTGCCCTCCATTCAGTTTTTCAACATTGTTTTTATTATGGGCAATGTTGCCGTTCACGGAGTACGACCAGTCTTTCCCGATCCTGTCGCTCCAGGTCAGGGACAACTCTATCCCTTTATTGGAAATGCTTGCCGCATTAGTAAGATATTGATTGTCTGGATCGCCTAAGATACCCGGCACTTTAACATATACCAGGGCGTTATTGGTTTTCTTGTTGTAATAATCTATTGTACCGTTAAGTTTATTGTGCAGTACAGCAAAATCAACCCCCATGTCGTATTCATCGGTTATCTCCCATCTCAGGTCCTTATCGGTAAGATCTTCAAAAGCAATACCCTGGAATACAGCGCCACCAAAGTAGTATGGTATATTTTGCTTGGCTATAGAATAATATAAAGATGAGGCGATATTATCATTACCCACACGGCCATAGCTTCCTCTAAGCTTCAGGTTGTTGAATATTTTTTGATTACCCATGAATGATTCATTGGAAATATTCCAGCCCAGGCCCACAGATGGGAAATAACCCCAACGGTTATCCGCATTGAATTTTGATGTACCGTCGGCCCGGAAAGATGCGGTAAGCAGGTAAAGGTTATTGTAACTGTAATTTATACGGGCCAGGTAAGAGTTCCTGTCGTATTTATCCCCGCTGTTTACCACCGTTTGTGTACCGGTTGTACCCGAGCTAAGGTACCACTGGTCGCGGTTGGCAGGAACATCCCTTGCTGTACCCACAACGCTGTTGAATTTATATTGCTCGGCTGTAATACCTGCCAGAGCTGTTATGCTGTGCCTGCCGAATACCTTTGAATATGTGGCTGTATTATCCCATATCCAGCGTGACGCATCATTTTTTGTAAGCGACAAGACACTGTTGGATTGAGACTGGTTGCCTCCCGGTGTGATAAAGGTATTGGTATCGGCAGTTAAAAATTTATATGCATACGATGTTGATTTGGTATAGTCAAGGTCAACACCGATCGCTGTTCGTAAGGTAAGCGCTGCTATTGGTTTAAATTCCAGTGCAGCGTTGCCCTGTATCCTGTTTACCAAAGCATTAGCATAATTGGCATCAATGCTTAATAAAGGATTTGCTACGTTTCCATACAATGAGGTATTGCCATAGCGGCTGCCTATTTTAGCCGGCACAAACGGCGCCGCACGATAGGCATCGCTGAATGCGCCTGCATTGGCATTGTCTGCATCGCCTCTTGTGTAAGAAACCAGCGTGGTAAGTTTCAGCTTGCTGCTTAAGGTGTATTCATTATTGGAACGAAGGGTAAACCGTTTGTACTTGTTCTTTTCCTGTATGCCTTCATCAGTTAAAAAACCGGCGCTTAAAAAATAGAGTATCCTGTCGTTGCCGCCAGACATAGAGATGTTATGGTTCTGCTCCAGCCCCCTGCGCAGGATGGCATCATACCAATCGGTATTGTAGCCTTTCAAATTATTGGCAGAGTCGATAAGGTCGTTGCCGCTTCCGTAATAACGATTGGCTTCGTTCAAATACCCGGCATATTGTTTTTCACCGGCCATATCAACAAGGTCTGTTGCCTCCCGGATACCTATATTGGCATCATAGCTAAATACAGGTTTACCTATCCTTCCTTTTTTAGTGGTGATGATCAGTACGCCGTTTGCGGCACGCATACCATAGATAGCGGTAGCGCTTGCATCTTTCAGCACATCCATGCTTACAATATCAGCGCTGTTTATATTTCTGATATCATCTGTAATAACGCCATCTACCACATACAATGGATTGGCGCCGCCAAGCGTAGTTCCTGTTCCTCTTAACCGTACTGTTGGCAAAGCATTAGGTTCGCCCGAACTGATCACCTGTACGCCGGCCACTTTTCCCTGTATGGCCTGTGTTGCGGTCTGAACGGGTTGTTTGGCAATATCTACACCTTTAACGGAAGTTATAGAACCGGTAAGATCTCTTCTGCGTTGTGTGCCATAGCCAACCACAACTACCTGGTCGATGACCATTACAGAATTCTTCAGCACTATATCTATTGTGTTACGGCCGTTTACATTTATTTCCTGGCTTTCATATCCTACAGATGAAAAAACAAGCGTGGCGCCATCCGGAACAGCAATAGAGTATGTTCCGTCTGAAGCTGTTGATGTACCCGATGTTGATCCTTTTATCCGCACACTTACACCAGGCACCGGCTCCCCGTTGGAATTGGTGACCCTTCCCGTAACACGTACATCATTTACCACTACATTCTTTTGTGTTATTACCACAAGATTATTGCTGAGCAGTTTGTAGCCAAGATCTGTTACTGCAAATATTTTATCCAGCACATCTGTTACCAGTTCATTGTTTACATCAATATCTATTTTTTGGCTGGATGATAATACATCATCGTTGTATAAAAAACGGAAATCGCTTTTCTTTTCTATCTGGCGCAGGGCTGTTTTCAGTTCTGCCGATTGAAGTTTAAGCGTTATCCTGTTTTGTGAATATACTTTAGCAGATACCTGCAGAGCAGTCAGTAAGATCAGCGCAATCGTAAGTTTCATAAGCAATAATGCTTTAATAAGGCCCTGCCTGCCTGGCGCACACAGGGGTTTGTTTTTTTTCATACATTTATGTTTTGGGTTAATTAAATAGCGGAAGCTTGCGCACCCTAACCAGTATTCAAGTTTTCCTTATTAGCCTTTTTTAAAGGGGAAATGCGTCAACATTTCCCTTTTTTATCGGCATTGCTGTTATGTAGTATTGTAAAAGTTGTTATTTCTCATCCTGGCAAAGTGTTTATTGTGAAATAATGATGTGATCCTTTTTAATGACATAGGTAAACGGCATTGTTAACTGCATGGCAGATAAAGCCTGGTCTATCGTTTCATTTTCGAATGTGCCGGTAAAGCGCTTTTGTTTTATCTTATCGTTGTTCAAACTGATCTCTACACCATACCACCGTTCCATTTTTATAACGATCTCTTCAAATGTTTCGCTGTTAAATACCAGTTTGTTATCCAGCCATGATGTTTCGAGGATATCGTTATTGACCGGTTCTCTTGTTAAATGACTTACGGCGATCATAGGTTCCTGCGTTTCTTCTTTTCTACCCTGCTCTGCTGCTCTTTTTTCTGATGGTTCATTATCGGTTATGATCAGTTTTTCATTAGGTTTCAAAATGATCTTATCTGTGCGGTCTTTCATCGTAACTTCTATACTTCCCCGCAGCAGGCTGGCTTCGGTATGTTTATCATCAGGGTAGCATTTTACATTAAAAGCCGTACCCAAAACTTTTATATCCATTTTGCTGGTATGGAGTATGAATGGCTTATGGGGATCTTTAACCACATCAAAATAAGCTTCCCCAACCAGGCTTACTTCACGCAAGGCGCCTGCATAATTTTTATCGTAGGTCAATTTGCTGCCTGAATTCAGCCAAACCCTGCTTCCATCGGGCAAAACAAGACTGGTCTTTGAGCCATATTTGGTACTCACTTCGTTCTTTGCCATGGTACCAACAGGCTGTTCTTCTTTTTGCGGCTGCCTGTTATAAAAGAAGATACCTACCGAAAGCAATATGATCAGCAAAGCACCGGCCAGCAAAAAGTATTTTTTCTTTTTAGGTTGCGGCTGCAGCCCCTGCTCTTCATTATTATTGATGTAATGGTCCTGTTCATCAAAGCAGCCATCATCAATGCCCATCTGCCGAAGGCGGTAAATAAGTGCTTTATATTCCTTCTCGCTGTATTGCCTGTCTATCTTAGCCTGGCTCTTCCACAGGTCCTGCATTATTTCCAGCGAATAATTCTCTTCCGGTTGTTGCCGCAAAAGCTGCTCCAATTCTGCCAGTTCCATCTCAGAAGCTTCTTCTGAAAGCTTCTTTGCCATTAAACTCCATATGCGTTCAATATTGTTTTGTTCCATGGTATTCCTTAAAGGACACCATTATTCCGGTAATCTACTAAAGGCATTCAAAATAAATTTGAATGAATTGCGTGTTGGGGTTCTATGAAGGAACTAATACCTTGTTTTGAATTCTTTTTTCAATTCAAAATTGATGGCGCCGCTGATCTTTTTTACAGCAATGGCCATCTGGTTATCAATGGTTTTAACAGAAATATTCAGCAGCTTCGCAATGTCGTTGTATTTCAAGCCGTCTTCTTTTACCAGCTTAAAAATAAGCCTGCAGCGTGCCGGAAGCTTACCGATCTCCTGTTCGATACGCTTTACCGCTTCGGATGTGATCAGCAACTGTTCGGGATTGTAGGCAACAAGGGGGATATTCATGGATAGCTCATCCAGCGACACGATCTCTTTTCTGAAATGCCGGGACAGATAATTTAGGGAGGTGTTTTTGATGCTTATATAGAGGTATAATTTAAAATTCTCTATACTGCCGATATTCTTCCGGTTCTGCCATATCCTTACAAATACATCAGATACGATCTCTTCGGCCAGCTCATCATTTTTAATAATAGAATTGGCAAACTGCAGAAGGTTGTGCAGGTAGGCCATATACAGGCGCCCAAATGCCTGTTCATCATTGTTTTCTGCAATTTTAACCTGTAGTGATCTTATTTCGTCTGCGGATAGCATATAGCAAGTTCCTGGCTTCGTTAATACCTTATCAAGTTAAAATAAATAATCTATTTATTATTAATAATTTTTGTCATTAACATACGGTTACAATCGCCTGCTGTTTTATGGCGGAAGCGATTTTATCAAATGCTGAAAAAAACAGGGAATGAATTCTTTATTTTCTTACTTTTGCCCTCCCTTCAGAATACTACAGGATAGTACAAAGGTTGTTCTTACAATGATGGTCACTCCCATAATTGAACCGGTTATGGGTTTTACAAAATACATTTTCTGCCTATAGCAATATAGAAAGAAAGGGCCTATAGCTCAGCCGGTTAGAGCACCTGACTCATAATCAGGGGGTCCCTGGTTCGAGCCCAGGTGGGCCCACAAAATAAACAAGGGTTTCAAAGCTTAATGGCTTGAAACCCTTATTTTTTGCACACATCTCTTTTCATTACACAAGGCCTATCCTTATCGCTTTACCGATAAGCATGGCGGTGTTCTTCACCTCAAATTTTTCCAGCAGGCTCTTGCGGTGCGTATTTACTGTAGCAATACTAATGAAAAGCTTTTCTGAGATTTCCGCATTGGTAAGTCCTTCAGCTATGAACTGCAATACCTCTTTTTCCCGTCTTGTGATCAGGGGTTGCTCTGTATCAGACTTCCTGAGCGAAAGCACTGCTTCTGAACTGAAATAGCTGTTTCCTTTCAATACGAAAGTTATCGCCTCCAGCAGTTCTTCTTTGGAAGCATTTTTTAACACATAACCAGCTGCCCCATTATCCATCATTTTCCGGATGATAGCCTGTTGATTAAAAGTGCTGAGCCCAAGCACCAGCACGGCAGGGTACAATTGTTTTACCTGTTTACAAAGATCTATACCGCTCATGTCGGGCAGGTTCACATCCATCAATATCACATCGGGCTGCTGTTGTTTCAAAAACCCCAGGCAAGATGCTGCATTGGTAGCATGCCCCAGCCATTCGATATCTTTTTCATGCTGTAATAAGGAACGGATGCCTTCTATTACCATGTAATGATCATCCACTATGAAAATACCTGCCTTCATCAAATAGTTATTTCTATCATTATCGACGTGCCCTTGCCCGGCGTAGATTGTACATCAAGCTTACCTTTTAAAAATTCGATCCGGTTTTGGATATTCCTCCACCCGATACCGTCTGACTGATCCAGTGCAGTTGTGTCAAACCCTTTACCGTCATCTTCTACAGTAATGGCCAGCAATTTTTCCTGCCCGGATAAATGTACCTGCACCAATACATTCTTGGCCGCCGCATGCTTAATCACATTGTTTACCAATTCCTGTACAATACGGTAAACAGTAACCGCAGTTGTTTGCGCTATCTCTGTTTCATCCATGCCAATAGAAAGATAGCTTGCATGTACTACCCCGCTGCGGTCTATCTCGCTGCAGAATTCTTTCAGTGCAGTATCCAAACCGTATTTTACCAATATCTCCGGCATCATATTGTGCGCCACCCGGCGCATTTCCCTGATCGAACTGTCCAGCATATCAATACTGCGTTCAAAATCCCGGGCATTATCTGGTGTCATAATTAAATTTCCTTTTACACTGTTCAAAGAATATTTTATACCGCTCAGCATACCTCCCAGTCCATCATGAAGGTCTTTGGCAAGACGGGTACGCTCCTGTTCCTCGCCTTTCAAAACGGCTTCTGTAGCAGTCAGCTGTCTCTCTGTTTCCAATTCATCAATTTTTAATTGCTGTAGTTTTTGCCGGTTGCGGTAATTGCGATAACCGAGTAAAAGTATCAACAGTAAAGCCACAGAGCCTGCAATAAGAACATAATTGAGTATGCTTCTTTGCTTAAGTTCTGTTTGCTGCAGCTTTATCTGTGTTTCTTTTTTTTCGGTCTCATATTTTGTTTCCAGGTCTTCGGTATAAAAATTCAGCTCCTTAAAGTTTTCTGCGGTTATCACCGAATCATATTTATAAGAATAATTTTCTCCTTCTTTTATTTTACCCTGCATATAATTTAAAACAGCATAATCCTGGTACAGGTTCTCCAATGCATCCAGGTTATTTCCCCCGATAGCCATACTGATGCCGCTATCCAGCTCAACTTTTGCCAGTTCATATTTTCGTTGTGCGATCCAATTCAATGCCAATGCGTTATGTACATCGGCAATAGTTTTTTCATCGGGAAAATCTTTGCTGTACTTTGCCAATTGTTGAGCATAATTTTCAAGGGCTTTTGTATCCCCCGTTTTAAAATAATCATTACAAAGATTGACGAGTGCAAAAGTAATATTCACCACATCTTCTTCCTGTTTAGCCAATTCCAGTTGCTGTTTGTTGGTTGCTATCCCGCTGTCCAGCATATTTAAACCGGAGTAGCCTGCCGATAGGTTGTTGAGCCCCATCATAACTGCAAAAGAGTTATTGAACTGCTTTCCGTAGTTAATGGCTTTTTTTGCGTAGATGATGCACTTGTCAAATTGCTTCAGGTTATAGTAGGTATTTGAGGCGGTAAGATTACGGACCGGGAAACTTGCGCTGTCTTTTGTTTTTTCAGAAATGTCCAGGCATTTTAAAATACAATCAATGGCAGATCTATGCTGACCAAAATGATTATAAACCGCCGCAAGGTTATTATAACTTTTTGCCAGCAACTTCATATCATTTTGCTTTTCGGCAATCTCTTTATTCTTTAAAGCATAGGCCAATGATTTTTTATAATCGTTGTTGTAGTAATAATATTCAGTAAAGGCACTGTTTATAAAAAAATCGAACTTATCTGTCTTCAGCTTTTGGGCAAGGTCATAAGACATGTTCAAATAATAAAGCGAACTGTCGAAATTACTGGAGCTATACATTTTCTGGACCAATAAGATCGACCTGATCTTTGCAGTATCTTCCTTGGCAGTTTGCAACGAACGCAGCATGCTGTCTTTGTTTACAGGCACCTGTGCTATTGTACCGAAGCTTACCATTAACCCCGTAAAATATAATAATAGTTTTTTCATGTGGGAACCCCTTTGAGCAGTTTAGCTTTTACAAAATAAGTATTTAACCTCTTTTTCTTCTATCATTCTTTTTAATGATTTTTTAATACTTCCACAAAATCATCTTTTTTAATGATTGTACTGCCTCTCCTCTCCAATTAATTTTACCTCACTAAAATTCGCATCCTGAAAAGATCATTTTTAAAACAAACCATAATAATACATTAATTGCAAGACTATGAAAAAGATCCTCATCTCCCTGGCTTTTGCCGTAACGGCCGTTTCTTTATATGCACAGGAAGCTCCTCCACAGGTGCCGCCAATAAAGCAACCGATAAAAATTAAACCACCAACATTGCCGCAACAGCCGGTTAAGATCATCGGCAATCCAAATGACTTGCCGCCAAGGCCGGATCAACTGACTTTTATACTCACCTCGCATACATGGAACCTTATCCGCTGGTGGATAACACCGGATGCAGGCCACTCGATAGCTGATCCTGCATTTAAATTTCTTACCGGCAGCGCTATAAGCTGCAACCTGTTAACACCTGAAGCAAAAACATCATTGCAATCAGGCACTTACAGGATCAATGGCAACAATGTAAGCATTATACTAAAGAAAGATGCCAATGTAACGATGCAATGCAGCCTGGTTTATAACAGTACCAATAAAACCCTTACAGGCACTTACAGTCTGCAGGTATTGCCGATCGCAAATCCACCTGCCGGCTACACACCCGGCACAGTTACAGGTGATATGAAACTGGAAATGAAACCTTAATTTTTAAACGATGAAAAAAATAAACACCCTTTTTGCTTTTATAATAATTGCAATTTCCTGTTTTGGCCAAAAGCAAACTTTTGATGTATTAAACTATACCGTACCCAAAGGCTGGGATAAAACAGAAATGGCAGGAGGCATACAGCTTTCTGCTAAAAGCGATGGCAAAGGAAGCTATGCCACTGTTGTTATTTTGCATTCGGCAGCAACCACGTTGCCGGCAAATGAAACCTTTACTAACAGTTGGGAAAAACTGGTAAAAACTACGGTAGCTGTTTCCGGGGAACCAACCATGCAGGAGCCTGCTGTTGAAAAAGGATGGAACATTGTTTCGGGGCAAGCCAGCTATACCGATGGCGCCAATAAAGGACAGGTAACGCTGATAACCGCTACGGGAAATGGCAAAATGGCTAATGTGGTAATAATGACCAATACCGCTAAATATCAAAATCAAATACTGGATCTTATAAAAAGCCTTGACCTAAACGAAACGGCAACTGCACAAAACAACAATACCCAATCAACTTCTACAACAAACTATACAACCGGTTCAGGCAACAAAAATATTTATTCCATCACTGTTCCACCTACATGGAGTTTGAATGCTGGAGGAAATAGTTTGATGTTAGAAAAAAATACAACTACAGGAAAAAGGATCATTGAGTTTATGAGTATGGTAAGATCATCGGGCAGTTTAGAAAAGGATATGGAGCATATTTTCTTTGAGGTCTTTGATGGCTGGAGTTTGTATAACGCTTCTAATAACCAACTATTCGAAAAAGGAGATCATGAAAAAGGAGTTACCTGCCAGGGCCTGCCTTATTACATGTTGAGCAACAGCATTACTAAAAGCGGGAGCGATGTTATAAAAGCTACGGTGCTGCTTATACAGGTGGGAACAAACGTAGCTATTATTAATTCGGCTGACAAGATACTGGGCAGCGAATCAGAACAGGCTTTGAATTTTCTTTTATTCACTTTAAAGATAAATGGTGCTGCCGAAAAAAATGTGGATTATAAAAAGCAAATAATAGGTACATGGGCGTCAAGTAGTGGTATGTATGGTAATAGTTTAAATGCTGCTACCAGCTACACTGCAGAAGGAAAGTGTTATGTGTTAATACAATCTTCTTACACGGTGGGATATGATTATTATAATGACCTGATCAAGAATAAACAATTTAAAAGCGAAGGCACATTTGCATTTAAGGGAAATGTATTGGAAAGAAAAACGGGTTCAGTTGCAGGGGCAAAATATTTTACAAGGTTTTATTCAAGAAAATATGGCAATAATGAATGGAGTAATGTAATGGGTTTGTATCAGTGCGAATATGATAAGAACAAAATAGAAACGCTTCTTCCTTTTCACAAGATTTGACCACAATGACTTATCCTGACAATGAAAAAAATACATCTCCTTATTCTTTTACTTGCTTTACACTTTGTGCCTTGTTCAGCACAGAGCGACCAGGAACTAAGCAGGGATTCTGTGATAGGGTGGCAATATATAAGCAATCCACCTAATGCCAAAGCCGTTTATAAACCGGTTAAAAGCCAGTATGCTAATGGCGCTACTTATTCTCCATGGCAGCAGCAGGCATCGGATATGCTCATCAACTGGATACAGCAATCTTACCTGCCCCGTGGTGTGGTGATGCGTACCATTGCAAAAAATGATCAGCGCTGGTATGTGGATGCCAATGGCCCATTGCAGAGTTATGGTGTGAATTTTTTAGGATATGCGGCAACGTTTGCTCATGGAAAGATCGATCTGCGCTGCTGCGAACAGGGGCAACGATTAGTGGCGGGCTTCAATGATTTTCCGGGGGTACATATCAACGGGTTTAATCCTGGTGGAATGTATTTTTTTGCAGAGCAGGCGCAATTTACAAGCGGTGATGATGAAGCACAACTATCCAAAGAAGGAATAGATAAAAAGATTCAACCCAATGTATATAACTATCGAACTTATCTCGATCACTACCACGATAATGGCCAGCAGATTTTTAAAATTGGCGTAGTAGTCCCTAAAAACGGCGACTGGCCTTTTAAACCTGTTTTGGTAAAAGATGCTGTGGCATACATTCAACAGCAAATGGCTGCATACCCCGGCATCATGCAAAAAAATCCGTACTCGGCAGAGCCTGTACAAAAAGCCCTGGACAGGCTGAAACCTTATTATAATGAAGTGGCGAAATTAAATGCCAATTACAATTATAACAATGCTGTAAATGATGGTAACGGCCATTACCTGCTCAACCCCGAAGCTATTATAAACGGAAAATCTATTGATAAAACTTTCCCTGAATACAACATTTTAGTTACCACAACCCAGCAAACCATTGATCAAACAAAAACTGATAACCCGCTTTGGTTGTATGTTAACCTTACGCCAACAAGTGTGACAATACAAGGTAACCCTGCAAAATTCGACACCAAATTTGGCACAGGCTTATCGCACATGGTGTATTCTTTGTTGAACAATTTCAATTTTGATTATGTGGCCAAATGGCTTGCACAGCCTGATGCAAGAAAAAGCATGGTGTATACACCGGCCAAATCACCCGCAAGATCTGCGGGCAATATTGCTGTAACCCCATCTACAGTTTCAGCAACAGCATCTGTAAAAAATAAAGACCCTTACACTATTTTATATGAAGATTTTGAGGGTTATCCTGCCGGTGAAATATCATCCAAAAAATGGCACACAGCGGGATATGGTTTTACCAACTCTTCATTAACCACTGTAAGCGGGCAAAGCGGAAAGTGGGTTATTATCCCTGAAAAATTTACGTTTTACCCCGATCTGGATATTCCGCTTACACCAAACTATACAGTAAGCTATGATGTGTATTTTGGCCCGGGCATTTCAAACAAAAGAGTATCACACTATTTAAGATTGGATTCCTATGATCCGAAAGATAAATATCCGCAGCCGATGAATATGGCAAGCGCCATTGACAAAGGAATGGACTTTGCGATTGCCATGAGCGGCGAAACCACAACGGAATGTAAATTCAGAAAAGGGCAGTACAAAGAAATGTATCAGGATGTAAAACTCCCGGCATTTAAAGAAAAAGATATAGCACATATAAGTGTATCCGTAAACGGTACCTCGGTAGCTGTTTCGGTAAACGGCAAGGAAATAATCAGGAACGACAATGCCATGCCCGCTGAGCTGCCGTATAAACGTGTTGGCTGGTATTGCAGCATTCAAAATATACTGCTGGGAAATATTTATATCAAAAGCAATAGCTCTGTACAAAATAAGCCGGTGAAAGAGCCGCCATTTGCAGGAGTAATAAAAGATAAAAACACCACACCCGATGTGGCCACATTTGAAACATCGGACTATATATATAAGCCATTGCAAAGAACAGATAAGATGGCGCCCATAGCCTATCCTGCAGGGTCTAAAAGTACCAGCCCTGTTCCTTTGCCACCAGAAGGGAGTAATAAAGCAGTAGCAGGCCTGCCCGCATTCAAGGCGCCTGCACGCTCTGCATTGGCAGATGCATTGCCTAATACGGTAATGAGCAAGGCTGCATTTCAAAAATTTATTGACGATCTGAAAAACATGGTAACGGCAAAATTGAATGTTACCAATACCAACCAGGTTGACAATTACCTTAAGTCGAAAAAAATAACCAATTCTAAAAACATTGCAGCAGAAGCGATCGGCACATGGATAAAAGGAAAACCTACCGCAGCATTGTATTTATTCTGCAAAGCGCTGCAGGCCGATTATAATGATATGAATACGGCCAACAACCTGGCATCATTACTTAATACATATGGCTATGCAGAAAAAGCGATCCCCGTTTTGCAGTATATCGATTCAAAGGTAAACGGCTCGCCGGAAGTGCTGGCAAATATGGCAACTGCTTATTACAATTTAGGAGACATGAATAATGCGCTGCTGTTTGCTGATAAAAGCGTTGAGAAAGACAGCCTGAACACCAGCGCCAATAAGGCAGCTGCCTTTGTTCACCTTAATAAAGCAGCACAAACCAATAATAAAGCGGAAGCCGACAAAGCTATCGGTTATTTAAAGCGATCGCTAAAAGGACAATACGACCGGGAGGCTTCTGAACTGTTGAACAAACTGGAAGATAAACACCAAAAACAAAATGATTTCACCAATACCAATTTCAAAGAGTTCCCAATGCTGCGGCGCCTGGAGTTGCCTGTTATGACGGAAGACCTGGCACAGGCAATATCTTTCAACCAGTTTTTAGAAAAAGAAAAAAGTGCTTTATCAAAAACTGCAGATGATATCAGGGCGGCTTACAAAAAAATACCCGAACCGGATATAAAACAAACCCTGGCAACGCTTCCACAGAATACAGGCCTGGGCATGATGATGGTGAAAGCAGCAGCTGTAATAAATGCCAGCTCGCAATGGTATATCAAAATGAAAGGCGACCTGGAACAGATCTTTACACAGGACAAAAAAGAATTAACGGCTGCCTATAACAAAAAAATAAGCGCTATCACTAAAAAATATAATGATCGCTTAAACAAACTGGAAGGTGGTGAAGGCAAAGGAGACGAAGAGGAAGAAATAGAACGTTTGAAAAAAGCACGCTGTGAAGAATACAATAAAGAAAGCGCAAAATATCTTTCTGATGTGGCAAAGCTTACCAACCAGTTTGCACAGCAAAGCGAATTGGTAAGCCGGACTTATTTCAGGGACTATGCCAACTGGATGCCTGTTCAGTTAAATGATAAAAGCAGTCGCAGCCTGCTGGATGCACAAGCAAAATATATTACCGATATAAACAAACTGCTTTCTTTTTTCACTGCAACAGAGCCTTGTATCTATCCACCTCAACCAACAAAAGATGATAAAACACCTTCCAAACCCAAACAATGGGATGATAAATATTGCCCGGCTGCTTTGAACAAGGAGATAAAAGGAGGGGCAGTAAGTGTTCAATCTACCTGTACCTCTTTTACTGTAGAGGCCGGTGAAGGATTGTTAGGAGAACTTACACTCAATTATAATGAAGACGGCACTTTTAAAGACGTAACCATTGGTGTGGGCCTGGGTGCCGAAATGAATGTTGGCATCACCGGCGCTTCTGCATCGGTTGGCGCATCGGCAAAAGAATATATCACCATCAGTTCATCACCCGGCGGCCCGCAGGTATCCGACTGGGGTGTAAAAGCGGGCGTGAATGCAGGCGCCAATATCGGCACGGCAGGTGGTGACGTAAATATTGCTTCTACCAATATGTCGGTGAACAGCGGTATTTCAGCAGGCGGTGTGGTATCCAATGCATTAGGGTTGGCAAAATAACAAATCATCTTTTTTAATGATTGCCCCTGTTATCGCATCCATTTACTTTTACCATATAAATCCTGTAAATGAAAAAGGTAATTCTCTTTGCAATGAATATCCTTCTTGCTTCTTCTGTTTTTGCTCAAAAGAAAACATACGATATTATTACTTACACACCGCCAACAGGCTGGACGGAAAAACAAAGCACAGGAGGGATTTCGTACTCCCGGATACAAGGAGGAAGCTGGGCACAAATAGCCATTTATCAACACCGCAACAGCAACGGCAATATACTGGCCGATTTTGATAAGGCCTGGAATGAAATAGTAGCTACTCCTGGCAAAGGAATCTCTGCTCCTGAAAAAACCGAACCTAAAACAGCAGGAGACTTCACCGTAATGAGCGGCAGCGGTGTATGGAAGTATAATGGCGACAATGTGGCAAGTATGCTTACGGTATATTCCAACCAGAAGATCTGTATCGCCCTGTTATGCAATGCTACAGCAATGTCTTACCTGAAAGAGTATCAACAATTCATTGGATCGCTGCAGGTAAATGCTCCCAAAGATGCAGCTGCAACAGTAGTACAAAGCCAGTCGCAGGCGCCCGGTACCAACAACATTGATTTTGCAGGCACATGGATAAGCCGCAGCAGCAGTAATGGGCTTGGTACATCTGGCTATATTGAGAATGAATACATCTTTAACGCAGATGGTTCTTACAACTTTTATTCAAAGACCTTTAACCAGTCACTCAACAACCTGATCTTAAAAAAAGAAAAAGGAACTTTTATTGCAGCTGGCAAACAATTGACACTTATACCTCAAACAAGCATTACAGAAGGATGGAGCAGGAAAAATGATATTGATGAATTTGGGAAGCTAATTTCATCTCAAAAAAACATTTTGGAAAAAACAACTTACCAATTTACAAAACATTATTTCGAAGGCATAAAAGAGTGGAACCTGGTGTTACAGGCAAATAGCCCGACAAAAAGAGATGGGCCATTCAGCAGTAATACCACATTTGCCAATGCCTGGTATTATGCATCCCCTTCAGCAAATAAACCAGCTATTAAATTACCTTGAAAGTAAAATCTCCTGTGATGAAAAAACTCTTAACTATATTAGTTTTATTGTTGGCTATTGTTACAGCTTATGCCCAAAAGCCTTCCAAAGAACAAATGGAAGCCGATAAAAAAAGAATGGCCGAGGCTCAGAAAAAATTAGATGAGCAATTATCAAAAATGAGCCCCGCCGCCAGAAGAGGATACGACAGCGCACTCAACAGTATGGGCTTGGGTCAAACAATGAATAATGCCATCAACCAGGTAAACAGTAACCAGACACTCCCGCCCCGTGGCCTTTCAACTGGCCCTGTTCCTGCAAAAAATACCAAAGCTATTGCTGCAATTGGCGCTACCCCTTCCAATGCAACTATGAGTACATTTATAGGCAACACAGGCAATACAACTTTTTCCGCTGTATTACCTGCTGCAAAAAATAAAGCCAACGACATTTATAAAGACCTGAAAGAAAAAGGAGCCACTACAGATGAAATGGGCAACGCTGCTACTGCGTTGTGGGCGGGTGGCCGTACGCAGATCGCATTGAGTTTAATGGCGAAGGTGTGTAATGACGATGCCAATAACACCGACAACTTAAACAACTATGCAGCCATGTTAACCATGATGGGGGCTCCTGAAATGGCGATCCCTATTCTTAATAACCTCAATGGCCGGTTTAAAAAGAACAGTACCATACTCAATAATCTTGGACAGGCATGGTTTGCTTTAGGCGATGCAGACAAAGCACAAAAATATTTAGATACCACGCTTACAATTGCTGCATCACATCCGCAGGCCAACGAAACAATGTGTTTGATCGCCGAAGGCAAAGGCAATAAAACAGCAGCTACGGCTTCAGCGAAAACTGCTTTCAAACAAGGGTATAGCAATACCAGGGCCGACCTGTTGAAAAAATTAGGTTACACTCCTGGTAGCGCCGATTACAACAGTTTCCCTCCTGCCAATAAAAGTGATGATCTGCTTAACCTCGGAGGTTTTGCTATGCCTGCTTTTCCAAAATCGGTAGCAGAATGTAAGGCGCTTGATCCGATATGGAAACAGTTTCGTGCAGATATCGATCAGCGTTTAAAACCATTACAAAAGGCCGGCGAGGAATCCAATAAACAAATGCTGAAACAATTGGAAGATCAGCAAAAGCAATTTATGGATGCCATGAATAAAACGTTGGCAAACCCAAATTCTGTAAGCCAAAGCGACGCTATAAAAATTGCAGCAGCACCCATGTATTCAGAAAAAATGAATGCCAGGGAAAATATAGTGTTACAAAACCTGCAACGAAAAAAACAGGCAGCTGCTCAAAGTATCAAAGATTATATGAACGGTGAAGGCGGTGCCTTAAAGAAAAAATATGATGATGCAATGATTGTTATCAATAAAAAGATGAGCGATGTGGGCGAAGGGGGAAGTACCACGCTGGACATGATCTGCAGGGAATCTGTAAAAGCATCGGATGCATTTTTGAATCCATACAATACCAGATTAGAAGGATTGTATAATGATTACCTGGCTGCAGAAAAACAACTCCTGAATGAAATGTCTTATTCATTTCTTTATACCACTTACCCTAAATTATTACCCGCCATCAATGCAGGTTTACAGGCACAATGGTTAAGAGACATTAGTTTAACACAGAATGGTTTCAACTTTGCCAACATTATAAAATATGATTGTGTAGATGATGCAGAAGGTAAAGGCGGCCGGTTAACACAATTCAAAGACCCAAATTGTACGATCCACAGCGAATTTGGAAGTGCCAAACTCGGTTTTACCATGACGCTTACCTGCAGTGGCTTAACTACCACGGTGAATGCAGGTGTGATCAGCGGTACGTTAAACCAGGACCTGGATCATGCGGGCTTTGGTGATTCCTTTAAGAACTGCACAGTTAGTATCGGGCCCAAAGTAAGTGCCGGTGGCAAACTGGGGCCATTGCAAGCCAGTGTAAGTGCAGGCGTGGGTGCAGATATTGAAATTGACAGAACCGGTGTAACCGATGTAGTGGTGGTGGCCGGTGCAGAAGCAGCCGCAGGCGTAGGCCCTGTTGGCGCAAGCGCCGGTGTAGAAGGAAGAATGAGCCTTAACAGCGGAGCTGGTTCATTAAACGGTACAGGAATTTTTAAATAAATTATACAATATGAAAAAGTTATTTTCTCTTGGCATTGTAATCATGCTTTTGTCCCTCCATGGCTTTGGGCAGGACCGGGTTTTTGGAAAATTTTTGGGCAGCATCAATTCGGTAAAACTTGCAGGCAGTTCCATGTACAGGGGTTACGAAAAACAAGTTGAAATTATTGAAGTAAGTACCAATGGGCAAAATCAAAACACCACCGTCAATTTCAAATTTTCTCCTTGCCCGGCCAGTGCAGATTTTTTGGCACATACACAAACCGGTAAAAATATAGCTAAAGGTGAAATAACTGTCATTGAAAAGCCTGGCGCAGATGCCGGCGCTAACAAAATAAAGTATAAAATATATTTTGAAGATGCAGCCGTTATTTCCTGTAACGACAGCAGGGCCTGCACCAATGTAATGGCAACAACAGTAACGTTGAAACCGCAAAGGATCTGCTGGATCTATTATAACTATGATGCAGCCGGAAAACTGCTTAACAGCACTTCTAATGGTTTTGATGCAAAGACCGGCCAGGCATGGACGGTTACTCCTCCTAACTTTTAAGCAATTAAATTATTATACAAATCATGAAACAGTTTTTGATCCTTTCAACAGTTCTGCTTGTAAATACTGCTGCTTTTTCGCAGGGAACAAAAAAAATAGCTAACCCTTCAACGCCCTGTGGTTCACGAGCCGAAGCAGATGATATGCCAGGTATTTATACTGATCATAACAATACAAAATATGGATTTGCTTTAAAAGGAACTCCTGCCGAAAAAACAGTAATGATGAAAAACCTCATTGCTGTAGAAAAACTGGAAGAAGCCAGTCGTAAGGATTTTAAATTGACGGGATGTGTCGCCAGGGTAAGTTTTGCCAGGTGGGGCAGCAGCAATTACGGCAAAAATATTTATGCCAACTATGGATACAGCCTGAGCGCATATGCTTTGGTTTGCAATGTTTCCCAACACGCCGCCAAAATAGTAGATGAATATAGAACGACTTTCAGGGTTGACTTCAATCCATCTATAATGCCGGGGGGCGTGCATGCCGTAGGTACAGGGGAGTTCAATATGAAAAATGGAAATCCGCTGTACGAAATTCCTGTAGAAGCAAAAGCGGGCCCCAATTTTGAAAAAGACAAGACAACCAACCCCAGTCGTGTATCGCAATATATTTCAGAAGCAACGCTGATGGTTGCCCGTTCTGATAACTATAAAGATTTTCATGGAGATTTTTTAAAGCTCAATAACGGTAATGGATATGTAGAACATTGGGAAATGGGTGCAAGGTATGATAAACACGGCCCTGATTCCTATCAATGGATAGACCGCCGGTATTTTCTCACCAAGCCGGGTGTGCCTTTGCTGATCCCCGTTAGCCGCAAGCAATACCTGCAGGATATGCTGGAATATCTTGAAATTGAGAAGGCGAATTTTGAGTATGACAATGCACAAAAAATTAAAAATATAGGAAATAACACCTCTGAATCTGCAAAAAGAACATTAGCAGCGTTAGAGGCTGATAAACTTGCCTATCCAAAAATATATGAAGCAAAAAAAGCAAAACTGAATGATATCCTTACCAAACAAAAACCGGAATGGCTACAAAAACCGGCAGTGGTAGACCAGGATAAATTGCTAAAAAATGCTGATAAAATTCTGGAAGCCCTGGGAAGGTTTTATGATGCTGAAGGAGAATACAAATGCGCCCTGTATGTTTTGAACCCGGCCTATTTTGTATCTAACAACGGGCAGGCTGCAAAGCCTTTGTTGATAGAAGTACAGTTTCGGTACGAGATCACTAAAGATTATGGCTTCTCTACGAGGCTATTCAGCAATTGGGAAAACAATTTCGATATTAATGCATTGAGAAAAATGTTGGAATAATTGTAAAGCAGTATCTGAGAATGTTTGCATTGTCAATAGTGAAGCATAAATACTATTTAATGAAACGTTTATTTATTTTGATCATCAGCAGTGTATTATTGAACACTGCATTTTCTCAAACCTGTTCTTCATCAGAAGAGTTATTGGCAGTACCCGGCAAACAGGTGGATGCTGCCCATTGTGAATGGCCGCAACAGAAAGCGCATTGGCTTGATCAGTTAGGAACGGCTGCCAACAAAACCAGTGCTACCAGTTTACTTACGCAAATAGAAACACTGGAAAAAGAAAGCAGGAAGAATTTCAACCTTACCGGCTGTACATTAAAAAGCAGCTTTGGTACGCCATCAAATGCAAAGATGGTGTATGGAAAAAACACGGTATTGAGTTATGACCTAAATATCGGGTGCCACGAATATTTCTGTGTAAAGAACCAGCTGCATGTAAATGAAGAATATTCAATTGTATTCCGTGCATACGTTAACCGGTTCTCCGGTATTGAAAATGCTTTTTCTTTTGCAGATGATTACCCCTATTATGAAACCTACAATAAGTACAACGGAAAGTTCATCGCTTTGTATGATTTTATAAGGATGGACAATAAGGATATCAACAATGGTAAAGGTTATTACCAGGATATTCCTGAATCATCCGTAAAGCCCGGCAACCGAAGTGTTTTTATGACCCGTTACTGGTATTTCACCAAACCGGGTATGCTGCTGTTTACGCCCGTAACCCGTAAAGAATACCTGGAAGCGCTGCTGGTTTACTACGATAGAGAAGCATTGTATATAGCTGATAAAATAAAAGAGATCGAAAAAGAGAGTGCGGGCATGATGAAAAATCCGCAAAAATTTCCGCAACTGTATGAGGACGGCAAAAAGAACCTGGTGGTAAAAAAAGCATATTACCCGGATTGGCAGCAAAAAATAGCCACAAAAAAAGCACTTGTTCAAAAAGCATTAAAAGAAAACTCTGCAGCATGGTTATCGATGCCGGCAATAGTAAAGTCTAAAAAAGAAAATTTCAGGTGGAAGAATTTTTATGGTTCGGGGCCAAAAGAGTATGTTGAAGTTGAAACCATTTATGCTGACTCGATGGACGATGCACAAAAAACAGGTTCATTTACCTTTAGCGGATTTTGGGATGATAAAGGCGGCGCAACACTATATAAATATAACCCTGACTATTTTAAGGGTGCCGAAAAGAACCCTGTCAATCCCTACATGATACAGTTATCCTACCGGTATATAAACACCAAACTTGGAAAACTGCTTGTTGAAAATTTTACTGATCATTTTGATTTTGATGCTGTCAGAAAAATGGTGAAGTAGCAGCTTAAAAATCATTCTTTTTGATGATTGACCGGCTTTTATGCACGCTCTACTTTTATGAAAAATTACAACAATGAAAAAAGTAATCATCCTCCTGTTTCTCACATTGGGAACAGCAAGCTTAACGCAAGCACAGTTTATTAATAAGCTTAAAGAAAAAGCAAAAACAGCTGCAAACAGTTCAGCTGACCGGTCTGCTGATAAAGTAGTAGATAAAACGGTAAATAAAACGGCAGACAATACTACCGACAACGTACTAAATAAAGCCGACCAAAAAATAAGCAACCTCTTTAAAAAGAAAAAAAAGAAGGCTGCTGATACGGTGCCGCCGGTAACTCCTGCAACAGACAGCGTTACAGTTACTCCTCAAAATCCATAAGTTCATTAAGCATGAAACTGATAAAAAGAATTACACCATTCATCCTGGTATTGGTAACTGCTTATACAGCATCGGCACAAAAACAAACCTATGATGTGCTTACCTACAACCTCCCCAAAAACTGGCAGCAAAACCAAAGCGAGGGCGGCGTACAGTTATCTGTTACGGATAAAAATACAGGTGCCTATGCCATGGCTGTTATTACTAAAGCAATAGCATCGGGTGCATCAGCAGCTGATAATTTTACTAACCAGTGGGACAAGCTGGTAAAAAGCACCGTGAACGTTAGTGGCAATGCTGCCATGCAGGCGCCGGAAAAAGATAACGGCTGGAACATTCTTTCGGGCAGCGCCAGCTATATCGATGGCGCCAGCAAAGGCACGGCAACATTGCTGTGTGCTACAGGCGGCGGGCAAACCGTAAGTGTGGTATTGATGACCAATACGCAACAATACCAAAGCGATCTGCTGTCCTTTATCAATTCGTTGAAACTTTCAAAAGCTGCACAAAGTACGAACAACAATGCAGCTTCTTCAACTACAACTAATGGCGGCACTTCATCCATTGCAGGCTTATGGGTAAATTACACTACCGAATCCAATGGGTATGCCAATGGCTTCCCCGTAGTTACCGGGGGGTACTTCAGGAGGGAATATTTGTTTTATACCAATGGTACCTACCAGTTCAGAGCAAAAGACTGGGGTGTATTTATGTCAGATATCCTGTTTATTTATGAAACAGGCACCTGGAAGATAACTGGCAACCAGCTAACGATCACGCCTAAACAGGGTCGCGGCGAATGGTGGGGCAAAGCGGCAAACGGCAGCACTTCCGGATGGGGCAGCCGCAAAAGAGTTTCGGATTATAAATCAGAAACTGTTACGTACACTTTTGATATGCATTATTATTCGGGCATGAAAGAAACTTACCTGGAGCTTGTAAGCAACAGGGCTACTGCCAGGGATGCACGGGGTACCACTCAACCGTATAAATGGTCCTACAGCCCAAGGGCACTGGATAAATCACTGATCGATAACCCGCCGGGTTTTAAAACAGGTTTTGAGAACAAATCACTTACCGGCGATGCACCACCAAAAACAACTATCGATCAGCCTGTCAACAACAATTCCCTGATTGCCGGAAAAATATGGGAGGGCACTTCAACAGAAAAATATAAGTCAGGAAGTGCCAGTTATAACACAGGAGGTTTTTTCACATACCAATACCGGTTCAATGCCGACGGTACGTATAAGTTTGTATATGTTGGCGCTTCTGCTTATACCGACCCCAATACATTGCAGCGTGAAACAGGAACATATACGATAAACGGCAACCAGCTTACCATTACACCGTCAAGCGGCAGCAACGAAGAATGGAGTATTGTTGGCGGACCGGTCAAGATGTCGGCCATGAGTGATGTGCAAATAAGAAGTATTAAAGAGCATTGGGGCAAACAGATCAAAACAGAAAAAAGAAAACTGGAAAAAATTACCTACCCTTTCAAAGTTGAATACCAGCAGGGCAACCAGGCCAATGCATTGATATTACAATACAACGGCCACACAGAACGCGAAGGCAACGGCAACGTTGCCTATTATTTTGAAACTACTGCAGGCAGATCAATTAAGCTTCCTTAATGAGAATGTTTAAGCCAGCTTTGTACCTATTTGTGCAATGATCGACTTGGTAACCTGCAGGCTTTGAAGATTGGTAACATCTACATTTGCCATAGCATCATAAAAGATCTGCGTTTCTGCAAAACGGTTATCACTCTTTTCTTTATTAGTTGCCGCAGACAGTTTTTTTGCTTCGCCAATTTTCAATACGCTTGTTGCCTGTTTAGGCAATGCCGACCTGATGGATTTTACCGCTGTTGGTGTCCAGCCCCATTTGGTATAAGCACCCCACGATTTATTAATTACAACACCCAATTCCACAGCCAGTTCATCCTGCGCTGTAGTCAGCTTCAATGCTTTTGATCGCTCGCTTTCCATCAGTCCGCCAATGAAGCCAAAGGCCGATCCTATAAGGCCGCCGATGCCATCACGAAGAACAGGTTTACTTAATTGAATTGCAACAATGGCATCTTCGCATACAACGGGATGCTTTTTTCTTGCATCGCCCGTTAAGCCGCCCAGTGCATATACCATATTAGGACCATTCAGGCTTACCAGTGCAAAGGATAACGCATCCAGCTCATCCTGGTACCGCTCCGAATCTGCATTTGCAACAACCTCTTCATTTAATAACTGGTATCTTTTCTTCGTGGTTAAAAAGTCTTGCTTCAGCGCTTCCATGCGTTTGTTGAAGTCAACTTCATTTCGCAGTTTTCCAACTTCTTCTCCCAGTGCCTGGCCTATCTTTCCGGCTTCTTTCCTGATCTTTTCTTTTCCTTCCGCAATTTTATCAAGCGCCCTGTTCAAGTGAGAGTACGCTTCATATATTGCTTCTACATGTTCCTGCGATAATTCACTTATCCAGCTCGAGCTTTTATCCGGTTCTTTTTCCTGTTCCGGTTCTTCCTCCTTCTTTTTTCCGCTTGATTCCGGAAGCAGGCCGATACCTTCTTTGATACCGCGGCCGATACCGGCAACAGCTTTACCCGTAACCTTCATACCCAATCCTGCCAGATCCAGTTTTTCTTCGGTTGAGAGATTGCTCCATATTTCTTTTAATGCCGCTTTGCGCACTTCTGCCTTATAATCTGTTTTTTCAAAAATGTTCTCTCCTTTCTTTTTTCCTTTTTTACCATAGGTTTTTTCCCAATCTTCGCCCAACAATTTCATCTGGTTCAATATACCAATGGCTTCTCCTCTAAGGTCATCCATTCTTTTATCCAGCACGGGCCGTTTCGCTTCATCTTTTACCAATTGTGCGGGTGCTGTAGCCGGCATTACCATGGCCTGCAATTGAGCGGTGCCCTCTTGCGTTTGAAGCGCCTTTGCACCCATCACATCCGCTTCATTCTCCAGCACGGCATCATCATTCACCGGCACGCCTGCCTTCATTTGCATGGTTGGTTTTACCCTTCCCTGCGCCTGCTGCACCACATGCCATGCCTCATGCGGCACATGTTTTTCCTGCCCCGGCGCCACATGTATCTCGCTGCCCTGTGCATAAGCATGCGCCTGCAACTGCGAAGGCTTATCAGAGTTATAATGCACCTTTACATGATCCATGCTCATACCCGAAAGCGATTCAACGCCGCTTTTCAACTGATCGGGCAAGCCGGTATTGTTGGCTTTAAGTTGTGCTGTTTCAGCCGTATAACTGTCAGCCATAGCCTGGTAATCTTTTAACTGTTTTACCTGGCTGCTGTCGTTGGCCATTTCCTGTATTGCTTTCAGTTGTTGTACCTGCGGGCTGTTGTTGGCTGCCTGCTGATTGGCATTTGACTGGAGAGAGTCGTTGCTTTGCTGACCCGACGAACTATTGGCTACAGCCTTACTTTTATTTTCAGATGTCTTGTCTGCATACATATTCATAGTTGCCGGTATAAAGGGTTATACAATCGCATTCACTGGTTTGGGTGGCTGAATTTAAGCATTAAAACCGGAAATTGAAAGCCTGCCGGGAATGCTGTGAATAAAGGGTGATGATAAAACTCACAGACTACTGTAGTTTTAAAAACTTCGGTAGTCTTGCGCAATTCATATAATTGAAAAAGGGTTATAGCTAAATAGAAAAGACGGCCCACCAGAAAAAATCTATGTTAATCTGCTTATCTGCGGGCCAAACACTCAAAAGGTTTATCTCACACTAAACATCATTTATCCGGCGATATAGCTATATTTGCGCCCTTAAATTATCCGCTTTCGGGGCATTTAACCTTTCCTTAACCCCGCAGGCAACTATTTTTGCGAACTAACAAAATATTATGAAGAAAATAATACTTTTCATTGCAGCTTCGGCCTCTTTATCAATGGCATTTGCACAAACCACCAAAACAAAAAAAGACTGGAGTAAGGTTATCAATCGCCCCGGCGATCATATAATGGTGCAATTCGCTGCTGATCAGTGGTCCGGCACCCCCGACAGCATCAAGGATCATATGAAAGGATTATCAAGAGGAGCCAATGTTTATATCATGCTCGATAAACCATTTAAAGGCAATCCCCGCTTCAGCGTAGCTTTTGGTCTTGGCGTTGGTACAACCAATATGTATTTCAAGAAAATGGAAGTAGATCTTACAGCAGGTTCTTCCAAGCTCCCGTTCAACAATCTTGACAGCTCCAACCATTTTAAAAAATATAAATTAAGCACCGCTTTCCTGGAAGTGCCGCTGGAACTGCGCTTTACAAAAGATCCTGAAAAAAGCAACAGGAGCCTGAAAGCCGCTATTGGTCTTAAAGTGGGCACATTGCTGAATGCGCATACCAAGGGTAAAACACTGGAAGATAAGAATGACCAGGGCCTTAATTCCTATACGGCCAAAGAAAGCGGCAAGCGCCATTTTAATACCACTTCTGTAGCAGCCACAGCAAGAGTAGGTTATGGCAATTTCTCTGTGTTTGGCAGCTACCAGTTCAATAATCTTTTTAAAGATGGCGTTGCACCCGAGATCAAGCCTTTCCAGATCGGGATATGCTTAAGCGGCCTGTAAAATAAATGCATTATGATATTTCAATCCCCCGCCTGTCGGGGGATTTTTGTTTCCTGTACTTCAATGCACTAACTTTGCACCCTCTACATCATGAGCGACGAAATAAAACACGAATGCGGCCTTGCCCTCATTCGCCTGCGCAAACCTTTTAGCTATTATCAACAACAATATGGTTCAGTATTGTACGGCCTCAACAAGTTGTACCTGCTGATGGAAAAACAGCATAACCGTGGCCAGGATGGTGCCGGCATTGCTACTGTTAAGCTTAATACCGAACCGGGTTATCCTTTCATGCAACGCCTCCGCAGCAGCGCCAACCAACCTATTGCTGATATTTTTTACCAGGTGGGCAAAGAGATACAGGAGCTGGAAAAATATCAGCCAGATATCAAGAACCATCCCGGGCTAATGAAAGGGCATGTCAATTATTTGGGAGAACTATTACTTGGTCATTTACGCTACGGCACGCAGGGAAAAAATAATGTAGAGTTTTGCCATCCTTTTATAAAGCGCCATACCATACCGGCAAGGAACCTGGCCATGGCCGGTAACTTTAATTTAGTAAATACAGAAGAGCTTTTCGGGCTGATCAATATTGACCCCGGTGAATTTCAACGCCAAAGCGATCTTGCCGCTATGATGGAAGTGGTGCATCATTTTATCGTTAAAGCAGATGAATCTTTTCCGAATAGTATGGATATCACCAAAGTATTAAAAAAAGCTGTTCCGCTTTTTGATGGCGGGTTCAACTTTAGCGGAATATTAGGCAATGGTGATGCTTTTGTAATGAGAGATGCACACGGCATTCGCCCTTCTTATTATTATATCAGCGATGATGTTATTGTTGCCGCCAGCGAACGGGCTGCTATACGTACTGCTTTTAATGTTGGTGAAAATGAAGTGCAGGAGTTAACACCGGGACATGCTTTGATCATAAAAGCAGATGGCAGTTATACTATTGAGCAGATCGTAGAGCCTAAAGAGCGCAAGGCCTGCAGCTTTGAACGCATCTACTTCAGCCGCGGCAGCGATGAAAAAATATACCGGGAAAGGATCGCCCTGGGAAGACATTTAAGCGAACCTGTTTTAAAAGCTATCGATTACGATCTTAAGAATACCATTTTCTCTTTTATTCCCAATACTGCCGAAACAGCATTTTATGGCTTGTTAAAAGGAGCCGATGATTATCTTAAAAAAATAAAAGTAGAACGTATCCTTAGCTGGGGCAATAATTTTGATGAAGAGAAGCTTGCTGAAATGATCAACCGGAAGATACGTTTTGAAAAGATCGCTATTAAAGATGTAAAGCTCCGCACCTTCATAACGGAAGACAGCAGCCGCAATGAAATGGTGCAACACGTTTATGATATTACTTATGGCACCGTGCGAAAAAATGAAGATACCGTTGTAGTTATTGATGACAGCATTGTAAGGGGCACCACGCTGAAAGAAAGTATCATCAGGATGCTGAGCCGTCTTCACCCCAAAAAAATAATCATTGTTTCATCTGCACCGCAGATACGATATCCTGATTGTTATGGCATTGACATGAGCAAGTTGGGCGATTTCATTGCATTTCGTGCTGCTATTGAATTGTGGAAAGAAAGCGGCAAAGAAGATATGCTGGATGAACTGCTGCAAAAATGTAAAGAGCTGCAGCGCAATAATCAGCTTCATACCGAGAATGTAGTTCGCCAGGTTTATAAAGCGTTTACCATCGACCAGATAACCAACAAGATCGCAGAGCTTATTACGCCAAAAGATATTGATATCCCTGTACAGGTCATTTATCAAACTATTGAAGATCTTCATCTTGCCTGTCCCACCAATTTAGGCGATTGGTATTTTACGGGTAACTATCCTACGCCGGGTGGCAACAAGGTTTGCAACAAAGCTTTCATTAATTATATGGAAGGAAAGAATGTAAGAGGATATTGATCTTCCCTTAAAAAGCAGGCACTACAGCCGCTCGCTTTTTCTTTTTGTTATTGAGATAGGATTCTACGATACTTTCGCCAATTGCGGGAAGTACTTTCCTGTGCTCTTCAACTTTTTGCCGCTGTTCAATTTGTGCAGATGTCAACGGATAATTTGACCAGAACATCAATTCATTGGAAGGCGTTTTATACGTGTAAGTATAAGTCGGCTTGGTTTTTATAGAATCTTTAAACGATACCCGTGAGAAATGCTTTGTAACAATATGCAGGCTGTCTTTTGCCACTGGCTTTAATTGTGCCTTTTCATCTAAACTTAAAAATACAGTCATACCCACGCATATTATTATACTGTATAAATGATGTCTGTATTTCTTTACCGGCTGCATTTTTACAAAGGTATTTAATCTGTATAAATCCATTTTCACAAAACTTTTAGAAAAAAAGAAAGCTAAAAATTTGTTCGTACGAAATTTTTCCTACCTTTGGTTTATGAAAGAACAATCTATTGATAACAAATCCGCAGAGCCAACCAAATCGGAACTGGAAATATTGCAGGTGTTGTGGAAGCATGGCCCTTCAACGGTACGTTTTGTAAATGATACCTTAAATGAAATGAAGCGTGCGGTTCAATATACTTCTACATTGAAGCTGATGCAGATAATGGCCGAAAAGAAAATGCTTACCCGTGACGAGAGCAATATGAAACACATTTATCATGCTGCTGTAGAAGAACAAAAAACAAAAAGCGTTTTGCTGGAAAAATTTGTTGAATCCATGTATGATGGATCTGCAAGCAGCCTGATGCAACAGTTGCTGGGCAACAAAAAGACCTCTAAAAAAGAATTGCAGGCGATAAAGGATATGCTTGCGCAACTGGATAAGGATAATAAATAACTATCAACCTGTTTTATGTATTTACTTTCTGCAAACGATCTTTTTTCCGGTAAAATCATCCAGGCTTTATGCTGGATGCTGGTACATTCTTTATGGATCGGCCTTATACTTACTGTTGTAACCGGCATCATCATCCTTTGCACTAAAAAACAAAGCCCACAGTTACGCTATAATTTACTTACAGCCGCATTACTGTTATTTACAGCGGCAATGGTAAGCATATTTTTTTTACAGGTAAACACCGGTGCTTCTTCGCAACAACAA
This sequence comes from Bacteroidota bacterium, assembly GCA_048497855.1. Lineage (GTDB taxonomy): Bacteria > Bacteroidota > Bacteroidia > Chitinophagales > Chitinophagaceae > Ferruginibacter. The sequence goes on along the minus strand of JBEHZB010000024.1, from coordinate 3,252 downwards.
ACCAATATATCAGCACCTGGTTCTGCTGTTATTATTACCAATACTCAAATTTCGGAACCCGCTGCAATTAACCCCGGCTTTACTGTATCCATCGTTGATTTTTTTAACCGCTATGCCAGCCTTATCGTAATGACATGGTTCTTTATTATTGCCTTTCGCTGTGTAGGATTAATAACAGGATTGTACAGGATACATCAAATAAAACACGACCAGTTATCTTCTCCCGGCGATCATTGGAACAACAGGCTTGCTCTTTTATCAAAGCAATTAAATATTAAAACACGGGTGCAGTTCTTTCAATCGGGTATCGCTAAAATACCGATGGTTGCCGGGCATTTTAAACCCATCATTCTTTTCCCGATAGGAGTATTAACTTCTTTGCCCCAGGATGAAATAGAAGCCATACTGATACATGAGTTGGCACATATCCGCCGTAAGGATTACCTGGTAAATATGATCCAGAGTTTTGTGGAGATCCTGTTCTTCTTTAATCCTGCTGTACTGTGGGTTTCTTCTCTTATTAAAATAGAAAGAGAAAACTGTTGCGATGATATTGCCGTTGCACAAACCAGCAGCAAGAGAAATTATATCAATGCGCTGGTTTCTTTCCAGGAATATAATTTAGGAGCAACAAAATATGCTACAGCGCTTACCGGCAAAAAAGATCATTTACTGCAGCGGGTAAAACGCATGTTGAACAACAACAATAAAACGCTGAACGCCATGGAAAAAACATTGTTGTTATTGTGCCTGATCATTACTACTTCACTCTCGGTTATCTTTTCCCAGGCACAGTCGGCTAAACCAAAAAATGAAACTGCTTTTGTTGCAAATGATAGCATTCCTTCATTGGCTAACCGGCATTTTAGTTCAACCGATATTAAAGAAGGGGCTACCTTATCTTATACTGAAAAGGTAAATGGGGTTTCGCATACTTTACATGTATTTAAACGGAACGGTGTGGTGTACGAGATCTATGGCGATATCATCAGTTTCAAAATAGATGGAAAATTAATTCCCCGGGAACAATGGGGCCAATACCGGGAACTGATGGACCAGTTGATCGCTGATTATGATCAATCGCAAATTGAAGAATCAGAAGTAGCCACGCCGGGGCACCCTGTTACAATGGAAGGGATATCTACAGTTAAAAATACCATTACCTATTTTGGAGAAGGTTATAAAATTGTTACAGAAAAGAACGAGATAAAAGCTGTTTATCTTCAGAAAGATGGAAGCAGGCTGCCGGATAATCTCATCAAAAAAAATAAAGAGCTGTTACTAAATATCATTGCGGAGCAAAAAGCAAATGCTAAAAGAGATGAAGCAGAAAGATTATCAAAACTGGATGCTTTACGAGCTGAACAAAATAATAACCTGGCGCAATTAGATAAACAAGATGCTGTTCTTGATAAAAATAAAACAGTATTAAACCAGGATATAAAAGCCATACAGGACAAAAGCATAAAGGTTGCCAATAGCGCTAAAGTGATAAGCGACAAAAGCAAAAAAGTAGCTGTTGATTATAAGACCAATGTTAAGACCGGCATAAGCTACAATGTTAACGGCAACCCTGTTTACAATGCCAGGTATGAAAATTCTTATAACAATACTTATAAAGATTATTCACCAGCTTATGGAAATGTTATTGTACACGACGGACCAACTGTTATGAAGACCTTTGACCTGGAAAAACTTACGGCTGATTTCATTGATGATCTTACCAAAGAAAAAATAATCAGCAATAAAGATGGCCTGTCTTATAACATGAGTAATGATGCATTGATCGTAAATGGAAAAGTTCAACCGGAAGAGATACATAAAAAATTTAAAGACAAGTACATAAAAAGCCCTGACTGGAAATTATTGTACAACTGGCGCAATTAGCATTCACTGATTATTTAAAGCAATAACTGTTTTCACGGCCGTGATATAGCTACTGCTTTATCAAAGAAATAAATTTTGCCTGCAAAACACCGCTAACATTATTCGTAAAATTTAAATCAACTTTTTATTGCCGCAAAACCGCTTTCACACTTGATGTGTGAAACAGGCATCGCTTTGCAAATAGCTTAACATCACTATTAAATTTTAGACCATGAAAAAAAATAACGCAGTCCTCTTTATTATTTTGTTTTTAAGTTGCTGTGCTTCTACCGCATTAGCACAGATAACCGGGCAGGTTATAGCTACCGGCAAGCCATTGACAGGTGCAACTATATCGTTATTGGAAGTAAAAGACTCCTCATTGGTTAAAGTAACTGTTACTGCCGATGATGGAAAATTTGAACTGGAAAATATACAGCCCGGCAATTATTTTATTTCGGCAACCAATACTGGTTTTAAACTTTACTATACCAGCGCTTTTTGGTTCGATCAAAAAAACACGTCGCTGTCGATTCCTGTTATAAAAATGGAAACGGCTTCGGCTGGCACACTAAGTGCTGTAACAGTAACTGCTAAAAAACCGATAATAGAAAGAAGGGCAGACAGAACAATTGTAAATGTAGATGCTATACTTTCAAACGCAGGCAGTAATGCGCTGGAAGTGCTGGAAAAATCGCCGGGTGTACAGGTAGATAATAATGATGCAATAAGCCTTAAAGGAAAAGCAGGTGTTACTATTTATATTGATGATAAACCAACGTATTTATCCGGTGCCGACCTTGCGAATTATTTAAAATCATTGCCCGCCAGTTCGCTGGATAAAATTGAGATCATGACAACACCGCCGGCTAAATATGATGCTGCCGGTAATGCGGGCATCATCAACATCAAAACTAAAAAAAGCAAGGTAAAGGGTTTCAATGGGAATATTAATATCAGCCACAGGCAGGGCCGTTATGGAGATATCCGCAACAGCTTCAATTTTAATTATCGTAATAATAAAATAAACATCTTTGGAAATATCCTGTTTTCCGGTGGCAATAATTTTAATGACCTTACCATTATGAGAAGTTATTACAAAACCGACGGAACATTGGAATCGGGTTTTACTCAAAATACCTGGATCAAAAGATGGTATAACAGCCTGGGTGCTAAAGTAGGGTTGGATTATTCACCAGGAAAAAGAACCACTCTTGGTATCGTACTTAATACAACTCAACGGCCATCAACAGAATACAGAACTAATCTGGGTACGTTTTCTAATGCCCAATATATCCCGGATTCGATCATCACTGCAGTTAATCATGAAAAAGAAAAATTTAAAAGCAACAGCATCAACCTGAATTACCGGTATCAATTTGATAG
>JBEHZB010000023.1:0-50322 GCA_048497855.1 Bacteroidota bacterium | reverse complement strand
ATTAGGAAGAGGTCATCCTCTGTTTTGGAGAGGTTGACCTCTTCTTAATAGAGGTACTACCTCTTCATATCAGAGGTAGACCTCTCCAAATTAGAGGTATTACCTTTTCTAACCAGAGGTCGACCTCTACAAACCAGAGGTACTACCTCTTTATATCAGAGGTCAACCTCTCCAAATCAGAGGTATGGCTGTTACTTCGTAAATCGTAAATGCAAATGCACACAATTCAATAATTTTGTATTCAAATAATAGCAGTATGGAAACAGTTACAACAAGCCCGGTTACCTTAACCGCTTCCGCGGCAGCTGAGATCAAGCGTTTGATGAGTGTGGAAGGATTTGATGCTGCCACGCAATTGCGCATTGGTGTAAAAGGCGGTGGCTGCAGCGGCATGACCTATGTACTGGGTTTTGATACAAAAACAGAAAAAGATGAAAGTTTTGAAATAGAGGGTATTCCCTGCATCATGGAAAAATCGCACGGCATCTATTTAATGGGTATGGAAGTGGACTGGCAGGGCGGACTGAACTCAAGAGGGTTTACCTTCAATAACCCCAATGCGAGTAAGACATGTGGCTGCGGGACAAGCTTCGCGGTGTAAGGAAGAAAATTTTCAATGTTCAACGATCAATGTTCAATTTTCAAGTTGACTCTACCGCAGAGAAATTGAGAAAGCAAAGTTTACGCAGAGTCTCTCTGCGTAAACTCTATTAACTCACTTCTCCCCGGTGAAAAAAATGTGAGAGGTGAAAAGTGAAACATGAGTTTGTCGTCTCACATCTCACCTTTTACACAAAAAAAATACAAAGCCGGATAACATCAGTTATTCCGGCTTTTTTTATTGTAAAAAAAAGATCCATCACAATTGTGATGGATCTTTAGTTATTATAGAAGAATATCGTTATGACTTTTTGATGTCTGCATCTTCTTTAGAATCTCCTAAGGGCCTGTTCTTGGCAAGATCTACCAGGATAGGGGCCGCAACGAAGATAGAAGAGTAGGTACCTGTAATAACACCGATCAACATAGCGAATGCAAAACCTTTGGTTACTTCTCCGCCAAACAGGAAGAGGATCAACAGGGTTAAGAATACCGTTAATGATGTCATGATGGTACGGCTCAGTGTATCGTTGATAGCACGGTTGATGATGGATTTTTTATCACCCACTTTAGAGCCTTTACTGTATTCCCGTACACGGTCGAATACGATAACGGTATCATTCATCGAGAAACCGATAACGGTCAACACCGCAGCGATAAAGTGCTGATCGATCTCCAGCGGGAAAGGCACGATATCTTTAAAGAACGAGAACACGGCCAATGTAACCAATACGTCATGCAGCAATGCCACAATGGTACCGGCTGAATACCTCCAGTCGCGGAAGCGCAGGAAGATATAAACGAAAATGGCGATGATGGCAAATATGGTTGCTTTTACAGCACCTTCTTTCAGATCTTTCGATATGCTCGGCTGAACGGTAGTAGAGCTTTGAATGTATTTGTTCTTAATGAAATCGGCATAGGTAAGGTTTGGAGGCAATACCTTTTTCAAACCTTCGTACAGTTTTGTTTGTACAGCACTGTCTGCATTATCAACACCTATTAAATAAGAAGTAGTGATATCCAGGTTACGTTCGCCAACAGTTTTAATAACCGGGAAATCGCCGAATGCATTTTTCAGGTCATCACGGATGAAATCGTTCGTTACCACTTTATCCAGCTTAACTACATAACTGCGGCCACCTTTAAATTCCACACCTTCGTGGAAACCATAAAAGTAAGCGCCGACACCGGCTATCAATACTACTATAGAGATCATGTAAGCCACTTTACGGTATTCGATGAACTTGAATGAAGCGTGCTTAAAGATGCGTTTTGAAATACCGGTAAAGTAATTGAAGTGACGTTGTTTGTTTGTCCAGAATTCGGTGATAAGCCTTGATACCAGGATACCACAGAACAAGGATAAAATGATACCGATGATCTGTGTAGTGGCAAAGCCCAATACAGGGCCAAGACCAAAGTAAGCCAATATAAAGGCAGTTAATAAAGTAGTAACGTGGGCATCAATAACCGGAGCCAGTGAACGCCTGTAACCGTCATTAACAGCCTGCTGGTAAGATTTACCTTTTGTAAGCTCTTCTTTTATCCTTTCAAAGATGATTACGTTGGTATCCACCGCCATACCTATCGTTAGTACCAAACCGGCAATACCGGCAGCAGTAAGCGTAAAGCCCAGTGCGGTAAGTACACCAATGGTAAACAGCAGGTTCAATATTAAAGAGATGTTGGCTACCCAGCCACCGCTGTTGTAGTACACCAGCATTAAAACAAATATTACAATGAAGGAGATAGCAAATGCCATCATACCGCCTCTTACAGATTCTTCACCCAAAGTAGGCCCAACTTCCTGGCTGGCAACAACCCTTGCAGGTGCATCAACCTTACCGGATTCCAACGTAGTGGCAAGATCCTGTGCCTGTTCTACCGTAAAGCTACCGGCTATTTCAGAGCTTCCGCCTTCGATAGGCCCGTTCACATTTGGTGCAGAGTACACAATATCATCCAGGGCAATAGCAATAGGTTTGCCCACATTTTTAGTGGTAAGCCTTGCCCATGTTTTTGTACCGGCAGGGGTCATCTGCATTTTAATAGCAGGTCTTCCGTTCTGGTCAAAATCCGCATAGGCCGATTGTACCCCATCACCTTCCAGCGGGGCTTTATCAGAACCAGGTACCATTTTTACTGCATACAGCGGGAAGAAGCGCTGGTTGCCTTTATCTGATTTTTCTTCTACACCGTATAAGAATTTACAATCGGCAGGTATAGCAGATTTAACAGCATCTAAATTAAGATAGGTATTGAAGGTAGCGGTATCGCTGTACAATACCCTTCCTATTTCAGCTGAAAAAAATTGTTTGCCGCTTTTATCGGTTTGTACATCTATCGGGTTGATAACACGGATGAACGGATTGGCATTTTTAGTGTTCAACGTTGTATCCTTCAGCTTAGTGGTATCCGATTCAGCCACACCATTTAAGTAGTTGTGTAAATTATCATCCGCAGCTTTTAATGCTGGTGCCAGTTCATCTATACGGTACACTTCCCAGAATTGCAGGTAAGCAGATGCCTGTAATAATTTCTTAACCCTTTCAGCATCGTTAACACCGGCAAGCTCAACGTTAATGATACCTTTCTTTTCATCAAGATTAATATTAGGTTGCGCCACACCGAACTTATCGATACGCTTGGTCAATATTTTATACGTTTCCTTGATAGCGCCCCTGGCGATATCCCTGATCTTGGCAATAACTTCTTCATCAGTAGAACCAACTTTTACCTGCTTGCCCGAGCCTGCAAATAAATTAGCCAGTTTGCCGGGTCCGTTCTGTGCAATATAAGCATCCCTGAACAGGCCGATATAATCATTATTGGTAGTTGTCTTTTGTGCAGTAGCTGTTTTAAGGGCATTAAGAAGGCCCGGGTCTTTGGTATTATTGCTCAGCGATTTGATCAGTCCTTCCAGGCTCACGTCCATGGTTACACTGATACCGCCCTGCAGGTCAAGACCAAGGTTCAATTCATTTGCCTTACATTTTTGGTAAGTAGTACCCAGCAATGGATAGATCTCTTTATCACGGGAAGCAAAGAGGATGCTGTCTTTCTTTTGTTGAAGCAAACTTTTATAATCAACATCAGTTTCCTTTATTCCAGGATTAGAGCGTTTAACAAGCTTTTTTGCCTGTTCTGTTACTTTACCCTCAAAACTGCGTATCACTAAAGTGTACGATAGTTCCCATAGTGAGATCACAATTAGTACAATAGTGAAAAACCAAACCAGACCTTTCAATTTCATAATAAAATACGTTTAATAGCTATTAGTTAGTCTTTTTTTAGAAGTGTGCAAAGATAGGGGAAAAAGCGATTGACTATTATCGGTGGATAATTTTAGAATTTTACTCATTTTGCACTGTAAATCAACCCCATGCTCTATAAATGCGCCCTTTTCGGGGCTATCGGTTTATTGTTTTCCTGTTCGGGCACCAAACAAGTACAGCATATGGATAAGCAACCTGCTATTACTACGGCGGCTGTTCCGGCCAATACCACCCGTACCGATTCCTTCCTGGAAGACCTGCTGAAACAGTACCCGCAATATTTTGGAGATGCATTGACGCACCGCAATGACTGGAACGTTCAGGTCATTTACACCAGTATCAACAGGGGCGAAAATGGCATCCCGACGCTGAAGAACCATTATTTCAACGTAAATGCAGGCCGTTATTTTTACCCGGCTTCTACCGTAAAGCTGCCCATCTGCCTGCTGGCAATGCAAAAACTGAACGAATTGAAGAGCCTGGGTATTGACAGGAATACGACCATGATTACCGATGCAGCTTACAGCGGGCAATCTGCAGTGTATAACGATCCCACCACACCGGATGGCAGGCCAACCATTGCTCATTACATTAAAAAGATATTGATGGTAAGTGACAATGATGCTTTCAACCGCCTGTATGAATTTTTGGGACAGGATTATATAAATGCAGAGTTGCACAAAAAAGGCTATGAAGATGTGCAGGTATTGCACCGCCTTAATATCTTTTTATCGGAAGAGGAGAACCGGCATACCAACCCGGTGCAGTTTATTGGTACAGACGGTAAGCTCCTCTACCGGCAACCTATGCAAAATAACTCCGCAAAATATGTACAGCGCAATGACAGCATCGGCAAAGGTTTTTTAAGGGGAGATAAAATAGTAAATGAGCCGATGAACTTTTCTAAAAAGAACCGCATTAGCCTCGAGGATCTGCATACGATTTTGCTGAGCCTGGTGTTCCCCGAAAAAGTGCCTGCCGCCCAGCGATTCAATATTGCCGAAGACGACCGCAGGTTCTTACTGAAATACATGAGCCAGTTGCCTACCGAAAGTACGTATCCGCCTTATGCCGATGACACAGCTACATATTGGCCCGCCTATTGTAAGTTTTTATTGTTTGGGGGAGAGAAAGGGGCGTTGCCTAAAAACATCCGCAGCTTTAGCAAATCAGGCGATGCTTACGGGCATATGCTGGAAACAGCTTACATCATTGATGCACAGAATGGAGTGGAGTTCTTCTTATCTGCCGTGATCTATTGCAACAGCGATGGTATATTGAACGATGATAAATATGATTATGATACCATCGGCAAACCGTTCCTGCAGCATTTGGGCAAAGTGATCTATGATATGGAAAAGAAAAGGGAGAAGAAAAATAAGCCGGATCTCTCTTCTTTACAATTCAATTACGATAAATAATTTATTACACTAATTAAGACTAATTACACGAATTATTTAAAATATGCTAAAGAGTAATAACACTAATTAGAATTACACTAATTGAAATGTAATTAGTGTAATTCGTAAAAATTAGTGTAATAAGATAAATAAGTCAATAAGCCCTACTTTTACAACCGCTAAAAAGAATGTAATGGAACTATCATCACGATTGCAACGCTTTAATGAACCCGAAACACTGAAGATGGCCAAACTGGGAAGGGAACTGAGGGCAAAAGGAATTGATATCACCGACCTGAGCCTTGGGGAACCCGATTTTGATACGCCCGATCATATTAAGCTGGCTGCTAAAAAAGCCATTGATGATAATTACAGTCACTACACACCCGTTGCCGGTTACCTCGATCTTCGCCAGGCGGTTTGCGATAAATTAAAACGGGATAACAACCTGGATTATACGCCGGAGCAGATCGTGATAAGTACCGGGGCAAAGCAAAGCATTGCCAATGCAGTATTAAGTATTGTTGATATCGGCGATGAAGTAGTGATACCTACACCGTATTGGGTTACGTATTCAGAGATCGTTCGGCTGGGACAGGGTGAAGTGAAATTTGTAAACACCTCTTTTGCCAATGGATATAAAATAACCCCCGAAGAATTGGAAGCGGCAATAACAGATAAGACAAGATTGTTCATGTTCTCTTCACCGTGCAATCCAACAGGAGCAGTTTATTCTAAAGAAGAATTAAGCGCACTGGCGGAAGTGTTCAGGAAACATCCCCGTGTATTTATTATGAGCGATGAGATATATGAGTACATCAATTTTGTTGGTGAGCATGAAAGCATTGCACAATTTGATTTTTTAAAAGACAGGGTGGTGATCATCAACGGTCTTAGCAAAGGCTATGCCATGACGGGCTGGCGGCTTGGCTATATGGCTGCCGCAGCGCCTGTTGCCAAAGCCTGCGAAAAGATACAGGGACAATTTACCAGTGCCGCAACGGCTATTACGCAACGTGCCGCTATTGCTGCATTAACAGGTGATATGAAGCCTACCGAAGAAATGATCAAACAATTTAAGCAGCGCAGGCAGCGGGTTATGGAACTGCTGGCAGCATTGCCAATGGTAAAATGCAATGAGCCGGAAGGCGCTTTTTATGTGTTCCCGATGGTAGATAATTATTTTGGTAAAACAGATGGCGAAGATGTGATAAACAATGCAGATGATCTTTGTATGTATTTCTTAAATAAGGCCCATGTTTCTACCGTAACGGGTAAAGCATTTGGTGAGCCGAATTGTATCCGCATCTCTTTTGCCAACAGCATGGAAAATATAGAAAAAGGTTTTGCCAAGATCAAAGATGCTTTGGCTAAATTGAAGTAATTTGTGATAGTTCAATGAAGGCAGAAACTATAAGATATTCCTGTACCCGTTGCGGAAAAATACATGAGGAGTGGCCTGCCTTAGCATATATTTCACCTACAAACTATGATATTCTGTCTGAGGATGATAAAAAGAATATTGGAGAAATCAGCAGTGATTTTTGTATAATAAAACACCCTGATCAAACCGACAGGTTTATTCGTTGCACACTAACACAAAAAGTTGTAGATCATTGCGAAGATCTTGAGTACGGACTCTGGGTTTCATTAAGTGAAAAAAGCTTTCAGAATTATTCAGAAAATTTCAAAAATGAAAATCACCAGGAAAAGTATTTTGGCTGGTTGAGTAATGATATTGCAGAATATGAATTTTCTGAGAGTATTCCTACAACAGTATTTACACGAGGTCACAATCAAAGACCGGAAATTATTCCTTTTCAGGATTTTGACCATCCTTTTGTACATGACTATTATAATGGCATAACCAAAAAGGAAGCAGAAACCCGAATAAAAGAAATGATTAGAAAACTAACTCAACCTAATCCCAAAAAGCCATGGTGGAAAATTTGGTAAAGCTTATAAGCAAATAATAATACTATCTGCTTATAAGCCCGTTAAAGTTATTATCAAAAAGTGAACCTCGCCGAAAAGCCAACACCCGAACCTTCAAAACCAACTTTAGAAACAATATTCAATTCGGGTTTCCAATCCAGTGTAAGATTTAAGGGAAGATCAGCGAATTTATAATCAATACCCACGATACCTGCGGCACCAACATTACTGGTCTTGTTACCAAAGCCAACATAACCGCCAAAGCCGATGAGCCATTGCAGATTGTCTGTAGCGAAAGGCTTATGAACCTCATACAATCCACAAATGGCGGTACTTCCATCACCGAAGCTTAGTATGCCTTCTACTGCATTGTTATTGAAAAAATGTTTGAATGTGATACCGCTTTTTACGGTAGGTACGGAAGAGCTTAGCCGAATACCGACAGCATTTTTGTAGCCTGTGGTGCCTTCTTCATCCTGCGCTTTTAACGAAACGGAAAACGTGACCGCTGCGATCAGCAATAAGAATACTTTCTTCATGTTTAGGAATTTTTAATTGATTTACTAAAACTGTGCCAGTGAAAAAAAATGAAATCATAAAATGTAAAAATCAATTACAGAATGAAGAAAGATTAAAGCATGAGTAAAGTGAAATGCACGTTTTTTAGTAAACGAAGAGAAGCGGATTTTATGTGTTAAGGATTTGGTAAATGGTTGTGTTTTTTACCGCAGAGACGAGAGGCGCGGGGTAAATAGCTGGATGGATAAATGGTTTTATTGTTTAATGGCCTTACTGTTGCTTTGCGGTTCAACAATAATTATTCAAACAATTCCAGCTTATTCTTGGGGCGCCGGCTGTCGAGCCATTTAAAGTTCTTCAATTCTTTTTGATCGTGAGGAACCTGGCGGATGGGGTAGAGGGTGCCATCAACATTATTAACAAATTTTATCTTGTTCAGTTCCTTGTTCACAAAATACATATCGATCTGGTCGCCGCTGCTGCGGTTCATGCCAACATAAGCGCTGTCATCATCCTGTGGATAGAATACACTCTCTGCCGGAGAACCTTTCATGCGGATATAATCAATATTGCCTTCTTTAAAATAACCGTTCAACGTTCGGCCCGACATCTGGTTGTATAATCCATCCGATGTTTTATTGATAACGATACTGTTGTTGAAAACATACAGCCGCTGCGGCTTTTGATTGGCCAGGTACAAATACATCGTATCGCCTTTTACCTGTGTATTATTGTTCCATACAACGGGATCATTGAATAATTTGAATGTAGAATCGATAGTAGAATAATGAAGGCTATCACTTACCGCCTGCAGTGAATCATTAAAGATGCGCACATGATGGAATGCCAGGAAATAGCGCACCGCTGTATCTTTTTTTGCTTCTACCGCCATCGTTTTTTTCAACGTATCACCTTTTGTTATTACCCTTCTTTCCAGGCTGTCGTATTTTCTGAGGCCCGAGAATAAAGTATCGGCGGCAACATACGTACTGTCGCCGTTGCGGTATAATATCATCACCGGTTTGCGGCTTGCTAAAAATGAATTCTGCTGTGTATTTAAAAGAATGCTGTTGCCTACCAGTATAACATTGTTTACACTATCCACTAATCTTCCGTTGCCATCTACCTGCACTATACCGCTGGCTTTATCAAAAGCCATTTTATCGCCGGTGATAGAATGTGTGCTGTCGCGATAAGTAGTACGGTCATAAAAGATAGCTTCGCCGGTTTTTAAATTATAAGTTCCCGATTTGGTATCTACAATGCTTCCATCTTTACTTACAATATGTGTTGGCGCAATGAACGTGGCAATGCCGGTATTCATATTGTACAGCAGGCTGTCGGTAATGATATTGGTATTCTCATCCTGGAAACGAACCTTCTTCTTGAAGATCACATCCTTGGTATCTGCATAATAAGTACCATCCTGGCTGGTTAATATGGTGGTGCCGTTTACCACCCTTCCGCCATTTCTATAATTGGCGATGCCTGTTCTTAAATTGTATTCAAGGTCGTTGGTAAACAGCGTTCCTTTTTTATCGGTGAGCCGTACATCCTTTTTAAGATAAGCTATACGGTCGATGCCCACATACTTCAGGTATTGTGCATAGGTATGAATGCTGTCGTTATCGTTGATGTGTACATTACCAAATGCTTCGATGATATTGGTACGGTGATTGAAAACAGCACTGTCGCAATTAGTAGTTGTCAATCCTTCCCTTATCACAACATCGCCAGCCGCAGTTTCTACAACGGTAGCAGAGTCCAGTGTTTGTTGACGAAGATTTCTTGTGCGTACAATTTCTATTGTTCTTGTAGTATCACCGGAATTTGGGGGACGCACTATCACCTGCGCACTAACATCGATGCTCAAAGAAAGCAAAACAGCAAGTAAAGCAGTGATGGTACATTTCAATCGCAAGAATTCATTGGTTTGTTGAGCCTGCAATTTGAGGAATTATTTTATAATGGAATGGTAAAGTTTATTTTACTTCAAGATAAGGCGCATTCAATGTATCAGGCAACGGTACTGTTAATGGCTGGCCTTTGGCCTTTTTACCAAAAACAGAAAAAGAGATATAACGTTTAGGATTGGTCTTGATATCATCTATCAGTACATTTATCTTGTTAAACGTGGCCGCAAGATTATTATACAGGCGCTTATCATTTAACAGCATTCCGGCAGTGCCTTCGGTAGTATTCAATTTACTGAGCGAAGCCTTTAACCCGTTTACAGTAGCATTTAATGTATCCAGTGTTTTATTCAGTTCCAGTTTAGAAAGGTTGGTAGTTGTTTTATCCAGGTTGGTAAGTATACTGGTAAACTTATCATTGTTCTTTGCAAGGTTGCCGGTAAAGGAACTTACATTCTCGAGTGTTTTTGCCAAAGCGCCGGTTTGCGTGTTCAGCAACACTTCCAGCGAAGCAGAAGATACAGTAAGGCTGGCGGTTGTTTTAGCAAGGTTGGCCAGTACCACCCTGATATTGTTCTTTGCATTGGTATCAACAATACTGTTTACCGTGATCAATACAGAATCCAGTGCTTTTACGGCGTTTCTTACTTCGAATAATACAGGATCTACTTTGCGTAATGCTTCATCAAAAAGACCTGCACTTTTTTCGGTAAGTATTGTATCATTTTTAGGAACATAAGTTGTTGCATCGCCCAGCTTTATTTCAAGGCTTGTAGTGCCTAATGGATTGGGTTTTATAACAGCAACTGAATTTGTCGGGATGTTCACATCTTTGGTAAGGTTAAGTGTTACCAGTATTTCCTTCATGTTCTTGTCGCTGCTGATGGCATAAACCGAGCCTACATTCATACCATTTATCACCACCGGGTTTGAAGGCAATAAGCCCTGTACGTTACTGTATTTTGCATAAAAGGTACGGCTGTCGCTGAAAAGTGTTTTTCCTTTTAAAAAATTAAAGCCGAGTACCAATAATGTAATAGTAACTGCTGCTAATGCGCCTACTTTTGTTTCGTTAGAAATTTTCATCCGTTGCTGATTATGTGAATGGCCTGGTGCCTGTCTTTTGTTCCTGTTGATGCAATTTTCATTCCTTTTACAGGAAGAATGTCATTTCTGTACAAATTACCTGTTTGTACAGGCAATCAAATCAGCAGTAAACTTAGTACTATTTTTTTAATTCAAATTTTATGGATGCATTATTTTTCATGTCGGCAGAAAGGCGCACTTCATAACGGCTGGTACCGTCTGTAATAACCATCAGTGCTGTATTTGGGGGAATATCGCCAAGATTATCGGCGTATAGTACAAGTTCATTTGTTTTTCCTTCCTGCAATTCAAGATTAAGTGTATGCGGCTTTGCTGTAAGCGTTTTTCCTTCTGCGATCATTGTTTTATTGAAGGATACAGAAACAATATCATTATCTATTTCGCCATCATCATATATCTCCACTTTTACTTTATTGCTTTTTACCTGTAGTACCTTGGTTTCTTTAGTAGCCCTGTTCTCGTAAACCTGTGGAATAATTTTCTCATCCCTTGGCTTTTCCGGAGCAGGGGTGGCAGCAAGCGGCTTGTTCGAATTCTCTACCTGTTCCTTATAACGTTTTACCGCTTCGGTAATGGATTCTGCCAGTTCCTGCTGGCCTTTATCGCTGTTCAGATAGCGCTCATCATCAGGATTATTAATGAAGCCGGTCTCTACCAGTATCGCCGGCATATTGGTAGCCTGCAGCACCCATATACCTACCTGGCGCTGGTTCACACCCAAAGCCGGCCTTCCTGTTTTTTCTATTTCATCATTTACAAATGTTGCCAGCCTGTCGCTTCTTAACTGAAAGCGGGTAGCATATATATTGGCAAGGTTCCTTCCTTCTGTAGAATTGATATCAAAAGGCTGATAAGTAGAATCGCTTCCATCAGCTTCCACATCAAAGTCACCGATCTCTTTCATGATCGCTTTTAATTTATCACTCGTTTTATGTGCGGCAAATATCCATACGCTGGTACCATTACGGGTAAGCGGCATTTTAAAATATTCGTACACGGCTTCTTCTACCTGGTAAGGTGTTTTTATCGTCTTTCTTTTTTTGCCTTTGCCGGTATGAGTGATCTTATATCTTGTAACCATTCTTGTTCCTATCTGGCGATGTCCTGTTTTCAGCGGACCTGAATCGGCGTGTATGCAGATGAACAGATTGCCTTTATTATCATTGGCGATCTGCGCTTTCTCTCTTGGGTTTTGATAAATATCAGTTGTGCGTGTAGGTACAATATTAACATCCGGCAACTGCCTCTTCAATTCAGCTACCAGTTTTTTTGATATCTCCAGTGTTACATCCTTTTCTTTTGAACGTAACGAATTTTCATATTGACCGGTAGCGCCAAAGTCCTGGCCGCCATGCCCGGCATCTACAATTATTGTTTTTATTTTGGTAGTTTGAGAAAATGCTGGAAATATTAACAAATGCGAAGCAGCAAAAAGGATCAAAACAGGCACTTTGTTTTTCAACATACTAGATCAGGTTTATGTAGGAGTTAGCAATTATTACAATTATACAATTATTCACAAATTCTACCGATAGCTATCGGTAGTAATGGCTATTTTTGCCACGCAAAACTATGAACCATCTGTACAAAGGTAAGGCAAAATACATATCGGTATGGGCATCGGTACTACTGTTTATGACTATAACGTTGTATGGCAGGGTGATTAGTTTTCAATCCAATTACTTTCACAGTTCTTTAACTACAGATACGGTTCCTGAAAAAAATGAATTGCAGCGTCTCGTTCGTCCCGCAACTGCTGCACCGGTGAAAGTTGCAGCGCAAAAAGATATGCCGTTAAATGTAACAGCGGCAGGCGATACCATTATTCCTGTAGTGGATACCTTCCATTTTAAAACATCAAAAGATTCTTTAGATGCACCGGTTATATACCATGCTGATGATTCAATGGTACTGGATGTGCCCACTAAAAAGATCATCCTGTATGGTAAAGAATCGAAGGTGAAATATACAGACAATGAACTGACCGCTCCGGTTGTTGAATATGATCAGCGCACCAACATTGTGAGTGCTTATCTAACAAGAGACAGTACAGGTAAAGTGGTTTCTTTTGCAACATTTACCCAGGCCGATTTTAAATCGGTAAGCGATACGCTGCTCTTTAACATGAAGAATGGAAAGGGTCGAACAGTTAGTACTTACTTTACACAGGGCGATATATTTGTACACGTAGATGAAAGCAAAAAGATCAAGGAACGTGGCCTGGATGTGATCTATGGGCTGAGAGGAAAATTCACTACCTGTAATCTTGATACACCGCATTTCGCTTTTGTAAGTAATAAATTAAAATTCATCAATCAAAAAGTAGCATTCACAGGGCCGGTGCATCCGGAGTTTGAAGGTGTGCCTGTACCGGTATATCTACCATTTGGTATTTACCCGCTTAGTAAAGGAAGGCACTCCGGTATACTGGCACCAACATTCAGCGCTAATGAACAGCTGGGTTTATCGCTGGAAGGATTGGGTTATTATAAAGTACTGGGAGATAACTGGGATGTAGTAACGAGAGGAACGATCTATTCGTACGGCGGGTGGACGGCAGGCGTGAGTCCGCGCTATTATAAGCGCTATCATTACCAGGGCAATTTCAATATTGATGTACAGCATTTCAGAGATCTTGATAACGCAGGAGGAAGGAATTTCAATATCCGCTGGTCGCACAACTCTGATACGAAAGCAAGGCCGGGGGTAACTTTTTCCGCCAACGTAAATGCAGGAAGCAGTAAGTTCAACTCATCGGTGCCCAACAGCCCGCAACGGAATTTCCAAAACCAGTTGAATTCTTCTATCACCTATTCCAAGATATGGAAAGATAAACCCTTTGGCCTTACCGTTAGTGCCAATCATAACCAGAATACCTTACAGCGGCTTATCAATCTTAACCTGCCCGATGTAGCCTTTAATGTTAATACGCTTTATCCCTTCCGCCGAAGCGAACCTATCGGCGAATACAAATGGTACGAGAATATTGGCGTAGCATTGAACAGTAATGTAAAAAGTCTTTCTTCTTTTTATGATACGGCAGGGCATATCTTCGATCAGCTGGTTGATAAACTGCAATGGGGCGCCAATCATAATGTGCCCATCACTTTATCATTGCCGGAAGTAGCGCATATGCAGTTTTCTCCCAGTGTATCTTACCAGGAGCGCTGGTACCAGCAAAAATTCAAACGCAGCTGGAATGATGTTACCAAAAAAGTGGACACTTCTATTACCAAAGGATTTTATGCCGCAAGAGAAATGCAGTTTGGGCTTGGGCTTGGCACCAGGATATTTGGTATGTACACCTTTAAAAAGAAAAGCAGGATACAGGCCATACGGCACGAGATAAGACCAACGTTATCGGTAAACTATAAGCCGGATATGAACAAGCAATACTGGTACACCACGCAACTGGATACCAGCAATAATTTTGGAAGGTTCTCTGTTTTTGATGGAAGTATATTCGGGCCTTTTTCAGAAGGTAAATTTGGCGGGTTGAGTTTTGGAATAGATAACAACCTGCAGATGAAAGTAAGAAGCAAAAAAGATACTGGAGAAGCAGCCATTAAAAAGATCACGCTGCTGGATGGGTTCAGCATCAACGGCAATTATAATTTTATGGCCGATTCCTTTAAGCTGAGCCAGTTTAGTGTAAATGCACGTACCAATTTATTTGATAAGATAAGTATCACTGCCAATGGTATCATTGATCCCTACTTAACAGATCAGCAGGGTAACAAAATAGATAAGTTGATCTGGAGCAAAAAGCCCTGGTCACTGGGTAAACTGGTGAGTGGCAGTATTTCTGTTCAAAGCCAGTTCCAGGGAGGTAACAAAGGACAAACGCTGGCCAATGCCAATCAATTGATACAGCAACAACAGTTGTTGACCAACACCAATGGTATGCCGCTGAATGAATACCAGCAGGAAGCAGCTTATTTAAGTAATAATCCCGGTGAGTTTGCCGATTTCAATATTCCCTGGAGCGTTAACTTTTCTTACTCGCTAAGTTTTTTTCGCCAGCGCAAATACGATTACAGCGGATATGAAACGATCTTTTCTCAAAATGTAAATTGGGGCGGCACATTAAATCTTACTTCAAAATGGCAGCTTGGCATGAATGGCTATTATAACATTACTGATAAACAACTGGGCTCTTTAAGTATGTACCTTACTCGTGAAATGCATTGCTGGCAAATGGCAATCAATATTTCGCCGGTGGGCAAATACCGTTTCTTCAATATCAGCATCAATCCCAAATCAAGCATCCTCCGCGACCTGAAAGTGAACAGGACAAGGTATTTTTATGATCTATAGTAATGGCTTAACGGTTGGATGGTTTAATTGTTACATGGTTACATGGTTACATGGTTGAGAGCGTGTATTGCAGTTAAAATTTTTGTAACCAGCAGGTGTTTTTCAATTTAGCTTCACTGGTGAATCAGCAAACTACTTAACAATTAAGCCATTTAACAATTTATCCATTTAACTATTCCCCACATAATACTCCTGCATCAAATTAAACACCTTCTCCTTCAATTCCTTCACCCCAATATTATCAACAGCAACCGGCGGAAGAAAATGCATTTTTAAACGAACAGGTAATAAGTAAAAGAACTTATTTACCGGCATTGCTTTTTTTGTTCCAATGATAATGCAGGGCATGATCTCTTTCTGTGCATCAATAGCCAGTTTGAAAGCGCCATCATAAAACGGCTTCAATGGCTCGCCGGTCCTGTTTCTTGTGCCTTCAGGGTAAATGCTCATGTGCATACCGTTTGCCAATACCTTTCGCATGTCTTCATAACTTTTAATGCGGCTTTGCTCACTTTTTCTATCTACCAATACCGATCCTTTTTTATAGAACAATCCAAATAGCGGCACTTTTGCAAACGATGCTTTGGCAATGGTTTTATTGGCGCCGGGAACATATGGTGCAGATAAAGGCACATCCAATAAGGTGTTGTGATTGAACGTAACTACATACACTTTTCCTTTTTCAAAATTTTCTCTGCCGGTTACTTTTACCGGGCAGCCTATCATTACCAGCCATATGTTCATCCACAGCCTGGCAATATCAATGAAAACCTTTTGCCCCTTTGGTTCGGGAATAAGATAAGTAACCATTGACGGGATAAAGAAAATAAGAAAGGTAATGATGAAAGTGATGATACCCCAGACGGCCCATATCCTTGCAAAAATATCCAGCAGTATATTCGAAGAAGATGTTGTAGAAGAAACTTTTTCTTGCATGATCTTTTTGTAAAAAAATTAAGGAGTCAATAATTTCCAGTCTATCGGGTCGAGGCCACTGGCAACAAGAAATTTATTGGTTTTGGAAAAATGCTTGCACCCAAAAAAACCTTTATCAGCAGAAAAAGGAGAGGGGTGTGCAGCTTTCAGTACATGATGTTTGGTTTCGTCTATCAATAATTGTTTGTCCTGCGCAAATTTTCCCCATAATAAAAACACAACGCCTTCTTTTTTATCCGATATTTTCTGGATCACTTCATTGGTAAAATCTGTCCAGCCAATTTTGGAATGACTGTTAGGTTCGTTGGCCCTTACAGTTAAAGATGCATTTAACAGCAGCACGCCCTGCTCTGCCCAGCGGGTAAGGTTACCATATTGCGAAGGCATGGGGATGCCGATATCAGATTGTATCTCTTTAAAAATATTCACCAGCGAAGGCGGGGGCTTTACACCATTAGGTACCGAAAAGCTGAGGCCATGCGCCTGTCCCGGCCCGTGATAGGGATCCTGTCCCAGTATAACAACCCTTACTTTAGGAAACGGCGTTTGATTAAATGCATTAAAGATAAGCGGCCCCGGCGGGTATATCGTTTTGCCTGCTGCTTTCTCTGTTTTTAAAAATGTAACGATCTGTAAGAAATACGGTTTCTCAAATTCATGCTCCAGCACTTTTTTCCACGATGCTTCCATTTTTACGTCCATACGCTAATTTTTTATAAAAGTAACCTGCATTTGTTAAAAAAAATGCTCCCGTAATTTAAATAAAGGATTTTCCTTAATATTGCGCAGACCAGCAACGCAATCAAAACTAACCAATTTTATTTCCCGGGTTCCCTGCATGCTATAGCCCGCTTACTTTTATGTATTCCCTGATAAAGCATTTTTCCCTTGCGGCGGCCCTGTTGATATGTATTGCCGGTTTTGCAAAAGCGCAATCGGCCACGCAATATTTTTCTCCATTAAGCACCGATGTTTACACCACAAAGATAGCTGCATTAAAAGCCCGTAAAGTACCGGTAAAATATACCGATAAAAAAGAACAAAGCACTTATGCCGGCATTATTAAAGACAGGGACCAAAGTATCCTCAGTGACTTTGAGAATAACCGCATAGTACATGATACCATGCTGCTTAATAAATGCAACCGCATTGTTCAAAAAATAAAAGAAGCCAACAAAAATTATTCCTTCGACAGTATCTCGGTATTCATTAACCGTTCTTCTGTAGCCAATGCGTCTTGCTATGGCGAAGGCACTTTATTCGTTAATCTCGGTTTGTTTTTATGGATAGATAATGATGATGAGTTGGCGCTGATCATCGGTCACGAATTGTCGCACCAGTTTTTAGATCACCTCGAAAGCAAGATCAAAAAAAATATTACGCTAATGTCTTCTGATGATTTCATTAATGAAATGAAAGCCATAAAAAAATCATCCGATGGTAAATACGAGCGCTACAAAAATTTGATGAAGAGCCTGGTAACAGAGAACGGTAAGCACAGTAGGTACAAAGAGTCTGAAGCAGACAGCCTGGGCGTGGTACTGGCAAGAAATGCGGGCTATGATGTAAAAAGCGCAGCAACGGTTTTATTAAAGCTGGATCATGTAGAAGACATTTTCGTTTCCGATAAACTGTATAGTGTAAAAGCAGCTTTTGAAAAAGCTGTGCCTGATACTTTTGTATTTGCAAAGCCGCGTAAATACAATGGCCTTTCTATGGTGCATGTAACGATGAATGCAGATAAAGATTTTGATTCGGTAAAAACGCACCCGGATTGTATAGTGCGCTATAAGCAGATCATGGGCACACCTGCTACGGGGCAGGAGACAAGCTGTTGCGGTAAACTGAATACACCTTTAAAAGAAATCAAGGAGCGTGCACTGGTAGAATTGATCCGTTACGAATATGAAGCGAAGAACCTTACGCTTTGTGCACACTTCTGTCTCTTTGCTATGCAAAATGGATTTACAGGTTCTTTCTACGATTATTATTTGTCGCTGTGTTTTTCTAAAATATATGAGGCAGACAGGAACCTGGAAAAATTTACTGCTACCAACAGCGACGCAAGAGCCGGAAGTACCTTAAAGGAATTGCAGGATTTTATCTTTAACTGCAACAGCCCCATCATCGGTAAGATCGCTTTGTATTTCCTGGATAACAGCGCCGATCCTCAATCGGAGGACCATGCATTTGCGCAGGCTATGTATAATGCCCAGGTAAAAACGCAGGATGCAACAACTGCTCAAAATTCATTCAAGTCGAAGTACCCTAATAGTAAATACAATTATTTATTTAAGCCCAAAAACAACTAAAAAAATGAAAAAGATCTTTCTTAAACTTTCATTCTTTATCCTGTCGCTTTGTTGCATTTACGGAGCACAGGCACAATCCAAAGAGTTTGAAAATGTAATCGATGTAGAATTAAAGAATTCAATTGCTATACGCAACAATAACACTATTGTAGGCTATGCATTGTTTTATAAAGTAGATAAAATGAAGAAAGCTGCTTTATACCGTTTGGAGATACTGGACGAGAACCTGAAATCTATTGGCAGCAATGAGTTTGAAGGTTCTAAAGAACTGGAAATGACTTATGCCATGTATGAGTCAGAACATATCCTGCTGGCTTTTAATGATGAAAAGAAAGTAGATGGCTATGAAAAGTTTGTAAAAGTATTTGACCTGAAAGGTAAAGAGACAGGCACTGTTCCTTATGATCCTGAAAAAGTAAAGAGAGGATTTATTGGAGCAGCTATGGCCCGTGAAATGGCAAAGCAAATGGAGAGCATGTACAATGGATTCAGCAATGTAGAAGGGCAGGGATTTGTATGTGTGTATCAAAGCAAGGCCAAGGTTGGCGGCGCAGATATACAAATGATCGACAAATCGGGTAAATTGAAATGGGAACAAAATATAAGTGCCGATAAGGGCGACAGGATGGATATGTATCTTACTACTACCACCAGTAATGCAATTGTGCTTTTTTCTTCAGAAAGAGGAAGTCTTAATTCTGCCGAAACAAAGAATTTTTTGATAGGGCTTGATGTAAATACGGGTAAACAGTTGTATAAAAAATCAATGGAGATTGATGGTATGGCATGGGAGCCGATGCTTTTTAAAATGGACCCTAACGAGAAATTGAAAATGATCTCTTCATTAACGCATGAAGAAGACAAATTCTATAAAGCAAAACCTATCGGGTTCAATATTGTTGATTTTAATGACAGAACCGGTGAGTTTACTTCGGTTAAAAATTATTTGTTTGAAAGAGACCTCAGTGCTGTGATGGATATGAAGAGTGAAAGCAAATCGGAAGATGGGTATATAAAAATGCACGATATCTGCTTAATGCCTGACGGAACTACGGTGCTGGTTGGAGAATTTTTCAGAAAAACGGTGAGCGCTTTAGGAATGGCTGCCAAATTAATGGGAGGTAATGCTTCTGCTGCACAGGCCAGTATCGGCGATATGTTTATATTAAGGATCGATAAGAACAATAAGCCTTTTTCTTTGGATAAGATAAGCAAAGATGTAGCGAGATATTCATTGCTGTCTGAAACCATGTCGATCGGTTTATCGATCCGCTGGTTGGATTATCTTAATGCATTCGGGTATATCTATACCGATGAAGGTGGTGCCGATCCTAATAAAAGAACTGTAGTAGCCGCAGGCGCATTTGAAGACGAAAAGTATGGTACTGCAGCTATCACCTTCGACAGTAAAAAAGGATTTAAAGTAAAGAAATTCAATATTGAAAAAGAGAAGAAAGAAAAAGTGTACATAAGAAGAGGTAAACCCGGACATGTATTGGTAATGAAGTACAATTCGAAAGAGAAAAAGATTTCGTTGAATTTGGAGAGAGTGGATTAATAAGCTGAAATTATTTTTGAAGCCCTTCTTAATGGAGGGCTTTTTTTATGCAAATTTTATCGATTGCAAAGATTTAGCGCGGGATTCAATACATTGTATTAATTTTTAATATTTCCTATTTTAATCACCCTTAAATCCCATCTTTATGTCAGCATCTTTTGTTGAACACAGGCCACACGCTACAAGTGAACACGTTCCAACTTCTCATTATGTCGTGATAGTTGATGAAAAAGAGTATGGACCATATTCTACTCAACTTGAAGCAAAAACCGCTGCATGTAATAGCGGTAATCATCCAGTCCATGTTGCAAGACAACGTCATTTACAGGATAAAGCGCAACCTGCGCATTGGAGAGTAGATCCTTGCTAATGAACGATTAACTTGTAGATTGTTTTTGGTCGAAGTATTGAAAGATTACAAAGAAACCCGCTCTAAAAGCGGGTTTGCACCTTTGTGAACCTTATGGTACGAACCCCGAACCAGTTTTTAGAGGATTTACAAAAACTAGTAAATTAACTATTTCGATTAAATTTGACAGTGGAGTTGAATCAATTCCTGAAACTGATATCGTATTACTATGGCAAAAAGTAAAATGACTTTTGTACTTGAATTCATTAATATACCTCAATGGACAAAAAATATTACTGCACTTGATCATTTATATGTAACAAACCCATCAGTATTGGCTGTTGAAAATGATTACAGCAACCTCGTTGATCTTTTACTATTTGATTTGACACTAAAAAGAGAAGATATCGTTTCCAGAGTAATCAAAAATACCGGTTCAACAAAATTTGATAACATTTTGTTTCTTTATTTACCCGACTACTCTGATTATGGTGATTACGGGGGGAGTACTTGGACAGATCCAATAGAAGTTAAAAAATTTTCTAAATCGGTGTTATCTATTTTGGCTCAAGAAAAAGAAGATACTATTCACGTTGCAATGGAGTTTATTGCAACTCAGGATTTAGAACGAGCTGTGTTATCGCAAATTTCTGGTATTACAGAAGCTATTCAATCAGGTGAGTTTCCTAAAAAGCTTCAAAGAATTACCCTTTTTATGAATCATGAGTTTCAAAGAAATCATGTACGGAATATTCTTGACACATTTGCAAGAAATTTTAAAATCATCACAAAAGATGAGAAGAATCAATGGATATATTATTTTGAATACGAGACCACAGACAAACCTAAAGTCTTCATTTCATACTCTTCAAAAGATGAAACTCTAGTATCAGAAATAGAAAAAGAGCTGAATAATAACGGAATAGCAACTTGGCGAGATAAAAAAGACATCTATGTTGGTGAGCCAATATTAGATAAAGTCAAAAAAGGGATTTGGGACGATTGCGACTATTCTCTGGTTTTTTTAAGTCAAAACTCAATTAATTCCAATTGGTGTAAATCGGAAATAAGAATGGCTTATGAAAAAGAAATGACTACAGGAGAAGTTTTCCTTTTGTCAGTCTTAATTGATAATTGTGATGTTCCTAAAGAATTAAGTATTAAAAAATATTTAGACCTAAACAAAAATCCGGATGATATAAAACAGCTTATTGAGGGAATTTTCATACATCATTCAAAAAAGATAAAATCTAATTAAAATAGTCAAGTTCGTGCTCTAATGTCAGAAAGAAACATAAAAACAACCTCATTGAACTCGAACCACTAAATAGTTAATATTGAATACTTTGTTTTAAAAACTAAAGATAGTAAATAACAAAAGCCACTGCAACCCAGTGGCTTTTGTTATTTGTGAACCGGATTGGATTCGAACCAATGACCCTCAGCTTAGAAGGCTGATGCTCTATCCAACTGAGCTACCGGTCCCGCAATTCGGCTGCAAATATAGGGCAATAAAAAATTTTTTCCCGTTAATTCTGCAAAATAACTTTACTTTTGCGCTCTTCAATTTTACGAAATATGATGCCCTTTTACGCTTAAGGAAATTCTTTTCAGCCGGTAAACTGCTGTTGATTTCTATAGCCCGTTCCTTAAGCATTGCTGTTTCAGCAAGGGCCTTTCACCAATTCTTTTATTTTAATTAATTTTCGATCATGTCTCAAATAACACAACCTGCCAAAGGTGTCTCTTTGTTTAAATTGTTCATGCAGGCCATACGTGGCGATGTAAAGGATTTTACTACCGGTAATATCAATAAAGCTATTTTTTTACTGGCTGTGCCAATGGTATTTGAAATGGTACTCGAAGGTTTCTTTGCCATTGTAGATATTTATTTTGTAAACGGCGAAGGCACTGCCGCTACAGAAACCGTTGGCTTAACAGAAGCTTCATTAACCATTTTATATTCTGTAGCCTGGGGTATAGCTATGGGGGTAACGGCCCTTGTTGCAAGAAGGGCAGGGGAGAAGAATTATAAAGAGGCCGCTGATATTGCTGCACAGGGCATCTTGCTGGCAACAGGATTTTCAATTATCATAAGTGTGATCGGTTTCTTTTTTTCGAAAGAAATATTATTGTTCATGGGCGCCGAAAAGACGATAGCTGAAGCCAATCATCAATTTACACAGCTCATGCTTACCGGTAATATCGTGATCATGTGCCTGTTCATCAACAATGGAATTTTCAGGGGCGCAGGAGATGCGTCTATTGCTATGCGATCATTGCTGATATCCAATGCTATTAATATCATACTGGTGCCTTTATTGATAAGAGGTGTCGGGCCTTTTCCTCATATGGGTGTAATGGGCGCTGCCGTAGGAACTACGATTGGCCGTACCTGTGGGGTGCTGTATCAATTCTGGCATTTGTTCAATGGCAAAGACCTTATTAAGCTTACAAGAAAGCATTTTGTTGTTCGTTTTACGATCATTCGCAGTATTCTTAATACTTCATTCGGCGCCATGTTCCAGTTCCTTATCGGCAGCTGCAGCTGGATATTTTTAGCAAGGATAATTGCAGAATCGGGCAAAGAAGCCGCTGCGGGGTATGTTACGGCGTTGCGGATCTGCATGTTCACCATTTTACCGGCCTGGGGATTGGCCAATGCTGCTGCCACTTTAGTAGGCCAAAACCTAGGAGCCGGCCAGCCCGAAAGAGCCGAGAAATCGGTATGGCGCTCGGCCTTTCTTTCACTGTGCTTTTTTGCCCTGGTGGCAGTGGTATTTTTCTTCTTTGGGCATACACTGATGCAGTTTTTTATATCTGATCCTGAAGCAATAAGTTATGGAACATTATGCCTGCATATTCTGGCCATAGGATACATTTTTTTTGCATATGGGATGACAATGAGCCAGGCTTTTAATGGAGCCGGAGATACCAGGACACCAACGCTGATCAACCTGGTTGTTTTTTGGGCAATGCAGATCCCGCTGGCGTATTTTTTGGCTAAATACCTGCACCTGGGGCCAAAAGGAGTGTATATAGCTATCGGTATTTCAGAGTCTTTTCTGGCCATAATCAGCATTTTTATTTTCCGCAAAGGGAAATGGAAATTGATAAAAGTCTGATTTTCAAAAAAAAATAGAATTATATATTTTTACGTAGTAAATTTGGCTTTAAATAATTTAACATTATATTTGCTAATTAAGAATGATAACTATTTAATCAAACTAAAGTTTATGAAACAAAAACTAACACTGGTTTTGGCACTAACGGTTCTCGCCTCCGGTGCTTTTGCACAAGGCAAGGGAGATCCCAAAAAAGGGCCGCTTGTAGGGGTACACTACAATATGGCCGACTTTAATGCTCCTACGGGTATTAAAGATCCTGTTACAGGAAGAGTATATCAAAAGATAAAAGATATGAGTAAAGGTTTTTCAATCTCTTATTGGAGAGGCCTTACTACTAAACTTGATCTTGCGGTAAAGGTTAATGCAATGTTTCATGATTACAATGCTTTATACAATACAGATCCAAATGACAAACCAGTTACCACTGAACTGGGTGCAGAATTTGAACCAACCCTTAACTTAAGGCCCTTTGCTGATAATTCATTAATAGCTCCATTCTTAACTGCTGGTGCTGGTGTTGGATATTATTCAGGTCGCTTCGGTGCTTATGTACCTGCAGGTCTTGGTTTACAGGTTAACTTCAACAGTGTTACTTATTTATTTGCACAGGCACATTACAGGTGGACACTTACAAAAGATGTTCTTCCTGATCATTTATTCTATTCATTTGGTGTAGCTCAAAATATTGGTCGTGAAAGGCCAGCTCCTGTAGTTATCGTAACACCTCCACCGCCACCACCACCACCAGACAGGGATGGCGACGGCGTTCTGGATGCTGATGATGCTTGTCCGGATGTACCAGGTTTAGCTTCATTGAAAGGTTGCCCAGACCGTGATGGTGATGGCATTGCAGACAATGATGATAAATGTCCTGATGTAAAAGGTTTGGCACGTTACCAGGGTTGCCCAATACCTGATACAGATAAAGATGGTATCAACGACGAAGAAGATAAATGTCCTACCGTACCAGGTGTTGCCCGTTATCAAGGTTGTCCAATTCCTGATACCGATAAAGATGGTGTGAACGATGAAGAAGATAAATGTATCAACGAACCTGGCCCTGCCTCAAACTATGGCTGCCCGATCATTAAAGAAGAAGTAATTAAAAGGGTAAATGCCGCTGCGAAGAATATCTTCTTTGCAACAGGAAGCTCTAAACTGCTGGCTAAATCTTACAAATCACTGAATGATGTGGTAGCAGCGCTGAACGAGAACCCAACCTACAATGTACAGATCGACGGTCATACCGATAACACCGGTGCAGATACCATGAACCTGCGTTTATCCAATGACAGGGCTGCATCTGTAAAAGCTTACCTGGTAAGCAAAGGCATAGCAGAAAGCCGCCTGAACTCAACCGGTTATGGCGAAACCACACCGGTAGCAGACAACAAAACTGCAGCGGGCCGTGCCAAGAACAGGAGAGTAGAAATGACATTGAAGAACTATTAATAGTCTTTAAAAGATAATAAAAAAAATAGCCCCGGTTTATCCGGGGTTATTTTTTGCCTATTCATGAAAGATAAGAAGATCAGCGTTCAATATAGGGCATAAAAAAGCATCAAGTTTTGTTCTTTTACTTTTTAATTGCTTAACCAGTAAACTTACTAACCCGATGCTTTCGTTTGAGTTGCTTTGATTCCTTTTACAGTCTCTCTGCTTCTCAATTGTAGGTACAAGGTACATTACACATTCATTCATTCCTAATTTTCATCCTTGTTGTTCTGCACTTCTTGTGCACCTTTTTTTGCACATAATGATGGGCCGTATTAACCTTTGGGCCAATTTTTGATTTCATTCAAAGCAGCGGTTTGTAGCACCAAACTTTTATTTAATTTAGTTGAACCATAAATTCAATTCTTTGATCTTTAAACTATCATATAATGAAACAGCAACTGACTTTTGGACTTTTACTGGCAGGATTGATATTAGTATCCTGCAATAGCAACAACAATAATAAT
Organism: Bacteroidota bacterium; assembly: GCA_048497855.1. Classification (GTDB taxonomy): domain Bacteria; phylum Bacteroidota; class Bacteroidia; order Chitinophagales; family Chitinophagaceae; genus Ferruginibacter. Next base: position 25,009 of record JBEHZB010000023.1, on the reverse strand, counting down.
GCAACCATGAGCGACGCAAAAACACCCGTAATAAAAGAAGAAGCCGTTACCTATACGGTTGATAGCATGATCATGCATGGCTTTGTTGCCTACGACAGCAACAGCAGCGAAAAAAGGCCCGCAGTTTTAGTTGTGCCGGAATGGTGGGGCCTGAATGACTATACAAAAAGCAGGGCAAAGCAATTAGCCGGATTGGGCTACATAGCTTTTGCGGTGGATATGTATGGTGAAGGAAAGATAGCTGAGGACCCCGGAACAGCGCAGAAATTTGCTACACCTTTTTATACGGACCCGCAAATGGCAAAGAGGCATTTTGATGCAGCATTGGCTGAAGTAAAAAAATATGCACAAACAGATACGTCTAAGATTGCGGCGATCGGCTACTGCTTCGGCGGCTCAATGGTTTTAAATGCAGCAAAGCTGGGCGATAACCTGAAAGGTGTGGTTAGTTTTCATGGCGACCTTGCCGGTGTTCCGGCAAATAAGGATCTGCTGAAAGCAGCAATACTGGTATGCCATGGTATGGATGATAAATTTGTAAGCGCCGAAACAGTGGCTGCATTTAAGAAACAAATGGACTCTGTTAAAGCAGACTTCACGTTTAGAGAATATCCTGGTGCAACACATGCATTCACCAATCCCAATGCAACGAAAGTAGGGCAGCAGTTCAATATGCCGATAGCTTACAACGCAGCTGCTGATACAGCTTCATGGAAAGAAATGCGTACATTTTTCGACAGGATATTTAAATAGTTGGCGTGTATTCCAAAAAAGAAACATCATTACAACGGGAGCAATTCTGGACAGCCTTTGGCCTGTACATGGCTCCCGTTCTTTCTTCAGAAGGAGAAAAGATCAACTGGATAAATTACAAGACAGGACAAAAGGATATTCGTTTTGTACTGCAGGTTGATGGCTCGGCATATATTGCTATCGAGTTCTCACACAAAGATGCAGAACAGCAGGATCTTCAGTTTGAAAAATTGCTGCAGTTTAAAAAGATACTGGAACTTACTCTCAAAGAAGAATGGAACTGGGAACGTAAAATTATTTTGGCAGATGGAAGAATGATCAGCCGTGTGTTTTGCGAATTGCAAAATGTTTCTATCATGAACAAAAATGACTGGCCGCAACTGATTTCTTTTTTCAAGCAGCGGATAATAGCATTGGATACTTTCTGGAGCGAATACAAATTTGCTTTTGAGAATTGATGATTTATTGCAGGGAATTATTTTTGAAAACAGTTTTTAACTCAAGTTTGTCGCTTAGCCGTAAATAATCTGCTCTGTAGCCTTCTTTTATTTTACCTATTTCTTTATCAATACCAATAGCTTTAGCAGGATATAAAGAAGCCATACGGAATGCTTCTTCCGGTGCAATGCCAGCTTTTTCAATACAGTTTGTTACGCCTTTCAACATGGTAAGTGCTGAGCCCGATAATGTACCATCGGGTAAAACATACCGGTCATTATAAAGCCGGTGCGGATAAATACCGTTGGTATCTGTTACTGCATCAGTGATAATAAATAACCGGTTGCCCATTAATTTTTTTGCAATTTTTATCATGTCGAAACTAACATGGCAGCCATCAGGAACAATGCTGCTGTAAACTTCTTCGTTTAAAAATACAGCGCCTGGTAATCCCGGCTCACGATGATTGAGCGGGCTCATGGCATTGAATAAATGTGTGGTCATTTTTATTCCTTTATCAAATGCAGCAGTTGCTTCTTCAAATGTGGCATTGGAATGCCCTGCAGCTAATTGAATACCTTCTTTTATAAAATGTGCCATCACGTTATCATCGCAACATTCCGGAGCAAGGGTGATGATCTTAATTACACCTTCTGCTGCATCAGTTATTTGTTTTGCAAATTTCAGTGTAGGTTTTACAATGTATTGTGCAAGATGAGCGCCTCTTTTTATTGGATTGATAAAAGGGCCTTCTAAATGTAAACCTAAAATGCCCGGAAGCTTTTGCTGTTGATATGTTTTAACCGCAGCTATCGCTTTAAAAATAATTTCGGGCGAGTTGGTAGCAACAGTTGGTAATACAGCAGTAGCACCACCTGCCCGCGAATGATCGTAAAGGCTTTGCAAAGCAGCTATTGATGGATCGTCGGAAAATAATTTACCATTGCTCCCATATATTTGAAGGTCAATAAAACCCGGAACCAGCCAGTCATTTTCAAGATCAATGATCTCATCATAAGTTAATGAATCATCAGTGGTGAATTTTCTGTTTATAATGCCTATAGCTGCATTGTGCTCAATTGTTTCTCCATTGAATATAGTAGCATTAATGATCTTTGTGTTCATAGGAAAGATTATACCGTTGCTGTTTTCAATACAGTCTTGAATGATTCAATAATGCTTTTATTATCACGCAGCAGCAACGTTTCATTGATCATCAATTTCACGATGCCTTTATCATTTTTTTGCCCAAGAAAAATATTGTGTTCCTCTCTTAATGTACGGCTGAGTTTGGCGCTGTCAATAGTTGCTTTTAATTGCAGGTCGAAGATGTTGGTACCATTATCAAGCGGGGTGACCTTCATTTCCGGTAATTGATTCATGAGGCCGAATAATTCTTTCGATTTTTCTACTGTGTTCTTTAACCGGGTATCCAGGCCATCTAAATGATACAGCGCCATTGCTGCATTTGTCCAGTTAGAAAAAACCGTACCTCCATGTATCTTTACCAGGTGCTGCATTTTACCTATCACTGCTTTATCACCACATAGAACTGCGCCACCACCGGCACCTAAATATTTGTATAAAGAAATGTAAACAGTATCAAAATAAGAAGCGTATTCCTCAACTGAGATACCAGACCATGCCGATGCCAGATAAATGCGTGCACCATCCAGGTGCAGCTTGTAACCATGGCTTTTACAATAAGCTGATATCTTTTTTATTTCTTCCAGCGGAAACATTCTTCCGTCATTCCGGCGAACAGGATTTTCTATAGATACCGCACCAATGCCGCTTTTAAATACTTCATTCTGATCAATATATTGAATAGCGCTTTGTAATTCTTCTATTGTAAAATGCGGTTGTTCTTTTGCCAAAGGAATAAGCCGCTTGTTATAAACAGATTGCGCTGCATCAGCTTCATCACGATATACATGGCTGGTGTCCTGTACCAGTACTTTTGTATTTTCTCCGCTTAAAACAGCTATAGCCAATTGATTGGCCATCGTTCCTGAAGGCATATAAATACAAGACTCTTTACCGGTGATGGCTGCAAATTTTTTAGTAAGCTGATCTATTACGCCGCCTTCACCATAAAAATCACGCTGTATCGGCGTTGCTTTATTTATTTCTTCCAGTTTGGCAAGATATTCTGTGGGCCGGTACATCGGGCCATCGTTCACAAAGAATACTCTTTCTGTATCAACAGCAGGTTTGGTTTTGGTTTCTTTTGCTGAAGCAACAAATGGGATAGAAGCCGGAAATACCGGTAATACGGACAGGCTGGAAAGTTTCAGGAATTTCCTTCGGTTAAAGTTTGACATGGCTGAATTTTTAGATGAACTAATATACGTAAAAGGCGAAGAGGTTTAAAGTGTTTTGTAATATTTACCGCAGAGAACAAGAGTTAATAAAGTTTACGCAGAGAATGGCCGCTGCGTAAACTCAGCTTTCTTATTTCTCTGCGGTGAAGAAAACCGAAAACACCAAACAGAAAACCCTAAACTTTCCTACCTTTGCAACTATGACAATAGAGCATCTTAAATCTATGAGGGACCGTGTGTTGGTCTTGGGGAGGTTTCTTTGACGTTACGAACAGGGAAGCTAAAATAGCAAACGATAAACAACTTTCACTTTCGCCCGGCTTTTGGGATGATAATACCCGTGCCACAGGTATCCTTAAAGAAATAAAAGTAAACGAATACTGGCTGGATCTTTACCATGCAGTTAATGCTGCCGTGGAAGATTTTGCTGTGCTGTTCGAATTCTGGAAAGAAGGCGAAGCTGCTGAAGAAGAAGTTAAAACTGCTTTTGACGCTGCTATCGAAAAGATAGAAGAAGCGGAATTTAAAAGCACGCTTAATGAACCGGAAGATGAACTGCCTGCCATGATGCAGATCAACAGCGGTGCAGGTGGCACTGAAAGCCAGGACTGGGCAGAGATGCTGGCCCGTATGTACAGAATGTATGGCGAAAAGCAGGGCTGGACAGTTACTGAAATGGACTGGCAATGGGGAGATGGTGCCGGTATAAAAACCTGTACCTATAAATTTGAAGGCCCCTTTGCATACGGCTTTTTGAAATCAGAAACAGGGGTGCACCGTTTGGTGCGTATCTCGCCATTTGACAGTAATGCAAGAAGGCATACTTCTTTCGTTTCTGTAAATGTGTATCCGTTGGTGGATGATACCATCACTATTGAGATAAACCCTGCGGATGTAAAAATGGAAACTTCCCGAAGTGGTGGTGCAGGCGGACAAAATGTAAACAAAGTGGAAACCAAAGTGCAGTTGACACATATCCCTACAGGTATAGTGGTAGTGTGCCAGCAGGATAGGAGCCAGCTTGGCAACCGTGAACTGGCTATGCAGATGCTGAAAAGCCGCCTGTATGAAATTGAACTGCAAAAGCGCAATGAATTAAAAGATGCCAACAACAGCAAAAAGAAAAAGATAGAGTGGGGCAGCCAGATACGCAGCTACGTTTTTCATCCTTATAAAATGATCAAGGATCACCGCACGGATTATGAGGTGGGTAATGTTGGTCCTGTGATGGATGGCGAACTGGATGGTTTTATAAAAGCTTATTTAATGAGCGAAAAAGAAAATGCCTGATAACAGGCATTTTCTTTTATTCTATATGCTTTAACCCAGGTTGCCCTGCGGAAAATTAGTTATTATACTTTTTGCTTTCTCTTTTCCATCTCTCATCCATTTCTGCATTCTTACATTATCAAATCTTAGCCCGGTAGGAAAATCCTTATCCAGCTCTGCATCGGGGCATATGTAAAATATCCTCACTTTGGTTGGCGATATCTTTTTAAAAGTAGCCAGTACCTCAAGATCATTCTCCCTAACTTCCTGTATAAAAATAGAAATAGAGCGCATCAGTATAGAGAGTATATCACCGAATACTTTATCCATCGGAACAATTTCATCAGGATTATTACTCAGGATATAGATATCATGATCCTCAGTTTTTGAAAGATTATTTGCCACTACTCTTGTAGGAACTACTTCCTTATTACCACCATCTACATATTGCAGATCCTTGATAGAAACCGGGTTCATAAAAACCGCCTGGTTGCTGCTGCCCAGCATGGCATTGAGCAACATTGTTCTGCTGGTAATAATAAATTGATCGTAATGCCTGTCGGGCAATATTTTTTTTGTAGAGAATACGGTCAGTCTGCCTGTTTGCAGGCATACCGAATTAAAACAAAGATTAGCAGAAGATTGTATTATCTTTTGATAGGCGTCAGCATCTATGTAATCGCTGATCTGCTTCATCAATGGCTCTGTATCGTAGATGTATGGCCTTCCCTGTGTAAGGCTGTCGATTAGATTCAAAGGCTTAAGTATATCGGCATTCTTGGTGTTAAGATATACATCAAGAAGAGTATCCTGTTTGCCGGCGCCTACCATGCCCGCAATTAATGAACCGGTGCTGGTGCCGCTGATAAGGTCAAATTGAGTTATGCCACATTCTTTTAAATACTGCAGTGCGCCCACGCTAAAAGCCCCTTTGGCACCACCGCCGCTTGTGATAAGTACTTTCATAAAGTCAGTTTAGTTTTTTATTTGCAAAAACAAGCCCTGCCAGGAAACCGGCAGCCTGCGTTTTTGTATCCAGGTTCACCGCAAAGTTCAGCCCGAATGGCCCGAGTTCAACTTCAAAGCCTGCGGCTATATTAGTGAAGTGGCTGAAATTGGTATTGTATTCGGCAAACAGGTTGAGATTGCCTACAGCAAAATTTTTAGGGGCAATATCTTTGATCCTGAATGCTGCCCTCGTACTCATAGTGATATAAGAAGTATTGCCACGTAAAAAAACAGCAGGCCCCAATAACATTCTTATCTTGTTGCCACAACTGTCTTTTTTGCCAAAAGTATACATTAAATAACCACGCAGGCTTCCTGAATAGGTCATAGATTTTTTGAAGACATTGGCGGCGCCCTGGTTTATTTCAAATCTTTTTTTCCAGCCACCGCAAAATTCAGTAGATGGAAATCGTACAGGATGTTCTATATCATTAAAATAAATGATCCAGTTATATGCATTGTCGTAAATATCTGATGGCAGGCTGTTCATAAAGCAATCACCCTGGCGGTGGCTGTTCATGTAAGCTGCAGCTTCCTGCATTACAGTTATCAGCGTATTGTATAATTCAGGATTGGCGTTCTTTAATGAATCAAGCGTAGCTTTATTTTTTGCCGGGGCATCCTGCTCGCTTTTAACAAACGTTGCTACGCCGGCAACTCTTACCGCCAGCATTTCCGACATCCTTTTGCATGCAGGCGTATCGCAACAGTTTGGTTGCTGTGCAAAAGCTGTACTAAATAACAGGATGGCAATTGTTGCCAGTAATATTTTTTTTATTTTCATAAGGAAGTTTAAAGTTTATTGATTAATTCACGCAAACACTGGCTTCACATTCTTCTTTACTATCAAACGGGCCGTCGCAAAGAACAAGCTTGGTGCCTTGCTTTTTCATACACCACCAGCTACCGGACTGGCGCCTGCAAATGCACGGATTGCCAACACCTGGTGGTACAACTACAGGAGGAGAAGGAGAAACTGCAGCAGGAGCGTTTTTTTTGGGTGCTGCTTTTTTGGGAGCGGCTTTTTTTACTGTTTTTTTGGTTGCTGCCTTTTTTGATTTTTTTGCTGCCATAGCGTTTCTTTTATGCGTTACTGACGAATGGTTTTATAATAAGTAAATACAAGCGCCCTTGGATCCTGGAATACTTTATTCACCGAAAAGATGACAGATTTGGTGCCCCCTATCTTATTAATATCCGAATTGATGATCTCTGTAACCTGTACATCAGAAACAGAGTCAGTGGCTGCAGGAAAATCTTTTTTAGTAGAGAAATATAAACTGCCAGGAGTGGTGGCGCCGGAAATAATGTAAGAGCCATTTTTTTCGGATAGCTTCAGTTTCCTTTTAAAAATGATCAGGTTATGCCTTACAGTACCTAAATAGGCAGGGCCAAGTTTGGTACAAACATCATCTACATTGAAGCTGGAACCAAGGTATACACAAAAGGTACTTTTACCTGCATATACCTGGTAAAGAAAAAGCTGGTGATAATTCTTGAATTCAGGTGTGGTGACCAGTTTTTGTTTACTTTCCGTATTAACGATCCTGAATTCAGGAATATCATCTCTGTCCACTACCACCTCCTGCAGGGTTGCCTGGTATATTTTTACTGAATCGATATTGGCATTTAATGTTTTGATCCACAACTGCGGCACTTTGGTGAAAAAAGAATTGTTCACCTTATCAGGATCGAAAGGTATAGTAGTGATCTTGCAGGCGCAGATACAGCCGGCAAATAACAATAAGAGCAGTGCTGTTTTTCTATTTAACATGTTGTCGGTAATTATAGGATGCGCCAATAAAAAATCTGTTCATATCATCATTAGGGTGCAGCGGCATTTTTAGCGCCATATGTATCAGGTCCTGGATGCCATAGTGGTAGCCCTTCTTATCAGTAAGATTACCGATAGCACCCAGGTCAATTGCGTAATTATTATCTGTAAATATTTTTAACTGGTAAGTAGATGTATTGTAGTTGGAAGGCAGCTTGCTCTTTTTATTATTTGCATCCTTTTCATCGCTGTACAAAGGAACATTTATACCCAATATGTTTGCCACTTCATAAAGCAATGGGGAATAGCCGGTAAATTGATCAAAACTTATTTCCACACGGTTAAATGATTTTTTGGTATGTACAAATATGCCGCCGCCACCGGTCCAGTAACGATCAAAATTATCTGCAACAGGAATAAAAGTGAATGGTACCGCACCATCATTATAATAATTGAGCGATATATTATTGAAAGATGCTGTTACCGAGCCAACTACCTGGTTGCGTTTATGATTATTCAGAACATAATTGCTGCTGATCAATACAAAGTTCTTTTTATTGGTAGACAGGTTATAATAGTCACCGGTATGGATAGTTCTTAAAAACTTGGTATAATTAAGATCATTACCCCAACCATAACCAAAGGAAAGAGAATTGGTAAGATCAACCTGGATATCGCCAACCAGCGGATTTAAATTGGCGCCGATCGTTTTGGTGTATATGGATAATGAAGGGCCATAATTGACCATGATATGCTTTTTATTTACTCCCATTATGTTGAAGCCTGCATAGATCTTTAAGCCGGGAAACCGTTGTCCCTTGCCATAGGTAAGATTAAAATGGCAGCCGGTATTGAATTGTGCATTATATTGCCAGCTTTTTTGCGCCTTTATTTGCATATATAAGCAGGTAGCCAGTAAGTAAAATCCAATTCGCTGTATCATTAAAATTGAATTTTTTTTACAATATATAACTATATTCAGCAGCCTCAAAGGGTGTTTTCCCAAAAAATGCGGGAAAAACACGTTTTATAGTGGTACCGGGATATCAACAAGTCTTATTGTTTATTGTACCGGCCACTGTACCTTTGCAACTCTAAAATTAATTATATGAATTTTGGCGATTTTTATTACCCATTACCTGCTAACGAACCCGTACTTAATTATGCCCCCGGTTCACCCGAAAAAAAGCGCTTAAAAGAAGTATTGGCGGAGTTGAAAAAAGAAAAGATCGATGTACCCATGTATATCGGCAGTGAAGAAGTGCGCACAGGAAATACATTGGAGATCCGTCCGCCGCATGAGCGTAAGCACCTGCTGGGCAGCTTTCATGTCGGCGATGCAAAGCATGTAAATAAAGCGATCAACGCAGCATTAAAAGTAAAAGATAAATGGGCAGGCATGAGTTGGGAGAACAGGGCCAATATATTCCTGAAAGCTGCCGATCTCATTGCAGGTAAATATCGTGCATACATGAACGGTACTACCATGCTGGGGCAAAGTAAAAATGCTTTCCAGGCGGAGATAGATTCTGCCTGTGAACTGATCGACTTTCTTCGTTTTAATGTACACTTCTTAAGTGATATTTACCGCCAGCAGCCGATAAGCGGCGCAGGAATGTATAACCGTTTGGAATATCGTCCGCTGGAAGGGTTTGTATTTGCATTAACACCATTCAATTTTACTGCTATTGGTGGCAACCTGCCTACAAGCGCAGCTATGTGTGGCAATGTAGTAGTATGGAAATGCGCCAACACACAAGTGTACAGCGCACAGATGTTCATGCGTATCTTAAAAGAAGCCGGCTTGCCGGATGGCGTTATCAATCTTGTTTTTGTAGATGGGCCAACTATCGGCGAAGTTGTTTTTAATCATCCTGATTTTGCAGGCATACATTTTACGGGCAGCACCGGTGTATTCAACCGCATGTGGGAAATCATTGGCAAGAATATGGGCATGTACCGTTCTTATCCACGTATCGTTGGTGAAACGGGCGGAAAGGATTTTGTGATCGCTCACAGATCTGCCGATCCTGATGTTGTGGTAACAGCACTGGCACGTGGCGCATTCGAATACCAGGGACAAAAATGTTCTGCTGCATCAAGGGCATATATACCATCAAATATTGCAGCAGAAGTAAAAAAGAAATTGGTAGATCAGGTAAAGACGATGAAGATGGGAACAGTAGAAGATTTTACCAACTTCATTAATGCGGTGATCGATGAAAAGAGTTTTGATAAACTGGAAGGGTATATTAAGAATGCAAGAAAGCGGGACAGCGGCGCTAAGATATGGGTAGGTGGTAAATGCGATAAAACAGATGGTTACTTTATTGAGCCAACAATTATTGAAGCTACAGATCCTATGTATGTAACAATGTGCGAAGAATTGTTTGGGCCTGTATTAACCGTTTACATTTATGATGAAAATAAATTTGAAGAAACATTGAAACTGGTGGACAGTACTTCTTCTTACGCATTAACAGGTGCAGTGATAGCAAGGGACCGTTTTGCAGTGGAAGTTGCTACCAATAAACTGCGTAACAGTGCAGGTAATTTTTACATCAACGACAAACCAACCGGTGCTGTTGTAGGGCAACAGCCTTTTGGCGGTGCAAGAGCAAGCGGTACCAATGATAAAGCAGGCTCGCAATTGAATTTATACCGCTGGTTAAGTGCAAGAACAATAAAAGAAACATTTAATTCCCCAACAGATTACCGTTATCCTTTTTTACAGGAAAAATAATTAGGAAAAGTTCATTTTTAAATAAAAAGATGTAGAATATACTCTACATCTTTTTTTATGCGTGTTATTTTCTGTGATGGTATAGCTGTATTGGCATCTTTTTTGGGCATAGTACAGCAAAACTTATCAAAATGAAAAAAGCTATTATCGTAATTAGTGTATTGGTAAGCTCTATGGCAGCTTCAGCACAACATGTTGCATACGGAATAAAAGGGGGTTTGAACATCGCAGATTTTTCCAATGATGATGGTGTAAACTTCAGTTCCCGGACATCTTTTAATTTAGGCGGGCTTGCACATATTCATGTTGCCCCACATTTTGCGATACAACCCGAACTGGTTTTTTCAGGACAGGGTGCAAAATATGCAGGCGCTGAATACAAGTTGAATTATGTAAACATCCCGGTGCTGCTGCAATTTATGGCAGGCGGTGGTTTCAGGTTGCAAACTGGTCCGCAGCTGGGCATACTGGCAAGCGCCAAAGGCGAATCAGGTGGCACCACTGTAGATATCAAAGATCAGTTTAAAAGCGTTGATCTTGCCTGGAGTTTTGGCGCAGGTTATTTAACACCGGTTGGTTTTGGTATAGATGCCCGCTATAATCTCGGCTTAAGCAATGTTGCAGATGATGGAGGTTCTAATGTAAAGAACAATGTGATCCAGTTAGGTGTATTCTATCAATTCAGATGAGTTTATATGATGTGTATAGATAAAGGCTTCAGTAATGAAGCCTTTATCATTTTAAAAATCTTTGGCAGGGAGTTGCAGGATTGTTTTATTTTTATCTAAATATTTTATTGCTTGAAAACGATCCTCGATAAACAGCAACTGCATCTTACGCTTCTTCGTCTTGCACACCAGTTGCTGGAAAATCATCTTGACCTTAATGATGTAGTATTTATTGGCATACAGCCGCGTGGTATCCAGGTAAGCAATAAGCTGGTAGATATTATCAGGCAGCTATCACCAAAGGAAAAAGTGCAGTACGGTATTCTTGACATTACTTTTTACAGGGATGATATTCGAGAAGAACTGCATGTTGCCAGCAAAACGGATATCCCTTTTTCTATAGAAGATAAAAAAGTGGTGCTTATTGATGATGTACTGTACACCGGCAGAACGATACGTGCGGCTCTTGACGCCTTACAGGATTTTGGAAGACCAAAGAAAGTAGAACTGTGTGTGTTGGTAGATAGAAGGTTCAACCGTGAACTGCCCATTCAGCCCGATTACTGCGGCAAAGCCATCGACAGTATCATTTCGCAAAAGGTTAAAGTAGAATGGGATAGGGAAGAAGTGGTGCTGTATTAAAAATCCAAAAAACAAAATCCCAAAGAAAGACATGGCCAAAGGCTTTAAGAATAAGAAGTAAACGTTATTAGATAGGATTAAGAATTTTAAAATAGAATCTATGTCGGCGGAGTTGGAACTGCGTACATTTAATTTTGCAAAAGATGTACGGCTGTTTTGCAGAAAATTAAAATGGGATACAATAAACCTGGAAGATATAAAGCAGTTGGTAAGATCGAGCGGTTCGATTGGTGCAAATTATATTGAAGCTAATGAGAATTTAGGGAAGGCCGACTTGAAAATGCGGATACGTATATCAAGAAAAGAAGCTAAGGAATCCGTGTATTGGCTGAAGTTGTTGTTTATTGGCGATACTGATGAAATACAAAAAGAACAGGCACGTTTAATAAACGAAGCAGATCAGTTGCGAAAGATAATGTCTGCTATTCTTATAAAACTAGAGTAAATAAAGACTGTAACAAGTTGATGATCTTGGATTTTGTCCTTTGTTTTTTGGATTTTCAGCTTTGTTCCTTGTTTTTTGGAATTTGTACTTTGGATATTTATGCTTTATTTTGCTTCTTAATGCAACTAAGTACAAAACATTTACTCGGCATTAAAGATCTCCTTCCTTCAGATATTGCATTGATCCTGCAAACGGCACAACAATTCAAAGAAGTTTTACAGCGGCCCATAAAAAAAGTTCCCTCTTTACGTGATGTAACTATCGTTAATCTTTTTTACGAAAACAGTACCCGTACAAGGATATCTTTTGAACTGGCCGAAAAGCGCCTTAGCGCCGATACCATCAATTTCTCTGCTTCAGGCTCTTCTGCCGCCAAAGGAGAAACCTTGCTGGATACGGTAAATAATATACTGAGCATGAAAGTGGATATGGTGGTAATGCGGCACAGCGCCAGCGGGGCACCGCACTTTTTAGCCAAACATATCCCGGCCGCAATTGTAAACGCCGGTGATGGCATCAATGAACATCCAACACAGGCTTTACTGGATGCCTTATCCATACAGGAAAAAACAGGCTCGCTGGAAGGAAAGAAAGTAGTATTGATCGGCGATATCATGCATTCGAGAGTAGCGCTAAGCAATATTTACCTTTTAACAAAAATGGGCGCAGAAGTTATGGTAGCCGGCCCGCCAACGCTTATCCCGAAATATATCGGCGAGGCATTGAATGTAAAAGTGGAATATAATTTAAAGAAGGCACTGGAATGGTGCGATGTAGCGAATGTATTGCGCATTCAGCTCGAGCGCCAGAACCAGGTATTGTTTTCTTCTTTAAGAGAATACAACCTCGCTTACGGGGTAAGCAAAAAACTATTGGATGGATTGAAGAAAGAGATCGTTATTATGCACCCCGGGCCTATCAACCGTGGTGTAGAAATAGACAGCGATGTAGCAGATGGCAACCAATCCATTATCTTACAGCAGGTAGAGAACGGCGTAGCAGTAAGAATGGCGGCGTTGTACTTATTATCGCCGAAAAGCAAAGTAGTTGAAAGTTGATAGCTGATAATTAATAATTAATAATGAATAATTGATAATTTTACTTTTACCATGTCATAACTCTTTCATTATTCATTATTAATTATCCATCATGCGCATAGCCTTATTTCCCGGTACATTCGATCCTGTAACCCTCGGGCATACAGATATCATCAACAGGGCATTGCCATTGTTCGATAAACTGATCATCGGCATCGGGCGCAATACCAATAAAGAGCCCATGTTTAGCGAAGAGCAGCGCCTGCAATGGTTAAGAGAAATTTACAAAGACAATCCCAAAATAGAAGTGCTGGCATACGATGGCCTTACCGTAGAATGCTGTAAAAAAGCAGGAGCCAATTTTATCCTGCGTGGCATCCGTTACGTCAATGATTTTGAATACGAAAAAGCCATTGCTGATATGAACCGCAGCATCCAGGGCAATATCGAAACGATCTTTTTAACTTGCCTTCCGCAATACACTTCCGTAGCATCTACCTTAGTAAGAGATGTACTGCGTAATGGTGGCGATGTATCGCAATTTTTACCGCAGGAAGTAAATGCATCCATTACAAAAAAATAAGCTTATCATTTTGCCACGGATTATATAGATTATCGCAAATTTTTTCTGTGTTAATCCCTTAATCAGTGGCAACACTACGGTTCATCAAAGAATTTGCTCAATATATCTTTAATCGAAGGATACGTATCCGCCATCGGTTCTTTAATATCTTTCGTTTTTACCCATTTTATCTCCGTGATATTTTCTTCTGTCTGTGGCGTTAATACCTGTTCGCCGCTGCAAGTCATATAAAACCAATGGGTTGTTTTTAAAAAATGTTTTCCAAAGGCATTGTAGGTATGATACGTTTCACCGATCTTCTTCTTTAATTTAAGATGCGTAACACCTGTCTCTTCTTCTACTTCCCGTAACGCAGCTTCTTCTTCCGTTTCCTTTTTTTCTATTTTGCCTTTTGGCAGATCCCATTTGCCCAGGCGATGAATGAAAAGCAGTTCTTTCTTATTATTCTGCACAATGCCACCTGCAGCTTCTATCAGCGTAAAATGTTTAAACAATGCTTTCTTTAGTTTATCCATATCAGCATTCCATAACACGCCGGCATGAAACTCCGGCTTCACGATCTCGTGCAGCAACGATTTAATAGCAGGAGAAGATATCTCATCAATAAAAACCGCATCAGGATGATGCAATATCTCATTCAGTTCCTTATCAATTTCCGTACAAAGGAAAACAGGCTTATCGTCGAAGTAGATCTTTAGATGCATAGTGTTGATTTAATGAGCTTCAAGCCTCAAGCTGCAAGGGATAAGCATGCTGCAACAAGTTTCTATACTCTCACTTGCAGCTTGTAGCTTGCATCTTGTATTTTGCTAAATTTGCAGCATGACTAATGAAAAAGCTGTTGCCGAAAAACTCTTACAAATTAATGCAATAAAATTAAGTCCGCAACAACCCTTTACCTGGGCCAGCGGGTGGAAGAGCCCGATCTATTGTGATAACCGCAAAGTATTGTCGTTCCCGTATATCCGTGACTTTGTAAAAAGCGAAATGTGCAGCGTGATATTTGAGCAGTTTCCACAGGCAGAACTGTTGGCCGGTGTGGCAACAGCCGGTATTGCATGGGGAGCAATGGCTGCCGATCAGTTGAAGCTGCCTTATATATATGTGCGTCCCAAACCTAAAGAGCATGGCCTGGGCAACCAGGTAGAAGGCTTTTACGAGCCGGGGCAAAAAGTGCTGGTGATAGAAGATCTTATCTCAACCGGAAAAAGCAGCCTGCAGGTATGCGATGTGCTTAAAGCAGCAGGAGTGGAGGTTATCGGTATGGTTTCCATCTTTACCTATGGCTTTGATGTAGCAGATAATGCTTTTAAAGCAGCCGGTATTCCTTATCACTCCCTCACCAATTACCCTACGTTGATAAGCCTGGCGGTGGAAAAAGGGATCGTATCTCCCGAACAACAAAATACCTTGTTAAATTGGCAAACAGACCCGGCCAATTGGAACGGTAATTAATATATTTGGACATGAAAGCACTTAAATTGATCATTATTGCCCTTTGCGGGTTTGTATTTTCAGCTTCAGCACAGCAAAAAGTTTCCGATAAAGCCGTGATCAAAACGCCTACCATTGGCTCAGAATATTGCCAGCAGACCGTAGAATTGTATTTACGCAGGGAATACGGCATAACTTCCGTAAAAGTGGACCTGAGGAAGAAAACGACCACCGTAACCTGGCTTACAGATAGAACAAATCTCGAAACCATCAAGGCGGCGATCGCAAACCTGGGTTTTGATGCAGACGATATTGAAGCCGAAGAATATGCTTACAAAAGGGTGCCTAAAGAATGTAAACGACACGACAGCGTAACGGTGCAAACACCTCCTGTACAAAAGAAAAATTAAAAGAAACTATAATAGGCTAGCCATCTCCAAAAGAGATGGTTTTTTTATTGGAACAAGGAAAACTTCTGCTTGCCCTCGTACATAACCGCAAAACTTTTATAAACATTTGCCTTACCCACTTTCACGCTCCCGGTGATCTTCACCATGATCTCATCATTAAAAACGCTGGTAATGGCATTTTTCAAAAGGTTCTTCATATCCACATCAATTGATATAGGAATGGAGAATTCCCCTCTTTTTGGAATATTCACCTGGTACTCCTGAACGGTGTGGCCAAGGTAATTGTCCCCAATAAAAATATCCAGATCGGTCCTTTTTAGCTGCAACCCGAAATTATTGGGGTTGTAATAAATGAGATCCATGGTAACCGTAGAAGAGGAGAATCCAAGTTTGTTAACAGACAGATTTCTGAAATCCCGGTACACCAGGTCCTTCGGAGCCTGACAGGAAGTCACTAAAAATAGCAGGGCAGTTACCAGCGAAAAAAGGAGAGGGGCTTTATGCTTCATGGCTGAATTTATTCAACACGGAAAATAATAAAACTCGTGCATTGGCAAATCAGCTGTTTGGAAATTGTGAAAAGATTGACTAAAACAATTAGTTTATAGAGGTGACAATCTGTCGAAAACCTCTTTTTTAATAGGCTAATAAAAGTAGTAGTAAAATTTTATTTTAAATTATTGTTTATCAATTAAATAAATCTATCTAATTAATAAATAATAAACAATTAATTATCCTGTAAATCATCAAATAGGGACTTGTAAAATGGGTACGCATAGCGGCGTGGTTTAAATCTAATAATTAAAAACTAAACTATTGATTATTAATTAATAATTGCGTTTTACTTAATTTTAAATCAATATTAAAGAACTTATTAAAAAGATAAGATGATTATGGATTGGCGAAATTCGATTTTTTCGACTTCCCTGGTGCTTGCCTGTTCTTACGTCGGTTTGTGGCCATCGTACGATAAACAGCCTCTTTTGCAATTCCGCCTTGTAATGGAGGATGCACCGGTAGCAGCTTATGTAATAATGGCAGTACGCAATGCAAGGAATTTCCTGGAATGAAAGTGGATGAATTGCCTTGCCTTTTAGGGCATGGGATAAGACCTTAGCTCTTCGAAGGCTTTGCCTTCGTAAGTACTATATTCAACAGGAGCTTTGCTCCGTATCTTCAAACAGGAAACTTTGCGGAAACAGAAGGGGATAAAATCCTTTTATAATAACGCATATACTTTTCCCGCAAATTTCGCAGGTACCGCAGAAGAGAACATACTTATTTGCGTAATCAGCGAGATCTGTGGGAGAATTAAAAGCATAGACCGGGTCGAATTTCCTGATCCCGGGGTAAGTGTACCCAACAAACGCACTTCTTTCATGCATAAAAAACGTAATTTGTATAAAATTTTTTGTCTATTTTTTTGGACAGAATGTTAGAAAATATTCAAAAGGCTAATTTTGTCTATATAGAAATTATTCAATAAAAATTAATTTTTACGTATAAACACCTTTGAGGCAGTAAAATTACGGTGAAGAAAATTTGCGTTTTTCGAAATTCATATTACTTTTGTCATGAAATTAACAATGACGGTTACCTCGGTTATTGTTTCTCTTCAAAAGCATAAATTCCACATTTCCTTCCGACGACCATCCAATTTTTGGCCAGGGGCCTTTTCCCGGCGCCATGCTTTGAAGCACCACTTTTAATAAACCTCAAACCACGAAGAAAATGAAAAAGAACTTTACTTCTTTTACACTAGTTTTATGCCTTGCTTTTACCTTAATGAGCGCTTCAACATCTGCTCAGGGACTTTTCCAGGTTAATTTCAATACTGTTCCTTCCTTAATTTCAGGTTCACTTAGTGCTTTAACAGCTAAATACCGTTTTTACAGTGTAAGGACAAATATGGATGCTATTGTTACCATTCAATCGGCAACCAACGGTGCTTCTGTTGATATCTTCGACGATAACAACGTAAGCAAACCGGAAGCATTCTCTCCCAAGATCAAAGTTCCTGCACATAAATCAGGCATGGTAGAATTTAAGATAACCTTTGTTTACCCGCTTAGCGAAACAGCTTATCCAATGGACAGCTTATATGCTACAGCTATCGATATCGACGGTAATGATGAAGTACATGAAATGGATGCAATAGATATGGGCAGCGGCGCACAGGCTACTTATGTATCGGCCAATCCTGAGATCAGCCTGGTAAAATCCGGTAACCTGTACACCGGTACCAACATTGCAGGTAACGAATATGATGGTGTAGACAGTATGGCAAAACAGGTAATGTTTACCGTAAAGAACAAGAACGTAGCTTCTTTCATCTATAAAGCAGGTGCCAATAACCAAAGCAACAGCGAGATCAGCCGCCAGAAAAGCGTTTACTTCAAAAACTTCGTATATGCCAATGCTACTACATTGCCGGTTAGGTACTCTTCTTTTGATGCAACCGTAGTTGACAAAGCAGTAATGCTGAAATGGGTAACCACCCTGGAACTGAACAACGGCCATTTTGAAGTAGAACGTTCTTTCAGCAACGATTTTTCAACCATCGGTTTGGTATTGGATGCAGAAAGCGTAGTGAACAATAACAGGACCTATCGTTTTAAAGATAATTCAGAAGCGCTGAAAGGCAAGAGCATAGTGTATTACCGCCTGAAACAAGTAGATGTTGACGGTAAGGCAACCTACAGCACTATCTTAGCAGTACGTTTACAGGCTGCCAACAGCGATGTGGAAATGCAGGCAGCGCCTAATCCATTTACTGAAAAATTGTATGTGCGTTTTACAGCTGCCGAGAACGGTACAGCAGAAATGCAGATCAGCAATTTAGCAGGTCAAACAGTAGTATCCAAACAATCTATCATAAGTAAAGGTTACAACAATCTGCAGGTAGACGGCCTGAGCAGACTGGCTCCGGGAATGTATGTAGCCAAATTGATCATGAACAGTTCGGTGATCGGCAGTCAAAAGATCATTAAGAACTAGACCCGTATTACACTTTATCAGCAAACAAGCACAAAGAAGAAGCTGCCGGCAAACAAAAACCGGCGGCTCCTTTAACCCCGATCAGCATTAATTAAAAAATCCTTTATTCATTGCAAAGCTTATCCTGTGTTATTTAATAACAAGCGAAACGTAAAGCAATGAACAGTTTTAAAAAATGGAGCATAACGGTACTGGCAGCAATGTTTATACATACTGCGGCACAAAGCCAGCCATTAACCGACACGATCACGATCACTAATTTTAAAGTATATGAAAAAGATACTAAACAGGTGGTGCAATGGAATACTGCTGCTGCTGCAGCAACAAGCTGGTGGCAGGTACAGGGAAGTGCAGATGGCACAACGTTTACAACCCTTGCCATCGTACTGGGCGATGATCCCCGTGAACAGGGTACCTACCGGTACGCAGCAAAAATAGGAAAGAGCAAAACAGCCATAAAATACTATCGTTTGTGCTATATGGGCACCGGCGGAACAACACAATTGAGCGAAATTATACAACCAGCAAAATAATAAAGCACTAATTACGTTTATACAAAACCCCTGATACTATAAACTAGTGCTTGGTTTACGATGTTTTCTTTGGGGGTTACAGAATCGAAAGATTCTTAACAAAGGCCGCATTTCTATGTGGCTTTTTTGTTTTTTACCGCAGAGGCACGGAGGCGCAGAGGGTAGGGATGCTGGAGCGGCCTGAATTAATGAATGAACTACACATAGACTACCACTGTTTTAAAAACTACGGTAGTCTATGTAGTCTAGAGGCTCTCCGCGAAAACTCCTTTTAACTTCCGTTCTCTGCGGTAAAAGTGTAAACACCAGAAAAATCAGTCAGCAGTTATATCACCTTTTTTCACAAATACCGCATGCTTTTCTGAAGCATGATTGATGGCCCAGAACTGTTCCGTTTCTCCTGTAATATATACTTTCTCCAATAAGGCAGGTACATATTGTTTTACCTCATTACCACCTTTCTCATCTTTTGAAATCACCGCTGCTTCAGGCAGCCTGTTCAATTCAACCTCAGGCTTATTGAATACGCCGTTCTTAAAATTGGGGCGTACAAAAACAGTATTGTCAACACTTCCATTCGGGGTAAGGTTTGCTTTCTTTTTTTCATCGAAAGCTATATGAAAATCCAAAGCAAGCGCCTCTTCTTTACCGGTTACTTTATTCAGCAGGGCAGGGATAGAACTGATGGCAGTAAAACCATTGATACATTGCACAAGTACAAGCTCGATCTTAGGATCAAATTGTTCCTTAGGTTCTTGCACAACAAATTGCTGAAGGAAGTTCTGGCATTCGGAATTGTTCTTTGCCAATCCGCAAATGGCCAGTTTTAAAACCGCAGGATCAGGATCTTTCAGCATTGATGGCAATACCAGGTTCAGTATATCCCACGAAAGGTAGGGGGCAGCATCCTGGGCTGTCATGTGGCTTAGCACTTTTAAGATCCAGCCTGTATTTTTTTGTAAATAGCAATCAATTTGAGCAAGTACTAATTCAACCGCAGGTTTACCATCATACTTAATGTCTGCAAATAACGGGAAAGTGTATCCATAAAAAGTAGAGTGATCTTTATTATCAAAACAAAGATCTATTGCAGCTAACTTAAATGGAAATTCCTGACCTGATTCAAGCGTTCTGAACTTTGTGTACACACCTGTTGCTTTGCTTTCATCATTCAGGATATCATAAGCTTCATAACCTTTTTGCTTTATAAAGGCGAAATGAGCATGAATGAATACATCCACCAATGCCTTGGGTTTGGTCTTCAGCCGTTTTTCCACAGCCTCAACAGTGGCCTTCTTATTTAAAGAAAGGCAATACACAAAAGCCCTGATAACCCCATCTACCATGGTGCCTTTTTCCACATATTCCAGTTTCGATGCTGTTAATGAAGGATCCTCATTGCTTACCAGGTCAAGTTCTCCGCTACCCTTGATCAGTGTTTGCCCCTTTGCCCTGATACTGGCATTGGCCCCCATTATTTTAGGATAGGCATGCTCTCCTTCTCCCACAACATCAATAAATGTTTGAACAAGGTTTTTATTTTTCTTAAAAAAATCCTCCAATCCTCCAGCCTTGTCTATTTCTTCGGAGTTTTCAGGTAATACAACAGCATTTACCTCGCAGGCGCTGAATACAATACGGCTCAGGCGCTGAACCGCTGTTGTTTTAGGCGTTTTTGTAAAAAAGGAAACTACATCCGAACCAAAACCCGAATACACTTTATTAGTGTACATCAATCCAATTAAATGTTCGAAAAACTGCAGCGTAGGTTTTTTGTTGTTACCTTTTACTGAAAGCCGCCCCTGGGGATCGTCACTTAAAGCCACTTCTTTAGAACTGCCATGACCACAAATAAGCACCTGCGAAATTTTTCCATCCCGGCCGTATTCTTTTGCAGCAAAAGTGGAAGCATCGGCATAATTTGAAAGGCTGCCCATTCCTTCAATAAGGATGGTGAGGCAGTTGGTGTCGGAAACAACAGCAGGCAGGGAATCTTTACGTACAAATGACCCCTGGTCATCATGCGAAGTGTACATAATAAGTGTAAGCGGTTTTTTCCTGCTTGTATCCCCGGCATTTGTCTCCAGTATTTGTAAAACACCGGGGTCGAACCTGTGGAAGTTTTGAACAAGCCTTAATTTACTTAGTAAAGACTGTTGAGCATAGCCTAAATATTCTTTAGCATTTTTGGAAAAAGAGTAGCTGTCCGACCGGCTTTCAAAGATAGGGGTAGGCTTTAAATTACAGTAGTCATAAAAGAACGGCAGTGTTCCATCCATGTTCATTACTGCAAACACATCTCCCAGCATTGTTTTTTGTATGTGTTTGGGAACCGCTTTATAAAATCTTTCAAGCTCCTCTATCGCCTTAAAAAAAACAGGTAATGATTCAAAGATAGCAGGCTCCTGGATCGGTTGCTCAAAACCGGTAGTTGCCTGGTTGGTTTCCTTTTGGGCGATGGTTAGTTTTTGCAACAGGTCTGGCAGGTCCTTATAAATAATTCCTTTATAATCGTTAAAATCGGAGATCTTGAATTGTCCGTACACGCCCAGGTTCTTATCTGCCTGGGCAAATTTTAAAATCTCGAAAATAAATTCGAATTCGTCTTGCTTAAGCCCGATATGCCAATCGGCCTGCGTTTGAGTATAGGCAGATAATTCCGCAAGCTTGAGCTCTCCCAGCTTTCCAAAGTCTTTATCTTCCCGTTTGGAAGCTTCTACTTCTGCTTTTTGCAAAGGTATTGTAGTAGATATTGCCTTGGGTTGAATTACAGCAGTATGAACAGGGGGCTGTATAAATTTTCCCTGTACAGTTTTAGAAGAAGAGTTATCTGCCATTGCCTGGTATGCCTGAAGCTGTTTTACCTGCGGGCTGTTATTGGCCATTGCCTGGTAGGCTTTCCATTGCTGTACCTGTGCACTGTTGTTTACCGCTTTTTTTAAGTTTCGCTGGGCAATGGCTTCAGGCCGGTTATCAACCACCTGCACAGCATCACCGCTGCTTTGCAGTTTTGGTAAACTGATAGCTTCTGCCTGGTTATTGTTTTGCGATGTTTTATCAGCGTGCATTCATAGTGTATTGCTTACAATATAATTAATAACAATTTTAGAGAAAAAGAAATTTTCTGCTATTGGGGAGAATGTAATCCAAAGCGGGTTTGGAATGAAAATATGCGTTTGCAAAAATTATTTGACTTCCCCAGCTATATTTCCTGGCACACCAAACACTCTAATTGCCGTTTCATACCTGATAAGCCCAAAGCAAAAGTACATCGCCCTCTAAAACTTTATGTAAAACCCATTATCCTGCATCTTAAACCCATCAACCAATTTTTTATATGAAGCTTATTGTACTGGTATTCGCCTGCCTGGTTATGCATTCAGCTTACGCTCAACACAATTCACCTGCTGATATTTTTACCGGCCAATGGGTAACTGCAGATAAAGAAACGGGCTATGAAATAGCAAAAGAAACAATAAAAAGGATTTACAAAGAAGAAGATAATGATACCTGGAAAGAGAGCCCATGGCGTCATGAGAGTTTTGAATTCGTTGATTCGGCCATTACCTCATCAGGCAGGATATATGAAGGCTGGACTGTTACAGAACTTACCTCTGTAGCATATCTTACCAGCGGAGAAATAAAACATGCTGTAACCATCAGGTATGTAGTTTATAAAATTCAATTACTTGATAGCAATACGATACAGTTATCTGTTTCTATACCTTATGAATTTAAAAAGGAGGGAGGTACACCTGTAATAACAAAAGCTGACAAGATGAAAATAGAAAAAGAGTATTTAGAAAATAAGAAATTCAAAAGCAGCTTACTATTAAAACGGTTAACGAAACATCTTTAGCCCAAAGTTCATGTGCCAGCAACCGGGGGCATATTTAATGCTTATAAAACTATACCATCCATCAAGCCACCCGCAGTAATCAAGCTTACCGTATTATTTACATCCATCG
The DNA here is from genome assembly GCA_048497855.1 of Bacteroidota bacterium. Taxonomy (GTDB): domain Bacteria; phylum Bacteroidota; class Bacteroidia; order Chitinophagales; family Chitinophagaceae; genus Ferruginibacter. Next base: position 1,983 of record JBEHZB010000023.1, on the reverse strand, counting down.
CGGAGAGGGCAGCATAAAAATCTTTTGTTTTCTTGTGCCTGTTCTTACTTGCCCTTCCGTTATCCTGTGTAGCCCTGGTCTTTATTTCTCCCAATACAGTAGCGGTAGATTTAACCCCTGCGCCGCTTATTATGCCGGCTATAGCACTAACCCCGGTAGGTTTTGATCTTCCTGTAGTATAGGGCCCCCAGTTGCCATTGGCTAAGGTTCTTATCTTGCCCAGCATATTTCGCCTGGCCATAAACAGGTCAAAGCCTGTATTGAAGTCGTCTTTTAATATATGCTTATACGCTTTTGCACCCATGGTCTGCATATGCACTGCGTGGTTATCGCCGATCTTCCACAACCCCAATGTTGCCGCCCGGTTGTTTGCTGCTTCATGCATCTTTCTTGAACGCTGCAGGGATATATCCTCAGCTGAGATTATTCCCAATGCCTCTGTTACGTGCTGAATTTGTATATCCACAACACCAAAAGTAAGTTGAACTACTCCAACAGCTTCTTCCAGTGTCGTCTTCCACTGCACACTTTTTGAACTAAGGTACTCTGCTAATGATGTTTTTATACTATTGATACCTTTCTCAAAAACATCGATCTTATTCAATAGCGTTTCGTTGTATTCGTTATAGACCTCTTCAGGGATATGGTCTTTATAAAACTCCAGTTCTTCGGGCCTGAAAAGCTTTAATGGTGTTTCAAAAACTGATACGTCAACCTTTTTGCTAATCAATCCGGCAACCAATGCATCAGTATCCATAGACAGCCATTTACCAAGATCAGCTTTCTGAGCAAATGCAATCAGTTGCTTTGCCCTCAATGCAAAATCATCGGCAGAAACAGCAGACACTCCTGAAACCTTAAACTGAGCTTCTGTCCAGTATCCTCCTTTTGCAATTTCTGTTGCGTATGCGGCTTCATTAACCCTTCTTACACCAGACTCACTGTGATGCTCACCCGCAACATTCAGTTTGTCGCTTGCCAGCTCAACACGCTGTACCACACGTTGGGCAGGTACAGATAAACTTAAAGCACTATTATTTGTTCCATCTGCTTCAGCCTTTTGCACAGTCATTTGCCCGGCGCTCAAAGCCTTTGCGCCCATTGTATCTGCCTCTTGTTCCAGCCCGGCATCATCATTAATATCCACCTTACCTTTCATTTGCAGGGTAGGCTTTACACGTCCCTGTTTTTGCTGTACTACATGCCAGGCTTCATGCGGTAAGTGTTTTTCCTGCCCGGAACCTAAATGGATATCTGTGCCCTGCGCATAAGCATGGGCATTAAGCTGGGCAGGTTTATCAGAATTAAAATGCACTTTAACATCATTCATCGAATAACCGGACAGGTTCTCGATCCCCGATTTCAAATTGTCGGGCAGGCCTGTATTATTTGCTGCTTTCTGAACAGGTTTTTCTTCAACGCTTTCTTTTCGCTGAGCAATAAAATTATCTGCCATAGCCTGGTATGCTTTCAATTGCTTTACCTGCGGGCTGCTATCGGCCATTTCCTGGAGGGCCTTTAACTGCTGCACGCCGGCACTATTAGTAATTGCTTCTTTCAGCTTTCGCTGGGCAATAGCTTCAGGCCTGTTGTCCTCAATTTTTAAAGTTGATATATTATCGCCTTGAAGTTTTGGTAAACTGCCCGGGACGGATTGGGATGTGTTTTCGGATGTTTTGCTTGCATGCGTATTCATGGTGTACGTATTAACCTGTGATGCATACGAAATATAGTAAAATAAATTTATATCATCAATTTAGTTATACAAAGGTTTTGCACCATATAAAATGCCGGCAAAACCTATCCGGACTGGTCGGGTAACCTATCCAGGTTAGGTCGGGTAACGTATCCGGGATAGGTGGGGTAACGTATCCGGGATAGGTGGGGTAACGTATCCTGGATAGGTCGGGTAACGTATCCGGGATAGGTGGGGTAACGTATCCTGGATAGGTCGGGTAACGTATCCGGGATAGGCGGGGTAAC
>JBEHZB010000022.1:0-51648 GCA_048497855.1 Bacteroidota bacterium | reverse complement strand
AGCATCCTCAATACTTCGGCCACCGGCCCTGTAGTGTACAGCGAAACAAGAACAGTGGTAACCAATGCCTTTGGCCTGTTCAATGTACAGGTGGGCGGACCGGGTGCTTCCAATGTGGTAGGTACCATTGCCGGGGTGAACTGGAGCGGTATCGGCGGTGCAGGCAATAAATATTTACAGGTGGAAATTGACCCCACCGGAGGAACCAATTTTGTGAACGTGGGTTCTACACAGCTGTTAAGCGTTCCTTATGCCTTGACTGCTGCGGGTGCACCTCCTATAGGACCTGCGGGTGGTGATCTGACAGGATCGTATCCGAACCCGACAGTTGCCAAGATACGTGGTGTAAATGTTACGACCACAGCTCCAACTACTAATTATGTATTGGGCTTTAATGGTACAGACTGGACGCCAACCAGCCTTGCTACACATCCTGATAACTACTGGAGGTTGAATGGTACTAATATATACAATGCCAATACAGGCGGTAATGTTGGTATCGGTACTTCTACCCCTAATACACTTTTAGCTAATAACAGCACCAATACTTTAGGTACAGATGCAACAGGCCTTAATGCCGGTTCATTAAACTGGTCGATGAACAGCGCCGGTTATGCTGCGGGTGTTTATAATGCTGCTGCTGCTTCCGGTGGTAATGGTCTTGCTGTTAAAATAGCGGGCACTACTGCCAATAACAAGATACTGGATCTTTCTACAGGTGCACAGGCTACGCTGGGTTCTTCTGTAATGGTTGTACGTGGCGATGGTAACGTGGGTATCAGCAACTCTAACCCGGGTTCTAAACTGAATATTGATAATACAGGCACCACTGCTACTGTAAGTGTAAACAGCAGCAATGCGGCCAACGTTAATAATGTTATTGAAGCGTTCAATGCAAATGCTACTGCAGGGCAAACATCGGGCAACGGTGGTGGTAATGCAGTATTGGCACGCAAAGGCGCTGCGCTTACTTCATGGCTTACCAATCCATCTGCTGTATATGCTACCTCATCAGATGCAACAGGTATAGGTCTTACCGGTTTAACCAGTGTTAACATCGGTACATTCGGTGGTTCTATCACAACCGGTGTGGGTGTGTTAGGCCAGTCATTTGGTGCAGGCGGTATAGCTATGTATGGTATTGCTACCAATGCTGCTTCTTATGCATTAGCAACCAACGGACGTGTGATCATACAGGGGCAAGGTGCTGCCAACGGCAACATACTGGGTAGTGATGCTACCGGTAATGCTACCTGGAAAACACCAGCTTCCTTAGGTCTTGTAGGCGGTACCGGTACATTGAACTTTGTTCCTAAATGGACCCCTAACGGAACTACATTAGGCAACTCACAAATATTTGATAATGGTACAAGCGTAGGTATTGCTACTGCTGCGCCTACCAATAAATTAGACGTTACACAAACCGGCACTACTGCTGCAGGCCAGTTTACCATCAACAATGGTTCATCTGTAAACACAGCAGTTGGCGTTAATAATAACGGTATCGGTTCTGGTGTAACCATCCAGTTAACCAATGCATCTAACGGTGCAAGAGGCGTAGATGTACTGCAGGCAGGTGTTGGCCCGGGCGTATTTGCCACTTCAGCAGGCGGCAACGCTGTATGGGGTATCACATCTTCTATCAGTGCTGCCGGCGTTATCGGTGATAACACTTTTGGCGAAGCAGTAGTAGGACGTAACCGTGGCGGTAACGGTGTTGGTGCGGTTGTAGGTCGTAACGACAGCTCTGGCTATGGTGTGCGTGGTTTCAATACCAAAGATGGTATCGGTGTATTCGGACAAGGCGGCATCAGCGGCGGTACAGGCCGTGCTGCCCGTTTCGAAAATGTGAACGCTACTAACACCAGCAATACTGTTGAAATTGCAACTAACGGTATCGGTGCCGGTATGGATATTTCTATGCCTAATACAGGCAACGGCGCTAATGGTATCAATATTACTATAGCCGGTGCAGGCAGGGGTATCCTTGCCACCACTGTTAGTGGTTTTGCAGGTGTACACGGTATCACAGGTACCATAAGCGGCGCCGGTGTTATTGGTGATAATACTTTTGGTGAAGCGGTAGTAGGCCGTAACCGTGGTGGTAACGGTGTTGGTGCGGTTGTAGGCCGTAACGACAGCTCTGGTTACGGTGTGCGTGGTTTCAATACCAAAGATGGTATCGGTGTTCTTGGCCAGGCTGGTATCAGCGGTGGTACAGGTACCGGTGGCCGTTTCGAGAATGTGAACGCTGCTAACCCAACTCCTGTATTACAGGCTGCCGGTAACGGTAGCGGTGTTACCTTACTCGTATCTAACAGCAATGCTGGTGCTATCGACCTGGCTATCTTCCAGAAAGGTGGTGTGGGCAATGTAGCCCGTATCGATGCCGCCGGAAAGGGCTTCTTTAACGGCGGTACACAAACAGGTGGTGCCGACGTTGCCGAATATTTTGATGTAGAAGGCAACCGTGCCGGTTATGAAGCCGGTGATGTACTGGTGATCTCTCAAAACTCTGACCGTAAAGTTGAAAAATCATCTGCACCTTATTCTACTTTGGTATCAGGTGTATATGCTACTAAACCAGGTTTGCTGTTAACAGAAAAAAATGCGGTAAATGATAATTTCGATGCTATGGTTCCAATGGGCGTTATCGGTGTTATCCCTACCAAAGTTTGCCTGGAAGGCGGCGCTATCAAAAGAGGCGACCTGCTGGTTACTTCATCTATCCCTGGTGTTGCTATGAAAGCTGACCCAGAAAAAGTAAAAGTTGGACAGGTGATCGGTAAAGCATTACAGGATTACAACAGCACACAGGTAGAAAAGATCAATGTATTAGTAAGCATTAAATAATCAAACAATAAAACTCAGTATATGAAAAAAATAATTTTATCGTCAGTTATACTTGCAGGCGCCTGCTTATTTGCAGCAACAGCAAAAGCGCAACTGGCAAGCGATCAGCCATCACAAGCTGCAAAAGCAGTAGAAGCTATCAAGACCACTTCAGCTAAAGCTGCTGTTGTAGAAGTACAGACCTTATCAAGTTCTCCTGCTCCAACAACTGTAAGAACTGCACCGGCAGCTAAAGTTGTACAGGACCCGGTAGCAGTACCGGCACCGGTAGTTGCTAATCCTGTTTCTGCTGCACCGGCTGTAGCAGAAGAAAAAGCAGTTATCACTGTACCTGCACCGGAAGTAAAGTTGCAGAGTGCCGCTCCTGCTGCTAAAAAAGAAGGAAATCAATAAGACCATCCTTTATTATTTATAAAGAAAGAGGCTGAACAAATGTTCAGCCTCTTTCTTTTTTTGAATAGCTGATTGATAGCCGAAAATCTAAAATAATAAGTAGCTTGCAACTAACTTATGCCAGTTGAAAGTACCGACAATACTGCATCTTATCTAACACCGTATAATGGTAAATGGACAACCCGCGAGCTCATCCATTTGCTGAAACGTACCTTGTTCGGCGCAAAAAGATCAGATGTAGATCATTTCAACAATAAAACGCTGGCGCAAACGGTAGATGAATTATTAACTCCTGCTCCTTTTGATTTTCCACCACCGGTAAATGATTATGATTCACTGAACCTGCGGGGCGTTATGCCCGGGCAAACATGGCTCAATGCACCTTATTCCAAAGAAGATGACGGCCTGCGACTGGTATCATTTGTAAAATGGTCGATGGGCGCTTTTATTCACCAGGACAGGAGCCTGCGGGAAAAGATGCTGTTGTTCTGGCACAATCATTTTGCTACACAGGGCACTATCGGCCGGTGTATGCTGGTATGGAACCATCATGCGCTGCTGCGGGAAAAAGGACTGGGCAATTTTAAGACACTAACAAAAGATATTACTCTCGATGGCCACATGCTGCGCTATCTTAATGGAGAAGAAAATACACACCTTGCACCCAATGAAAATTATGCCCGTGAACTGCAGGAATTGTTTTGCATAGGTAAAGGACCCAATGCAAAATTTACAGAAGATGATGTAAAGCAGGCGGCTAAGGTATTAACCGGCTGGAAAGTTGATCTGGATAATAACAAAAGCTATTTTAAAGAAGACGATCACGACAACTCCGATAAAAAATTCTCTGCCTTCTATAACAACAGAACGATCACCGGCCGCAAGGGCCCGTCAGCAGGCATGGATGAACTGGATGAACTGCTTGATATGCTGTTTGACAATGAGGAAACAGCTTTATTCATTTGCCGGAAATTATACCGCTGGTTTGTGTATTATGTTATTGATGAAAATATAGAAAAGAATATCATTGCGCCGCTGGCAAAAACACTGCGCAAAAATAATTACGAGATAAAGCCGGTGCTTAAGCAATTATTTACCAGCACACATTTTTTTGATGAAGCCAATTTTGGCACACAAATAAAAAGCCCTGTAGATTTTATTGTAGGGCTGCAACGGGAATTCAATGTGCAATATGCAAAGCTTGAGCAATATGCCGTGAATTACAGCATGTGGCTGATGTTGGTAGAACATTCGGGGTCGATGGGACAATCGTATGCAGAACCGCCCAATGTTTCGGGATGGCCTGCGTATTACCAGTCGCCGGGTTTTTATGAACTATGGATAAACACCAGCACCTACCCTGCCCGTAATGAATACAGTTCTACCATGATCAATTACGGTTATAACAGGGAAGGCCGTTTTTTCCAGGTAGATGTAGTGGCTTTTGCCGCTTCGTTCAGTCATCCTGCAGATCCTGATGCATTGATAAATGATTCGCTTGAATTATTATACAGGGTACCTGTTTCAGCAGACTCAAAAAAAATGCTGAAGAAAAATACCTTATTGAGCGGACAGGAACAGGATCATTACTGGACAGATGCCTGGAACGATCACGCTGCTGATCCCGGCGACAGCAATAAAAAAGCAGTGGTAGAAGTGCGGTTAAAAAACCTGTATCAATACATTGTTAACTCTCCTGAATATCAATTGGCATAATGAACAGGAGAAAATTCATACAAAACACTTCGGCGCTTGCCATACCTACTTTGCTCAATGGGTTGATGGTAAAGGCATTTGGGGAAAACAGTGTGTTCAATTCATTATTACATCACAGCAATACTGGTACAGATAATATACTGGTGCTGGTACAATTGTTTGGCGGCAATGATGGACTGAATACGGTTATACCCATTGATAGTTACAATAAATATATTGCTGCAAGAACAAACATTGCTATTGCCCAAAACAAGATACTTCCGCTTACAGGAATTGCTACAGCAGGATTGCATCCTTCGCTTACCGGTTTGCGTGACCTTTATAATGATGGTAAATTATCCATTATACAATCGGTAGGTTATGCCACGCCAAGCTTTTCACATTTCAGGTCATCGGATATCTGGCTGTCAGGTTCTGATGCCGATGAAACACTGAACACGGGCTGGATGGGGCGTTACCTGCACAAACAGTTCCCGGGTTATCCGGTTGGTTATCCCAACACCATTTCCCCACACCCGCTTGCGATACAGGTTGGCACTGCTACTTCGTTTGCATTGCAGGGCGATAAAGCGCCAATGGGCATCAATGTGGTTGACTCCGGTAATACGCATATCATAAACAACGGTTTTACAGATGCTGCTCCCCCTACACCCGGCGGTAAAGAACTTTCTTTTATCAGGCAGGTAGCGCAGCAGGCGCAATCGTATGGCGAGGTATTAACTGCTGCTGCAGAAAAAGTAAAACAACAGGCGCCTTACCCTGATAATAATCCATTGGCCAGCCAGTTAAAATTAGTAGCAAGGCTGATAAAAAGCGGCATGCAAACGAAAGTATATTTCGTTAGCTATGATGGCTTTGATACACATGCACAGCAGGTTAATGCCAATGATACTGCTACCGGTCGCCATGCAGACCTGTTGAAGATAACCGGCGATGCTATCAAAGCTTTCCAGGATGATCTTAAATTTTTAGAACTCGAAGACAGGGTAACGGGTATGACCTTTTCTGAATTTGGCCGCAGGATAGCATCCAATGACAGCCTCGGTACCGATCATGGTACAGCAGCGCCATTATTTGTTTTTGGTAAAAAAGTAAAGAGCGGTATCATTGGCGATAATCCTGAAATACCTGATAAGGTTACCAATGAAGATAACCTGGCTATGAAGATAGATTTCAGGGCAGTATATGCTTCACTTTTAAAAGACTGGCTGATCGTTCCACCCGGTGATCTTACCACATTGCTGCGCAAAGAATACGGGCACCTTCCCATCATTAAATAAGATGTGCCTATTTTTGTTGTGATGAAAAAAGTGTTTCTCTCTTTTATTGTTTTTTCTTTTATCAAAATATCGTTTGCCCAAACCGACAGTACAGTATTGGTAGGAAAGAAGACCATTACGCTAAGCGAAGTGGTGATCGATAACAAACTGAATGTGCCGGTGTTCATTGAACGGGTAAAAAATGATACTTCTTTTTATAAAGCCTTTCGCAATCTTCATATCCTTGAGTTTACTGCCATTAATGATATACGCATGAATAACAGCGATGGCGATGCCAAAGCAACATTGCACAGCAAAACAAAACAGCTGCGCACCAAAAACTGCCGCAGCATGCAGGTACTGGAAGAGCAGGTTACCGGCAATTTTTATGATGACAGCAGGAACTATAATTATTACACTGCCCAAATGTATGCCTCGCTTTTTTTTACCAAAGATTCTGTGTGCGGCGAAGATAATATTGTAGCAGGAAGAGAGTTCAGTACATCCGGCAAAAGCGGTATGGAAAAACATAAGGAGCAATTGAAGATGCTGTTCTTCAACCCCGGTAAAAAAATAAACGGTCTGCCTTTCATCAGTAACAAGACGGCTATTTTTGATGATGACATGGCAGAAGATTACGACATGAGCATCGACATTGAAGCCTGCAAGAACGCCACCTGTTATGTATTTCGCCAAAAAGCAAAACCGGGAAAAAATGTAGTGATCGATGAGATGAATACCTGGTTTGATGAAAAGACCTATGAAGTAAAAGCACGGAACTATACCTTGAGCTATGATGCCGGCGTGTACGATTTTAAAGTGCAGATGGAAGTAGAGCTTACCAAATTTGGCGAATATCTTGTCCCTTCCTTATTACGCTATACCGGCAACTGGAAAGCTATTTTTAAGGATAGGGAAAGAGGTGTGTTTACTGCTACACTGTTTGATTTTAAATAGGTTGTTTGCGAAAGCCTTAACATTTTAGCCCTTAATTTTATAGCATGAAAAAAATATTGGTTCAATTATTTACAGCGGTTTTATTATTCTCCACAAATTGCATTGCGCAGGCCGACAAAAAATATGATGCTATTGATGAGTATGTAAAGAAACTGGGTAAGTTAGATACACTTACAATGGGTACTATCAGCAGTATTGTAACCAGGCCTTATACTGATAAAGAAGAAAAAGTAAGGGCCATCTATTCGTGGATAGCGCACAATATTGAGTATGATGTAAAAATGGCAAGGTCGGGCAATATAAGTAAGAACAGCCCTACAGAAGTATTGCAGTACCGCAAAGCAGTAGGCATTGGCTTTGCAAGCCTGTTCCAGGATATGTGCAGCAGTGCCGATATCCGTTGCCTTACAGCCGATGGCTATCTTAAATATTCTGCCGAACAAATAGGTGAATCAGATGTAGAGATCAATCATTCGTGGGCAGTAGTGCAATTAGGCAAAAGCCCCGAACAATGGTATTATGTAGATGTTGCATTGGCAAGTGGCAACACCGATGCTGCAATGAAAACATTTACGCCTGCTTTCAGCCCTGCTTATTTTTTTCCTGATAGAAAAACATTTAACTGGCAGCATTTTCCAGATAATGAAGCGTGGAAGTTAGGCGAAGCACCAAAAACAAAAAAGGATTTTTATGCATTGCCGGTAATAAAGACTGGGGCCTATGAATTTGAATTAACAAAGTTCTCTCCTGCTATGGGTAAGATAAAAACAAAAAGTGTTGCTGAAGTAACTTTCTCTTTATCATTCAGCAATACAAGCGATATCAATAAAGTGGAACTGGTTTATGGCGAAGCAAAAAAACAACAGACAAAGGAAGTTACCTTTAAGTCTTCCAGCGGCAGTGTCAGCTTTTCCAATATGTTCAAAGAAGGCGAATACCCGGTGATGATAAAGATAAACGGGAAAGAAGTTATAGGGTATTGGTTGACGGCAGAAGAATAAAATTTTAGTAAAGAAAATAATAGTACAATGTCAAAGAATTCAACCGCAAATAATAGCAGTTCATCTAATAATACATCAAGCACTCATTTACCAGGTATTTCAAACAACCAGGTAATTGTTTCTTCACCAAATATGATCAAGGAAAATTCTCAAATTGCATCCGGCAAGAAAAAATAATTTTTATCCGCTTTAAAGAGTAAAACAAAGCCCCGAAAATCGGGGCCTTATTATTATATTACGCCCTCTGTTTTACCGGCGCTTTCTTTTTTGATTTCTTCAACGCAGATTCGATGTCTTTGCTGAGATTTTCGAAAGTTGGCTTGCCTACTACTTTTTCACCATTTACAAAGAAGGCCGGGATCTCTTTTACTCCTTTATTCACGCCTTCCTGGAAATCGTTACGCACCTGCCATCCATAAGTAGAGTTGATCAAATCATCCAGGAAATGTTTGTTCTCTACACCAGCTTCTTTGGAATACAGTTTTAAACTGGTAGTACCCAACTGGCGGCGGTTGTGAAATAACAGGTTGTGCATTTCCCAGAATTTGCCCAGCTGGCCCGCAGCAATTGCAGATTCAGCGGCTTTCATAGAACGCTGGTGGATCTTGGTCAACGGAAAATGACGGAACTGGAACCTTACTTTACCATCATATTCTTCTAATATTTTTTTAACCACTTCATTTGCTTTTGCACAATCTTCGTTTTCATATTCGCCAAATTCCATCAGGGTTACGGTTGCATCTTTGCTTCCTACAAAAATGTCTTTCGGTGGAATTACTTCTACCACCTCTTTCGGTTTCATTGCCATAATTTTTCTCTTTTACCCGCTGCTTGATAACAGCTTATTTAATAATTAATGTCATTGTTATTGGCAATAACATCTTGTTGTTGTATTTATCCTTTTACTTTTTCTGTTGCCGGTACTTCGTTCCTGAAAACCACTGTTCCGTCAAACACATCTACTAAAACAGGAACGTTCTTATCAATATCGCCACTCAATATTTTTTTACTGAGCTGGTTAACGATCTCTTTTTGTATCAATCGTTTTAGCGGTCTTGCACCAAATTGCGGATCGTACCCGTTCTCGGTTAAGAACTCGTAAACATAATCGCTGAACTCGAGGTTGACGCCACTTTTTGCTACCAGGTTCTTTAACTGCTGTAACTGGATGTTGATGATGCCTTTGATCTCTTTTTTCATCAGCGGCTGAAACATGATCACTTCGTCGATCCTGTTCAAAAACTCGGGGCGAATGGTTTGCCGCAACAGGTTCATTACTTCTTCCTTGGTGCTTTCTACCACTTCTTCCTTGTTCTTTTCCGATACTTTTTCAAAATTTTCCTGGATAATATGGCTACCCATATTACTGGTCATAATGATGATCGTATTCTTAAAATTGACCATGCGACCCTTGTTATCGGTCAGCCGGCCATCGTCTAATACCTGCAATAATACGTTAAAAACGTCAGGATGCGCCTTTTCTATCTCATCTAATAAAATTACGCTATATGGTTTTCTTCTTACCGCCTCGGTCAATTGTCCCCCTTCATCGTACCCAACATAGCCCGGAGGAGCCCCTACCAGCCTGCTTACAGCATGTTTTTCCTGGTATTCGCTCATGTCTATACGGGTCATCATATTTTCATCATCAAACAGGTAATCGGCTAATGCCTTCGCCAGTTCCGTCTTACCTACTCCCGTGGTTCCCAGGAAGATAAAGGAGCCAATTGGCTTTTTAGGGTCCTGCAAACCTGCACGGCTGCGCCTGATGGCATCCGAAACCGCTTCAATAGCCTCATCCTGCCCAACTACCCTTTTATGCAGCTCTTCTTCCAGGTGCAATAATTTTTCCCGGTCGCTTTGCAGCATCTTACTTACCGGTATGCCGGTAGCTTTAGCCACACTTTCTGCAATATCCTCAGCATCAACCTCTTCTTTCAATAAGCGTTTTTCACTGATCTCGTCCAGCTGCTTACTGTATGTTTCAATTATTTTTTCCTGCTCCTGCACCTTACCATATCTTATTTCAGCCACTTTCCCATAATCCCCTTCCCGTTCGGCCTTATCGGCTGCCAATTTCAGGTTCTCTATCTCGGCTTTGGCATTCTGCACTTTTTCCACTACTTCTTTTTCCTGCTGCCATTTGGCTTTAAACGTATCCCTTTCCACCGCAAGATTCGAAATATCGGTATTCAGCTGCTTTAATTTATGTTCGTCATTTTCTCTTTTTATTGCTTCCCGTTCAATTTCCAATTGCCTGATCTGCCTTTCCAGCTTATCCAGTTCTTCGGGCATGCTGTTCATTTCCAGGCGCAGCTTGGCTGCGCTTTCATCAATAAGATCGATGGCCTTATCCGGTAAAAAACGGTCGGTGATATAGCGGTGCGATAATTCCACCGCAGCAATGATCGCCTCATCTTTTATCCGCACATGATGATAGGTTTCGTAGCGGTCCTTCAATCCACGCAAGATAGAAACCGCATCTTCCACCGTCGGTTCATCTATCATTACTTTTTGAAAACGGCGCTCCAGCGCTTTATCTTTTTCAAAGAATTTTTGATACTCATTCAATGTTGTAGCACCCACAACTCTCAGCTCTCCTCTTGCCAATGCGGGCTTTAAAATATTGGCTGCATCCATAGCGCCATCGCCACCACCTGCGCCAACCAATGTATGTATCTCGTCTATAAAAAGAATGATATCCCCATCGCTGGACGTAACTTCTTTAATTACTGATTTTAAACGTTCTTCAAACTCGCCTTTATATTTTGCACCGGCTATCAGCTGCCCCATATCCAGGGCGTAAATTATTTTAGAACGCAGGTTTTCCGGCACATCGCCATTTACGATACGCATCGCCAAACCTTCTGCTATAGCGGTTTTACCAACGCCGGGTTCACCAACCAATATCGGGTTGTTCTTACTTCTTCTTGATAAGATGTGCAATGTTCTCCGTATCTCTTCATCTCTTCCTATCACGGGGTCAAGTTTGCCGCTGCGGGCCATTTCGTTTAAGTTCTTCGCATATTTATTCAGCGCATTGAACTGCGTTTCGGAAGTTTGCGATGAAACGGTAGATCCTTTTTTAAGATCTTTTATAGCTGCTATCAATCCTTTTTCTGTAAGACCGGCATCCTTTAATAATTTGGCTGCATTATCGCTGCCCTGCAAAATGGCCAGCAGCAAATGCTCTACACTTACGAATTCATCACCAAAGGTTTTTAAGGTAGATGTAGCCCGCAATAAAACATTATTCGCATCACGACTTAATGATTGGGCAGGTTCGCCACCGGATACTTTCGGCAATCTCTTTGCAGATGCTTCCAGCTTATCTTCCACATAATTTACATTCACGTTATTCTTCTTCAATAAAAACTCAACTGCTGAATCTTTATCATCCAGTAATGCCTGTAAAATATGCTCGGTTTCAATGGATACGTTATTGCCATTGAAAGCCAGTTGCTGGGCCTGCTGTAGTATTTCCTGCGATTTTATGGTTAAATTTTGTACACTCATTTTTTTGGTAATTTTAAACTGTATGCTCAAATCATAATCCAACCACAAAAATTACGCTAATATGGCATCCAAACTCAAGTATATCTGCCGCAACAGCAGTATAACAATGATCTTACTGCTATTGTTGCAGGCAACTTACGCACAATATGACTTTTCGAAGGCGGAAAAATGGTTAAAAGGCAATTTAAAAGAATTGGGCGGCAGGGCGGTTTTGGTGGTATTTAAAGATGGCAAAATAGTGTATAGCCAAGCTGAAAACGATCTTAGCCGCAAACAAAAGATGATCGGAAAATTCATAGCCAAACGCCAGGGCAAAGATGCTGATGAAATGATGCAGGATTTTATAACTACCAGCAGGGAAAGGATAGCCAGTTGCAGCAAATGGCTGAGCGCCGCACTGGTGATGACATTTGTTGACGAAGGCAAATTAAATCTTGACGATACAGTAGGGAAATTTTTACCCATAATGACCACTAACGGAAAGGGAAGTATTAAAATATGGCAATGCCTAAGCCATCTTACCGGTATAAAGCCAGGCTCTTTTAAAGAAAGTATGGAGGCTATGAAAACCATGCAAAGTATGGATGAAGCAATTGCAGAGATCGCCGCACAGCCAATGGAAGGCGAACCCGGAAAAACATTTCATTACAGCAATGTGGGTTTGCAGATCGCCGGTGCTGTAATAGAAAAAATAAGCAGTAAAGATTTTGAGACCTTATTTGCAGAACGTATTGCTATCCCCTGCGGTATGAAGAATACTGATTTTGGTAAAAAGAAAGTGCCCTTACCTGCCGGAGGAGCCTTTAGTACTGCTGAAGATTATATGAACTTTCTGCAAATGATACTGGCAGAAGGGAAATTCAACGGCAAACAAATACTAAGTAAAAATGCTATCATTGAAATGCAGAAGAACAGGGTAAGTAAAGATGTGGTGATCGCTTCTTCTCCTGCTGAAGCAGGTAACTGGGGCTATGGTTTTGGCGAATGGGTAATGGATGATGCAACAGGTGAAAAGCGTTCCGGTGTTGTATCCAGCCCGGGACTGTTCGGCAGTTTTCCGTGGGTAAGCAACGATAAAAAATATACAGCTTTTCTTTTTACGCTCAATTTAAAAAGTAAAGGAAGACATGAAAGATATACTGAATTAAAAAATATAATTGAAAATTCAATGTTTAACCAATGATATTGTTCTTTGGCATAATTTTGGGGCATTCTTTACAAATAAAAACTTAGCAGCTGAAGGTTTTTTTCTGCTTACCTCAAAATAGCCATGAATAAATTTCTACTCTCGGCAGTATCCATATGTCTGTCTTTATCATTATTTGCACAGCAAAAAGAAAAGCTCTTTAAAGGGCTGTACCTGCAGTGGGGATATAACACGGAATGGTACACCAAAAGCAACATCCATTTTAAGAGTATTGTAAATGGCGTAGATCATGATTATACCATCTACCATGCTGTTGCGCACGACAGGAATGATCTTAGTGCAGTAACAAAAGAACCGTTGCAGGTATCAGTGCCTCAATACAATTACCGCATTGGTTTTTACCTGGATAAAAAACATACCACAGCCATTGAAGTGAATTTTGATCATACCAAATACATTGTGTATGATAATCAGCAGTTACATGCTAAAGGGCATATCGGTACTAATTATTTTGATACCGATACAGCTTTCACTGCCGACCAGATGCATTTTGAACATACCAACGGCGCCAATTTTTATCACATCAATTATGTAAAGCAATACGAATTGAAAGCAAAAAAAGACCGCCCTTTATTTTCCCTTTTATGGAAAGCCGGTGGAGGCATATTGATACCAAAAACAGATATCACGCTAAGTGGCAAGCGGGTAGATAACCGTTTTCATGTAGCGGGCTATTGTTTTGGTGTAGAAGGTGGCGGAAGATGGTTCATTTCAAAAAGCTTTTTCCTGGAAGGTACGGCCAAAACAGGCTATGCAAATTATATCAATGCACTGGCAGCCGGCAACGGCAAAGTGAATCATTCCTTTGGATATTTTGAACTTATTGGAAGTATTGGCTATCAACTGAATTTTTAGCAATAACGAACAGATTGCAATAAAGCCCTGCCTGATTAGCAGGGCTTTTGTATTTTTATACAAAGTATTATCAATGTTAGCATTCGAAAACAAGAGGCAAAAGCTTGCCCCAAAGCATGTATATTATAAGCGCTTATGGAAGAATTTCTTCTTTGGCATGTTCATTCTTTTGATCTCGCTGTTTATCGGTATATTAGGTTATAAGCTTACTGTGCCCGAATTTGACTGGTACGACAGCTTATTGAATGCTTCTATGATATTGAGTGGTATGGGCCCGATCATTGATGAAAAAATAATACTTACACCCGGGGCAAAAGTATTTGCTTCTGTTTATGCCATATTCAGTGGTGTTGTTTTTATTGGTGTAATAGGTATAATCATCGCTCCCATTGCTCATCGCTTTTTTCACCGGCTTAATCTTGAAGACAAATAATCATCTCTATTCTTTTTATTGTTGAGCACTTTTACTAATCATACTACTTTAATTAAAACCTATGCCGCCGGTTTGGGATTTGATTATTGCGGCATTGCCAAAGCTGCTTTGCTGGATGAAGATGCCCGCCGCCTGGAAAGCTGGCTCAACAAAGGTTTGCATGGCAACATGCAGTACATGGAAAATCATTTCGACCTGCGTATAGATCCGGGTAAATTAGTACCTGATGCCAGATCAGTGATTACTTTACTGATGAACTATTTTCCTGCGGAACAACAATCTGCGGATGCACCTAAGATTTCAAAATATGCTTTTGGAAATGATTATCATGAAGTGATCAGGGAAAAACTGAAAGACCTTTTGCGTTATATAAAAACAACTATCGGTGAAGTGAACGGGCGTGGGTTTGTAGATAGCGCCCCGGTACTGGAAAGAAGCTGGGCGCAAAAAAGCGGGCTGGGCTGGATAGGAAAAAACGGCAACCTCATCAATAAACAAAGTGGCTCCTATTTTTTCATTGCTACGCTGATCACCGATCTTGAGCTGGAGTATGATGATACTTTCGTAAAAGATTTTTGCGGTACCTGCACTAAATGTATCGATGCCTGCCCTACAGAAGCCATTTTGCCGGATAAAATAATTGAGGGCAATAAGTGTATCTCCTATTTTACCATTGAGCTAAAAGACGCATTGATACCGGGTACGATGAAAGGTAAGTTTGATAACTGGATGTTTGGCTGTGATGTATGCCAGGATGTATGCCCATGGAACCGCTTTGCTGTTTCTACAAAAGAAACGGGTTTTGCTCCTATTCCACAAGTATTGAATTTTACCAAAAACGATTGGGAAGAACTAACAGAAGAAACATTTAAAACTGTTTTCAAAAACTCACCGCTTAAAAGGACTAAGTTTGAAGGGATAAAAAGGAACCTCCGTTTCATTCAACAATAAAGCATGAATGCCAATCTTATTAAACTATTCAACATAGCGGAAAAGCCAAAGCGACTGATCATTGGCCTGATGAGCGGCACATCGCTGGATGGGCTTGATATTGCTTTATGCAGTTTTGAAGGAAGCGGCATGGAAACTAAAACCGAACTGCTGCAGTTTGAAACAGTACCTTATTCTGATCATCTTAAAAGCGAAATAAAAACAGTTTTTGCAAAGCCAACAGTTTCATTGGAAAAACTTTGTTTGCTTAATCCGTGGATCGCTTTACAACATGCGGAGATGATAATGAGCTGTTTACAAAAATGGGATATCACTGCAAAAGAAATTGATCTTATCGCCAGTCATGGCCAAACAATTTATCATGCACCAAAACGGTTACATCAGCAGGAAAATTTTGGCAACGCTACTTTACAGATCGGCGATGGCGATCATTTAGCCGATGCAACAGGCATCATCACTATCAGTGATTTCCGGCAAAAGCATATTGCTGCAGGTGGCGAAGGCGCTCCCCTGGCGGCTTATGGCGACCGCATTTTATTCAGTAAAAAAAATGAAGGCAGGATATTATTGAATATCGGCGGAATAGCTAATCTTACTTTTCTTCCGGGTAATGAAAGCAAAGCTATTTTTTGCAGCGATCTTGGCCCGGGCAATACCATGATGGATGCTTTGATGCAGCAACATTTTCCCGGAAAGTATTTTGATAAAGATGCAGCGGTTGCAAAAAAAGGCATCATCAATGAAACATTACTGGCTGCATTAAAGCAACATGATTTCTTTGATCAGCCATTTCCCAAAACCACAGGACCTGAATTATTTAATTTAGAGTATTTACAACAGGCAAAGGAAAGATCAGCAACAACTAATATTTCCGTAGAAGATGCGATGGCCACTTTAAATAGGTTTACAGCGGATTGTATAATTGAAGGGATAAAGCAATTCAACAGTGATACGACCATTAAGGTTTTCAGCAGCGGTGGCGGCATGCACAATCCTTTATTGATGCAACAGCTGCAACAAGCTTTACCGGGTTTTTCTTTTCATACTACTGCTGAATTAAATATCGCTCCGGATGCTAAGGAAGCTGTATTGTTTGCCGTACTGGCAAATGAATGTGTGAGTGGAAATAACAGTTTGGAAAAAGGAACAAAAGATATGCCTGCTGTAGCAATGGGAAAGATCAGTTTTCCATTATAGTTCATCAATGCTTCTCTACATATTCTTTCAGGCTGTTCAGTGCTGCATCGTAGCCGGGGCCGGATAATTTATCTATGAATATTCCATAGAATTTTTCCCAGGGATACCACCTTAATTTTGTTACTGCCCTCCATTCTACCTGAACTGAATTGCTATCCGGCAATGGCAGCAGTACAATAATATTTTTTACATCCGCTTCTCCTTTTTGCTTCAGGGAAACATATGCCGCGTTATCTTTTGCAGAATCAATAACCAGTGTGCTAAGTTTTCCATTGGTTTCCCATTGACAACTTACACTGTCTGCTGCATAAGTGATCTTAACCGAATCGCCTTTGAAAACGGGCTGCCAGTTCTTCCAGTTGGAAAGCCTGCTTATCTGCGGAAATATTTTATCTGCCGGCATATTGATCACTACCCCTCTTGCTACCATTACTTTTGACGGTATCAATAAAGAGATCAGTGTAACCATGATAAATAACCCGGCAATTGCAATTACAAATCCTTTAAATAATCTCATCAGCTTATTCCCATTTAAAAACTTTGATAGCTATTGCATATACAATAACTCCCCATAACAATAATATACCTATCTCGCCTTTTACCTGCCAAAGACTTTGCCCTTCAAAAGCAACATTACGCATAGCGGTATTCAGGTGCGTAAGCGGCATGGCCCTGGAAATAGGCTGCAGCCATTTAGGAAAATTTTCTATAGAGAAAAAAGTGCCGCCCAGTAAAAACTGCGGCATGGTGATCAGGTTGGCAAATGGCGGTATGGTACTGTCGTTCTTGGCCAGGCCACTTACTATAAATCCAAAGCCCATAAATACCAACAAACCAAGAAAACTCAGGATCAGCATTTCTATGAATGTTTCCCATCCTTTTACCAAAGTAAATCCAAAAAGATATTTACCGGCCACGATGATCACAATAGCAGTTACCATTTGAAAGATCACCCTTGCAAATCCCTCACCTAAAATAATATGTGTGCGGTTGATAGGTGTTGCAAAAAAACGTTTTAATACCAATGTATTTCTTAACCCAAAGAACATGAATGCTACACCAAATACACCCGAGCTTAATAAAGAAAAACCTAACTGACCGGGCAAGATAAAATCGATGGTTTTGTATTGGCGAATTTCGGCCCTGTCCTGCTTGCTTTCAGGATTAAAATTCAGTGCAGCATATTGCGGACGGCTCACATAATTTTTATTGCTTACCTCATTGATCTTGCTTAACACCAAAGCCCTGAATTGCGGCCATTGGTCATCACTTGAATTAGTTGTTCGGAAACTTATTGTATAAGGTATATTACCTATTGTGCTTTTTTGAATATTGATCACACCGGCAAGTCTTCCTTTTTCCAGGTCTTCTTCCAAAGAGTCTTTATTGCTGTAATATTTAAATGTTACCCCTTCGGTATTTTTTAATGCCCGGTACATATCATTGGCAGTATCAATACCATTCTCAACCGCAACTCTATAGCGTTGCCTTCCGCCGCTGTTGCCGATAAAGCCAAATACTATGATGAAGATGAAAGGGAATATGAAGCTGAAAACCACTGCGGAAGGGCTCCTGAATATAGCACGTAAGCTAGCCCTTGTAATGGCCAGCATTGCTCTTACCTGGCTGTACTTTTGCATGATCGGTTAAAATTTGAAGCGTAAAGCTATTGGTAAAAAAGTATTTTAAAAAGAAAATGTAAGATACCGACAAATGTCGTATATTTGGGTGTCAAATGTCAGGAGATGAAAAAGAAAGCAGCAAAAAAGAAACCAACAGTTTACAAGCCAAATGATGAAGTAAGCAAAGTTGAAGAGCCAGTTGCCTATTACCAAAGTGCAAAGGTAATTCCTTCACTAAAAGATTTTACATACAATGACTTTAAAAAAATTGCCGATAAATCTCCTTTTACACAAAACGAGTGGGCCGCTATACTCCATATCAGCGAGCGCACTTTACAACGCTACGCAAAAACCAATGGCGTATTTGCTACTATAAATGCAGAAAGGGCCCTCCAGATAGAAAAGGTTTTAAAAGAAGGCAAAGCTGCTTTCGGCAAAATAGAAAATTTTTATACCTGGCTGAAAAGAAACCCATATATGCTGGAGGGTAATCTCTCTTTCAATTCACTTACTACCTACGATGGTATCGAAAAAGTATTAACTCAATTAGGAAGGATTCAACACGGATTATTTGCATGATAGTTTACAGGATAAGCAACTCGAGGTACAGTGATGACATTAGCGGTACCGGGGCAAAAATATATGGCTCCCGCTGGAATTCAAAAGGTGTTCCTATGTTATATACCGGTGAGCACATCTCATTGGCAGTTTTAGAAATGCTGGTGAATACCAACTTTAAAGACTATGATATAGCTTTAGATCTTTTATACATTCAATTGCCAACGCAACCCAGTATTACTGAGATCAAGCTAAATAAATTAAAAGACAACTGGAAAGATGATCTTAATTTTACCAGGTTTATCGGGGATGAATTTATCAAACAAAATCAATCCCTGGTGTTAAGAGTTCCTTCAGTAGTGGTGAATGAAGAGTACAACTATCTTATCAATCCACTACACCCGGATTTTAAAAAATTAAAAATTGCTGATACAAGATCTTTCTGGCCTGATAAACGACTTTTCACTATTTGATGAATAAACTCTATCTTCTTTTAGGCAGCAATATGGGCAACAGCAAACAACAACTGGCTGTAGCTGTAAAGCATATTACAAAAGATATTGGCAAAGTATTGCGCCACTCTCACCTATATCAAACTGCTGCCTGGGGCAAAACCGATCAGCCTGATTTTTTGAACCAGGTTATTGTTATTGAAACAAAATTATCTGCTCAGCAAACTATTGCTGCTATCCTCAACATCGAAAAAAAAATGGGCAGGGTACGAACAGAAAAAAATGCACCCCGCATAATTGATATTGATATCCTTTTCTTTAATAAAGATATCATCAACGAAAAAGACCTTACCATCCCCCACCCGCAGTTAGCAAACCGCCGTTTTGTATTGGTACCGCTCAATGAGCTTTCACCACAGCTTGTTCATCCTGAAAGTAAAAAAACTATCCACTATTTATTAAGAGTTTGTGCCGATAAATTACCTGTTAACAAAATTTGATTTTTTCAAGGGCAGTTTACACTTAATTTGCAATACTTTACACTGCTAAGGGTTTCTAAATCAAAACCTGCTTTACAGCTGCCGCTTGCCGGCTATCTTGAAATGAAATACAATTTTGTAACTATAGAAGGGAATATCGGTGCAGGAAAAACTACCCTGGCACATATACTCAGTAAGCATTTTAATGCAAGGCTGATACTGGAAGAATTTGCTGACAATCCTTTTCTTCCAAAATTTTATGAAAACCCCGGCCAATATGCTTTTCCTTTGGAACTGTTCTTTATGGCAGAGCGCTACAAACAGTTAAAAGACCTGCTGCAAACGAAAGACATGTTCCAGAACATCACCGTTTCCGATTACCTCTTTACCAAGTGCCTGTTATTTGCCAAAGTAAATTTACCGGATGAAGAGTTCAGGCTGTATCAAAAATTATTCGAGATCATCAACCCGCAGATCGTACAGCCGGATATATTGATCTACCTTCATACACCTGTAAATAAACTGCAGGACAATATAAAAAAACGCAACAGGGCATACGAACAAGGCATTCCGAATGATTACCTGTTTTCGTTGCAGGAAACTTACACACAGTACATCAAACAACATAATATTAAAACGCTTTTTGTGGATGCAAGCAATGCCGACTTTTTAGGCAATGAGGAACACCTGAAAGTAATTGTGGATGCATTGGATAAAGAATACGAAGACGGGCAGCACTATTTAACGCTGCCGTAATACACTATGGAGAATAAAAGCACTTTTTTACCTAAGGAGTTCTGGCATTTCATCTCGGCAAAGCTTTTCTTTACGCTTGGTGTCCGCATGATCTCCACGATCATTATATACCAGGTCTTTCACCTGGCCAATACGTATATGGTAGGTATTGCGGGGCTTACGGAATTTTTACCGGCAGTGATCACCGCCATTTATGCCGGCCATTACATTGATACGCACGATAAAAAGAAGATCCTTGCTTCGTCTTATATTTTTTATTTACTGTGTGCGCTTTGCCTGGCAGTGATAAGTTTGCCGCAGGTAAATCTTAGTCCGTCGTCAAAGATCAGTATCATTTTATTTACTGTTTTTGCTACCGGTATCATACGCTCTTTTTCGCAGCCTTCTGCCAATAGTATGATCGCAGCAATTGTACCGAGAGAAAGATTGCAGAAAGCTATTTCGATCAACTCTTCTACTTACCTGGTATCTTCCATTACAGGCCATGCCACAGGCGGCCTGCTTATTGCAATGGCAGATATTTACGGCGGATATTTTGTATCGGTAGCCCTGTTAACAATAGCCACTGTCTTTGCCTTCCAGGTAAAACCTAAGCCGCCGTTCAATACAGGCAACAAAGAATCGATGATACAGGCAATACAGCATGGCTTCTCCTTTGTATGGAACACTAAAATATTACTGGGTGTAATTTCGCTCGATCTTTTTGCGGTATTGTTTGGCGGCGCCACAGCATTCATTCCTGAAATAGCAGACAAGGTGCTGCATACCAACGCTATCGGTTACGGATTTTTAAACGCAGCAATGGATATCGGCGCCCTGGTAAGCGTGCTGATACTGCTGGTAACACCATTGAAGAAAAAACAGGGACTTAAGATGTTGCTTGCCGTAGCGGGTTTTGGTATTTTTATAATCGTATTCGGCTTATCAAAAGTATATTGGCTAAGTTTTATGGCGCTGGCCTGTGCTGGCTTCTTCGATGGAATAAGCGTTGTTGTCCGCGGCACCATCAGCCAGTTATATACCCCGGATCATTTAAGAGGAAGGGTTTCATCTATCAACATGATATTTATTAATTCCTCTAATGAACTGGGACAATTTGAAAGCGGGCTTACTTCAAAACTATTTACCACCTTACCTGCCGTAATTTTTGGCGGTGTGATGTCGGTAGTGGTAGTAGTAGGCACCTGGGTTGGGTTTCCGAAGCTGAGGAAGATTGAATACTAACAAAGCCCCCTCTATCTCCCCCACGGGGGAAGAAAAAAGAGGAGACAGGGGCGAAGACCAAATTTTAAACAAAGCATGATCTAATATATAATCTCCTGCTTTTCCCTCCCCTTTGGGGAGGATAGGCGGGGCCTTTAATTCAATCATTATGAACCGTCGCTCTTTCGTCCGCTCCTCCGCATTAACCATTGGTGCATTAACCATTGCGCAGCAAAAAATACTTGCCGCTTTTGCTATTGATCCGTGGAAGATCACCATGCTGAATGATAACATGGGCATCTTTACCGAAAAAGGTGGAACCATTTTATTCCTCTTATCCAAAACCGGCATCGTAGTCGTGGATTCGCAGTTCCCCGATTCGGCGCAGCACTGCATTGATGAACTGAAAAAGAAAAGCGACAAGTCGTTCAGCATGCTCATCAATACACATCATCACGGCGATCACAGTTCGGGCAATATTGCGTTTAAAGGTTTGGTCGGTCATGTAGTGGCGCATATCAATTCAAAGATCAACCAGGAAAATGTGGCAAAGCAAAAGAACAACGAAGACAAACAATTATATCCCGATCAAACCTACGATACCAATTGGGAAACGATGATGGATAATGAGAAGATCATGCTGCATTATTTTGGCGCAGGCCATACCAATGGCGATAGCCTTGTTCATTTTCAGCATGCCAATATTGTACACATGGGCGACCTTGTCTTTAACCGCCGCCATCCTTTTGTAGATAAAACCGCGGGCGCAAGCATCAGCAACTGGATAACGATATTAGATAAAGCCCAGAAGACCTTTGATGCAAAGACACAATACATCTGTGGGCATTCAGGAACAGGATACGATGTGATCCTTAAAGCAGATGACCTCAAAGCTTTTGGCGATTACCTGGGCAATGTGCTGAAATTCACCGAAGCAGAAATAAAAGCGGGTAAAACAAAAGAGGAAATAATAAAAGCTACCGAAATACCCGGCTCGCCGGAATGGAAAGGCGATGGTATCGACAGGCCGCTGACTGCTGCGTATATAGAGTTGACGACAAAGTAAAGAGCTAAGAGAACAAGGAGAGAAAGAGGGAAAAGGAGAAAGAGAAAACGAGTTACTTGCCGACAGTGGCTATCAGTTTTTCCAGCACATAATACGTAATAGGGCAAAACGTACTGTTCTTTAAAGTGAGCGGCTGGCGCTTCAGTATCACATCTTCATCAGTATAAGGGAAGCGTTCACAATCTGAAGGGCGCACTTCATAAATATTGCAGTAATTATCTTCTCCTAAAAAAGGACAAGGCTTAGTTTGCAACACATAATCCCCTTCATCATCTATCATCAAGTACGTATTGATAAGATCGCCTTCCTTCATCTTTAAATATTTAGCGATTCGCTTGATATCCGGCGTTTTAAAACGCGGAGAATAATTTTTGCAGCAGTTGGCGCATTGCAGGCAGTCAATTTTCTCAAACGCCTCTTCATGAATTTCCGGCAATACTTTCAGCACTTTATTTTTATCTGCACGGTTCAAAAACTGTTTGTATTGCTTTTGTCTGTCACCCGATTTTTTCTGCCAGTTATGAAGCAAGTCGTCACTCATACTGCAAATAACAACTTATTTATGATTTTAGATTTATGATTTCAGATTTGTAATTTGTGATTTGGGGGCGGAGGGTCGATTACACTTCGAATAGAAAACTTGCACCCTTGAAGCTTGCATCTTGTAGCTCTGCTTGCAACTAACTTGTCACTTAATGCACCTATTTGCTCAAGTGTAGCCGATTTTTTTTATTTTGTACAAAATTTCATTCAATGACCACAGTAATTGTACCACTGGATTTTTCAGAAACATCGTTTAACGCAGCACATTATGCTGCCAATATGTATAAGGACCGGGCCGATGTAAGCCTTATCCTGTATCATTATTACAGCTCCGGCGAGGATATGGCTACTGCCAATAATTATCTTAAAACACTTAAAGAAGAACTTGTTGCCACCTTACCGAATGTAGAAACATTCACCGAATCGGGTGATAACTTCATCGATGCACTTGCAGCTTATGCCCACGTTAAGCAGGCATTCCTGATCATCATGGGGCTTACCGGTAAAACACCATTGGCACAACGCTTTTCCGGATCAAATACATTGAAGATGACAGAAAAGAATGTGTGCCCGGTATTGATCGTACCACCGGATGCCAAATACAAAAACATCGAAAATGTGCTCATCACTTCCGAAATGAAATATGTAGATGAAACGCCTACGTTAATTGAGGTAAAAAAAGTGCTGGACCATTTCAAACCATCGCTGCATATTTTAAATGTGGATAGCAGCCACTACATTTCCTTAACTCCCGAATTCAAACAGGAAAGGGATAAGATGGAAGAACTGCTGGCCGATTTTAAACCGGAGTTCTATTTTATGCGCTTATATGATTTTCATGAAGCGGTAAATATGTTTACCCAGGATAAGGATATCGACATGATCATCATTGCGCCAAGGCACCATAGCTTTTATGAAAGGTTGTTCAAAACACAACATACCCGCACAATGATCTACCAGAGCAAAGTGCCGGTGCTGGCGGTGCATGAATAAATAAGAAAAAAGAAATAAAAGAAAGCTGATCAAAAATCAGCTTTCTTTTTTATACTGATATGCGAATTATCGGCCTCTTTATAGTTGAAACTTTTGGAAGTGCTCAACGTTACCTGCATATCGCCTTTGGTATAAGTAATACCATCTCCGTAAGAAGGCTTGCCTTTTACCCAGCCATCAGCAGCGGTAAGGCACTGGTCAAAATAAGCCGTTACTTCCCCGGGCGTCATTTCATAACCGGCCACCATTTCGCTGTAGCTGTAATCCATCGTGCCGGGTTTTAACCACGATTTTCCTACGGTAATGTTAGCAACAGTTCCCCGCTGGTTAAGCTGCTGCGTGCTTTTATACGCTTTACCTAAAATGGAAGAATCTTTATACTCGCCGGTAATGTTCTTGAAATTGTTGCTGATCTCACCGGTGATATATTTTAAAGTAGTGCAGAACGAGCTGGTAAAAACCGGCAGGTCTTTTTGCTTACTGCGCTGTATCACTATCGTAACCCCTTTATCGCTGCTCACCAGCGAAACCTCGCTGCCCGTTTTGTTGCAGGAAAAAATAACCGTAGTGCCGGCATCATTATCATA
Organism: Bacteroidota bacterium; assembly: GCA_048497855.1. GTDB lineage: Bacteria > Bacteroidota > Bacteroidia > Chitinophagales > Chitinophagaceae > Ferruginibacter. Next base: position 27,051 of record JBEHZB010000022.1, on the reverse strand, counting down.
TTTTGTCCAGTAATTCTCATCATTCACCAGGCAGCTCTCTATGCTTTTATAGATATCATTGTATTGGGTTTTGTCGCTGGTTATCTTTTGAAAAAAATCGGTTTTGTTTTTGGCCGCATCATAATAAATATAGCCGCTCTCGCCACTTACGTAAGAGAAATCGGCGAGGTAAGCTTTTTGTCCGCCAACAGTATTGTATTGAAAATTGCTGTAACCGCTGAAATTATTCGCCGCAGCTTTTATCGCTTTTTGGGTCTGGGCGCAAAAATCTACCTGGGCAAATCCGGTTACGGAGAAAAGTAATAGTAAACCGGCTATGATATATCGTTTCATGTTTTTGGTTTAAATATAATACAGCCGCAGCTTTCCCGCCATACCTTGCAATGGGTATTTTTATAATCGCTACAGTTTTCCACACTTGGCCCGCAACGAACATATTGACTCTTAATCTTGTTATGTTATCGTATTTTTGCACCGCAAAAAACCTCCTATCATTTATCCGCGGCGATAAATCAAAAACAAAACAGGTCTATGAACATTTTTGAACAGCAGCAACACGAATTTACCAGGCGTCATATCGGGCCCAGCGAAGAAGAAACCGCAGCAATGCTTGCCACTATTGGCGTAAACTCTTTGGATGAACTGATCGACAAAACAGTACCGGCATCCATCCGCAGCAACAAACCATTGACCACAGCAGGCCCGGTTAGTGAATATCAATACCTGGCTGAATTAAAGAAAACAGCATCGCTGAATAAAATATTCCGCAGCCATATCGGGCAGGGTTATTACAATACCATTGTACCGAGTGTTATTTTACGAAATGTTTTTGAAAACCCGGGTTGGTACACCCAATACACACCTTACCAGGCCGAAATAGCACAGGGGCGTTTGGAAAGCCTGCTGAACTTTCAAACCATGGTAAGCGACCTTACCGGTTTGCCTGTTGCCAATGCCAGCCTGCTGGATGAAGGCACAGCCGCAGCTGAAGCAATGGCAATGCTTTTCAATCATAAGAACAAAAACCACGATCATATTACAGCGCCTAAATTTTTTGTTGACAATACTATCTTCACACAAACAAAAGATATATTGATCACCCGTGCCACTCCTATTAGTGTGGAACTGGTTTTTGGAGATTACACCACTGCAGTACTGGATGATACTTTCTTTGGGGCCATTGTTCAATATCCCAACAGTAATGGGGCTGTAGAGGATTACCGCAGCTTTATCAATAAAGTGCATGCTGTAAATGCGCAGGTAGTAATGGCTACCGATTTGCTGGCGCTTTCTTTATTAACACCTCCGGGCGAATTAGGTGCCGATGTAGCAATAGGAAATTCGCAGCGCTTTGGCGTACCGATGGGCTTTGGCGGACCGCATGCTGCATTCTTTGCTACTAAAGATGAATTTAAAAGAAATATCCCCGGCCGCATCATTGGTGTAAGCATCGATGCACAGGGCAACCGCTGCCTGCGCATGGCATTGCAGACAAGGGAACAACATATACGCCGCGAAAAAGCTACCAGTAATATCTGTACTGCACAAGCCCTGCTGGCTAATATGGCAGCTATGTATGCTGTCTATCACGGTGCAGATGGCATTAAGAATATTGCAAAACGGGTAGCATTGCTTACACAAACCTTAGCCGATGCACTGTTGCAAAGAGGTTTCGATTTGGTAAGTGATAGTTTCTTTGATACAGTTACAGTTAAGGTAGAGGATATAAAGCCGTATAAAGAAAAAGCGGAAAAGCAACAGATCAATTTCTTTTATCCTGATACAAAAACAATTTGTATTTCGTTAGATGAAACTACAACGCCGGAAGGTTTGTTTGACATCATCAACAGTTTTGAAAATGATACCGATCCAGTTGCATTCAATATTGACTTTGATGATGCGCTCACCCACATACCAACAGCAGTAACAAGAACATCCGAATTTTTAACGCATCCTGTTTTTACGGCACACCGCAGCGAAAGCGAAATGATGCGCTATATAAAATCGCTGGAGAATAAAGATCTCAGCTTAAATACTTCCATGATTAGTCTTGGCAGCTGCACCATGAAGCTGAATGCCGCTACAGAACTTATTCCTATAAGCTGGCCCGAGTTTGGCGGATTACATCCTTTTGCACCCGCCAATCAATGGCTGGGCTATAAGCAGATCGTTACTGAACTGGAGAACTGGCTCAGCAATATCACCGGCTTCACTGCTACATCACTGCAGCCCAACAGTGGCGCACAAGGCGAATATGCCGGGCTGCTGGCTATAAGGGCATATCACGCTGCACAAAATGAAGCACACCGCAATGTGATATTGATACCTATCTCTGCACACGGCACCAATCCTGCAAGCGCTGTAATGGCGGGCTTTAAAGTGGTGGTTACCAAATGTGATGATGCAGGTAATATTGATGTGGCCGATATGAAAATGAATGCAGAAAAATATGCAGCATCACTGGCAGGATTGATGGTTACTTACCCGAGCACGCATGGTGTATTTGAAGAAAGCATTAAAGAGATCTGCACGCTGATACATGATAACGGCGGATTGGTATATATGGATGGTGCCAACATGAATGCACAGGTTGGCTTAACATCTCCCGGAAGTATTGGTGCAGATGTTTGCCATTTGAACCTGCACAAAACTTTTGCAATTCCTCACGGCGGCGGCGGTCCTGGTATGGGTCCCATCTGCGTAAATGAAAAACTTGCTCCGTATTTACCGGGCCATGTGACGACGGACGACGGACAACAGACGACAGACAATGGTGCAGTCAGCGCAGCTCCGTTTGGAAGCGCCAGCATCCTGCTCATCAGCTATGCCTATATAAAATTATTAGGGCCGGATGGTTTAAGAAAAAGTACAGAGTATGCTATTCTAAACGCCAATTACATGAAGGCCCGCTTGGAAGGCGACTACAAGATATTATACAGCGGAAAGAATGGGACCTGTGCACACGAGTTCATTGTTGATCTTCGCCCCTTCAAGCAAAGCGCAGGAATAGAAGCGGAAGATGTTGCCAAGCGCCTGATGGATTATAATTTTCATGCACCAACATTAAGCTTCCCTGTAGCAGGCACTATAATGGTAGAGCCAACTGAAAGTGAAGACAAAGCAGAACTGGATCGCTTTTGCGATGCGCTGTTAAGCATCCGTAAAGAAATAAAAGCTATTGAAGATGGTACTGCTGATAAAGCAGACAACCCATTGAAACATGCGCCGCATACACAACATGTTGTTTGTGCCGATGACTGGAACCATGCGTACAGCAGGCAGCAGGCCGCTTTTCCATTAGCATATGTGAAAGAAAATAAATTCTGGCCAAGCGTAAGCAGGGTAAATAATACACACGGCGACAGGAACCTTATCTGCACCTGCGAACCGGTAAGCAGCTATGCCGAAGCAGAAGCGTAAAGAATTATAGCATCAATTCAGTAAAGAGTTCAACAAAAAAAGTTGAACTCTTTTTATTTGGCAACTATTGCAGAACAGCATTTGCGAATCTGCGCCATCTGCTTGTAAAACAACATCTCCTCAAGGTGATTGAAGAATTTAAAAATACCCCAAAGCGGGTATAAAAATTACAAAAATAAATAGTTGTTTTGCAGCTGATACATGTTACCAACTGAACTTGTCTGACAAAAAAAGTTTGACAAAAAGTTCCAAAACCAACTGCCAACACTCAACTTTTACAGTTGAGTGTTTTTTATTTTACAGAATCACTATTCCCTCTTCTCCACTCATCCAAAACAATCACGAAAAAAAATTAAAATAGTTATATTGATTCTTCAATCAACTTAAACAACCTTTTTATGAAAAAGCAATTTGTTTTCATCGCTGCATTTTGCCTGTCGGTCAATTGTTCCTTTGCACAGGATAATGCAGAAGCTACCAACAAAATAAAAGCCGAGGGGCTGGGCAATTCCAAAGTAATGGATATCGCCTTTCACCTCACCGATGCATCGGGCCCGCGGTTAACAAACTCGCCGGGATATTTCCGTGCAGCCAATTGGGCTAAAGATGAATTGACAAGAATGGGATTGGTAAATGCAACGCTTGAACCGTGGGGGGATTTTGGTGTAGGTTGGGAACAAACCCGCTGCTATCTTGCCATGACAGTTCCTTATTATACACCAATAGTAGCCATACCGAGAGCATGGACAGGTGGCACGGCCGGCAAAAAAGCAATGAGCAGTGAAGTGATATTGATCAATGCAAAAGATTCGGCAGAGTTATATCAAAATTATTCGGGTAAGATAAAAGGTAAGATCGTGATGTACTATTCTACCGATACACTGCATCCTTCATTTACTCCTGATGGATTGCGTTTAGCTGATACATCTTTAGAAAAGATGGCAAATGCAAAACCACCTGAAGGGCCAAGAGAAAGAAATTTTAACCAGAACGGAAATCCTGCTATGCGGCAAAGGCAAACACTGGCCCGGCAAATGAATGATTTTTATAAGAATGAAAAACCTGCACTGGTGTTAAGCATGAACGGCAGGGGAAATGACGGAACTGTATTTGTGCAGAACGGCGGCTCTTATGCAAAGGATGCAGAAAATAATTATGCCTGGGTAATGTTATCCAGCGATGATTATTTAAGGATACAGCGTTTGGTAATGAGCGGGCAAAAAGTAGAAATGGAAGCCGATGTAAAAACAAAATTCTATCCCGGCGATATCAAAGGCTATAATGTTGTAGCAGAGATACCCGGTACCGACCCTGTTCTTAAAGATGAGATCGTAATGATCGGCGGTCACCTCGACAGCTGGCATGGCGCTACAGGCGCTACTGATAATGCTGCGGGCAGTGCGGTGATGATGGAAGTAGTGCGCATTCTTAAAGCAACCGGTCTGCAACCTAAGCGTACCATTCGTATTGCGTTGTGGAGCGGTGAAGAAGAAGGCTTGCTTGGATCAAGGGGGTATGTAAAAAATCATTTTGCCGATCCTGCTGATATGGTATTGAAACCCGAGCATGCAAAAATTTCGGCTTACTATAATTTAGATAATGGTTCAGGAAAAATAAGGGGCATCTATTTACAGGGCAACCAGGCAGCAAGAGCAATATTTGAGCAGTGGCTGATACCTTTTCATGATCTTGGTGCCACAACAGTTACCATCAGCAATACCGGCGGAACGGATCATCAATCTTTCGACGGCGTGGGTATTCCCGGTTTTCAATTCATACAGGACCCTTTGGAATATGATACCCGAACACATCATACCAATATGGATACCTACGATCACCTGGTGCCGGAAGACCTGAAACAAGCCGCAACGATCATTGCATCATTTGTGTACAATACAGCACAGGCTGATCAAAAGATACCGAGAAAAGAATTGCCTAAGCCAAGGCCGGCGAGAAACTGACGGGAAGCGAAGCGTGAGACGGTAGATGTGAAAAGGTGAGAAATAATTATACCAGTGAAATAATAAACGTAAAAAGTGAAACGATTTGAATTTGTCGTTTCACTTTTTACGTTTCACTTCCCTACATCCTGTAGCACACCGCATTAATATTCATCCCTGCTCCTACCGAAGCAAAGAGGATCACATCTCCGGTGTTTAAAGTATGTTCGGGCATAGTATTTTTTCGTACCAAATCGAGTAATGTAGGCACTGTTGCCACAGAACTGTTGCCTAATTTATGAATGCTCATGGGCATGATATGTTCAGGCACTTCGCGGATGCCGTATAATTTATACATTGCTTTAATGATCCCCTCATCCATTTTTTCATTGGCCTGGTGAATGAATACTTTTTTCAGTTCGCTGATATCAACACCACTTTTATCCAGGCAATCCTTCATCGCCTGCGGCACATGCTTCACAGCATATTCATACACTTTGCGGCCTTTCATTTTAATATAGCGGATGCGTGGATCCGAATCCGGAAAATTTGATTTACCCAAATTCAGATAATCTACTTCTTCATTGCAGTGTGATTGTACACTGCTGGCAAGGATACCACTTGGATTATCGGCAGGCAAAGCTTCCAGTACGCAGGCGCCTGCGCCATCAGAGAAGATCATACTGTCCCTGTCATAAAAATCCAGTACACGGGATAATGTTTCGGTACCTATCACCAAACATTTCTTTGCTATGCCCGCTTTAAAATAAGCATCGGCCTGTATAACGCCCTGTATCCAGCCAGGGCAGCCAAACAAAATATCATACGGCACACAGGAAGGATTCTTTATTTCCAGCGCATGCTTAACTCTTGAAGCCAATGCAGGCAATACATCCGTTTGAATAGTATGCTTAATAACATTGCCAAAATTATGGGCAACAATGATCTGGTCTATTGTTTCAGGATCGCAACCGGCATCTTCAATAGCATTTTTTGCAGCTATGGCAGCCATATCCGATGCAGTAGTATCAGCAGCAGCATAGCGCCGTTCTTCTATTCCCGTTATCTGCCTGAATTTTTCAACAACAATTTCAGGCGCTGTTTCGATCGGTTTATGATCTTCTGCATAAAAATCATGTCCTGTAAAATCCCTGTTTCGCTTGATGTATGGGGGTATATAACTTCCTGTTCCTGTAATTACGGTCTTGTTCACCTTATATAGATTTAGATAGATTGGCAAGCAATGGCTGCTGCTAAATTAACGAAGTTGGTGCAGGAATGTTTAATTTTTATTCCTGATCTTTTTGCAGGCTTTTGTATTTTTAACTAATCTTATCACCAATCTGACTATGCCTGATTACGCCAAAAATTGCCTGGTACTTATCTTTTTTACTTTTAAGTTGATAACAGTTAAATCCCAGATCGTTAATATAGAAAGCGCCCGTATCCAGTCAGATACTACCGGCTGGCTGGGCACTGCGGCCGCAGCTGTATCGCTTACTAAAAATACGCAACAGGTATTTGATGCAGAGGCCAGTGCTCATCTTCAATATAAATCACAACGCAGCCTCTATCTTATATTAGGCAACTATGGTGTTTTGAAAACAAAAGACGAAAAGCTGATCAATAATGCCTTTCTCCATTTTCGCTATAACTATAAAATAACCAAAACATTGCGTTGGGAAGCTTTTACGCAGATACAGAACAATCTTATCACCCGTATAAAATCACGCTTTCTCATTGGTACCGGGCCAAGGTTCAAGATCGCTTCTTCCAAAGTGTTCCGCTTTTATGCCGCCTCATTGCCAATGTATGAAATAGAAAAAGAAACAGGTGTTGATGAGTTACATAAAAATGTACGGCTAAGCAGTTATGCATCTTTTTCTATTTATCCCAACGACAGGATAGAAATAATAAGCACTACTTTTTATCAGCCAAGGATAGATAAGTTCAATGATTACAGGATACTCAACCAATCTTCCTTTAAGGTAAAAGCCAGTAAAAAGTTAACGCTTGGTGTCAACTGGAATTACCTGTTCGACAGTTATCCGGCCATCGGTATCCCACAGGTAAATTATACATTAAGCACAGGGCTGGAGTATGCATTTTAAATATTTTCGCAGCATTACTGTGCAAAATCTGTTTTTTATAACCCTGCTGTTTATTAACCTCTTACAGTTTAAAATCAATATTTTTCGCTCATATAACAGGTTATATTATAATCATTTCCATTGTTTTAATAAATAAACAGTACCTTCGCTCAATTATTTTACAATACAATACAATTTAAAATGGACAAACAACAAGGCACCGTAAAGTTTTTCAACACTGAAAAAGGTTTCGGTTTTATTAAGCATGACGACTCTAACAAAGAAACTTTTGTACACGTTAGCGGGTTGAAAGGAGATATTAAAGAGGGAGACAAAGTTGAGTTTGATCTGCAGGAAGGTAAAAAAGGAATGAATGCAGTTAATGTAAATGTGATAGGATAATAACCACTCATTAAAACCTTTTAGGGCCATACCACACGGTATGGCCCTTGTTTTTGCAGTCATCTCATTTTGTTAAAATGTTTCGCTTAATGCTGTGTATTTGCAGCATTGAGTTTACATTTGCAGTTGAAAAAATAAAACATGAAAAGAATTTCCATCGTTTTGATCAGTGCGCTGTCGGCAAGTTTAGCTGTTGCGCAAGTACCCACTTCAAAGATCGCTCTTGCAAAAGGGCAAAAGATACAGGGAGATATCTCTATGATAACAGAAGCCAGTGTAATGGGTATGGATGTACAAAGCAGTTCTTCCAGCGAAATAAGTTTAGAGGTAAAAAATATAACTGCCACCAGTTCTATCTTCAATAATACCTTGCAGAAACTGAAGATGAATATGGATATGATGGGAAAAACGATGAACTATGATTCTGAAAAACCGGAAGATCAGGGTTCAGAGATGGGAAAAGCATTTGGCAGCAAAATGAATGTTCCGGTGGAAGTAACTGTTGATAACACTACCGGAAAAATGATCGACGAGCAAAAAGATGTGGAACAAAAAACAGGCGACACCCCGGAAGATCCGATGGAAAGCATGATGCAGTTATTTGGTTCAGCTAATGATGTAGATCCTGTTTCAGGTGCATTCATATTATTACCGCAGGGAAAAAAGATCGGTGATAGCTGGTCTGATTCTACTGTTGAGAAAAATTCAAAGACCGTGCGCACTTACACGCTGAAATCAATTGATAATAAAGAAGCTGTAGTGCAGGTAAATACAACAACCGATGCCAGTGGCGATATTGAAATGCAGGGTATGCAAATGACCGTTGTTACCAATGCTAAAACAACAGGAGATATAGTAACGGATATTTCAACAGCATTAGTAAAGAAAAAAAATATGACCACAGCAACAACAGGCAATTTGCAGGTTGCCGGCCAGGATGTACCGATCAGCGCTAAAACAACTTTTACAGCTACCTATAAATAAAGTAGCCAGGAAAAATGAACATATCGAAAGCAACACTTACTGTGTTGCTTTTTTATTTGGCAAAGATGATCTGAAATTATTTTTTTGATTGCAGCCAGTTAAATCCCGCAGCCGCTATAAGGCAGGTGCCGCCAATGATCCACCACAATACATGATGGCCAAATAAATGCGCTATTTGCGAACCGGCCAGGCTGCCGATCACCTGTGCAGAACTCCACGTCATGGTAAAAAGTCCTGCATAACTACCTCTGTTTTCAGACGTGCTCCTGCTGATATAATAGCTGTTCATAAAAGGCATGGCAATGATCTCGCCGATAGTAACAGTAAGCACTGCTATCAATGCAATAGAAAAACTATCTGCCAAAGGAAGATTGAGGAACAGGAATGATACCGCCATTAATATAGTACCGTATGTCATCAACGTAAGGTAAGTACGTCTTCCCTCTATCTTAAAAACGATGATCATTTCAAACACACCAATGATGATACCATTAAGCGCCATAATGATACCGATCATATCTTCATCAAGCTTCAGCACCTTTTTAAAATATACCGGCACCGTAGTGAACAATTGAAAAAAGCACAATGCAAATACCAGCATAAAACCGATGAAGATCAAAAATGTTTTGTCCTTATAAGGGGATGTAACAACAGTCGGCTTAACTGTACTCGTATTTTTTTGCTGCGCTAAAGAAACTTTAGGCAGCAACAGCAAAAGCGCCAGCCCTGCCAGTATATTGGAGATACCATCTACCCAAAACAATAAAGCATAACTTATAGATGCCAGCATTCCGGCAGCAGCAGCGCCTACACCCCACCCCATATTTATCGCCAATCTTACTAAAGAAAAAGATTGCGTACGGTTCTTAGGCGTGCTGTAATGCGCTATGGCACTGGCGTTGGCAGGGCGAAAAGATTCATTGATCATGCTGGCAAAAAAGATACAGATACAAATGGTAATGTAAGTTGGCATTTGTCCCAGCACAATGAACATGATCCCGCCGCCAAACAAAGCACACATTTGTATCGTATAAAAACCGTAACGGTCACTGAGCCTGCCGCCTAAAAATGCGCCTGCTATTGAACCAAGCCCATAGATCGCTACAGCAATACCTCCTTGAAATTCAGTATAGCCCCTGTGATTACAGTACAGGGTCATGAATGGCAAAACCATGGTACCACAGCGGTTAATGAGCATAACTACTGCAAGCAGCCACATACGACGAGTTAAACCGCTATAGGCATTTTTATATAAGTTGATGGTAGCAGCGAGCATAAGGAGTAAACAAAGATACCTGGTGGCTATTTTATTCAGCCGCTAAAATTTTCAGTCTTAGGTATTGCATCAAAACCGGTAATAAATGATTGTGGCGGTGCAGTTATTTTTCGTAACTGTGTATCCATCCAGGCGCCATCAACAGTTAATACAGCAGCAAGCGTGTCACCATTTTTCCATATTTCATGCATCATGGTCCATTTGCTGTAATCCCCGGATACTTTTCCCAGTTTAAAATTGATGGTTATCTCATCACCGAATTTTATCTCTCTTTTAAATACACATTCTTCACGAAAAAGAATAGGGCCGATGTGATGCTGCGACATTACTGCGGGTGTAATGCCATGTTCGGTTAAAAAACTGATCCTGCAATAAGCGCCAAAATCATAATAGGCAGAATGCCGAACATGAAAATTAGGATCTATATCGCTCCACCGTATCTCTACTTTTCTAATAAATTCTTCCATAAAAAGGTTTTCGCAAAGGTAAAGAAAAAGCACCCGTGGTTGCAGGTGCTTTAAAGTGATCACAAGGTGTATGTCTTAGTTAAGATTCAATTGCTTGCCTTTAGGATATTTTACGCTATAACTTATTCGTACTTTTTTTATTTCACCCGGTGCCAGGTCAAGCTTCCAGGTCAATACGCCGATCTCTGTATTGTTCATAGCATCGCTGCTCTCTAAAAGCTCCACTTCAATTTCTTTATTGGTGCTTATCGGGTATTGATCTTTTAATAATAATTTAACCGGGTCTTTTTTATTGTTCTTCACCGTTAATTCATACGTTATCTTTTGCAGCTTATTACTGCCAAGGAATTTTACACTGCTGAAATCTTTTAATTTTTCTCTTTTGATCACTACCCTTTTATCTTTACCCAAGGTGAGGTTCAACGTATCATTGGTACTTGCCGGATCAATGAAAGTTTTACCAATGTATGTTCCTTCAAAAATAATATTGGCTTCGCCAGGCAATAAATTCAGTTGCTCCCAATCACTTACTTCAGAAAGCAGGAATGCATCTTTATCCAGTTTAGGAACGGAATAATATTTATAGCTGGCATTCATGGTTGCTTCTTTCAGCGTAGCTATCTGTTGTTTGCCATTGGTTGGCACATCATAGGGAAGATCTATATCGTAGGTAATATCCAGCTCATTATCAGAAACAGAAACATAATCTTCCAAACCATCTTTTAGTGTAACTACTACAGCGCCGTTGGCAGCTCTTGCACCATATAAGTTTGCTGCATCATCATCCTGTACTATTTTAATATCTTTTATTGCTTTGGGATCCAGCTTGGCATATTCATCTGCAGACATTTCGGCGCCGTTTACAATATATAAAGGCTGAGCTTCAGTTCTATCCCGCCTTTTTTCAAAAGCACCTGTTACTACTACTTCATTCAATTGAACACCAGCAACCTTTCCATTCAGATCAAAACTTTGTACAGTATTAAGAGACGAAGAAAGATTCCTGTTTAATACTCTTACCGGATTTATATACGCCAGGAACCAGCTTTTCAATACAGGCGCATTGCCATATTGTGTAGGTGTTGAAGTTGACAAAGAGAGTTTTACTTTTTTCCAGTCAATGCCTGTAGTCTGAACTATTTTCGCTTTATAAATGATCTTCATCGGGCTCTTTACATCATCAGCTTTAATATCATAGTATGGCGTCCAGTATGCATTTTGTGTAATGTAGGATACAGCAATATCGTAGCTGCCGCCAATACTGGTAAACAGTTGCAGTATTACTCTTCCGCCGCTGGTAGTATTCTTTTTCTTTTCTTCTTCTATCTGCAATTCGATCTTATCTACCACTTCCTGCAATTTTTTCTTTTTGGAATTCAATGCAGCAAGGTCATTCTGTAATTCAATTGATTTGAGTTTGTAATAATCCATAAGCTTAATCAATTCCGCAACACTTAATCCTGTTTGTGTCCCTTTGATCTCTTTATTGGCTTTTAATACAGTAAGTAATTCTGTCGTTGTAGTTATAGATACATCCAGTTTATCAATATCGTTATTCACTTTATCTGCCGAGTCCTGTAATTTTTTTACTGCTGGTATAGCAATATCAGTCCCTAAATAATTATTACTGAATTCTACTCCCAAAATAGTTACGGGTGCCGGGCAGTTTATCTGCAGGCTGTTAACATCTACATAACTGCTGATACCTTCTATGATCAGTTCACTGCTGCCTTGTTTTAATGTGGCTTTGGCATTATGAAGTAGTTCTGCGCCGGTGCGGTAAACAGTAGCTGTTCGTAATTCAGCAGGCACGGTATTTTTATCATCTGCGGCTTTTGCGGTAATGGCAATAAGGATAAAAGCAGCTATTGCTGTTATATATCTTTTCATATTGGTTGTTTTTTTGTATGGATGCGGTAAAAAAATTGATTACATAAAACAACCGGTTGATAACAAACTTTTAACGGTAATTGAATAGCTGTAGTTCAAAGCCAATTCGGGCAACTGATCAAAGCAATATTTAAAACGTATTGCTGATCTTTTATCAATGATAAAAAAAATCCTCCGCCGTTTATTTTTACGACGAAGGATAATCAAGGAAAAACCAGAATCTATATTCTACCCAATGCTATACACTAATGATTTACCTGCACTTTGTAAGTGGAGTTCTCCCCGTTATTGTCTGTAACAACAAGTGAATAGACAGAAACAGGTAATTTCCTCGTGTCAATAATATTAGTTCCATTGATCAATGTTTTAGTGAGCACCAACTGACCTTTTGCATTATACATTCTTCCTGCAATGCTGCCGCGATAACCGGTAAGATTTACATTCAGCTGATCCCTCGCTGGGTTCGGGAATAATAATATGCTTTTACCTGTACAACTGATATTTAAGCTGATGATGGCACTGTATTTTATGCTGCCATTATTATCGATCATGCGGATGCGATAATACCCTCTTCCCTGTTCAGCCTGGTGAGTGATGCTGTAAGTACTGTTATCACCGAATGGATTAATGCTGCCTATTGCTTTGTAGTTAACTGCATCTGTGCTGTATTCCGGTTGATATTTCAGCAAGTTCACTTCCACACCGCTTTTCCAGTTCAGCACTACTTTACAATTATTTTCCACAGCAGTAAAGCTGCTTAATGTTACCGGAAGTGTACGCAGCATCTGCATGCTGGTAGTTGAGCACATACACTGAGTAGAATTTGTTGCTGTTACAGGTTGAATTTTTGCAGTAACAATATCACCACCATTACAGGTTGGTACCGCCGGAACACTCACTGTTAAATTAGCCGTAGCACTACCTCCTGCCGGAATTGCTGATGGGAAAGGGGTTGTTGCAAAAGGCGTAGTGTTAGTTCCGCAAAAGAATTCTACGTTATATGCTCCCGCCCCTGCTGCAACTGTAGCTGAATTATCAACGGTCATGCTTACCGTAAGTGGTGTAGGCGAACCCGGTGTTAAACTTCCCGATGCATAACTGAAAGCTGAAATAGACAGGTTGGGTTTAATAAGGGTGATTGCCGGTGAAGTTCCCGTTGCAATAAATATGCTGCTGTTGCTGCAGGTAGTTGCGCCGCAGGTCAATCCGGGTATATCCCGTTTATAGGATGATGTTACAGTAGAAGCACCACATCCACCTCCCCGCGCATTCACATCAAAACTGAATGACAGGGTAGAACTTGCTGCAACACCAGGCTGAAGTTTTATTTTTACAGTAGTAATTCCATCAGCACCCGTTACAGGTGTAGCTGTGCAGGATGCACAGTTGGTGCCTGGTACAAAATTTCCTGCATATCCCATGCCCGCAGGTAAAGTGTAAACCACTGTATCTCCCGTAATTGTCCCTAATGTTGTTGGTGTAACAGTTAGGCTTAACGTAGTTGATGTACTGCAGTTAATACTGGCTGCGCCGAAATTAAATGTTGCGCCGGCAGATCCTGAAGCGGTTGCCCCGGTTATGTTTACGGCATTGGTAGTTGTTACTATGCCATTGCCAACAGCCGCAGATCCACATGGCTGCTGCCCGTAACCGGTAAAGGAAAGTGAATTACCGGAAGTAAATGAACAGTCAGTCGTAAATTCCAGTTTTATTTTAGCCTGCCTGTCTCCTCCCAAAGGAACATAGGCAGGATTTGCAGATGCTGTACCCAGTAGCCCACCAGTACCTATACCTGTATGTGCAGTAAGATCGATCTTTAATCCACCACCGGCAAGACTGGTCACTGTTGCATTTTGATAATTGCCGCTGCCTAGTGGATATTCTACTTTTACAGGTGTCAGGAATGTTAGACCGGCAGGCGGATAAACAGTAATATAAGGCTGTGTGAGTTTTGCTGCCAATGCACTGTTTATAACCAGCAATACACTATCGGTACTACATAAATTGATCGAACTGCCATTTCCAGGCTGGCGGGTAATGTTTAACTGTACCTGGCTTGGCTGTGGTTGTATCTTTAAGTACATCGAATCGTAACCGCATGATGTAAGCGGAGACGTGGGGTACGAAGAACAGTTCCAGCCGGTGAGCACTTTTAAACTATCCAGTGTACAGGTAGTATATGTAAAATCTATTTTATAATCCTTTGAAGTACCCGATACAAGTCCGCTTGTACTTACCTGGTACCAGGTGCCGCCGGAATATGAAATAGGTGTAAGTACGGTACTGGTAGATATATCCGAAGTTTGCACCACGTTAATACCGGTTTTTGTCGGTATCCCTATCCATACAAATGGTGCTGTAGCAGTACCCGTAGATGCTACCCTGAAATTCCAGCTATGAGTTGAAGATACCCCCTGCACCGTTCCTGTTTGATCAGTTAAAGTAAGGTCGCTGGTTGCTGTGTAGGTTACTGCTCTATCCTGCCCGGCAGATCCGCCAAGCACATAGGCAAGACCAGAGGGTGTTGCACTACCTGCATAAGCATAATAGAAATCCCGGATATAGTATTTAAAATTAATTGTTTGTCCTGTAACAGTTGCACAGGTAGGCGTTACATTAAATGAAATACCACCGGCATAGCTGTTGGAAACCGTTAAAGATCCGCTTGGCCAGGTACCCGGATTTTTATAAGTATATTTATTACCCGAAACCACCGGTGTGATACCGGGGAAAGAAGAGCTGCCAATATTTAAATTGGCAAAATTTACCTGGTAACTGGTAGGTATAGTCTGATTATGATTATCCTGCATGATAATTCAATTTTCGGTAGTTTATTTTATTAGGTTTATTTCCGGCTATGCTTAATATTTATGTAAAACTACTGCATAATATGCAGTAATTTATTAGAAAAATTTCTATAAAAAATCGAATATTTATTAAATTTTCTAGAAAATCATCTACACAAAAAACAAGATTATTTTTCCCGGCTCTTTCGAAATTTTAAAAATATATAGAAAAATCTTCCAAATATTATCTCAATAATTTATCGTAAAACCTGGAAAATTTATTAGAAATATCCTACCTCAATAAAACAGTGTATCCCTCAATGTTATTGATTCACCTTTGATATAACATACTTATTTTTGCCGGCAAAATTATTGAACTATATGAGGTACATCTTAACTGCTGTTTTTAGCTTATACGCTATGATCCTTAGTGCACAAAATATAATAGAGTTTGACCCCGTTACCATTACTGCTACACGTACACCAAAAAAGGCAGGTAAAACAGGAAGCAATATCACCGTACTGGATAAAAAATTATTGCAGCAACTGCCTGCAAATTCAATAGATGAGATGCTGAAATATGTTTCCGGCATTGAGATACAACAGCGTGGGCCGGCAGGTGCGCAAAGCGATATAATAATCAGGGGTGGAACTTTTCAGCAGGTATTGGTATTACTGGATGGTATAAAAATAAATGATCCTGTTACCGGTCATTTTTCTTCTTATATACCTGTAGCCCCCGATGAAATAGAACGCATAGAGATATTACGTGGCTCCGCTGCTGCTATATATGGAAGCGAAGCGGTAGGTGGCGTAATTAATATTATTACACAAACCTTTGATCATTTTACCGATACTAAAAATACTAAAGCTGCTATTGCTACCGCAGCCGGCGAATATGGCTTTTTCGATGTAAATGCCGGTATATACAATTCATCTCCTAAAGTAAATATAGCCGCAGGCATAAATACAGTTACTGCCAATGGTCCATCCTTACGGGGTATTGATGGTTATTTTCATACCAACACCGTATCTCTTTCTGCTGCCTTTACTTTGCCAAAGAACTGGAAGCTGATGCTGCGAAGCAGTTTTGACCATCGAAGCTTCGCTGCACAAAATTTTTACACCAGTTTTGCAAGCGATACCGCTATGGAAAAAGTAAGCAGCTGGTGGAACCAGCTAAAATTATTGCACCGCTCTTCAAAAAATACGGACGAGATCGACGCTGCTTATAAACAAACGAAGGACCATTACCTGTTCAATAAACAGTCTGTTGCCAATGATAACAGTTCGGGTTATTTTATGTTACAATATATTCATACGGGTACAATCTCATCTCAACTAAAGTTTAATTATGGCGGAGCAGCTGATAACCGGATCATTCGCTCAAACGATCGCGGAGATCATCAAACCTGGCACGGCGCTGCATTTTCATCGTTGTATTATAGTTATAAAAACTGGCATGCACAATCTTCTTTAAGACTGGATGCTGATAAAAGCTATGGTTACGAATTTTTGCCGCAGCTTAATTTATCTTACCAGTTAAAGAAAATAATACTCCGTGGTGGAGCCGGCAAAGCTATACGCAGCCCCGATTATACGGAACGATATAATAACTATGGTAAGGCATTGGTAACTTCCGGCAAAATCGGAAATGCCGACCTGGTGGCAGAACGATCCTGGAGTTTTGAAACAGGTGCCGATCTGTTGCTGAAGAACTATAAAATTTCTGTAACGGGTTTTTACCGTAAACAAAATGATCTTATAGACTGGGTGAATACGGCTTATACAGATATGCCGAGAAAAACCAATCTTAGCCCTGCTGGTAATTATGCTTTGGCAGAAAACATAAAATGGGTTAATACCCGTGGCTGCGAAATTGAATTATCTTATAAAACAAACCTTACTGCTACCAGTACTTTATATATTAATGCAGCGGCATCTTTCATTCATTCTTCCAATAATGATAAAATTCCTTCCTTTTATATTATTGCGCATGCAAAGCAAATTATAAACGGCAGCGTAATTTATACAGGTAAAAAATTCTCCGTAGCCTTTACCGCCATTTATAAAAAGAGGGAACCGCAACAGGCTTCAGCAATAAATGCAGCAATAACAACAGACTACTTTTTAATAAATGGTAAATTTCAATATCATTTTAGTAAAAGAATAAGTACTTTTTTGGCAACCAATAATATTGGTAATATTTCTTACAGCGACCTGCTTGGAAGTAAAATGCCGGGAAGATGGACCACTGCCGGGCTGAAGATCAATTTTTAATTCGCTTATTGTACAATACTAAAAATGCTGCAGGAAAATCCCCGCAGCATTTTTAGTATAGAAGCTAATCTATTTATTGTTGTTTGGTCAATCGCAATATTTCAGTTGTGCCATCGATCTTTTCGATACGAACTATATAGATTCCTGCCGGTAATTCTGTAATGTCAAAATCAGGTTTTATACTGGTCCAGCTTTTTGCAACAGTTCCATTTACCGTAAGCAGTTGTACCTGGCGAATTTGCACCGGGCTGATATTTCCGAGGTGAAAAACATTTTGTGCCGGTACGGGATAGATAGTTATCCTTTCTGAAGTTGCAACTGCGTAAACAACCTGTATGGAAGAATACGTAAAGTGTCCGCTGAGGTCTATTTGTTTGATGCGGTAAAATATCTGGCCGGGGTTGAAATTATTATCCACCTGTTGATAAGTAGTAGTGCCGGAACTGTTCACGGCAGGGATATTATTGATGATAGTTTCCCAGTTAACACCATTGGTACTGCGCTCAACAGCATAATTCTTTACATTCAGCTCATTGATCGTTTTCCACGTTAGTTTAATTGTTTTGTTTTGGCGGTAAGCATGAACTTCCAGCCAGTTTACTGCAAGTACACTGGTGAATTGCACCTGCACTGTTCCGGACGCTGTAGAACCATTGATAGCAAAGCCTATGGTTGCTGTATTAACCGATACATCGCTGGTAAGAACTACTGTATAAGTACCATTGTTATTATCAACAACAGTACCTATTGTTCCTGCTGAAGTGGTTACTGTAACAACGCCACCACTGCTGGTAAGGTTAACACCCGAAGCATCTTTAAGCTGAATGGTAATTACAGAAACACTTGAACCATCTGCAGGTATGGAACTGAGCGAAGCACTGATTGTAGAAGTAATCGGGCTTCCTGTAACCGGTACTGAGCCACATATATTCAAGCTTGGTGTACTGTTGCAATCGTGTTTGAGGGAGGTAGCTGCTGAACTTCCATTATTGCCTGATGTACCATCACCCATACTTCCGTTGGTATAATGCCCCACATAACAAAATTGTGTAGAACCTTCTTTGAGATACACCATTGTATGCCCGCCCATTTCAACTGAAATAGCTTTTCCGGTAAAACCAACAGGGGTGCCGGGATCGAATGACTGTGTATTAAGTGTACCTGCCGGTGTGCCATCATCAGTACGGCCCGCCATACCCGAACTGTTATTACC
The DNA here is from genome assembly GCA_048497855.1 of Bacteroidota bacterium. Taxonomy (GTDB): domain Bacteria; phylum Bacteroidota; class Bacteroidia; order Chitinophagales; family Chitinophagaceae; genus Ferruginibacter. Next base: position 8,303 of record JBEHZB010000022.1, on the reverse strand, counting down.
CCAGGTATATAAAGTACCTGCTGTGGTTATTGCTGCTGTTGCAGGGTAAGAGGAATTGTGTTCCTGGCAACTGAAAAAATTGATATTGGTAAGATAATCATTTGCGGCAGCGCTCTTTTTCACTTTCACCCAAGAGGTTCTTTCTGTAGTGGTAAAATCGCCGCATTGTCGCTGTGTATTATCACCTAAAGTATAAAGATTACCAGTGTTGCTCAACAGGTAATAAGTGTTTTTGGTAGTGGTAGTGGTACCGATACCACCTGTAACACCGATCATCTTCGGAATCATACTGGCACTGAATTCTGTATTGGCAAACGACATCAGCGTTGCATAGTTTCTTGCAGCGGCTGCTGAACCGTCTCCAAGATAAGTACTGTTTCCCCAGGTATATACTTCGCCTGTAGAAGTGAGTGCGATGAATGCATTGTAAGTAGCATTACTTACCTGTCCGCGTACTGCGGTAACATTGGTAAGATTGGTAGAAGCATTTATTTTAACCTGCTTCCAGGTAGAGGAGCCGGGCGATGTTACCGTTCCGCCATTGCCTTCTACAGCTAAAGTTGTTTGCGTAAGCACCCAAACATTACCACTGGTGGTTAATAATACCAAAGTTTGATAAGTAGCAAAGAGACTGGCAACATCAGTTGGGGCAACTGAAGCCGGTAAGCCATAAGTATTGAAACCATTGGCAGAAGCAGTAGAGGTACGGCCGAAAGTATTGCCCGATTTTACACCTGTACTCACTACATTACCTGCAACTCCCCATGCCCACAGGCCATCGGCAGAAAGCACAAAAGCCTGGTCAACCTGTGCCCCCGCATTTTTTCCACCCAACGCGGCTTTGCGTATAGTTCCTGTCAAACTGGGATAATTGGTAACATTGATATCCTGTGGCGCAAGCTGGTCGGCATTGCCGGCATTCTTCATATAAGAACCCCAAACTGCATATGTGCCATTATCCTTTAAAGCGATAGAAGAGTGGTAACCACTAATGATCTTATCGTATTTATCATTCACATTGCATTGTGCAATAAGATGAAATGCTGATAAAACGAATGAAAAACAAAGTAAAGCTGATTTGTGTAATTGTAATTTCATAGGAAGTTTTATTAGTTGCGAAAAGAAACGGAATACAATAGCTTAATATTGTGCAAAGGGAATATTTTTTTTCCGGTAAAAAAATGACATATTATGTACGTAAAATATTTTAACCGGATTAATCATTATCTTTATTCAACTAACCAGCAAAAAGTTAGTTGTTCGAGCATAAAGAACAGGGCCTTACAATTATTTGTAAGGCTTTTTTTGTGAGTATATTTTATGCAGCTTTTCAAATAAAATAACCCCGTATAGAAATACGGGGTTAAACCCTAATACCAGATCAGGGAATAAGTTTGAGGCCCTTATCCCTGTTTGATTATGGAACAAAAATAACCTTTTCTCTATTATATTTTGCAGGATTGTTTTAACCGAACCCGGCTTAACAGGTGTAGCAAAATAAAAAAGGCAATCTTGTGTAAGATTGCCTAAAGGCCTATAGTGCCCAGGACTGGATTCGAACCAGCACATCCTTGCGAACGCTGCGACCTGAACACAGTGCGTCTACCAATTTCGCCACCTGGGCAGGTGTGTTAAAAGTTATAAGGTTGATAATTGAAAGTTCCTTAAACTATAACGGATTGCAAATATAGCAGAACTCATTAAATATTATTCATTGAAATTTAAATCCAGGGAATTATTATTGTATCAATACAAACTGGCAACTGAAATTATACGCTTACATTAAAATCCCTCAATGCATCATTTAAGCTTGTCTTCAGATCGGTGCTGGGTTTGCGCTGACCGATGATCAATGCACAGCCAACACTATATTCGCCTGCAGGGAATTTTTTGGTATAGCTTCCCGGTATTACTACACTTCTTGCCGGTACCCTGCCTTTCATTTCTACAGGGGCAGCACCGCTTACGTCAATGATCTTGGTAGATTGGGTAAGCACTACATTGGCTCCCAGTACCGCTTCCTTTTCTACTATTACACCTTCTACAACAATACAGCGGCTGCCGATAAAACAGCCATCTTCTATGATCACCGGGCTTGCCTGTAATGGCTCCAGCACACCACCGATACCAACGCCGCCGCTGAGGTGAACGCCTTTTCCTATCTGTGCGCAACTGCCTACCGTGGCCCAGGTATCTACCATGGTGCCTTCATCTACATAAGCGCCGATATTCACATAACTTGGCATCAACACTACATTTTTTGCTAAAAAAGCGCCATATCTTGCCACTGCATGTGGCACCGCACGTACACCTAAAGCCGCATAATCAGTTTTTAATTTCATTTTATCATAGAACTCAAATGGAGGCAGGCTGTGTGTTTCCATTTGCTGTATACCGAAATATAAAAGTATCGCTTGCTTTACCCATTCATTTACCTGCCAGCCATTTTCTGTTGGCGAAGCAGTACGCAAGCGTCCCTTATCTACTTCTTCAATTACTTTTCTAATGGCATCGGCATATTGTATGTCTTTTACCAGTTCCCTGTTGGCCCAGGCCTCTCCTATTAATTCTTTCAATTCCATGATTATTTTTTTTGCAAACATACTAAAAGCTGGCGCATAATATGGTAAGATGATCATTCGTAAATCGTAATTCGCCAATCGTAATTTGTATAACTTTGGCCCCGATATGCAAAAAATACTCGTCATACAAACCGCTTTTATTGGCGATGTGGTATTGGCTACGGCGGTAATAGAAAAGCTAAAGCAATACTTTCCTGCGGCACAACTGGATTTTTTGGTACGCAAAGGCAATGAAAAGCTGTTATCTAATAACCCAAATATCAACGAGGTACTCATCTGGAATAAAAAAGAACAGAAGACAAAAAATCTTTTTGCGGTTATAAAAAAAATAAGGGCGGTTAAATATGATACTGTCATCAACCTGCAACGCTTTTTTTCTACCGGCTTTATCACGTCTCTTTCAGGTGCAAAAGAAAAGATAGGTTTTGATAAAAATCCATTGAGCTTTCTTTTCAGTAAGTCGGTAAAACATATCATCAGTACTTCTCCGCCATACAAACATGAAGTAGAAAGGAACAATGACCTTATAAAAGATATTACCGATGATAAAATAACCAGGCCAAAATTATATCCTTCGCAGGATGATATTGAATTTATAAAACAATATACCGGCGAACCGTTTATAACCATCTCACCAAAAAGTGTATGGTTTACCAAAGGCTATCCATTTGCAAAATGGGCCGACTTTATCAATCAAATGCCTTCAGCATTACGGGTGTATTTGTTAGGTGGGCCTGAAGACCGTACCGATTGTGAGGCTTTACAAAACTCTACAACCAATACCAATGTAACCGTGCTTGCAGGCAAGCTCAGCTTTTTACAATCTGCAGCATTAATGAGTAAAGCTGTAATGAATTATGTAAATGATTCTGCACCGCTGCATTTTGCATCTGCTATGAACGCACCGGTAACAGCCGTTTTTTGTTCTACCATACAAGCCTTTGGTTTTACGCCTTTATCAGACGTTTCATTTGTGGCAGAAAAAAAAGAACCATTATATTGCCGCCCCTGCGGGCTGCACGGAAAAAAAGAATGCCCCGAAAAACATTTCAGGTGTGCATTGGAAATACAGACAACCCAATTATTAGAACCACTTGCTTTACAACAATGAATTTTGAGAATGACATAGAAGCATGCCTGAACGTATTACAGCATGGAGGCCTGATCCTTTACCCTACCGATACTGTATGGGGTATTGGCTGCGATGCAACTAATGAAGATGCTGTAGCAAAGATCTACCAATTAAAAAAACGTTCCGATGAAAAAAGTATGATCGTATTGCTGGCTGATGAAAAAAGCATTCTTAAATATGTAACACAGCCCGATCTTGCAGTTTTTGATTTTTTAAAACAAACCAGCAAACCTACTACTGTTATTTACGAGGGGGCAACGGGCCTTGCGGATAATTTAATCAATAAAGACGGCAGTATTGCTATACGTATTGTAAATGATGAATTTTGCAAACACCTGGTAAAGCGATTTAAAAAACCTGTCGTTTCTACTTCGGCCAATATTTCGGGGCAACCAACGCCTGCAATTTTTAATGAGATAGATACGGAAATAAAAAACGGTGTTGACTATATTGTTCAACACCGCCGTGATGACAGCAACATTGCTGAGCCGTCATCTATAGTAAAATGGAACGCAGACGGCTCTCTCACCATCATACGTCCCTGATTATTTTATAGCTTAAAGCCTACCCCCAATTGAATGCTTTGATTCTTCCATTTTTCCTGGTTATCAATACCATTCAGGTTGTTTAAGCCAACAGTGTACCTGCCGTAGATAATGAATTTAGAAATATTCAGCTGTACACCGCCCAGCATACTGAAGTCGCCGCTCTTAAATGCTTCTTTACCATTTTGAAGTAAAGTCTTGTCTTTGTTCAATAACACTCCAAATTGCGGACCCACCTGTAAACTAAGCAGCCTGCTTGGTTTAATGTTCAGTATCAACGGAATGCTTAAATATTTCAACTGTACTTTATCCAGCTTCTTAAACTGGTAAACCGAGCTGAAATGACTGGATGTATCCACATTGGATTGATTGAATAAAACTTCGGGCTGGATAGAGAATTTTTTACCTAATCCTATTTCAACAAAACCGCCCAGCTGATAACCAAAAGAAAATTCTTCTTTAAATGATTTACCACTGAGCTTATTGATATTGGCCCCGCCTTTAAAACCAACATTGAAACTTTGAGAAAATGCTGCTGTGCTGATAACGGTTGCAACCGCCAGAGCTAAGAGTTTTACTTTCATGAATAAGAGTTTAATAGTTCGGGAAGAAGATTCAAGTTTTATGCCAGCTGATGGGGTACCTCGGTAAAATTTTGTTAAGACATAGACGTCCATGGTCTATGGACCATGGACCATGGACTACAAGCAAACTGCTAAACATAAAGGCATTCGTAAATCGTCGTTCGTAACTCGTAAATCTGAAATCCTAAATCAAAAATCCCCTAAAAACCCTTACCTTTGCGCCGATTATTAATAACTGAGAATTACATGAGCATGCTCAGTTGCTGTTGAAATACTTATTTACCCGGCATTTACATACAGGTTGTAGCCGGCTCAGGGCCCCAGGAAAGCCCTCACTTATACCAACGGCCAAAAGCATGACACCGGAAAATATGATCACCGGGTTTACATGTGGCTATCACAAAACAAATTTTAATGAATGCATTTCAAGCCTTAGGCTTAAACGAACAATTAGTTCAATCCATTTCCGACCTTGGATTTGAAACACCAACCTCTATACAGGAAAAAGCAATACCGGTTTTATTATCCGGTACCACCGATTTTATCGGCCTTGCACAAACAGGCACCGGCAAAACTGCAGCATTCGGTCTTCCTTTATTGCAATTGATAGACCCGACAGCACGTCATGCACAAGCACTTATTGTTTGCCCTACACGTGAGTTGTGTTTACAGATCACCAACGACATTGAAACATTTAAAAAACACAGCAAAGGCATCTTTACCGAAGCAGTGTACGGCGGCGCATCTATCATGATGCAGATACGCAATTTGAAAAAAGGCGTACAGATCGTTGTTGCAACACCAGGCAGGCTTATCGATCTTATCGAAAGAAAAGCCATCGACCTGCAAAAAGTAAAGTATGTAGTATTGGATGAAGCCGATGAAATGCTGAACATGGGCTTCAGGGATGATATTGATTTTGTATTGAAGAATACCATCAACAGGGAAAGCACCTGGTTATTCAGCGCTACCATGCCACCGGAAGTAAGGGCCATCTCCAAGAATTATATGGAGAACCCCAAAGAAGTCACCGTAGGTAAAAAGAACAGCGGTAACGTTAATATCGATCACCAGTTTTTTGTAGTGCCTGCACAGCACCGCTACGAAGCATTGAAAAGACTGATCGATTTTAATCCCGGTATGTACGGTATCATCTTCACCCGTACCAAAGCAGATGCACAGGAAATATCAGAGCGCCTGGCAAAAGCCGGTTATGATATTGAAGCGTTGCACGGCGATCTTACTCAGCAACAGCGTGATAAAGTAATGGGGCGCTTCCGCAGCAAAAGCTTACAATTATTGATAGCAACCGATGTTGCCGCAAGAGGTATTGATGTGGATGGTGTAACACACGTTATCAATTTTGAATTGCCGGATGATATGGAAGTGTACACTCACCGCAGCGGACGTACAGGTCGTGCAGGCAAAACAGGTATCTGTTTATCTATCTGCCACAGCAGGGAGACTTATAAAATAAGATCGCTGGAAAGAATGATCAACGCTACGTTCCATAAAGTAGATGTTCCATCCGGTAAAGATGTTTGCCGCAAGCAGTTCTTTCATTTCATGGAAAAATTAATGCAGGCAGATGTAAGCCATGGAGATTACGAAACCTATTTACCTGATCTTGTTGAAAAATTTGCCAACGTTACCAAAGAAGAAGTATTGCAGCGTGTAGCAGCGTTGGAGTTCAGTCATTTTTTGAAATACTATGAAAATGCAGAAGACCTTAACCGTAATGATTTCCGTGAAAGACGTGGTAATGATATGCGTTCCTCTTCTTCTTCAGAAGGCGGCAACCGCAGGGAAAATTTCAGCAGGCGGGATAATGGTTATACAAGATTATTCATCAACCTCGGTATCAAAGATGGTTTTTACAAAGCCAGTTTTTTACAATTCATTTTAGATGAAAGCAATCTCAAAAAAGAAGTGCTCGGTAAAATAGATATGAGAGAAATGAACAGCTGGGTAGAGATCGATAAAGCTGATGCCGCAACTATGATAAGAGCTATTGATGGCAAGCGCTATAATAACCGCATCATTCGTATGAATGAAGCAGACGGTGGTTTTAAGCGCCCCAATGATGAAGGCGGAAGAGAAAGAAAAAGAACTTATCCTTCAAAAGAAAGAAGAAGCTTCAGATAAAAAAAACAAAAGCCCCGCCCTCAAGCGGGGCTTTTTGCTGCAACTACGTTTACCATTTACGTACAATACTGTTGTATTACTACGCAGTAGCAATACCCAATTATGTCACACTCCCGTAACTAACTGCTTATACTAACGCTAATGCAACATTGCTGCATAAATACCGCTATAAAATATTAATGTTTCTCTCTATATTGTTTTACCCTTTGAGTTACTAACGATATGCCGTACAGGCAATCGCTCATTTATAATTTTAACCGTACCACACTATGACACACATTGTCTATAGCACTACCGCTATATGCAAGCGCCATACCCTTTTGTGGCATTGCAATCACCCGCCATAGCTGCTGTTTATGCAGCATACTCAACAACAACCCCGCCGCAGTATTTTAGTAAAGTATTGCCGCACTACCAGTTAATCCTACTCTTTAATCTAAAATTAACTCTATGATACGTCGCATATTATTCCTGGCCATGCTGTCGTTGTTCTTCCAATACTCCTTTGGACAGGCACAACGTGGCGTTGCAAAATTGGTACAGGATGCAAAACAATCAGGAGCACGCTTTACCTCCTTTGCTTCTTTAAAAGAAGATGCTTCACCCGGCGAACTTAAAACACAGGTTGCCAAAAGCGTTGTAAAATTCACGGTGCTTGATATTGATAAAGAACGCATCAGCGAAGTGCTTAAATCCAAACCTGATGCTTTAACCATGTCTGTTCCATCATCCGTTAGCGGCAACCTGGAACTGGAGCTGGTAAAAGTAAATGTATATGCACCCGACTTCACCGTTACAACGAACAAGAACGAAACCTTCAGGGCACTTAGTAAAGAAGTGCACTACCGCGGTGTGGTAAAAGACAACCCGCAATCTATTGTTGCCATCAGCATTTTTGATGAACGTGTAATGGGCATGATCAGTTTAGCAGAAGGCAATTTGATATTAGGCGAAATAGAAGGCAATAACGCTGATCACAAACATGTGCTTTACAATGATAAGGACCTGAAGGTAAAATCAAATTTCAATTGCGGCACAGCAGATGACCCAACGGTGCATTACACCAAAGACCAGCTGTTCAAAGACCCGGGCACGCCCGCTTCCTTTGGCGCAGGCGCCAGTTGTGTACGCATTTACGTGGAAACAGATTTCAATGTTTTTCAAAACAGGGGATCTGTTGCCAATGTAAATGCTTTCATCTCAGGCTTATTCAATCAAACCGCTATGCTGTACCAGAATGAAGGGATACCAATGGTACTGTCGCAGATCTTTGTGTGGACAACCGCTTCTCCATATAATACTACAAGCTCTTCCA
>JBEHZB010000021.1:0-52315 GCA_048497855.1 Bacteroidota bacterium | reverse complement strand
CGAATATAAAGCTTTTATTTCAGCATGCTTTGTCCTTGAAGCCTGTAGCTTGCAGCTATTCTACAACTGCTGCGTACTCACCGTCGCCCTCTGAAGATCATCTCTGTCGATCACCACATTCTCCCTGATATCAGCAGAGCCTTTGTCAGTCATGGTTGGTGCTATCCTTTTTAATTCGCGGATGAATTTTACTTTTTGTGCCTTGCTCATTTCTTTTAACCGGAAGGCAAGATAATATTCGCCTTCTCTGCCCATCGGGCCGACCCTGTCTGCTGCAATAGATCGTATCCTGTTCTGCTTCTTAAAGCTCTTTATTAATTTCATAACAGGGGCATCACTCGGTACACCACAACATACACTGTTGAAAGATATTATAACGGGATAAGTAGCTTTTTTCTGCGCTGTTGTGCCTGAGGCCAATGAAAAGATAGCAACAACTACCAGTAAAATCTTTTTCATAAAAAACGATTTAAGCTTACAATGTTAAAGATAAGAACGCAAAACAGGAGCGGGGTTTAGCAGGCCCTGGTGAATTAACAGATATTTTACGTAGCAATAAAAGTGCCCCCTTTTAGGAATGCTCGCCGTTATCCAGTTGCTTCTCTATTCTTTTGTCGGGTATGAACCATAAGCAGGCTACCACTATATATAGTGCAAAGCCCAGGAAACTATTGATAAAACAAAGCGAAATACCTATAACGTAAATGATAACAGAAGCAATACCTTTCCACTCTTTTCCAACAGCAGTGGCAAGCGCAGAGCTTTTGCCCTGGATGGCGATAAGGCATTGCTCCAGCATATAGTATGCCACACCGGCCATAGCAAGTATGAAGCCGTACAGCATAACCGGCCATTGCGAAAAATGATTTTCACCCATCCATGCGGTAACAAAAGGAACAAGCGATAACCAGAACAGCAAATGAATATTGGCCCATAATACAGAACCATTCACATGCTTTACTGCATGCAGCATATGATGGTGATTGTTCCAGTAAATACCGATATACACAAAGCTGAGTACATAGCTGAAAAATACCGGCAGTACAGGTTTCAGTGATGCCAGCGTAGCTTCGCCGCTTTCGATATGCGGCACTTTCAGTTCCAGTACCATAATCGTAATAATAATGGCCAGTACGCCATCGCTGAATGCTTCCAGTCTTCCTTTAGTCATCGAGTTTTCGGTTTTCTGTTTTGTGTTTGTTGGTTGATGGTCTATAGTCCATAGTCGATAGCCGAGACTTTCAATTCGAGGGTATCTGCTGTGGTCTGTCGTCTGTGGTCAATGGTCTATAGTCCATAGTCGATAGCCGGGGCTTTCAATTCGAAGGTCTCTGCCATGGTCCATCGTCTATCGACCATCGACTAAATGCAAATAAAAACGTAAATTTCAATAAAAAAACAACATGCCTCAATCTAAAAAACGAAAACACCATCATCACTCTCAGCAACATCATGGCAACGCAACAGGAAATGTCAAAGATAAAAAGAGCAGTGCCGTTATTGTTGCTATCATCTTCTTTGCTATTATAGGCCTGGCCATTGCCTACTTCACGGCCGGTATAGATGTACTGTGGCTTGCCGTTGGCACCATTGTAGGCGCAGCATGCGGTTATCTTTTTGGCAAACAGGTAGATAATTCGTTTTCCAAAAAATAACAGCATTACTTTTTCGGCCCTCTTATTTTATCGGTAAAGTAATCATACACCGATACCTGTCCCGTTTGGCTGTTAATGATGCTTAACACATTGGCATCACCTGAAGACAGTTCTTTATTATCTGTTGTAAGAACGATAAGCGACCTGCCGGTATAGATCCAATCGGCCAGCCTGTTGGCATTGGTGTTCACCGTCCATTTTATATTGCCCTGCAGGTCTATCCTTGCCAGTATGATATTGCCTTCGTAACCTACTTTCTCTTTATAGCAAACTATAAAACCATCGCCGTCTTTCAAATGGATCGGTAAAGCCGTTGCTTTATCCAGTAAAAAACCGCCCTGTAAAAAAACAGCGTCGCTTATTTTTTGTGGTTCGCCTACCACCAGTTCCGTGGTTTTCCTGGCAGGGTCTTTAACAGCAATAGTGGCAGTATAAAATCTATTGCGTGCCGTTTCGCTATTCGGACTGCGGTGTTCAAAATGGTTATAAAAATCTTCAAGGTCGGCAGCAGTTTTAAGTCCGTACCATTTACCGTTCATCGTATCAGCATCGGCACAGATATCCGTATAGCTTTTATTGACACCCTTAAGATCATTAATGTCACGCATCCTGTCGTCATCCATGCGCTTTAAGCTTTCCACATCACGCAGCATTTCATTCAGGCTGTCGGTGATAAGCTTTATCTTATCATTCTGCCGGTTGAAATATTTAGTGCTGTCAAGATAAGTGTTGTAGGTTATCTTCTTATCCGAATACAATTTATTGTACTCGATGAATTTGTCGTAATAAGATTGATTGAGGGTGGCATAATATTTCTGCTGTTTTTCAAACGCCTTTATTTTTGCCTGTACCGGGCTTTGTGCAATATCATCGTCATCAACAGGCGTTGCCACTAAAGTAGTGGTAGATAAAGAATATTTCAATCCATCAGTAGCAGTGATCAACAATTCATTTGTAGCGGAGTTGTATTGATAAAAATTTGCCTGCTCCGGCATTTTGCCTTTTAAAGAAGGATTTTTTTCTTCAATGGTTTTTTTATCGGCTATCTTTTCCAGCGTAAACGGATCAAACACCATTGGCTCGCCAAGGAACAGCCAGGCTTTGCCATTTCCTTTGCCCAGCATGCCGATCGGGAAGTTCTTTACATCTTCGTAGTCCTTTATTTTTTTACTGTTGATCTTTTCACCTGTTATGGCATCATTGATCTGCAGGTAATATGTGGTACTTACTGTTTTGGTAGTAGAACCGCCATTACTTTTGTAAGAAGTAGCTTCTTCATATTTAACAATGGCCACCACTACAGCTTTGCCGTCTTTTTCAAAACAAAGTACAGGGGGCTGTGCTGAGCGTTCATCATAAGCAGCAAGGCAGCCGCGGAGCAAAAAGATAAAACCGGCAACAAGTGCCACGATGATGATGATCCAGGTGATCACCGATCTTTTCATCATAAGCATAAGTGTATCATTTGGTAAAAAGAATTCAGAATAAGGCCCTACAATATACAAAAGCCGCATTATTATACCGCTAAAATTTGGCCCTGCGTTTGCCGTATCGGTATTACATTTGTTTAAAATTGATGGATAGATGATAACGGGCATACAGGATATCAAGAATGTTTTTTTTATCGGCGTAGCAGGCTCCGGCATGAGCGCCATTGCACAATATCTTGCAGGCGTGCAAAAAAAAGTGAGCGGCAGCGACCGCTATTTTAAAGAAGGCGAATACAACGAAACGAAGGCTAAGCTTGAAGCAGAAGGCATACAATGTTTTTTGCAGAATGGCGAAGGCATTACTGCAGAAACAGATCTTGTAGTGGTATCCACTGCAATTGAAGATACCGTGGTAGAAGTGCAGAAAGCAAAACAATTAAATATCCCCATCTTAAAAAGAAGTGAGCTGCTGGCGCTGATAGCCAAAAGTAAAAAGACGATTGCTGTAGGCGGAACATCGGGAAAAAGCACCACCAGCGCTATGTTGTTCGATATCTTACAGGCGGCAGGCATGCAGCCGAGCATCATCAGTGGTGCAGGTTTGGTAAGCATTATCAAAGAAGGGAAGATAGGCAATGCAAAAGTAGGCGAAGGAGAGTGGCTGGTGATAGAAGCAGACGAAAGCGATGGGTCTATTGTGCAATATTATCCTGAAGTAGGGTTGTTACTAAATATAGATAAGGACCACCAGGAAATTGATGAGCTGATGAACATCTTCACAACGTTTAAGAATAACACGCAACAATTGTTTGTTGTGAACCGGTCGAATGCATTGGCCAAACAGTTATCTGTTAATGCAGCAAATGATTTTGCTTTATCGCTTGACGAAGAAGCCGGGTATAAAGCCGCTGCATTTGTGCAGGATGGGTTAACAATAGCATTTAACATTAACGGGGTGGATTTTAAACTGAACACTGTTGGTAAACACAATATGGAAAATGCATTGGCCGCAACGGCTGTTGCCAATCAAATTGGTGTTGACCTGAAAACCTGTGCTGCAGCCCTGGAACACTATGAAGGCATTTACCGCCGTCACCAGGTATTGGGGCAAAAGAACGGCGTATGGCTGATAGATGATTACGCACACAATCCTGTTAAATGTGCTAAAAGTATTGAAGCCTGCCAGCCTGTTGCAGATAAAGTGATCGCCTGGTTTCAGCCGCATGGCTATGGGCCAACACGTTTTTTGCGTCATGATTTTGTGAAAGAGATAGCAGCAGTGTTACGTCCGCAGGATGAGATATGGATGAGCGAAATATTTTATGCAGGTGGAACTGCGGTGAAAGATATTTCAGCCAATGATCTTATCAATGATATAAAGGCATTAGGTAAAAATGCTTTTTTTGTAGAAGACAGAAAAGATCTTTTAAAAACGATACGGCCAAAACTCACGCCAGGAACAGTGTTGCTGTTAATGGGTGCAAGAGATCCAAGCCTTGAACACTTTGGAAGGGAGGTGTGGGAGGCATTGTAAAAGCAGGTAATTGGGAATTTGTAATTAGGGATTGAGGCTAAACCGTTTGCTACTCACTTGTAATTCCCAATTACTAATTACTAATTCCCAATTACCACCCACTAACTACTATAATATGACAACACTCATCACCAACATAAAACAACTCATCGGTACAAGAGAAGAAAGTTTTTTGTTAAGAGGCGCTGCATTGACTGAACTGCCTTTTATTGAAGCTGCTTTTTTGTTGATAGAAGATGGCATCATTGCAGATTACGGGCCGATGTACGAATTGGCACTACGGCTTCCGCAACAACCGCAGCATGTTATTGATGCACATGAACAATTTGTTTTACCTGCCTGGTGCGATAGTCATACCCATTTGGTTTTTGCACGGACAAGAGAAGAAGAATTCATTGATAAGCTGAAAGGGATGAGCTATGCTGATATTGCTGCGAAAGGCGGCGGCATCCTTAACTCGGCACGGCGCCTGAATGAAGCAACAGAAGATGAATTGTTCAACAGCGCCTGGCAACGGTTGCAGGAAGTAAGCAAACTCGGTACAGGCGCAATAGAAATAAAGAGCGGTTATGGATTGACTGTGGAAGGCGAATTAAAAATGCTGCGGGTGATAAAGCGGCTGAAAGAAAAGTCGAATGTGAGTATCAAAGCTACCTTCCTGGGTGCACATACATATCCTGAATATTATAAGGAGCATCACCAGGAATATATCGACATGATCATTGATGCTATGCTGCCTGCTATTGCGGAGGAAAAGCTTGCCGATTATATCGATGTATTTTGTGAGAACGGTTTTTTCTCTCCGGCAGAAATGGAAATGATCTGTAAAGCAGGCATGCAATATGGATTGAAACCAAAGCTGCATGTGAACCAGTTGAACAGCATCGGTGGTATTGAAAGTGCCATTGCATTGAATGCGCTTTCTGTCGATCACCTGGAAACTATGACAGAAAACGATATTGACCTGTTAAGCGCTTCTCCTGTTATTGGAACACTGTTGCCCACTGCAGCTTTCTTTTTGCGTATGAACTATCAGCCGGCGCGGCAGCTGATCGGTAATAATTGCGCCATTGCTTTGGCAAGTGATTATAATCCGGGTTCATCACCCAGCGGTAATATGAATTTTGTGGTAGCGCTAAGCTGTATTCAAATGAAGATGCTGCCCGAAGAGGCTATCAATGCCGCTACTATCAATGGTGCTTATGCAATGGGACTGGAGAAAGAAACAGGCAGTATCACCATCGGGAAAAATGCAAATCTTATTTTCACCAAACCTATACCATCACTGGCTTATATACCTTATTCCTTTGCAACCAATTGTATTGATAAAGTGATGATCAAAGGTGAATTTGTATAACCGCAAAGACGCGAAGGCACAAAGTTTTTCGCTAAGATTCTTTGCGCTATTTTTGCGCCTTTCCGTCTTAGCGTTAAAAAATAAAAACAACTATGCAACAACTCATTGAATGTGTTCCTAACTTCTCCGAAGGAAATGATCTTGCCATCATCAATCAAATAACTGCAGAAATTGAAAAAACAGAAGGCGTTCGTTTATTGAACGTCGATCCGGGCAAAGCCACCAACCGCACAGTGGTAACGATGGTAGGCGAACCCGCTAAAGTAATCGAGGCAGCATACAACGCCATAAAAAAAGCCGGTGAACTTATCGACATGAGCAAACATAAAGGCGAGCACCCACGTATGGGCGCAACAGATGTTTGCCCGCTGATACCCATTGCCAACATCACAATGGAAGAAACAGCACAGTATGCACAGCAATTGGCAAAAAGAGTAGGAGAAGAGCTGCACATCCCGGTTTATTTATACGAAGATGCACAGCCCAATAAAGAGCGAAGCAATTTATCCGTGATAAGAGCAGGTGAATACGAAGGCTTTTTCAAGAAGATAAAATTGCCGGAGTGGAAGCCCGATTTTGGTCCGCAGGAATTTGACGCCAAACGCGGCGGAACAGTTATTGGCGCCAGGGATTTTTTAGTAGCCTATAATGTGAATTTAAATACCACTTCTACCAGAAGGGCAAATGCCGTTGCCTTTGATGTGCGTGAAGCAGGCAGGGTAAAAAAAGAAAATGGCAAACCGGTAAAAGATGCCAATGGAAATCCGGTTAATATCCCCGGCAGTTTAAAATATGTAAAAGCCATCGGTTGGTATATTGAAGAATATGGTATTGCGCAGATCTCCATCAATCTTACCAATATCAATAAAACGCCGATGCACATTGCGTTTGATGAAGTATGTAAAAAAGCCGATGCCCGCGGTATAAGGGTAACAGGCAGTGAGTTGGTGGGATTGATTCCATTAAAAGCAATGCTGGATGCCGGTAAATATTTTTTACTAAAGCAACAACGTTCTATCGGCGTATCAGAAAAGGAACTGATCAGGATCGCTGTAAAATCATTAGGCCTTGAAGAATTAACGCCATTCAAACCGGAAGAACGCATCATAGAATATATGCTGGCCAATAGTGCCGACAGCAAATTGGTGAACATGCAGCTTAACGCATTTGCTGATGAAACGGCCAGTGAAAGTCCTGCACCGGGCGGTGGTTCTATTGCTGCTTATGTTGGCGCATTGGGCGCATCGCTGGCAACAATGGTAGCTAATTTATCCTCACATAAAACCGGCTGGGATGAACGTTGGGAAGAGTTCAGCAACTGGGCTGCAAAAGGACAGGCGTATAAAAATGAATTGGTAAAACTGGTAGATGCTGATACCGCAGCCTTCAATAAGATCATGGATGCATTTGGTTTACCAAAAGGAACAGATGAAGAAAAAGCCATCCGTACACAAGCTATACAGGATGCTACCAGATACGCTATTGAAATTCCGTTCAAAGTAATGGAAACCGCAGCTGCCAGTATGGAAGTAGTAAAAGCAATGGCGGAAATTGGCAATCCCAATTCTGTATCAGATGCAGGCGTGGGCGCACTTTGCGTACGCAGTGCCGTAATGGGTGCTTTCATGAATGTGCGTATCAATGCATCGGGCTATAATGATAAAGCTTACGTGAGTGATATCATTGCCAAAGGAAAAGCAATAGAAGATAAAACGATAGCGATGGAAACGGAGATACTGAAAACAGTGAATGAAAAGATCGGGATATAAAAGGTTACAGTATTTGCTTCACTGCTTTTTTCGCACTCACAATAGCTGCTTCAACAGTTCCCGGAGAGTTGCCATCATACGACCCTTCACCGCAAAAGAAGATCGTTTTGTCAACCGGCTTGTTCAATATTTTTTTAGCAGCTTTACTTTCAGTAGTTGAATAACTGTATGCGCCCAGTACCCATTCATTCTTGGACCAGTTGAATACTTTATAAGATTGCAGGTTGCTGCTTAATTCTTCCACAGTCATTTCAAAAATATTACTGAGAGAAGACAATGCTTTTTGCAGAAGAGGTTCTTCCGTTTCATCGCTTAGCAGTTCTGCTTTTGGTCCACCAGCCCAGCCGGTAAGTAAGGGTACTTCATTAGGTAACTGTGTCCACCAGGTAGGAAAAATCTCATCGCTGAAAATAAATCCTGTATCTGTTTTCCAAAAACGTTCTTTAAATAACAGCACAACTTTTACTACAGTGCCTAAACCTATCTGTCTTGCTGCTTCAACCGCTTTGTTAAGTGGGGGAGTAAAATTGATGGAGCATGCAGCAGCTGTGTGTTGCAGTGAACTCAACGGCGCTGTAATGATCACTTTATTGCAGGAATATTTTGTTTCATCAACAGTATAAACGGTTGCAGTATTTTTCTCCCGGTCAATTTGTTTTACCGGTGCATTATAAATAAATGAGCAACCTTTCTGCTCACATTGCTGCACTAAAAAATCGACCAATGCGCCATAACCTTTAGGTATCCGAAAATTATCTTCGTCTTCATTGCTCCATTCTTCATACAACGACTGCACGCTCACTTTTTTAATATCAGCCACATCAAAGCCTTCTGTATAATTGGCAACATGGCGGCGAAGTGCTGTATATTTATCGCCATCAAAATATTGCAACAGGAAATCCTGCATCGTCATATCTTTTTTTACCTTCTTCATTTTTTTCAGCAGCCGGTCCCAGCCCTCGATCATATCGTGCTGCTCTTTCCATTTGTTCTTTTCTTTGCTGTACATATTTCCTTCTACCGGTACAAACTCGATCCCTGCTTCTTTCAGTAAACGCAGCGTATGTTTTAATTTGCCATGAACGAATTCTGCACCGCCTTCAACAGCACAGGGAAATTCGCTGCCCCGGTAGGTCCATATCCTGCCGCCCGGTCTTTCCGAAGCTTCCAAAACAAGTACGTTGTAACTATCCGCTAATTCACGGGCCGCAGTAAGGCCTGCGATACCGGCCCCGACTATGATAATGTTCTCTTTGTTCATCTGGTTGCCTGTTTGCAAACGTACCACAATTACCATGCTTAAATTTTAGCCACTAATTATACGGATTACACTAATTACACGAAATCAGAACATAATTCGTGTAATTAGTTATAATCAGTGTAATTTAAAATTGGTTTTGTCTTTAAGCTGGCAACGTAAAGAAACTCACCCTTGCCATCCCGCTGTTGCCATTGCCCGGTTGATACGCATAAATAACAGCCGAATAATTACCCGGCCCCGGTATAGTGTACGAACCACTGAACTGGCTGGTAGTGCCGGTATAGGTCAACGGAAATTCGGCAGTAACAGTACCGCCTAATTGCTGAACCAGTACGCCTACTTCAAATAAAGAAGGATCCCAGGGAGTACCTGCGGCAATAGGGCAGCCGCACATCATGGTAACATTAGCCAAAAAATTAACCGTGTTGGTAGCGGCCGCTGTAAGATTGGTATGTGTAGCGGGTTGCATGGCCTGTACCATCAGCCCGGGAATTTCCAGCAGCAATCCATCGCCACCTGTAATATCCAGCCCGGGTACCATCCATTGCGTGGCCGTTACTTTATTGGCGCTTTGCAAACCGGCTTTTGGTCCCCATGCTGCTACTTCTAAAAGACAAGGTTCATCTAAAGGAATGGCAGCAGAAAAAGCAGAAGCATCATCTGTTGGATAAGTTTGCGTACGGTTGATGGAAATGCCCATAAGGTTCACATCACCAGAGCCGCCGCTGGTATTACCCGAAGCAAGCAATTCGCCGGTCTGTGCATTTTTAATGGTAACGAGGGCACCGCCCACATCATCGCCAAGAAATTTTCCGCCTTTGGCAATAACACGAACATCAATGTTGGTAAGGGTTGACATAAAAGTTGGTTTAGGGTGTAATGAATTATTGATGATACAAAATACAACATTTTAAGGCAAAAGCAGGTAGAGTAAAATACCCTTTACAAGGTATAGCACAGTTTGACCAGGCATTTATTTTTGAGCAAACTTTAGCACAATGAAAAAATTACTGGCCCTCACAGGTTTATTCTTCTTAAGCAGCATTGCTTTTGCCCAGCAAAGCGATGAACCGGAACTGCCTGCTATCAAGTCTTCCAACGCCGAAGCGTTCTTTATCCCGGCTTCTGTTTGTAAAAATTTCAGTCTTACCCCCGCACAAAGTGATGCCTGGATGAAAGTATATAATAATGCAGATGAAAAAGCAACCTTGCAACGGGTGAATGATATCCGCTGGGAAGCCGCATCAAAAGAAGAAGCATTGCAATGGTATAAAGATCACAGTATACAGCTTAGTGAAAGCGGCAAAGAGATCACCGACCAGTTGAGCCAGCCTGCCGGTGTGGATGCCTGGAACGTATATGAAACCAATGAGAAGATGAAAGAACTGATGGCAAGCATTGGCATGAAACAAAATCAATACACCTACACTTTTGTAGTAGGTAAATATATCGCCAAGATATTTGTTGGCACCAGCGAAGCTACTTCGCTTAAGGAATCCTGGACATTTGCCAAAGAAGGGTTGAAAGCAATATTGCGGGCAACCGGCAATCCAAAGCTGGCAGATCTCGTATTATAACACTACTTCCTGCGCAGCAAAAATTCTTACCTTGTACATAAAAGAAAAGTATGAGCAGGGAAGAAGTTACTGCATTGATAAAACCCCGTGATCCTTTATCGCACAAAGGCACTCACGGGCATGCCTTATTGATCACCGGCAATAAAGGAAAGATGGGTGCTGCTGTATTGGCGGCGAGGGCTTGTCTTCGCACCGGCGCCGGTTTACTTACTGTAAATGTGCCGCAGGCAGAGCGCTTCATCATACAAACTGCTATTCCCGAAGCCATGCTTCAATGGCGGGAAGAATATAATGATTGTTCTGCTTTTACTACTATCGGCATCGGACCTGCATTAGGCACCGCTTCACCCGAGCATGAGTTATTATCAGCAGTGTTATTGGCATTTAAAAAACCAATGGTATTAGACGCTGACGCATTGAACTTATTGGCACAGCATAAAGAGCTCTGGCAACACATACCTGCCGGCTCTATCCTTACACCACATCCAAAAGAATTTGACAGGATGTTTGGTGAGCATACTTCTACAGAAGAAAGAAAAGAAAAAGCATTGCAGCTTGCTGCACAATATCCCTGGGTAATAGTATTGAAAGGCGCAGGAACCCTGGTGATCGAAAACGACAGGGTATGGCAGAATACAACAGGCAATGCGGGGCTTGCAAAAGGCGGTTCCGGCGATGTATTGTGCGGAATGATCACAGCACTGCTGGCAGAACAGTACATGCCATACGATGCAGCAAGGATAGGAGTTTACCTGCATGGCCTTGCTGCGGATATTGCAGTGCAGCAACAATCAGAAGAAAGCCTTATTGCAACAGATGTTATAGAATGTATCGGCAAAGCATTTCGAACTTTGCAGCAATAATATAAAAGAGATCTTTATCCAAATGGTAAAGATCCCTTTATGATCGTACAACTAAATAACTATACTGTCTATTGCTTTTTGTAAAGCTGTATCCTGCACACCCGGCATGGAAAGACCTTCTACACGGATCGTAGTAACATCCTTCATCCCTAAAAAGCTTAACACTGCTTTCAGGTAAGGTTCTGCAAAATCAAAATCTTTCATGAACCCTTCCGAATAAATACCTCCAGAAGCTAAGGCGATATACACTTTTTTACCTTTTACCAAACCTTCAGGGCCGTTTTCGGTATAGCGGAACGTACTGCCCTGGCGGCTGATATGATCTATCCATGCTTTCAAAACAGAAGGCACGCTGAAGTTATACATTGGTACAGCTATCACGATCGCATCGGCATTCAGTAATTCATCCACCGCGGTATCAGAAGCCAGTGCTGCCTGCTGGTGTTCCGCAGATCGTTTATCAACAGGCGTAAAGAAAGCATTGAGCTGTGCCGCCTCCAGGTGGGGATAGGGGTTGGAGTTAAGGTCGAGTGTGACTACTTCTATACCGGGATGCGCTGCTCTTATCTTTTCGATGATGGCATCGGCTAATTTATTGCTGAAGGAAGCTTCGCCCCTGGGACTTGAGATGATCTTTAATACATTTTTCATCGTTATTATTTTTTTGATAGTGCAAACTTATCTATATTCGCTATACAATAGTTAGTACTATATTGTTGTATAGCGCTATACTCCGGTATAGCGGCAAAAAGATCAGTATGACAGAGAAGAATACAGAAAGAACGCATACTTCCTGCATGAAAATGATACAGCCGGTAAGGGATGCACTGGATGTAATTAACGGTAAATGGAAGCTGCCCATCATTATCTCGCTTTCCTTTGGCAACAAGCGTTTCAGGCAGATGGCCAACGAGATACCGAATATCACCGACAGGATGCTGTCGAAAGAATTGCGGGAACTGGAAATGAACCAGCTTATCAAACGTACCGTTTATGACTCCGTTCCGGTATCCATCGAATACTCCATGACCAAATACGGCGAATCGCTGGATAAAGTGATCAACGAATTAAGAGAATGGGGTATGCAGCACAGAAAGAGGATCATCGGGAAGAAAAGCTAGGGCATTTACGATTTACAAATGTTGAATTACGAATGTTTTTGGGAATCGGTATTTGTTTTTCACCGGGGAGAAATAAGAAGCTGAGTTTACGCAGAGTTACTCTGCGTAAACTCAATTACCTCACTTCTCTGCGGTGAAAGAATCGCCCACCCGGGCAAGCCATAAATAAAACAATTTCCCTAACTTTCCTTAATGAAGCATTTCAAATTCTACAGTAAAGAAGATATACTGTCGCTTATCAAAGTGCGCCGGTTCGAGACCAGGCTGGGGGAGCGGGTACAATATTTACGGCCCGGTTCCGAATGGCCCGAAGTGCTGCAGCAATCCACTGCAAAATATGTACTGCTGGGCATCCCCGAAGATATCGGCGTAAAAGCCAATCACGGTATAGGCGGTGCCGATACTGCCTGGATACCTTTTCTCAGCGCTTTTTTAAATACCCGCAGCAATGATTTTATGCCGGGAGATGATATTCTGTTATTGGGTCATTTTGATTTCGGCGACCTGAAATATCTTATCGAAAGCAATGCTTACAATCCGGATGAATTGATAGATGCGTATCGCCATGCGGTAAATATCATTGATGAAGAAGTGGAAAAAATGATGAAGACCATTGCTTCCTGTAAAAAGATACCGATAATAATTGGTGGCGGTCATAACAATGCGTATCCCATTATTAAGGGCGTGGCAAAGGGTCTGCATAAAGCAGAAGTGCTGCCACTGGCGCAGATCAACTGCATCAATTTAGATGCACATGCCGATCTTGGTGCAACAGAAGGGCGCCACAGCGGCAACGGTTTCAGTTATGCAGAAGAAGATGGTTACTTAGGTAAATACTGCATTGTAGGATTGCACGAAAATTATGTGTCGCAAAATGTATTGATGGATATCCATAACAACCCGTTCATTGATTATATCACTTACGAAGAGATCTTCATCCACGAAAGAAAGAATTTTATACAGGCAGTTGCGCATGCCACAGGCTTTACAGAAGATACTTATACCGGCATTGAACTAGACCTGGATTGTGTGCAAGGGATTTTAAGCAGCGCCGCAACTCCATGTGGTATATCGCCTTTGCAGGCAAGGCAGTTTATAACATTTGCTGCGCAGGATACAAAAGTGGCTTACCTGCATATTGCAGAAGGCGCAGTACAATTAAGCGATGGAAGAAAAGATGATGGAGCGCCGAAACTAATAAGCTATCTCGTCAGCGATTTTGTAAAAGAACTTTCACAAAGCTGATATCAAATTTTACAAACAACCTAAGCGGCCGCCATCAACAGGCAGATTGATGCCATTGATATAAGCGGCTGCCGGACTGGCTAAAAAAGCTACAGCTGCGCCAAATTCTTCCGGCTGGCCAACCCTGCCAACAGGTATTTCTGCAACAAAGGCTTTCAACACTTCTTCTTCCGATCTTCCCGTTTTAGCAGCTTTGGTACTAACCACATAATCTGCACGAACAGTTTTGGTAAAACCGGGTAATACATTATTAACGGTGATGCCAAAAGGCCCCAGTTCCATGGCCAATGTTTTTGCCCAGTTGGCCACAGCTGCACGTATGGTATTGCTTACCCCAAGATCGGGCAGTGGCGCTTTAACAGAAGTAGAAATGATATTGATGATCCTGCCGTAACCGGCATCCTTCATACCGGGCACTACAGCCTGTGTAAGGTTATGGTTGTTGATAAGATGATTATTGAATGCCGTTAAAAACGCTTCAGCCTCCGCATCGATAGCTTTACCACCGGCAGGACCGCCGGTATTGTTCACCAAAATATGCACCTGGTTATGTTTGGTGAAATCGGCAATCGCTTCTTTTACAGCAATGGTGTTGGTAAAATCGGCAACAATATAACTATGCTGCTGATCGTTGACATGATATAAAGAGTCAGCGGCTTTTTTTAATTTTTCTTCATCACGGGCCATCAGTGCTACATTACAGCCCAGCAATGCCAGTTCTGCGGCGCTGGCATAACCAAGGCCCTGTGTGCTTCCACAAACTACTGCCGTTTTTCCTTTCAAGTCGAGATTCATGATCGTTGTTATTTAGTATAAAGCTACGTCAAAGCTTCAAGATGCAAGCTACAAGGGATAAGCAAAATATTTCGAGTTCTTCTTGCAGCTTGTGGCTTGCAGCTTCTTTAAATACTCTTCTTTCATCCTTGCAGCTTGTATCTTGTAGCTATTTTCTAAATCCTGTGCGTTCTTTCAATGCCTCTACTACATTAAAAATAATAGGACAGGTTCCGTAATACATGAAAATACCAAAAAGCCTGCCGGTAAAATTGGGGCGGTGCAGGTGGGGAAATTCGCGGCAGCCATCAAAGCGGTGTTCGTAAATGCTGCACTTATTACCTGTTAAAAAAGAACAGGGTATGCTTTTGATGATGAGGTTTCCCTGGCTGCTTTCTTCTAAATACCTTTCTTTTAAAGCCGGTAAAGGCATATCAAGATGATGGCTTAGCTCTTCCGCTTCTTCCTTACTTACATTTATCATGAATGAGCGGCAGCAGTTGCCGCATTGTGTACAATCAATTTGGGGTGAAATGGTATCATTCAATTCATGTACTACCAGGTCTATTGCTTCCGGGTCACTGCTTTTTAAGAAACTCCTGAAATGTTCGTTCTCTTCTTCATGCTGTAAAGCATAATCGGCAATAGCCTGTAGATCGGTGCGAAGTGGTTGTTGCGACAAAGGAATAACTTGAGGGGTAAAGGTCGCTAATAAAATTTAAATGAGTTGGTAAGGAGGGGTACGCAAAGGAATAGGGATTTTGGAACCAGCTTTGGTTTTTCATGGCAGCATCGTTGCGTCGCAATCCGTTCATCGGATTGCCAATGGGCATCTTTGTTTATACTTAAACAATTCTCATTTAATATTTGAAGTGTAAATATTTTTAATATATATTGCGTAAAGCACGCTGATAAGTATGCATTGGCGCTGTTGGCTAGCTATTGGCGAACTTCACTGACTTACATAAAATTTTATGATACCAACATTTGACGAATTTGCTAACCCTTATCATATAATTGTTCTATTCGACAAATCCGAAAGAAATAATATGGACTATTTAGCAGAAGGTATTTGGACTTCATCGGGGGAGAAAGACTATTGGCAAAGACTTGATAAACCTAAGTTTGATTTTGAACAACTTCATGTTCATATTGCACGACAAAAACATATCAATACAAAAAGTAAACAAGTTGCTTGGAATGTTGATGGTACAAAGCACGACAAAAAAACTTTCAATCAAAATTTTAATGGAATGGAAAAAGCAAAACAAATTGCAAGAAAGGCTTTGGGTTTAAAATCGGACGCTGTTTTAGAATTTATAGAACATCAAGGTGTTGGGCAATTATTACTTGAAAGTGTAGAATATCTTCCAGCGGAAAGTTCTGTTTTTATTTTTAAACTAATAGACAAGACTAAAAATCAAATATTGCATAGCTAATGGAAAGAACAAATCAAAATAGTAAAGGAGTTCGTGACATACTCGGTAGAGCAAGACAATACAATCACGACATTGGAGATTATATTGAACACTTCATCAATGAAAGGTTTGCATTTACAGTTCGACTATCGAATGGACGCATAGAAATTCCAATGGAAATGGCACAAGACCAGGAAGCAATGCCATCAAGTGTTTCAGAGGAAAGGATTAGAATTATTGCTTCACGTTTTCAAAGTAATAACCCAAGACCTGTTGTTGTAGCCGAACCAGTTTTACTTACTGTAGATAATTTAAAAAAGCCTCTAAACTTTTGGCAGAAACTTATGAAGCTACTTGGGCTGAAATAACAACAGCCGCTAACATGGGGTTTACTGCAAGTGCGGCTGGATGTTTGCAATATCTGCAGCAGTTCGCTACTTAGCTTGCCTTTGTTATTTTTCACTTCCATCTTCTTCGTGTCTTATTGCCAACAATGAATTCCCCTCCGTAGGTATTCTCCATCCCATCCCAAACGCCCTCATATGTTCTCAGACTAACCACCACCACTAGCCAATCTATTCAAAATAAAAAATCAGTATTTTAGCATAGACACGCTAACGCTCAACTATCATGCTGTATATCTGCGCCAATTGGTTTCTAAAACAATTGCTTATGAAACGTTTTCTATTAATTATAACATTTCTTACCGGGTTTATTTTTGCTCATGCGCAAACAGGAGTTGGACAAGTTGTAATAGAATTCAGCAAAGAAAAAAAGAAAAGCAAAACCTTCGCTAAAGTAGAAATAAAAGGTGTTTATCCAGGAGGTGACACTTCATTGCGGTCTTATCTTGAGAAGAATCTTAATGCTTCTACGGTAGTAGGTAAAAGTGCTAAAAAAGGAACATACACTGTAGTAATACGGTATGTCGTTTCTAAAGATGGAACCATATCTGATATCCAATGTGAAAATGACCCGGGATACGGCATGTGCCAGGAGGCAGTCCGTTTAATGAAAAAGAGGAAACCCTGGACCCCGGCAACTCAACAGGAAGGCCAGACAGTGCATCCTTTACGTCAATAACCATTTCTATCATTGTAGATATTCTTCATCCTGTAAAAACATCCTCTCCTTTTCGATCTTCTCCTTTCCCCCGTGGGGGATAGGGGGCCAAAATCGTCGCTGGTCAAAGACCAGGCGACGGCGAATAACTCCAACAAAACATTATCTCTATTTCGATCTCCTCCTTTTTCCCCTTCGGGGATAGGGGGCCATAATACATCCTTAACAGTTGAGTGACGTTGCGATAATATACCAATCAGAGCTTTGCGGTGCCATCTGAAAAACAACAAGTAACCAACAATTAAATATATGAAAACAGCATTTTTCAAACCCGCTATCATCATTGCGCTGGCATTTCTTTCGCAATCCTTTACAACGGCAAAACCTCCGTATGGCATTCAAAAAACTATCGGTGCTTCTACAGCAGAAGTATCGTACAATGGCATGCAGGGAGATTTTTTAGTGTTTGATCTTAAGATCGCTAATGCTACAAAAGGACGTTCCTTTCTCAGCATCCGGAACGAGGCAGGCGATGAAATGTACACGGCCGTTTTTTTGCAGGCCAATGTACAGCAGGTTATAAAAATTGATGTTTCTACACAAACACAGGTGCATTTTATGATCAGCAGCAGAACATTTTCATACTCCAAAAAGTTCAATGTGAATACACAGTATATTCAACAGGTAGAAGTTAACGAAGCTAAATAAATATATTCTCCCTGTGTGCCCCGAAACCCCTGCCGGATATGGCGGGGGTTAATTTTTTGCAATAACTTTTGCCTATTTGATGCCCAGGGAAATTTCAAAACAAATTTGCGCACATTTAGCCGCTGCTTGTGGATAAATCGTAATGCTAAAGATTGTAGTCATTCAGTTATATTCGCAGGCTGAACGGGGCGGAGGAATTGGTAATTTGTAAGTAGGGAATTAGGTGAGAAGGCTTTTACCGCAAAGAATTTGAGAAAGCAGAGTTTTCGCAGAGATTCTCAGCGGTTAATACGCTTCGATAAAAGTTGAATAAAGATATATCATAAAACAAACGATGATTTGGCTAGACTAAAGGATCTGAGGATTATAAATCCAAATAATCCAATCATCCACCCCAATCATCATTCAGACAAAAAGCAAAACATAATCTTCTCCATAGTTCCCCTTTAGGGGGCAGGGGCATAAAATAAAAGCATGGCAGACAAAGACTTATTTGACTACACGGAAGACTCCATAAAAAGCCTGGATTGGAAAGAGCATATCCGCCTGAGGCCGGGCATGTACATTGGTAAACTGGGTGATGGCAGCAGCGCCGATGACGGCATTTATGTATTGCTTAAAGAAGTGATCGACAACTGTATCGATGAGCATACCATGGGCTATGGCAAACATGTGGATGTGAATATCACCGATAAAACGATCACGGTAAGGGATTATGGTCGCGGCATACCGCTGGGCAAAGTGGTGGATGTGGTGAGCAAGATCAACACCGGCGCCAAGTACGACAGCAAGGCATTTCAAAAAAGTGTTGGCCTTAATGGCGTAGGTACCAAAGCGGTAAATGCACTCAGCGATTATTTTAAGGTAACTGCCTATCGTGAAGGAAAAGAAAAGACGGCAGAGTTTGCAAAAGGTGTATTGATAAAGGAGCATAAAGAAACGGCAACCAAAGAAGAGAACGGCACGTTTGTAACTTTTGTGCCCGATGAAACCATCTTCAAGAATTTTCATTTTGTACAGGAATACCTGGATAACCAGTTTTGGAACTATTGCTATCTGAATGCGGGCCTGGTGATGAACCTGAACAACAAGCGTTATGTAAGCAAGAACGGTTTGCTGGACCTGCTGCAGCGCAAAACGAATGAAGATGAGATACGCTACCCGATCATACACCTGAAAGGCGAGGATATTGAAGTAGCGATAACGCATGAAAATGCTTATGGCGAAGAATATTACAGTTTTGTGAACGGACAGTTCACTACACAGGGGGGAACGCATTTATCAGCTTTCAGAGAAGGCTATGTAAAAACCATTCGTGAATTTTTTAAGAAAGATTATGATGCTGCTGATATACGCGGAAGCATTTGTGCAGCAATAAGCGTGCGGGTGCAGGAACCGGTATTTGAAAGCCAGACCAAAACAAAGCTGGGGTCGCAGAATGTGTATGATAACGGGCCGAGCATGCGCAACTTTGTAGGCGATTTTTTAGGCAAAGAGCTGAATAATTTTTTACATCGCAATCCTTCTGTTGCTGAAGCGTTGAAGAAACGTATTGAGCAAAATGAACGCGAAAGAAAAGAACTGGCCGGTATAAAAAAACTGGCCAATGAAAGAGCTAAAAAAGCCAATCTTCACAATAAGAAATTACGTGACTGTAAATTTCATTACAACGATGAAGCTACCGGCAAGGACAAAGACAATATTTTAGAAAAGCAGAAAGAGAGCACCATTTTTATTACAGAAGGAGACAGTGCCAGCGGATCGATCACCAAGGCGAGGGACGTGAATACACAGGCGGTATTCAGCTTGCGGGGAAAGCCGCTGAACTGTTTTGGTCTTACCAAAAAGATCGTTTATGAAAATGAAGAGTTCAACCTGCTGCAGCATGCATTGAATATCGAAGACGGTTACGAATCGTTGCGCTATAATAATATCGTATTTGCTACAGATGCCGATGTGGATGGTATGCACATCCGCTTGTTGCTGATGACATTCTTTTTGCAGTTCTTTCCCGACCTGGTGAAGAACGGGCATGTGTATATTTTAGAAACGCCGTTGTTCAGGGTACGGGATAAAAAGGAAACGATCTATTGCTATGATGAAAAAGAGAAACAGGAAGCAATAGCTAAACTGAGCGGCAAGCCGGAGATCACCCGCTTTAAAGGATTGGGTGAAATAAGCCCCGATGAGTTTGCCCGTTTTATCGGACCGGAGATGCATTTGCAACCGGTGATGATGTTACCCGAAACACATATTCAGCAATTGCTGGAATATTATATGGGTAAGAATACACCAAGCAGGCAGGAATTTATTATTGATAACCTGAAGGTGGAAGTGGACTTGGTTAATGAATAATTAGCAATTAGCAATTAATAATTAATAATTAATAATTGACGAACATATATGAAGAAAGGAAATGTTATTGTAGAAAAATCTTTTCAGTTTAGCTTAAGAATAGTGAAGTTGTTTGAGCATTTAAAAAAGAATAAAGTTGAAAGAGAGTTGATATTACAATTGTTACGAAGTGGAACATCAATTGGAGCTAATATTGAAGAAGCGGTAGGAGGTGCATCCAAAAAAGATTTTATAAATAAGTTAGTGATAGCTTATAAAGAAGCCAGGAAACTAACTATTGGTTAAAATTATTAGAAGGAAGTAATTTATTGGAAACTGGTTTAGCAAAATCTTTTGTCAATGATTGTGAGGAGATACTTAAGATACTTACATCAATAATAAATTCATCAAGAAATAATTAACAGTTAGAACTTAAAAAATTATTAATTACTAATTGCTAATTATTAATTATAAAAATGTTTGAATTTCATAAAGACAGGCGGCGGTACTTTGAAATGCAGGTGGAAAACACCAGTGAATATGTTATACCTTTTATTGAGCAATATAAACCGATCAAAGAAGGATACAGGGTATTGGAAATAGGCTGTGGCGAAGCAGGCGTGCTGAAACCCTTTATGGACAGAGGTTGTACAGCAGTAGGGGTTGAGTTTGATGAGCCACGTTTGGTAATGGCAAGAGAATGGCTGAGCGAAGAAATAAGCACACATAAACTCACACTGGTATCAAAAGATATTTATAAAGTAGATAAAGAAAAAGAACTGGGCGGCAGTTTCGATATCATTCTCTTTAAAGATGTTATCGAGCACATACACGATCAAAAAAAGATGATCGCCTGGATGAAAGAATTTCTCAATCCCGGCGGTGTGATCTTCTTTGGTTTCCCGCCCTGGCAAATGCCGTTTGGCGGCCATCAGCAAATTGCAAAAAGTAAATTCGTAAGCAAGATGCCTTACACGCATTTGTTGCCTGCGTTTTTATATCGCTCCATGCTGAAAGCATTTAAAGAAAATGTGCCCGAGCTGATGGAGATAAAAGAAACAGGGATATCCATTGAACGGTTTGAACGGATCGTAAAAGATACGGGTTATACAGTGGCAGCGAAAACGCATTATTTTATCAACCCGATCTATAAATATAAATTCAGGATAAAGCCACGGGTGCAGGGAAAATTACTGAGTAAGATAAGATACGTGCGTAATTATTTTACCACCTGTGTTTATTACCTCATAACCATTAAATAAAATAAACTGAGCAAATGATACATATAGTTTTTAATGAAGCGGATGTAACTGTTTTAAAAGCAGCAATTGAGTTGGATGAAAGTCTGCAGGGCGAAGTAGTGCAGGTGAAAGACGATTTTGCCGTTGGTCCGCTAACGGATATTTATGTGGGCGAAGGAATAAATGCCCGTAAAGAATGGTGGCGTGAAGTATTGGCCGGTGGCGATTATGACGGTAAAGTAGATAGCGGCGAAGTAGATGATCAGAAGACTGTAGCCGAACTGGTAGGCACGATGCGAAGAGATGAAAATGAAGTGATATGGATATGGGCGGCACAAAATAAACATGATGTAAGCGGTTATTACTGGCTGCTGAAATATATGCAGGAATTCCAGGGCAGGGTATTTATCCTGTACCTGAATAATCTTCCGTTTATTAATGATAAGGGAAATATTTTCTACCCCAACTGGCTGCATGAAATTCCTGCTAAAGAATTTTTAAAAGCCAAAAAATTGGCAAGGGAAATTACGCTGAGTGAATTTGAAGTTGATCCCGATGAATGGGCAAAGATCTGCAACGAGAATAAAGGCATCCGCTTGCTGGAAGGTGGTAAAAAATTGGTACAGGAAGACTATGATTTTTATGATGCGGAATTGAAAAAATTCATTACCGGCGATTGGCAGAAAGCATCCAAGATCATTCATCAATATTTAAGCAAAGCCAAACATACCACCGGCGATGCGTATTTATTATGGCGATTGAAAACTATGATAGCGCAGGAACTGTTTGATGTGCAGGGGAAAGTAGGAGGGATGAAAGACTTTGAAGTGAAGACAAAAGCAAATGTTCAATGATCAATTTTCAATGTTCAATGTTCAAGTTGGATTGGAAGATGTAATAAACAGGCAGGAATTTAATATTCGATAGGAAATGGCAGAAATTAAGAAGTATGATCTTGAAGAAAGATTAGTGGATTTTACATGCAGGATGATTGATGTGGTGGAATCATTGTCCGATACAAGAGCAGGAAATTATATAGCAGGGCAGTTGATACGCTCCTGTCATTCACCGGCTTTTAATTATGGTGAAGCGCAGGCAGCAGAAAGCCGAAATGATTTTATACATAAACTGGGCGTTGTATTAAAAGAATTGAAAGAATGCAGAATTGCGTTGAAAATAATTATTAAGAAAGAGCTTATTAAACCGGTAACTAAGCTGACCGGTATTTATAACGAAACAGAAGAACTAATTGCCATA
Organism: Bacteroidota bacterium; assembly: GCA_048497855.1. Taxonomy (GTDB): domain Bacteria; phylum Bacteroidota; class Bacteroidia; order Chitinophagales; family Chitinophagaceae; genus Ferruginibacter. The sequence continues at coordinate 29,709 of JBEHZB010000021.1, read as the reverse complement.
ATCGGCAAAAGCATAAGGACAGCTATAAATAACAAAAAGCTAAAATGAGCATTGAACATTGAAAATTGAGCATTGAAAATTTGTATTTTAAAAAATAATGGCTAAAACGAATAAAGAGGATTACATCCACACCGACAAGGGCATCGGCGGCCAGTACCAGTCATGGTTCCTGGATTATGCCAGCTATGTAATATTAGAACGTGCGGTACCGGCAATTGAAGATGGCTTAAAGCCCGTACAGCGCCGCATTTTGCATGCCATGAAAGAAATGGATGACGGGCGCTTCAATAAAGTGGCCAACATCATCGGGCAGTCCATGCAATATCACCCGCATGGCGATGCCAGTATTGGCGATGCATTGGTGAATATGGGCCAGAAGGACCTGTTAATTGATACGCAGGGTAACTGGGGCGATGTACGCACCGGCGATGAAGCCGCGGCATCAAGATATATTGAAGCAAGACTGAGCAAATTTGCATTGGAAGTTGCCTTCAATAATAAAACTACAGAGTGGGCATTAAGTTACGACGGCAGGAAGAATGAGCCGGTAACACTGCCGGTAAAATTTCCGCTGCTGCTGGCACAGGGAGCAGAAGGTATAGCAGTAGGATTGGCAACCAAGATATTGCCCCATAACTTTTGCGAACTGATAGAAGCCTCCATAAAATATTTACGCGGCAAAAAATTTGAGCTGCTGCCCGATTTTCTTACCGGCGGTATCATGGATGCCAGCAATTACAATGATGGAAAACGTGGCGGAAAGATAAGGGTACGTGCAGTAATTGAGGAGCAGGATAAAAAAACACTCGTCATTAAAAGTGTGCCGTTCTCTGTTACTACTACACAGCTGATGGAAAGTATTGTAAAAGCCAACGACCAGGGCAAGATCAAGATCAAAAAAGTAACCGATCATACAGCTGCAGATGTAGAGATCATCATTGAACTGGCGGCAGGCATTTCGCCTGATATTACCATTGATGCCTTATATGCTTTTACCGATTGCGAAATAAGCATTTCACCCAATGCCTGTGTGATCGTAAAAGATAAGCCACAGTTCCTCGGTGTGCAGGAGTTGCTGAAGATAGCTGCAGATAATACGAAAGAACTTTTAAAAAGAGAACTGGAGATAAAGCTGGCAGAGCTGCAGGAAAAATGGCATTATACTTCACTAGAAAAGATCTTCTTCGAAGAAAAGATATACAAAGAACTGGAGAAGAAGCATGAAACCTGGGACAAAGTGCTGGATGCCATCGACAAAGCTTTCAACCCGTTCAAGAAATTATTTAAGCGTGATATAACAAGAGAAGATATCATCAAGCTTACCGAAAAACCGGTACGTAGAATTTACAAACTGGATATTGATGAACTGAACGACCAGATAAAAGCGCTGGAAGCAGATATCAAACAGGTGAAGCACGACCTGGCCAACCTGGTTGATTATGCCGTAGCCTATTACGAGAACCTGCTCAAGAAATTTGGCAAGGGCAGGGAACGCAAAACAGAGATCAAATTATTTGATACGATACAGGCTAAAACAGTAGCCATTGCCAATACAAAGATATATGCAAATTTTGCGGATGGCTTTATCGGAACCGGCTTAAAGAAAGATGAGTTTGTGGCAGAAGTATCCGACTTTGACGACATCATAGCTTTTACCAAAGGCGGTATCATGAAAGTGGTAAAAGTTTCCGACAAAGTATTCATCGGAAAAGATATTTTGCACGTAGCCGTTTTTCAAAAGAACGATGAGCGTACTACGTACAATATGATCTATGTAGATGGAAAGACCGGAGTGAGTTATGCCAAGCGTTTCAATGTAACAGGTATCACCAGGGATAAAGAATACGATCTTACCAAAGGCTCTGAAAAAAGCAGGGTACATTATTTCAGTGCAAATGCCAATGGCGAAGCCGAAGTGGTAAAGATCATTTTAAGCCCCAATTGCAGCGCAAGAAATAAAGAACTTGATTTTTATTTTGAAGAAATGGAGATCAAGGGGCGGGGCAGCATCGGTAACCAGGTAACGAAGTATCCCATCAAATCGGTAAAATTCAAAGAAGCAGGCAAGTCAACACTGGATGCAAAGAAATTATGGTTCGATAATAAATTCGGCAGGTTAAATACAGAAGAGAAAGGCGAATACTTAGGGAAGTTTGATGCAGAAGACAGGCTGCTGGTGATTTACAGGGATGGTAATTATGAAATAACCGACCAGGAACTTACCCAGCGCTTTGACACCGAGAAAGTATTGCTGATGGAAAAATTCGACCCGGAAAAGATCATCAGTGCAATTTATTACGATAAAGAAAAAGTACAGTTCAGTGTAAAGCGTTTTAAAATAGAAACCACTACGCTGCACAATAAATTCTTCTTCATTAAAGAAGGCGCCGAAAATTATTTGGAAGCAGTAACCACAGATGAAGAACCCATACTGGCAGTACAAAGCGGCCGAGGGGCACAGGTACGTCGTGGAAAAATAAAAGTAGCCAAAGTGGTAGAAGTAATGGGGTGGAAAGCGCTTGGTGCAAAACTGGTCGATTATTCTAAAAGCGTGGAAATGGAATGGGAGAAAAAAGAAAATAAAGACAATCCGCAGGCAGAATTGTTTGAATAACTACAATGAGTAAATGGCTGGCACAGTTTTTACAACTGTACAGAAAACATTAACTCATGAATAATTTCTTTAAAACACTGATATCCGGCTATGCAGGCTGGAAATGGGGTGGAGGTTGCTTCGGATTTATCGTTGTATTTGCTATCGTATATTTTTTACTGGATAAAGGTTGTTGAAAATCTTCTACGTTATTTCGCCACAGATTATACAGATTACATTGATTAATTTATTCTGTGTTAATCACTGCAATCTGTGGCCAAAAATCCTTTACGGTATTTGCCACAGATTATACGGATTACATTGATTAATTTATTCTGTGTTAATCATTGCAATCTGTGGCCAAAAATCTTCTACGATGTTTGCCACAGATTATACGGATTACATTGATTAATTTATTCTGTGTTAATCATTGCAATCTGTGGCCAAAAATCCTTTACGGTATTTGCCACAGATTATACGGATTATGGTTGATTAAATGCTCTGTGTTAATCAGTTTAATCTGTGGCAATAAAATGCCCCCTTGCTCAGGGGGCATCATTTTCATGTTGTAAGAATTTTTCTTTTCTTTTGGTTGCTTTAGGGGTGTGGACCATTTTCAAGTATTATTGGTAAAGTTATTTTTATAGGAATCAGTTTTAATGGGGAGGACCTGGTTGTTTTCTTACAGCATGGATTAAAAGGGTACGGATCAAAACACCTTTAATGAAATTACTCGTCATTTCCCAGTAATCATGTCGTAGAAATACGGATTTTTACCAGTGTAAATACGGGATTATTACATTTTATTTTTCCCGCAGATTGCGCAAAAAGCGCAGATATTCAGCTATGTTATATTTCTGCCCTTTCTGCAAAATCCGCTAAATCCGCGGGAGAACACTCACTTGCAAACACAAAAAAGCGGCGTTCAATAACTGAACGCCGCCTTTGTCTTTATTTAAAATTGATTAGTTCGCCTTTATCACCTCGTACCATATCTCGCCATTATCCTGTACCACAGGTTTGTACTGGGCACCGTCAACGGTATAATAGGTTTCGCCATCGATCACTACTGTTTCGTAACCATCAGGGATGCTTTCCACGATAGCGCCAACCGGCGGTGAAACTACCACATAATCGTCATCCTGGTAATCGTAATAGGTACCATTATAGTAATAGTAAGGATAATCATTAACATAGATCCTTCTGTAACCTATTGGCAATACATGTATGCGGATACCGATAGGAGGAGCGATCACGGTAAATACATTATTATAAGGACGGTAGAATACACCGTCATAATAACGATAGCCATAACCACCAAAGTTGATGCTTAAGTACGTAGAAGGCAATGTATTGAAAACAGCGTGCCTTCTTGGTAAATAAGAATACCTCCAGCTTGGGTTATGGGCATTGTACACAGGCCTGTGGCCACCGCCATAGTAACCGCCGCCTGGGTAAGAATGATGATTGTTCCAGCCATTTCCGGGACGGCTATTGTTGTTGCCCGGACGGTTGTAGTTGTTATTCCCAGGACGGTTATAATTATTATTTCCCGGACGGTTCCAATTGCCCCTGTCGTTATTTTGAGTAACAGGAGAACGACGGTTCAGGTCGCCATTTATAATACCACGGCCTGGCCTGTTGTTATTGTTGGCTGTATTTATACGATCTCTTGTAACATCCCGGAAATTTCTGTCGGGCTGTGTACGAACCTGTAAAGGAGGGCGTTGCTGACCGATGTTACCATTATTTTGCTGGTGACCGATCCTGTCCCGGAAGGTGCTTTGTCTTGTGCCGCCATCATGCCGGCCGTTATCGCCGCCCTGGCGGTTCCGGTTCCCCTGTGCCAGCGAAGTACTGTATAAACCCGCTAACAGCAAAAGCACCACACTTCCTTTTTTTAAGATGGATGATAATGTTTTCATGAAACTGTTTTTTTAAAGTGAATGTAAAAATTGATCATTGATTTAATAATGTCCTTTTGTTAGACGATTAAATAATACAATAATCTTACCGAAAGGTTGCTTTTCACATAATTATAACAATGTGCTTATACATAATGGACAATAAAAAATGAACCTTAACAATTTAAGCCATTTTTATAACAAAAAAGAGGGTAAAATTGCCACCCTTTAAAGGTTGGCAACTTTCTAATCAGATTCTAATTTAAATGCACCAGCGGCTCCATTGAAGTGAAGTCAACATCGCTGTAATCTTTTACGATATTATAAAGTGTATCCCTTTCTACAGGTTTGCGTTTTACCTGCTTGATAAGCGTAACCAGTTCTTCGGTGCTCATTTTAGGAGTTTGTTCCTCGCTGCCGGCCATGCTGTATATTTTGGTAGAGTCATCAATGGTGCCATCAATATCATTTACACCAAATGATAAACTCAACTGCGCATTCTGCCTGCCCAGCATCGGCCAGTACGCTTTTAAGTGAGGAAAATTATCTAAATAAATTCTTGCAATAGCATACAGGCGCATATCTTCCGTGATCGTGCTTTCCGGCACATTGCTCATATCATTATTGCTGTTGCGGAATTTTAGCGGGATGAAGGTATTAAAGCCATGCGTTTTATCCTGCAGCTCACGCAGCCTTCTCATATGATCTATACGGTCTTCATATTTTTCAATATGCCCGTAAAGCATGGTAGCATTGCTGTGCATGCCCAACTCATGCGCCACTTCATGAATGCGCAGCCAGCCTTCCGCATCTACTTTATCACCGGCAATGATCTCCCGTACTTCCGGCGCAAAAATTTCTGCACCGCCGCCGGGCAAACTATCCAGGCCCGCAGCATGTAACTGTTTCATACCTTCTTCAGTAGTAAGTTTTGCTTTGCGGAACATATAATCCAGTTCCACCGCCGTAAATGCTTTTACATGCAGTTCGGGACGATGGGCCTTTATCTTTTGCATCAGCTCAATAAAATACGCCATGTTCATTTTAGGATGCACGCCGCCAACGATATGCACTTCCGTGATCGGTTTGCCATCATAGCTTTTCACAATATCCAGCATCTGGTCAATGCTCAGTTCCCAGCCTTCTTCCTTATGCGCATACAAACGGCTGTAGCTGCAGAATTTACAACTGAACACACATACATTCGTTGGCTCGATATGAAAATTGCGGTTGAAATAAGTTTTGTCGCCATGCAAACGCTCCCGTATAAAATTGGCCAGGGCGCCTGCAAAAGGCAGGCTGCCTTTTTCAAAAAGCAATATCCCTTCTTCGTCGGTAATACGTTCGCTGTTCTTTACTTTTTGGGCAATGACTTTTAAGCCGGTATCTGTAGTGGAATTGATTAAGGTATCTATAGAGGCACTCATCACTGAAAGTTTTTGCAAATTTAGTGGATTTAGGGGCTGGGAGAACAAAGAGAAAAAGAGATGTGTGAGGAAAGTCTTTTTGAAGGTCCTCTGCGTAAACTCTGTTAACTCCTTTCTCAGCGGTGGAAAAAAGCAAAGCATGATAAGTTTTAGGCCGAAGACTAAGCACTTTCTGTACACCTCTTTTTTCTCTTAGCCTTATTAGCGATAAATGTATATCTTCCGTACTATAATTTTATACCCACAACCTTATAAACCTGTTCCTGGATGATGCCTAGATCATTTGTATTGCTCACCCTGCTTTTTTGTGCAGGTAAAGCAGTTAGCCAACCTTACAAATACGTTTATTATTTCGATAACAATTACAACACTGCCGAACAATCTGTTTCTACTGTAACCGGTAAGGGCTATGAAGATAACGGCGCCTTTAAAGTAGATTTCTACAGTAAAGCAACCAACCAGTTATTATTGTCCGCTACATATAAAGATTCGACGTTGGGTGCTTTGCACGGCATGTTCCGCAGTTACTTCAGCAACCTTACTACAGAAGTGAGCGGTAATTATGTAAATAATGAAATGGATGGCGTATGGCAATACTGGAACACGGGTGGCAGAAAAACGGATTCTATAATTTATAAGAACGGGGTTAAGACAGCGTATGCCAGTTATATATACGCATACAGAGGTACTGATATCATAGATGCTAAAACGCTGCAGCCGATCTCTCAACGGGAATATTATCCCGTTCGGTATTCATTTACCGACAGCCTGAACAATACCTTTTACGAAAAAATATTTTCACAAACTGCCGGCCATAATGGTGCAGTTGATTACGAAGTAAATTTTACCGGGCAAAGAGGTTTTCTAAAAGAATACGACAGTACAGGAGCACTGAAGAAAACAGATTCTGTATTTAACCGCACATTCAAAGAAGCAGGCTTTCCCGGCGGTGATGCGGCATGGCGTGTTTTTATGCAGCAAAATCTTAACTCTTTGGTTGCCGTTAATAATGGAGCACACGAAGGTACTTATACTGTTATTGTGCGGTTCATTATCAATACCGACGGAACGTTGAGTAACATTGAAGCGGAAAGCGATCCTGGTTATGGTATGGGAAAAGAAGCCATACGGGTAATAAGCCAATCACCTAAATGGACACCTGCAATACAGTACGGTAAGTACGTCAAATCGTATCGCAGGCAGCCAATAACCTTTTCACTCGACTCAAATTAAAACATACCGATTACTTGTTTGCTTTTAATTATTAGCTAACTTTCAAAACTGATAAATGATCATCAAACCTAACCTTAATTGACTTGCTATGAATATTAAGTTTCGTCTTACATTAATGAGTTTCCTGCAGTTCTTTGTTTGGGGGGCATGGCTGATAACAATTGCCACTTATTTTTTTGGAAATAACATGGGTACCGGTATTCAGTTTGGTGCCATCTTTTCTACACTGGCTCTTTCTTCTATATTCATGCCTGCTTTAACAGGTATCATTGCAGATAAATGGATGAACGCAGAAAAGCTGTATGGTATCCTGCATATACTGTATGGTTTGGTGCTGTTTTATGTACCACAGGTAAAGGATGCCGATAAGCTGTACTATGTGATATTCGGTGCAATGATCTGCTATATGCCTACTATTTCGCTATCCAATTCTATAGCTTATACTATCCTGAAAAAAAATGATTATGATGTGGTGAAGGTATTTCCCCCGATAAGGGTGTGGGGTACCATTGGTTTTATTGTGGCTATGTGGACCACTAATCTTACAGGAAGCAAGGGCAATTCAAATCAGTTTATAATAGGGGGGATAGCTGCCGTTATATTGGGTATCTATTCTTTTACATTACCTAAATGCCCTCCTCAAAAATCGATTGCTAAAAATGCTTCTGTTGCTGAGCAATTGGGGTTGAGCGCATTCAAGCTATTTGCCAAATATAAAATGGCACTGTTCTTTTTATTTTCTATGGCATTGGGAGCTGCGTTGCAATTAACGAATATGTATGGAGATACTTTTCTTGATGATTTCAGAAAAGTACCGGCTTATGGGCCAGATGCTTTTGTAGTGAAATATTCTACTGTTATTCTTTCTATTTCACAGATCGCCGAAACAGTCTTTATTCTCACCATACCTTTTTTCCTGAAGCGGTTTGGAATTAAAAAAGTAATGTTATTCTCCATGCTGGCCTGGGTGGTCCGTTTCGGACTTTTCTCTTACGGCAACCCGGCAGATGGTTTATGGATGATCATTTTCTCGTGTATTGTTTATGGAATGGCATTCGATTTCTTCAATATCTCCGGTTCGTTGTTTGTAGAAACTACCACAAGTCCTGCAATACGATCCAGTGCGCAGGGATTGTTTATGATGATGACCAATGGTATCGGTGCTTTTATAGGCAGCAAGGTAAGTGGTTTTATCATTGACAAATATTATACGCTGAAATTTACCGATATTAATTCTTTGCTGACATACCTTAAAGCAGATATCAATAACCCGGCAGTAAAGGAAGTATTAAAGTATAATGAGGTATTGCCGAATGGAGGTTTTAAGTCGGATATATTTATACGGCAATGGCATCCCATCTGGCTGGCGTTTGCTATTTATGCATTGGTAGTGGCAGTATTGTTTGCCATATTGTTCAAGCACAAGCATGATCCTAGCGCTATTATAACCGATTATCCTGCGCCGGTATTATCTACAGAATAATTGTTCGTTCACATGAGAAGATGGAACAACAAAAAAATCTCCTGTTTAACAGGAGATTTTTTTTATAGTTTTTAATAATTACTAATTATTCATTCTTAATTATTAATTATTTATGCTGTTCTATTTTCTTTACAAAATTGCCCTTAGGTTGTGCACCAACCAGTTTATCCACTACCTGGCCATTTTTTACAAATAATATTGCCGGTATGCTGGTAATACCATAGTTCATAGAAACCTGTGGGTTATGGTCCACATTTACTTTACCCACATTTATCGTTCCGCTGTATTCTTTAGAAAGCTCGTCAATTACGGGGCCTATTGCACGGCAGGGGCCACACCATTCTGCCCAAAAGTCAACTACGGTTAATTTATCAGAATCTAAAACTTCCGTTTTAAAGTTCGCATCTGTGAATTCTTGTGCCATATTTATAGTTTTTAATTGTATGAGTAAGAGGGCAAATTTAAATCCAAATTTTTAAATGTGTTGTTATGACATATCCACAGGGTGTGCTGAACTTAAATTGGCGTAAAGTGAAGACATTCTGGCGTTATTTGTTATTGGTTACTGGTTATTTGGAATGGGCAGTGTTCGAATTAACGATTAACTAATAACCAATAACTAATAACTACCTCACCCCGTCACCACACTCACCTCCACATCAGGATTATCATTTAAAAAGAAAGCCAGCTCATCATTCATGGTAAAACCCTTTTCCATACTGTACATGCCTACTTTATAATTGTTCCGGTTATCAATGATGTTGAATTTGATAGCTGTTTTACCGGGATTCTCTTTTATGTTCATCTCAATAAAATTCACAAAATTGGCATCAATGAACTGCGGCTGTACATCTATCACCACCTGTTTGGTCAGCATCGGTTTTACTGTTTCCAGTAAATGGATCCTGGATAATTTGAACTCGTATTGATCACTATTATAGCGGGTTTTAAAGCCGCCTTCAACCAGCACGATCATTCCTTTTTCCAGGTAATTGGTGTATTTCACATAATCTTCGCTCCACAGCATGAACTCACTTTTACCACTGTAATCTTCTATCGTTAATATGCCAAAGTTCTTGCCTGTTTTGGTCAGCCGGTGCTGTGCATCTATCACCAGCCCTGCCACACGGAATTGCTTTGCCGGGTTGGGCAAGGTATTTACTATCGCTTTAAAGTCATTAAAATCGGCCAGCGGCGTAATATTATAATGCTTCATTTCAAACTTATAGTTATCCAGCGGGTGGCCGCTCATGTACATGCCTGTTACTTCTTTTTCATGATCCAGTTGTGTGGTCAGGGGCCAGGGTTCGCAAACAGATAATCTTGGCGGAACGATCTCCGGCATCTGCAGGTCGCCAAATAAGGTATTGGCAGAGTTTTGTGATTGCGCCTGGTAAACACTGCCAAATTTCATGATCTTTTCCAATCCCTGCACATCTCCCGGGGCAGTATAAAAATACTGTGCCCTCGTAATATCTTTAAAACAATCGAAAGCGCCTGAATAGGCAAGGCTTTCCATCGATTTTTTATTGGCAGATCGCTGGTTTACTCTTTTGGCAAGATCATAAATGGTAGTGTAAGGGCCGTGTTTTTTACGCTCTTCAATAATGGCTTCAATAGCATTTTCGCCAACACCTTTTAAGCCGCTGAAACCAAAACGTATTTCGCCCTTATCATTTACCGCAAAGCCATATTGCGACTCATTGATATCTGGGCCAAGCACTTTCAATCCCATCCGCTTACATTCTTCCATAAAGAAAGTGATCTTATCGATACTGCCGGCATGGTTCAATACCGCAGCCATATATTCGCTGGGATAATGCGCTTTTAAATAAGCGGTTTGATACGCCACAAATGCATAGCAGGTGGAATGCGATTTGTTGAACGCATATTGTGCAAATGCTTCCCAGTCTGTCCATATCTTTTCCAGTTTATCTGCAGGATGGCCTTTTATTGTGGCTCCCTGGATGAACTGGGCTTTCATTTTATTCAGTACAGCGATCTGCTTTTTACCCATTGCCTTACGCAACACATCCGCATCGCCCTTGCTGAAGCCCGCCAGCTTCTGGCTAAGCAGCATCACCTGTTCCTGGTACACCGTGATACCATAGGTTTCTTTCAGGTGCTCTTCCATATCCGGAAGATCGTATTCTACCTGTTTTCTGCCATGTTTGCGATCTACATAATCAGGGATGTATGCCATTGGTCCCGGACGGTACAGGGCGTTCATCGCAATAAGATCATCGAATTTATCGGGCTTCAGTTCCCGCAGGTATTTCTGCATACCGGGGCTTTCAAACTGGAAGGTACCGTTGGTATCGCCCTGCTGGTAAAGCTTGTAGGTTTTTTCATCATTCAGCGGTATATCATCTATTGCAATATCAACGTTGTGATTTTGTTTGATAAGGCTTAAGGCTGTTTTTAAAATGCTCAGCGTTTTCAGTCCCAAAAAGTCCATCTTGATTACACCGGCTTCTTCAATAGTACCACCTTCAATTTGTGTAAGCCACAGTTCCGATTCTTTGGATGTGGCCACAGGTATCAGTTCGGTAAGATCCTTGGGTGCAATGATAATACCCGCAGCATGGATACCGGTATTGCGTACCGAGCCTTCCAATATCTCTGCTTCATGCAGTATGGTGCTTTGCAGGTCGTTGCCGTTGTATATCTCCCGCAGTTTTTTTACATTTTCAATATCATCGGCAACAAGTGCTTCTTTTTCTTCCAGCGATTTTTCGCCATTCTTCGCTTCCTTGATGGTAAACGGTGCATGCAGCAACCGTTTCAGCACAATGCCCGGACGCTCGGGTACCAGCTTGGATAAGGCACGGCTTTCGGCAAGCGGCAGATCCATTACACGGGCCACATCGGCAATACTCGATTTGGCAGCCATTGTACCATACGTAATGATCTGCGCTACCTGGTTCTTACCATATTTATCTACCACGTAATTGATCACTTTCTGTCTTCCGTCATCATCAAAATCCGTATCAATATCGGGCATCGACTTACGGTCGGGATTCAGAAAACGCTCGAACAGCAGGTTGTACTTTATAGGGTCGATATTAGTGATGCCAATACAATACGCCACCACGGAACCCGCTGCCGAACCACGGCCGGGCCCTACAAATACGCCCATATCACGACCGGCACGTATGAAATCACTAACAATAAGAAAGTAACCGGCAAAGCCCATATCCCTGATAACGCCCAGCTCGAAACGGATGCGTTCTTCTGTTTCAGGGGTCAATATCTTGTATCTTTCTTTGGCGCCCGACCAGGTAATGTGTTCCAGGTATTCATCCTGTGTTTTAAAATTGGCAGGAACCACAAAGTGCGGCAACAGGATATCTCTCTTCAGATCAAGCAAAGCTACTTTATCTACGATCTCGTTAGTATTGTCTATCGCCTCCGGCAGATCGTGAAACACCTTGCTCATTTCTTCTGTCTTCTTAAAATAGAACTGATCGTTGGGAAAGGCAAAGCGCTTGTTCTTGATCAGTACATCATCATCGGTAAATTCCCGCAGGGCAGGGGTAGATTGCTTTTCGCCGGTGTTGATGCACAGCAATATATCATGCGCATTAAAATCTGATTGATCTACATAATGCGAATCATTACTGGCAATAACTTTTACATGGTATTTTTTGGCAAACTTCAGCAATACCTCGTTCACTTTATCCTGCTCGGGAATACCATGCCGCTGCAGCTCTACATAATAATCTTTCTGAAAAATATTCAGCCACCATTTAAATTCATTTTCACCTTCTTCTTCCCCTTTTTTTAAAATGGTTTGCGGTACCAGTGCACCAAGGCAGCAGGTAGTGGCAATAAGACCTTCGTGGTATTTATGAATAAGCTCTTTATCAATGCGTGGATATTTGGAGTACATCCCTTCTATATAACCCAGCGAAGTAAGCTTTACCAGGTTCTTATAACCGATATCATTTTTTGCCAACAGTATCTGGTGATGACGGGGATCTTTTTCTTCTTTGCTGAATGTTTTGCGATGCCTGTCTTGTGTAATATAAAATTCACAGCCTACAATAGGTTTTACTTTTAATGTACCATCTTCATTCTTATGATTATAGGCTTCTTTTACAAATTCAAAAGCGCCAAACATGTTGCCATGATCGCTGATGGCAAGCGCAGGCATACCATCTGCAATAGCTTTTTTGTACAGGTTCTTTATTGATGCTGCACCATCCAGTAAAGAAAATTGAGTATGTACGTGAAGGTGAGAAAATTTCATGTTGCGGTGCCTGGTTTATAACTACTTAACGGGGATCAGAAAATATTGTTCATTCAACTTTGCAAATATCGCTGTTTATAAAGTGCAGCTAAGTATAAGTTTTTCACAGCTTTTCAATTTTCAGTTTTCCGTTTTGGGTTTTCCGTTTGAGTTTTGTTCCTTGATCTTGTTTTTTGGATTTTCTTTTTGGGCTCTTAAAAATAAGTACTGGAGGGTAGTACATCTTTTACAGTTTTTATTAGTTTTACCCCAACTAATAAACCATGTATGAAAAAGATCGTCAGCATTCTCCTGTTGTTAATAATGATTGTTCCTGCTTCTTATGCCCAGGCAGGTAAAAATAAACAGGCAGCAGTTAAAAGCAAGGTCATATCTCTTGATATTAAGGGCGGCAAGTTTACTATCAACAAAATAAATCTTTCTGATAAATGGATGATGGCCCCTGCGGTAAGTGTATTAGGGCCGGCACCCAGGCAAAAGGATGGCTATAATAAAACACATAGCTATGATAAACTGGGGATAGTATTATTCGAATCTAAAAGCGATGCAACGCCTTCAGGAAAGCTGTCCGAATTCCAGGTGTATTTTTCCCCTTTGGAAGATACCACCAATAAAATAGCGCCAACCGGTTATTTTACCGGCAGCTTTACCATAGGTTCGGTAAAGCTTACAAAAGATATGACCGGCGATGACCTGAAAGCAAAAATGGTTGCTAATGGCTTTGAAGCAACGGACAGTTATATGGAGCACAATTTCCGCTTCGCAAAAGACGGGCTGTATATTTATTTCCTGTTTGATGAGATAGAACAGCGGCTGATCAAGGTAAGCGTGGGTAAAGACATGAGGAAGGCAGAGAAGAAAGAAGGCGGAGGTGAATAGGGCAATGAAAGCCAGCCAATTATGTTAAAAAATTGTTTAGGGGTTGCATTTGTGGCATTTGAAGGCTACCTTTGCGCAGCATTTGGAAAATTTATTAAGTAATTGTTTGTAGGACAGGATTAACAGAAAAGTAAAGATAACCAGCTCATTTTACGAAGTGCAAGGCGAGTAAAGAACACAAGATTAAGTTGTACTTACGTGTAAACCCCCGATTTTACGTATGAAAAACTTATTTTTTGTTTCTGTAGCCCTAGGCTTTTTTTCAGGAACATCATTAACCAGCAAGGCCCAAACCTCCATTAATTTAATGAAGGTGAATGATGGCGTAGTTACTACTGCTGGTAAATCACCAAAATTTATTGAAGGAATTGAAATAAAGAGAGAGGTTAATACCGTTTCTCCGGAAGCTGTTGCGGTACCTGCAGCTGTAAAAACCACCACAGCAACAACTTATCCTGCTGCACCGGCTAAAACCACAGCCGTTAATTTCAGCGCTGCCATTGAAAAATGTTCGTCACTGCAATTCAAATATGCCCAGTTGATGGATATGGAAGTAGAAGCGATCAGCAATTTTGCCTTATATAATTTTATTGAAGACTGGTGGGGCACCCGTTATCATTACGGTGGTACTTCCAAATCAGGTATCGACTGCAGCGCTTTTACCGGTGCATTGAACAGGGAAGTATTTGGAATAAACCTGCCACGTACAGCAAGGGATCAATATGCGGCCTGCGATAAAATAGACCGCGACGACCTGAAAGAAGGCGATCTTGTTTTCTTTAATACTAGGGGCGGCGTTAGCCATGTAGGTGTTTATTTAGGCAACGGCTACTTTGTACATTCCAGTGTGCACAGCGGTGTTACTATCAGCAGCCTGGATGAAACCTATTACAACAAAAAATACATCGGCGGCGGCAGGCTTGCTTCCATCGTTAAAGAATAGTTTCGTTATTAGTGATTCGTTAATAGTTATTCGTTTTCATTCATTCTTTACTTTTTCATTCTTTCATTAATTGCTATTTGTTAATAGTTATTGGCGATTGGTTTTTCGTATTCGTTCCTCTTCAATCTTAATTCCCAATTACTAACTCCTAATTCCTAATTACTCTACCTTCCTTGCCTTGATATAAAAGTTCTTATCAATCGCAAAGTTGGTATCGCCTTCCGGGTACATCTCCATTGTTTGCCATTTCTCTGTTGGTTTTATCCATTGGTCTGTTTTGAAATGTATCTTCAGCGGCATATTAAAACCAGCCACACAGCTATCATAGCGATACGATAATTTATAGCCTTCTATTTTATATTCCAGTACCGGTATTTGTGTAGTGCGTAAATATTGATCGAATACTTTGCTGAAATTTTTACCGCTTTCTTTACTGATATAATCTTCCACCTGTTTAGTAGTAACGGTTTGGTGATAGAATTTGCTGTTCAGTCCACGCAATATCGAACGGAATTTTTCATCGTTATCAATTACCTGGCGTATCATGTGCAGCATGTTGCCGCCTTTGTAATACATATCCCCGCTGCCTTCCTGGTTTACGCCATATTTGCCGATAATAGGAATATCGTTGCTGATAAGCCTGCGGGTTCCCTGCACATAAGCATTGCCCGCCTCTTTACCATAAAAATAATCGGTGAATAATGTTTCGCTGTAATTGGTAAAGCCTTCGTGTATCCACATATCAGCAATGTCTTTACTGGTAATATTGTTGGCAAACCATTCGTGTCCGCTTTCGTGTACAATAATAAAATCCCATTTCAATCCCCAGCCGCTGGCGCTCAGATCTTTGCCATAGTAGCCCATCAAATAGCCATTGCCATATGCAGTGGCGCTCTGGTGTTCCATGCCCAAATGCGGCGCATCTACCAGTTTGTAGCCATCTTCATAAAAAGGATAGGGGCCAAACCAATGTTCAAACGCCGTCATCATTCGCGGCGCATCAACAAACTGTTTCTTTGCTTTTTCCAGGTTATAATCCAGCACCCAGTAATCCATATCCAGGTTGCCTTTTTCTCCTTTAAATACTTCACCAAAATGAACATACTTGCCGATATAAGGAATGATGCAGTAATTATTGATCGGCTCGGTAACGGCCCAGTCGTAAGTAGCTGTACCGTCGCCGTTAGTTATTTTACCACGATAGCGGCCATTGCCAACACACATTAATGTATCAGGACAGGTGATATGCATCTCCGCACTGTCGGGCTCATCGGCCTGGTGATCTTTGCAGGGATACCAAATACTCGCCCCCAAACCCTGGCAGGCAACAGTTACCCAGGGATTCTTGTTCTTATCTTTTTTCCAGATAAGGCCGCCATCCCATGGTGGGCGGTTGGCTACTTTTGGTTTGCCGTGATAATAAACATACAGATCAACCTTTGGATAACTGGTATTCGGTACAGAAAAATAAGCAGCAGGGAAAAAATATGCGTTGCCATCTTTAATAATATCCGCAGTTTTTATTTTTGCCCTGTTGATATCATTGGTAGAATATACAATACTGTCGATGATCATCGGTTCCTGCAGATCTATCTGCACTGTTTTGCCTTTCTTCAATGTTTTAAGTGTGATCACATTATAACCACTGATGGTACTATCACTGATATTGAACTTCACATGAAGATCATACTTCAATGCATCCCACCAATCTCTGCCCGGGCCATATGTACCACGCAGGGTATCCGCATGGGTAAACACCGTTTCTTTTTTCAAAGGCTGCGCCTTTAAAGAATGAAAAATGAAGAATGAAAAATTAAAAATGAATAAGGCTTTTATAACTTGTTTCATATCAGTTTGTATATAAATGCTAATTTAGTCGTCTTTCCTGTTATTCATGAACCGTTCAACAAAAAAGATACAAGTTGCAAGCTGCAAGCTGCAAGGATGGAGCAGGTCTCTATCTAAACAGGAGCTATTGCCAAATTGGTACAAGCTATCCATCATTCTTGCAGCTTGCAGCTCATTCCTTGTAGCTTGTGTTTCTCACGAGCACCCCGATAAAAAGATATTCCACTACAACGAAAGCAGCGGCCTTGCTTCACTCGATCCGGCATTTGCCAAAAACAAACAGGTAATGTGGGCCGTACATCAGCTGTATAATACTTTAATAGAGATAGACAGCAATATGCAGATGGCGCCATCACTGGCATCACGTTGGGATATCTCCGCAGATAATTTAACGTTCACCTTTCATTTGCGCAGCGATGTTTATTTTACTGATGATAATTGTTTTGCCAATGGCAAAGGGCGACAGCTTACCGCAAAGGATGTTGTATATAGTTTTCAAAGAATAATGGATAAGAACACCGCCAGTCCCGGCGCATGGATATTCAACAGCAGGGTAGATAGCATTGAGCCTTTCAAGGCGTTGGATGATTTTACGTTTCAGTTAAAACTTCGCAGTCCCTTTCAATCCATACTCGGCATCTTAAGTATGCAGTATTGTTCTGTTGTTCCAAAAGAAGCAGTAGAAAAATACGGCAACGATTTTCGCCGTCATCCCGTTGGTACAGGGCCATTCAGTTTTGTAGCATGGGAGGAAGGACAGGCATTGATCTTAAAAAAGAATGCACGGTATTTTGAGAAAGATGGAGAAGGAAAACCATTGCCATATCTTGATGGCATAAAGGTTTCTTTTTATGATAGTAAGGCGACAGAGTTCTTAGAGTTTCAGCAAAACCGTTTGGATTTTATTGATGATATCGATCCGTCGTTTAAAGATGAAGTGCTTACCAAAACAGGCAACTTAAAAAAAGACTGGACAGGAAAGATCGAGCTGCACAAACATCCTTATCTCAATATTGAATACCTCGGTATTTTGGTTGATGGCCAAAATGAACTGGTGCAACATTCACCACTACGGTTACAAAAAATACGGCAGGCTATTAATTATGGATTCGACAGGAGAAAGATGATGCTTTATCTCCGCAATTCGATCGGCATTGCAGCAGAGAGCGGCTTTGTTCCCTGTGGCTTGCCCTCTTTCGATTCTGTCAATGTCAAAGGCTATCATTACGATGTTGTAAAAGCAAAACAGTTATTAGCTGAGGCCGGTTATCCTGATGGAGAAGGTTTGCCCGCTATTAAATTACTTACTATTCCCATCTACGCCGACTTAGGAAGTTATATTGCCAATGAGCTGAACCAGGTAGGAATTAAGATACAGGTAGAAGCGATACAAAAAAGTTTATTGCTGGAACAAACCTCTAAATCGCAGGCCGCATTTTTTCGTGGCAGCTGGATAGCAGATTATCCGGATGCGGAAAATTATCTCAGTGTTTTTTATGGTAAGAATCCTGCGCCGCCCAATTACACCCGGTATAAGAATGAAGCTTACGACCGGTTGTATGAAAAAGCATTGGCAGAAAAGAATGACCAGGAACGTTATAAATTATATCAGCAAATGGACCGCATCATCATCAACGATGCGCCCGTTGTGCCGCTGTGGTACGATATGGCGATACATTTAGTACATACCAATATCAAAGATTTTAAACCGAACAGTTTAAATTTGCTGGAGTTACGGAGAACAAAAAAGGAATAGAATTTGCCGGTAAGGCGATAAGACGTCTTACCGGCAAAAAAAACAAAAGCATGAATTCAAACAAGAAAGTTATTGTAATAAGTATTCTATTAGTGTTGGTTTCTGTAAGCATCGCAGCCATAAAACCATTGCAGGATGGCCCAAAGAACCTGAAGATATTACCGAAGAACATCTCCGTTGATTCGCTGTATAAAGTAATGAACAACTACGAAACAGCATTAAATGTTAACTGTCGTTTTTGTCATGTTATCGAAGATGGCAAAGAAGATTATATCAGTGATAAAAAACAGAAAAAAGAGATCACCCGCAACATGATGCTGATGACCAATCTTATCAACAAACAATATTTTCCCTATCGTAAAAAAGCGGAAATGGTAACCTGTTTTACCTGCCATAGAGGGAAAACGGTGCCGGTTATAGATAGTGTAGGCAATTAATATTTATGATTTACGAATGACGATTTACGAATGTTTCAGCCATCATGTTCTTTTCTTCTATGCCTCCATAATGATTATTGAATAAATAGATCTATCCTTTAAAGGCATTCGTAAGTCTCAAATCGTAATTCGTAAATCAATTAGTGGTTGCTTTTCTTCAGCTTACTCTTAAACACTTTCTCAAACTTTTCCAGCTTCGGCCGTATCACAAACTGGCAATAGCCCTGCCCGGTGTTGTTGTTATAATAGTTCTGATGATAATCCTCGGCAGGGTAGAACCTGGTAAAAGGTTCCAGTGTGGTTACTACAGGATCGTCCCAGGCACCGCTTTTATTTAGTTCAGCTTTGTATTTTTCTGCCTTGGCTCTTTGTTCTTCGTTGTGGTAAAAGATAACGCTGCGGTATTGTGTGCCGATGTCATTACCCTGCCTGTTGAGCGTGGTAGGGTTATGCGTTTGCCAGAACACTTCCAGCAGTTCATCAAAGCTTATTTTGGTAGAATCGTATTCAATGTTCAGGCATTCGGCATGGCCGGTATTACCATCACATACTTCTTTGTAAGTAGGGTTTTCGGTATGGCCGCCGCTGTAGCCGCTGGTAACTTTTACCACGCCTTCCAGTTCCTGGAAGATGGCTTCTGTACACCAGAAGCAACCGGTGCCGAATGTAGCTACCGCATTAGCGCCTTTCGATAATTCATTTGTTGATTCTTTCATGGTCATTGATTTAGTAGATGTTTTCTTTTGTGCACAAGATGCAATACCTGCAAAAAGTACGCCTGTTAAAAGAAATGTTTTGATCATTGTTTTAAGTTTAAACTACTTACGCAAAAGTAACAGCACTGGTTTAGTTAACAATTTTTATTTGAATAAGTTTAACATATCTCCCGCAGATGACGCAGATAGCGCAGATCACTGTATGCTTTTCTGCGTCATCCGCGTCATCTGCGGGCAATTCGTAAATCATAAATCCCGAATCAGCCCTACCTTTGCATCCTTATGAAATTTTTTCCCGAATCGGCCCTGGTGCAACTGGAATATGAAAAGGTAAAGACCTTGCTGGCGGAGCATTGCCGTACCGAATATGCCAAAACAAAAGCCAACAGTCTGCGCATCCATACCAAAAAAGAATTTATAGAACTGGAATTGCAGCAAAGCAATGAATTCAAACTTATTACGCAATCAGGATTATACTTCCCGAATGATTTTACCAGCAACCTGCAAAAGGAAATAAAATTATTAGGCATCCCTGGTGCTGTATTAAGCGGTGAGCAATTTTTGCAAATAAGAAGACTGGCAGAAAGTACCAGTAACATTTTTCGCTGGTTCGATAATGAGCGCCGCATTGCCTACCCGGCATTATCAAAAGTCATTCATAACACGTACTACGAAAAGGTCATCAACGAATTGATCGATGATATACTGGACGAAACGGGCAGCGTAAAAGATACGGCCAGCGAAGACCTCGCTAAGATCCGCATGAACCTGTATCGCAAGCGTAACGAACTGCGCCGGGTGTTCGACCGTATTGTAAGCAAGCTCAACAAGCAGGGCTACCTCGCCGATATTGAAGAAAGCTTTATGAACGGCAGGAGGGTGCTGGCCGTATTTGCCGAACAAAAGCGTATGATAAAAGGCGTGCTGCATGGCGAAAGCGACAGCCGCCGTACTACCTTCATCGAGCCCGAAGAAACAACGGAACTTAACAACGATATTTTTTCACTGGAGCATGAAGAGGGCAGGGAAGTGTACCGCATATTGCGAACACTTACACAAAAATTAAGTGTATATGCAGCGCTGCTGAAAACATGGCACGACATTGCCGGTGAATTTGATTTCATTCGTGCAAAAGCAAAGTTGGCTATAGATATGGGCGGTAATTATCCGCTGGTGTACGATAAGGCGCATATTCATCTTATCAATGCTTATCACCCGTTATTGCTTTTATATAACCGCAGAAACAATAAACCTACTATACCTGTTAATCTTACACTGAATGATAAGCAGCGCATTCTTGTTATCAGCGGACCAAATGCCGGTGGTAAAACCGTTACCTTAAAAACGGTAGGACTGCTGCAACTGATGCTGCAAAGCGGTTTGCTGGTGCCGGTGCATGCCGATAGCGAGATGGGTATCTTCAAGCAGGTGATGATACATATAGGCGATACACAAAGCCTGGAGTTTGAATTAAGTACCTATTCATCACATTTAAAGAACATGAAGCATTTTATGGAAAATGCAAATGGTAAAACATTGTTCTTTATAGATGAGCTTGGAAGCGGCAGCGATCCCAATCTCGGCGGCGCCTTTGCAGAAGTGATCATGGAAGAACTGGCGCATAAGCACAGCTTTGGTATTGTTACCACGCATTACCTCAACTTAAAAGTGATGGCCAATAAAGTGCCGGGTATTATCAATGGCGCCATGCAGTTTGATGAGAAGAATTTATTGCCGATGTATAAACTTATTGTCGGCAAGCCGGGAAGTTCTTATACTTTTTCTATTGCGGAAAGAATAGGCCTGGAAAAACGTCTCATCAAAAAAGCGAGAACACTGGTAGATGAAGATCATTTTACCTTAGATAAATTACTGAACCGCACCGAGCAGGATTTGCAAAAAATAGACAGGGAAAAGAGCGACCTGCAAAAACTGCTGAAAGAAAATGAGCGATTGAAAAAAGAAATGCAGCAGGTACTGGATAAAGAAAAACATTTGCAGGAAACAGAGAAATTAAGATTGCAGAATAAAATATCAGAAGAAAAGATAGCTTACCTGAAAGATATGGAACGCCGGCTAAAGGCAATGGTGATAGAATGGCGCAAGGCAGAAGATAAAGACAGTGTAGTAAAAATGATTCAGGCGCTGCTGTTTAAACAGAAAGAAAAAATGGTGACCGAAAAGCAGCAGAAGAAAATGAACGAGAAGTTTGAAGAAACAGGAGGCGATATTGTTGTAGGCGCCAAAGTGCGCATGAAACAGAACCGCCAGGTAGGCATTGTAAAAGAACTGCGGGGAAAAAAAGCATTACTGCAGGTAGGGGTGATGCCGATGACAGTGGCAGTGAAGGATCTTGTAGTGGTTAAAGAATTGAAAATTGATAGTTGAAAATTGAACATTTATAATTGAAAATAGCCGTATTAATGTTACGGCTATTTCTTTAATCTTATACATCATTTAGCTTACCTGCATCCCACCTAACAATCCGAGCAAAAGCCAAGTATCTCTACCGGCCCGCCCAGCGCTTCACATACATTGTAGCAATCCTGCTGCGCCTCAAAACAGGTAGGCTTGCATCCTGATTCGTGAAAGCTGTCATCAATAAAACAGATGCAGCCTGTTTTTTTGTTGGTAAATGCACCGCCGATCACCTGGCGTTGCTCATCTTTGGTCAAACGTTTTCCGGGAATTTGATCTTTTTTCATATTGGTAGTTTTAGATTAATTATCGGCTTTGGTTTTAAAAAGGTACAAAGCGCTTTACCTTATCGGTTAAAAATAAATGAAGTAAGTATTGTGACCAATTCGTGTAACCTGCCTGCCGGCAGGCAGGTTCGTTCAAATCCGTGTAATTATTTTTTACATAAGGTAATACTATTTTTCATCGGCACATAAAATTTTTATACGGCGTAATATCCCTTAGGATTTTTTACAAAAAGAAAGCTCCCGCAAAATGCAGGAGCTTTTTTCTATACGTTATGATCAGAGTTATCTTTTTTCCCATCATAAGTATACGGATCGTTAGGTGGATATTGGATTGGTGTCAGAGGTGCTTGTATTCGGTTTCATAAGCGATTGGATCAAGTGGTTTCATAAACATTGGATAATTGTGGTTTCAGAGGTATTGGTATTTTTTATTTTCAAAGGTATCGGATCAATTACAATGCAAATATACATCCGTGTAAAAAGATAAAATGTAGTCAGCGCACGGAATGTACTGTAGTTGTTTATACGACATTGCACAGCTTCAAAACATATAAATGTTTCGTCATCTGAATATTATTTATTACTTTAATTGTATCTAATTCATTATAAACCGCCATGTTATGAAAACTAAGCATCAATATGTTATCATGATCTGCTGTTTTGCAGTGATAGTAATTTCCACATTCAGTTGCAGCAACAGCAGGCACGTTGGTTCAGAAAATACATCTTCGGACCAGGCTTCCTTTCTTTTTCTTTCCGATATACACTTAAATACCTATGCCGATACTACCACTTATGGTTATGATACCGGCATGGAACTGTGGGCACGCTTTTTACAAAAAGCCGACAGCATTTTAGGAAGCAGCAATTCGCCGCAGTTCATTATATATACTGGCGATTTGCCCGCACATTACAGTTGTGTTCCTTCCTGTTATCTTGATACCAATAACCGTACTACGCACAATCAAAACCTAAGTACCATACTCACGGGCCTGCGCAATCTTGCCAATAAATATCACAAGGCCTTATTTTATATGCCCGGTAATAACGATGGCATAGCAGGCGATTATTATTCCTTTGCTGATGAAGCACAACAAACGCCATTTTCGCTGGTGCCCGAAAATAAAAATCCTTATCCCGCATTGAACATTCATAAGGATACCAGCAAAGTGCCCTGCATAGTTTCTATGCCTAACCCAACAATGGGATATTATTCTGCAAGGCCCATTAAAGGCCTGCGCCTCATTTGCCTCAATACCGTGATGTACGATAAAGATTTTACCACAGTAGATGGTACCAATAAAGATGTGGACCGTCAAACAGAAATGACCTGGCTTGCCGGGCAACTGGCAGAAGCTGCAGCCATGAATGAAAAGATATACATCGCCATGCACATACCACCCGGCACCGATGCCTACAGCGGTAAGGATATGTGGGACGATCATTCTACCAACTGGAAGAACATGTTCCTGTCGCTAACCTCGCAATACAGCGCCAACATAACCGGTATCTTTTACGGCCATACGCATATGGATGAACTGCGCAGGCTGTACGACAGCACCAATACACACATAACCGAAGTAGCTATTTCATGTCCCGGCGTTACGCCACAGCATAGCAACAATCCTGGCTTCAAAACTGTTTCGTACAACCGCAGCAGCAAAGAAGTGATGGACTTTACCACCTATTACACTACACCCGGCGGCATAGGATGGGGCAGCAACACTTATACTTTTAATACCACGTTCAATAACACTACTGCTGCAAGTATTTATCAATGCATATCAGGCATGTCGCTCACCAATGTTAATGCCGGCATGACTACTATCTTCACGGTAAAGAACGGCCCGCCGGGTTATAATATACAGCAGGGAATAGAGGTGATGTGGGGGAAGTGAGGGGTTGAATGGTTGAATGGATTTATGGTTTAATTGTTTTATCAACAATTAAACCATTTAGCAATAAAGCAATTGAATACACTTCCCCGCAGAGTCTCCTCTGCGTGGGTATTGTGATTAGGGAGGGACTCTGCGGCAGGATGGTATAACTAAAAAAGCATACATCACGAGTATAGATCCTTAATAACAACAGCAGAAAAGAACGGTATCAAGCAGAAATATTATCAAGCCATAGAAGCAGAAATCGTTTATGTCTAAAAGAGCGCCACATCTTCTTATTGAAGATAGGATTGATAGTGGTACCAAGATTCTGGACTATACACATACACTTTAATTAATTGCGCCGCCCTTCAGGGCGGTGAAGGCGATTAAAACATATCCCCGGGCTTTAGCCATAATTGAACTGTCGGGCTAAAGCCCTATTTCAAAGGTTCAATTTTATCCCTGCCCTAAAGGGCAGGGCAATTCATATTGCTTGCTGTTCCAATGCCCTGTAGGGGCAAAAGATTGGTAGCAAAGAAATATACATTTCGATAAACCCCGTAGGGGTGACAGATATCGTGTCGTCATTTTAATACCAGCCTCAGTACTGAGTGCAGTCGAAGTATTCATAGCATCATCGTTGCGAACTTGTTCAGTTGTTTTTTTCTTTAGTAAAGAGTTTTCCTGATTTAATAAAATCCCTATCTTCGTCTACACACTCTCACTGCGAAAACCATCGCAAACCTCCTCTACTTAAACATAGCACACGTAATTATTTTATCACAAATAAAACCGACAAACTATGTCAAGTAAAAGCGAAACAGGCCACGCCATTAACGTAGCCAATTTTGAAAAACTGATTGCGTATTGCACTACGTACTCAATTTACAATCCGTCAAATTCACTGCTCACCTTTACGGCGCTTAATAAAAAGCTGCTGGCATCAAAGCAGGTCATGACAGGTGTAAATGCTGTAACATCACCCGCAACAGTAGCAATAAACAACCGACAGCTGCTTTTTGAGTCCGTTCCCCAGTTAGCTACCCGTGTCTTGGCAGCATTAAGCTCTTCACAAATAACCGACAGAAGGATAGTAGCCGATGTACAAACAATAACCCGTAAGTTGCAGGGACGCAGGGCAACACCCAAAAAGAAAGCCGATCCTGCGGCGGCAGACCAGTCAGTTCCGGCCAATAATTCCACTTCCCAAAAAAGTTTCGATAACCAGGTAGAATTTATGGACAGGCTGGTAAAGAGGCTCGAAGCCGAACCCGCTTATATACCCAACGAAACCGAACTCACCATCCAGTCATTAAAAGCATTCGTTATAAATCTGGCAAAGGCAAATAAAGCCGTGATAGATACCCAGGCCAACTATCAAAATCAGCTGAACAATCGCCAGCAAATTCTGTATGCCCCCGTAACCGGCCTGGTAGATACAGCCAAAGAAGTAAAGAATTACGTTAAAAGTATTTTTAACGCAAGTCACCCATCCTTTAAACAGGTAAATGCCATACCGTTCCGCACCATAAAAGACCGGAAATAAATATTGAAATAATCTATACTGCAAACACAAATGCGCCCCTCAGTGGCGCATTTTCTGTTATTATCATAATTCATCATAACCATCTCCGCCTTCAGCGCTCCATTTCCCCGCAAAACCCCTCCGCAACTCTCCACCTCCGCGGTAAAACCATAAAACACCCATCTCACTTAACATATATTGCCTCCAAACCTCCGCGAAACCTCTCCTTAACTCCATTTCTCTGCGGTAAAACCATAAAACATCCTCCCAAAACCATAAAACAACCCTACGCAACTATGTTTTGCAACTTAAAAACTATGAAACAAGCGTACGCAACCATGTTTTGCAACTTAAAAACTATGAAACAACCGTACGCAACTATGTTTTCCAACTTAAAAACTATGAAACAACCGTACGCAACCATGTTTTGCAACTTAAAAACTATGAAACAACCGTGCGCAACTATGTTTTTCAACTTAAAAACTATGAAACAACCGTACGCAACTATGTTTTGCAACTTAAAAACTATGAAACAACCGTACGCAACCATGTTTTGCAACTTAAAAACTATGAAACAAACGTGCGCAACTATGTTTTTCAACTTAAAAACTATGAAACAACCGTGCGCAACTATGTTTTTCAACTTAAAAACTATGAAACAACCGTACAACAGACAAAACTTAATCTTCGCAGGTCCCCCTTTGGGGGCGGAGGGGGCCTGGTTCCTCCCCAACTCGTTGGGGGCGGAGGGGGCGTATAAAAAAACCGGGCTTTCGCCCGGCTCTTTATTTATTATTCACACTCAAAGCTTAAAGAATCCTGTACCAGGTAGTACTGTTCGCTCTTAAAAATCGGAGAAGCGATGTGGTAGTACCGGTAAGCGATACAGAGCTTGCACTCACATCAACCGGGCTGGTAGTGGTATAACTGTATAATGTAGTAACACCACTCATTTGTAAGCTCGGCTGCAAAGCGCCGCCGCCCGCATTGGAAATATATACAGTGATGATATCGCCATCAGCATAATTGCTGGATGCCGGTAAAATGAAGCTGCCTGTAAAAGCACCCGCAGTACCGCCCCTGTTAACAATATAGGTTTTAGCTACAGTACCGCTCAGATCAACTGAAATAGGAGATGCTGCGCTGTTGGTAACAACTACCGGTGCAACAGAACCGCCGGCACTTGGTGTGGCCCATTGTACGCTGGAGCCGTTAAACATCAGTACCTGGCCTGTTGCCGCACCTATAGGACTGATGTGCTTGGTTTGCACTGCATAGCTCAACAGTTTTAAACCGGAGATAGCACTGTCTGCCATTTTAGATGTGGTAACTGTACCGTTAGCAACTTTAGAAGTGGTAACAGCATTGGCAACGATATCAATGTTCTGGATGCTGTTGGTAAGCGTCAGTTTAGAATAAGGAATACCCGCAGCTGCGCTGATATCGGCATTGGTAATAGTTCCGTCGCTGATCTTTGCACTGGTAATAGCATCATTCGCAACAGTTGGGTTAGGATAACTACCAGTAAGGTCGCCACCCGCTGCACCTGTTGGTGAGCCACCGCCTGCCGCAGGAGCCCATACCACAGCAGAACCGTTGTAGCTTAATACATCACCGGTATTTGCACCAATAGAGCTGATCTTTGGTGTGGTAACCGCACCATCGCTGATGTGTTTGTTCTGCACCGCATAGCTCAACAGTTTTAAACCGGAGATAGCACTGTCTGCCATCTTAGACGTGGTAACAGTACCGTTAGCAACTTTAGAAGTAGTAACAGCATTGGCAACGATATCAATATTCTGTACACTGTTGGTGAGCGTCAGTTTAGAATAAGGGATGCCCGCTGCTGCGCTGATATCTGCATTGGTGATCGTTCCGTCACTGATCTTTGCACTGGTAATAGCATCATTGGCAACAGTTGGGTTAGGATAAGTTCCTGTAAGATCACCACCCGCTGCACCTGTTGGTGAACCACCGCCTGCCGCAGGAGCCCATACAACAGCAGAACCATTGTAGCTTAATACATCACCGGTGTTTGCACCGATAGGGCTGATCTTTGGTGTAGTAACCGCACCATCACTGATGTGTTTATTCTGCACTGCATAGCTCAACAGTTTTAAACCGGAGATAGCACTGTCCGCCATCTTAGACGTTGTAACAGTACCGTTAGCAACTTTAGAAGTAGTAACAGCATTGGCAACGATATCAATATTCTGTACACTGTTGGTGAGCGTCAGTTTAGAATAAGGGATAGCAGCTGTTGCGCTGATATCAGCATTGGTAATAGTACCGTCGCTGATCTTTGCACTGGTAATAGCATCATTGGCAACAGTTGGGTTAGGATAACTACCAGTAAGGTCGCCACCCGCTGCGCCGGTTGGTGAACCACCGCCTGCCGCAGGAGCCCATACAACAGCAGAACCGTTGTAGCTTAATACATCACCGGTGTTGGCACCGATAGGGCTGATCTTTGGTGTGGTAACCGCACCATCGCTGATGTGTTTATTCTGCACCGCATAGCTTAATAATTTTAAACCGGAGATAGCACTGTCCGCCATCTTAGACGTTGTAACAGTACCGTTAGCAACTTTAGAAGTAGTAACAGCATTGGCAACGATATCCGCATTTTGAATGCTGTTGATCAGCGTCAATTTAGAATAAGGGATAGCAGCTGTTGCGCTGATATCAGCATTGGTAATAGTACCGTCGCTGATCTTTGCACTGGTGATCGCATCGTTAGCAACAGTTGGGTTAGGATAAGTTCCTGTAAGATCACCACCTGCTGCGCCTGTTGCACCACTTGCAGGAGCACTCCATACCACAGCAGAACCATTGTAACTTAATACATCACCGCTGTTTGCACCGATAGGGCTGATCTTTGGTGTGGTAACCGCACCATCGCTGATGTGTCTATTCTGCACCGCATAGCTTAATAATTTTAAACCGGAGATAGCACTGTCCGCCATCTTAGACGTGGTAACTGTACCGTTAGCAACTTTCGAAGTAGTGATCGCATTGGCAACAATATCTCCATTTTGTATGCTGTTGGTCAGCGT
The DNA here is from genome assembly GCA_048497855.1 of Bacteroidota bacterium. Lineage (GTDB taxonomy): Bacteria > Bacteroidota > Bacteroidia > Chitinophagales > Chitinophagaceae > Ferruginibacter. The sequence continues at coordinate 1,072 of JBEHZB010000021.1, read as the reverse complement.
TAATTTAGAATAAGGAATACCTGCTGCTGCACTGATGTCTGCATTGGTAATTGTTCCGTCACTGATCTTCGCACTGGTAATAGCATCGTTGGCAACAGTTGGGTTAGGATATGTTCCTGTAAGGTCGCCACCCGCTGCACCTGTTGCACCTGCTGGCGCAGGAGCTGTCCAGGCAACAGTAGAGCCGTTATACGTTAATATATCACCGCTGTTTGCACCGGCAGGATTGATCTTGGCAGTAGTAACCGCACCATCACTGATGTGTTTGGTTTGCACCGCATAGCTTAATAATTTTAAACCGGAGATAGCGCTATCCGCCATTTTAGAAGTAGTTACTGTTCCGTTAGCTACTTTAGAAGTTGTGATAGCATTAGCAACGATATCAGCATTCTGTACACTGTTGATAAGGTTCAGCTTGGCATAATCGATAGCCGCTGCCGTATTGATATCTGCATTAACGATAGTGCCATCTAATATTTTTGCAGATGTGATAGCATTTGTTGCTACAACAGGATTAGGGAAAGTACCGGTAAGGTCACCACCTGCTGCACCACTTGGTGGTAAGCTGGTAGGAGCGCCGCTTAGTTTACTGTACGAGATACCGTTAGCCACTTTCGCATCGGTTACTGCTGCATCAGCGATCTTAGGTGTGGTAACATTAGCATCAGTTATTTTAACTGTAGTAACAGCATTATCAGCAAGCTTGGTTGTTGTAATAGCGCTTGTGGTTACAACAGGGTTAGGATAATTTCCTGTAAGGTCGCCGCCTGCAGTACCACTTGGTGGTAAGCTGGTAGGCGCTCCGCTTAATTTACTGTAAGAGATACCATTGGCTACTTTCGCATCGGTTACCGCTGCATCAGCGATCTTAGGCGTAGTAACATTGGCATCCATTATTTTAATTGTTGTAATAGCATCTGCTGCTACAACAGGGTTAGGATAATTTCCGGTAAGGTCGCCGCCCGCAGTACCGCTTGGTGGTAAGCTGGTAGGCGCTCCGCTTAATTTACTGTAAGAGATACCATTGGCTACTTTCGCATCGGTTACCGCTGCATCAGCGATCTTAGGCGTA
>JBEHZB010000020.1:0-54694 GCA_048497855.1 Bacteroidota bacterium | reverse complement strand
AAAACCATTAACCATCAAACCTTATCCTATGAGAAACCATATATAAGTTCGAAAAAACGACCAAAAGGTTGCATGGGTGGATAAAAAAAATGAAAAAAACTTAAAAAAACCTTCTGAAATACGATAAAACGTTCATGTGTAGCAGCAATAGACAAGAAATTGGTCTCCTCCTTAGTCCTCCCAACAGGTTGGGGGCGGAGGGGGGCTAATAAAAAAGCCTCCCAAAGAGTTGGGAGGCCTCTAATCAAAAACCATTAACCATCAAACCTTATCCTATGAAATGAAAAACCACCTATATAGTTCGAAAAAACGACCAAAAGGTTGCATGGGTGGATAAAAAAAATGAAAAAAAGTTTAAAAAACCTTCTGAAATACAATAAAACGTTCATGTGTAGCAGTAATAGACAAGAAATTGGTCTCCTCCTTAGTCCTCCCAACAGGTTTGGGGGCGGAGGGGGCTAATAAAAAAGCCTCCCAAAGAGTTGGGAGGCCTCTAATCAAAAAACCATTAACCATCAAACCTTATCCTATGAGAAACCATATATAAGTTCGAAAAAACGACCAAAAGGTTGCATGGGTGGATAAAAAAAATGAAAAAAAGTTTAAAAAACCTTCTGAAATACAATAAAACGTTCATGTGTAGCAGTAATAGACAAGAAATTGGTCTCCTCCTTAGTCCTCCCAACAGGTTTGGGGGCGGAGGGGGCTAATAAAAAAGCCTCCCAAAGAGTTGGGAGGCCTCTAATCAAAAAACCATTAACCATCAAACCTTATCCTATGAGAAACCATATATAAGTTCGAAAAAACGACCAAAAGGTTGCATGGGTGGATAAAAAAAATGAAAAAAACTTAAAAAAACCTTCTGAAATACGATAAAACGTTCATGTGTAGCAGCAATAGACAAGAAATTGGTCTCCTCCTTAGTCCTCCCAACAGGTTGGGGGCGGAGGGGGGCTAATAAAAAAGCCTCCCAAAGAGTTGGGAGGCCTCTAATCAAAAACCATTAACCATCAAACCTTATCCTATGAAATGAAAAACCACCTATATAGTTCGAAAAAACGACCAAAAGGTTGCATGGGTGGATAAAAAAAATGAAAAAAAGTTTAAAAAACCTTCTGGGATACGATAAAACGTTCATGTGTAGCAGCAATAGACAAGAAATTGGTCTCCTCCTTAGTCCTCCCAACAGGTTGGGGGCGGGGGCTAATAAAAAAGCCCCCCAAAGAATTGGGGGGCTCCTAATCGAAAACCATTAACCATCAAACCTTATCCTATGAAATGAAAAACCACCTATATAGTTCGAAAAAACGACCAAAAGGTTGCATGGGTGGATAAAAAAAATGAAAAAAAGTTTAAAAAACCTTCTGGAATACAATAAAACGTTTATGTGTAGCAGCAAGAGACAAGATTTCGATCTCCTTGGTTCCCCAACAGGTTGGGGGCAGAGGAGGCCAATAAAAAAAGTCCCTTTGGGGACTTTTTTCAGTTCATATTTTTTTCTACCAGGTAGAGGTAAATGTTTTTAGATATTCTGTGAAGTTTTGCTTTTGAAAAGCACCATCACCAAAAAATTTCAAGGGGGCTTCCAGTTCAGACGGTTTAAGAAAACCGGCCAATGGAGCAGGCTGTGCATCTATGGCAGGCATAAACACGGTTGTGGGGTACGACATTTGCCCAAACAACAAATAAACCGCCAGGTCATTCGACTTATAAGCAGGATTATACCCATATTTTTTATTGCCAAGCGTAACCGAATCCTTCGATTCAGCATTGAATTTCACTGCATAATATTGTTTATTGATATATTCTGCCACATTATCCTTTTGATACGTATCCCTGTCCATCACCTTGCACCAGCCGCACCAATCCGTATAAATATCAAAAAGGATCGGCCTGGGCTGTTTTTTATATGCTTCCTGCAGTTCAGTCAGCGTAAGCCAATTGATCTTTTCCTTAACCGGCGCTTTTACCATAAAAGAAGAACAAATAACAACAGTTGCAGTTATAACAAAAACCCATTTAACCTTTTGCATAATATATCGTTTAAGTATCGGCCACTATAAATAAGTCGTACTTTCGGCCTACTGTTTAAACGGCAAAAATATGCATAAAATTGTTGTAGCCATAACCGGGGCAAGCGGGTCGGTTTATGCACAGTTACTCATCAGCAAATTACTGGCAATAAAGGACCAGTGGACCGAACTGGCAGTGGTTATGACCGAAAATGCCCGTGAAGTATGGCGTACAGAACTTGATAATGACAGCTATAAAGATCTGCCCGTAAAAATATATACCCAGCAGGATTTTCATGCTCCCTTTGCTTCCGGGTCGGGGCAATACGATACCATGATCATTATCCCCTGCAGCATGGGTACGCTCGGCCGCATAGCCACAGGCATTTCCAGCGATCTTATCACCAGGGCTGCCGATGTAATCTTAAAAGAACGCCGCAAGCTCATCTGCGTAGTACGGGACACCCCTTACAATCTCATTCATATCCGCAATATGGAAACAGTAACGTTGGCCGGAGGTATCATTTGTCCCGCTACACCATCTTTTTACAGCAAGCCCGCCACCATTGAAGAAGTAGCAGCCACCGTTGTAGATCGTGTCATCGACCTGGCAGGGTTAGATATAAGTACATTTCGTTGGGGGGATAGCTAGAGAACAAAGAGAAAAGGAGAATAAAAGAGAAAACACATTAGTATTTCACCCTTTTTCCCTCTTTTCCTCTTTTCCTCTTTGTTCTCTTAGCTAATTCCTCTCACAAAGGCGGAAGTTCTTTCCACGAGCACGGAAACTAATCTCACGAAGGCGGAAACTCTTTCCGCAAACACGGAAGCTAATATCACAACGGCGGAAGCTCTTTCCACGAACACGGAAACTAGTCTCACGAAGGCGGAAACTCTTTAAACAAGCACGGAAGCTAATATCACGAAGGCGGAAGCTATTTCCACGAGTACGGAAACTATTCTCACAAAGGCGGAAGCTATTTCCAGGCACACGAAAACTATTTCCACATACCCGGAAGCCTTTCCATAATAAAACTCTGCGTCTCTCCGCCTCTGCGGTAAAAAATAAAAAAGCCGCCAATATCAATCAGCGGCTGTATAATAAAATTGAAATACTGATTATCTCAGGTCCACTACCTCAACACCCGGGTATTTACTCTGGTCAAATACAAAAGTAGCATCGGGCACAGCACCGGTGGTATTCATTCCGCTTACAGAATAAGTGTACTTATTACCCGCCTTTTCAAATACCTTGGTAGAGGTAATAGTTTGCGATGCCTTGTTTACATATACCAGCACTTTGAAGAACGGCTTGCTTTTATCAATAGGAGTAAGCTCAATTTCCTGCACACCTTTAGCCTCACTGTTCAGTTTGTATAAAAAATCCTTATCGTAAAAATTGGTAAACAGCTTTTGCGGGGTGATCGTATTATTGGAGCCATCCAGTTTGCTGATGGTTACTTCTTTTGCCGCTTTATCCAAGGTCCATACATTGCTGCCATCACAAAAAATTTCCTGGCCGGTAACGCTGATACGGTATTTGGTACCTTTCATAGAAACAGTGCCCGTTTTGGTACCTAAGCTTTTTCCTGCGCTGTTCTCGATCTTTAAAGTAAATTTAGACTGAACAGATTTATAACCTTTAAATTTTGCACTAACAGCATCCAGTATTTTCTTGGCATCCGGGTCACTTTGTCCCATCCCTTTCGGAACCTGTGCCTTTATCGTCATCATTGCCAATGCTAAACTTAAAACACCAAAGATTTTCTTCATCGTATTTGATTTATAATAAAAATGCCTCTTTTTAAAGAGGTTGCAAAGATAATACCATAGACCTTGCGGCGCAACCTAAGTTTAATAACCGGCAATTAACAAACTGTTAATGTGTGAATTCGGGCAAAATAAATACCAAAATGCCCCGTTTATCCCACGTAGAATCTCTATTTTGCAAACACTTCAACTCAGCAATTCGGTTTCAACTCTTCTATTGATCCATTTATTGATCATTCAATCATTGTAACATGACAGAGAGAAATATTGCCATCTCCCAAAGGGAGAGCTATACCCCATCGCAGCTGACTGAATTTTTATGGTGGCTATCTACCGCAGAAAGAGAGATACTCATCGATTCGGTGGTTGACCGCAACCGCTACCGCATCATCGGCATGACCGTTCTGGCTACCTGGGCCTTTGCCAGCTTTGCCTGGACGTATTTCTTCAGCACCATTGTAGACTCTTTAGTAATGGCCGTAGCCCTCGGCCTGTTCATGGGCTTTATTATACTTACTATCGACAGGGCGCTGATAAAAGGCATCACCAAATTCAATAAAAAAAGATTTACGCCTTTATTGTTCAGAGGATTATTGGCGCTTACCATTGGCACTTTTATGGCGCAGCCCGCCGTATTATATATGTTTGATAAAGAGATCAAACTGCAAACATCGCTGGATAATGAAAAAAAGAAAATGATAAAGCAGCAGGAACTGGAGCTGTTGTATAAAAACAAAAAAGATGAACTGACGAAAGAACAGCAGTCAATACAAAAAGAATTAACTGCCAAATACGACGATGTTTCAAAAGCAAGACAAAACTTTTTAGCCGAAACCGACGGCAGCGGCGGAACCGGTAAGGTTGGCATTAAAGATATTGCCATAGCAAAACGAAACGAATACCAAAAACTGGATGGCGAATATCAAACATTACTAAAAGATAAGCAGGAAAAACTGGATAGCGCAGCAGCAGGACTAAAAGAAATAGACAACAAAATAAAAACTGCCGAAACAGAATTTACACAATACCTCAACAATGGTTTTTTAACAAGGGTAGAGGCGTTGAACAATTTATTAAAGAACAACGAGGCGCTGCAATTCCGTTATTACCTGATCGTTTTTATTTTGATGCTGATAGAACTGATGCCCGTGATCGCTAAAACGATGCTGCCTTCCGGCAGCTACGATGAAAAAGTAATGCTGCGGGAAGAAATGGAAATAGAGATAGCGCACAGCAATATCCGCAAAGAAAAAAATCTGAAAGAAATTTATAACCAGATGGCGCATGAATATGATAGCGAAGCGATCAATGCTTTCTTTGCATTAAGTAAAGAAGACCGTACCGAAAAGATCCGCACGTTCAGCCGCAGGTGGAAAGAAGAGAATCATCAAACCTTTGATGGCTTTTGGGAAAAAATGAAGAAAGAGATATTGACGAAACAAGAAAATTGACCTGGGCTTAAGATAAAATATAAGATCTAATGAGTAGTAGGGGTGTTATCTTTTTTAAAAGTAAAAAAACCATCTACAGATAGATCTTCGCCTATTTTTTCCCAATGTATCCAGGCCCCGTCTGCCCACAATTCAAATTGCTGGAGGTCTTCTTTATCTGCATTCTGTAAACGGGGAAACCATGCAAGAGGCATTTTCCCTGTTTGATTTTCCTTGGTTTCTACATAAATAAAATCATTATCGAACCATATTTTCTTTGCTTCCATAATTATTTATTTTGCTGAATTGAAAAAATCATTCCAATGTTTTATGATAAGTTCCTTATTCTCTTCAATTATGCTTTCTGCTAAATAAATATCCTTCATTTTAACGCCCTTATTCTCTATTAAATTTAACGGGGTCAACTTCAAATTTTGCAGTTCCTTCATTTGTTTTGATATGAACGTGAATTGGTAAATGGTCGTTACTGAAGTAGAAAAATCTGATCCCAAAAAACCTAAAAATCTCCGGCATTTAATGAATTTATATTTTCTCAAAATTAGTCTATTAATTTAATGTTTGGGGCTATTTTTGCCAACTATGGCGAAGGCAGCAGCAGAAACACCTTTAATGCAACAACACAATGCCATCAAGGCCCGGTACCCTGATGCTATTTTGTTATTTCGTGTGGGTGATTTTTATGAAACGTTCGGGCAGGATGCCGTTAAATCAGCTGCTGTTTTAGGGATCACTTTAACCAAGCGTAACAACGGCGATGAAAACTCATCCCAACTCGCCGGTTTTCCGCATCATGCGCTGGATACTTATTTGCATAAACTGGTAAAAGCGGGTTATCGTGTTGCTATCTGTGATCAACTGGAAGACCCCAAGCAGGCAAAAGGAATTGTAAAACGCGGCGTAACAGAACTGGTAACTCCCGGTGTTGCCACCAATGATAAATTGCTGGAACATAACAGCAATAATTTTTTAGCAGCCCTGCATTTTGAAGATAAAAATATCGGCATCGCTTTTTTAGATATCAGTACCGGCGAATTTTTTATTGCAGAAGGTGATGCAGCTTATGCAGATAAGTTATTGCAAAGCCTCAAACCCGCAGAAGTAATATTTCAGCGCAACCAGCAAAAACATTTTAAAGAAACATTCGGAGTTAAATTCTTTACCTATGCGCTGGATGAATGGATATTTGCGGCGCCTTATGCAACAGAAAGTTTATTAAAACATTTTGGTACGCACAGCCTGAAAGGTTTTGGTATAGAAGGCCTGCAATCAGGAATCATTGCTGCCGGCGCTGTACTGCACTATTTAAAAGATACTGAGCATCCTAATCTTGGCCATATCACTTCTATACAACGAATAGACAGGGAAGAGCATTTGTGGATGGATCGTTTTACCATTAGAAATTTAGAATTATTTGGCGGTACCGATAACAGCAATACTTTACTGAAAGTGCTGGACAATACCGTTTCGCCGATGGGCGCACGATTGATGAAGCGCTGGATGATATTGCCCCTGAACAATATTGAAAAAATAACAGAACGGCTTAACACGGTTGAATATCTTATCAAGGAAACAGATGTGCGGAATAAAACAGCGCAGCATATCAAACAGGCGGGAGATGTAGAAAGACTGGTAAGTAAAGTGCCGCTTAAAAAAGTGAACCCGAGAGAAGTGTTGCAGATAGCAAAAGGATTGCAGCAAACCGAAGCCATAAAGATCATCTGCGAAACATCCGGCAATGATTATTTAAAACGCTTAGGCGATTCGTTGAACCCCTGTAAATATATCCTTGACAAGATCGTAAAAGAAATAACAGAGAATCCTCCGGCAGTTGCATCCAAAGGCGGTATGATAGCAGCAGGCATCAATGAAGAACTGGACAGCCTGCGTAAAATAGCCAGCGGCGGTAAAGATTATTTGATAGAGTTGCAGCAAAAAGAAGCATTGGCAACAGGCATCTCTTCTTTAAAAATAAGTTTCAACAATGTATTTGGCTATTATCTCGAAGTAACGAATATCCACAAAAGCAAAGTGCCCGAAACGTGGATTCGCAAGCAGACACTCGCTAATGCAGAACGGTACATTACACCGGAGCTAAAAGAGTACGAAGAAAAGATCATTGGTGCAGAAGATAAAATTTACCAGATAGAATTACAGTTGTTCGAAAAATTACTGAACGAACTGCAGGACTTCATTTCGCCAATGCAGGTGAACGGACACGTAATGGCAGTGCTGGATTGCCTTTGCTGCTTTGCCAATAATGCATTACAGTTCAATTATAAAAAACCTGCGCTGAATGATGGCACTACACTGGAATTGAAAGACAGCCGTCACCCTGTAATAGAACGCTACTTGCCTGCCGGTGAAAGCTATATTGCCAATGATATCACACTCGATCCTTCTTTACAGCAAATAATAATTTTAACCGGCCCCAACATGAGCGGTAAAAGCGCCATACTGCGGCAAACAGCGCTCATCACGCTCATGGCGCATATGGGAAGTTTTGTACCTGCAAGTGATGCCAATATTCCGCTGACGGATAAGATATTTACAAGAGTAGGAGCAAGCGATAACCTGAGCGGCGGCGAAAGTACCTTCATGGTAGAGATGAATGAAACAGCAAGCATCATCAATAATATTACGTCCCGCAGTTTGATATTACTGGATGAAATAGGACGGGGAACATCTACCTATGATGGTATTTCCATTGCCTGGAGCATTGTGGAATACCTGCACAGATCGCCCCATACACCCAAAACATTATTTGCAACGCATTATCACGAGCTGAACGAGCTGGAAAATAAACTGCCCACCGTTAAGAATTATCATGTTACCAATAAAGAAGTAGGTAACAAGATCATTTTCCTCCGCAAACTGGCACCCGGCGGCAGTACGCATAGCTTTGGTATCCATGTGGCACGCATGGCTGGTATGCCGCCATCACTTATTGAGCGGGCCAATGAAATATTAAAACAACTGGAAGATGCACATGCCGGTAATAACGATATCAACGAAACGGTAAAACAATTAAGTACCCCTAAAGTACAGCTCAGTATTTTCGATGCACATTCCGCAACCTTTGATGAGATACGGCAATTGCTGGAAAAGGTTGATATCAACCGCCTTACGCCTGTAGAAGCATTATTGAAACTGCAGGAAATAAAGGCTAAAGTGCAATAGAACCCCTGATTGTTAATCATTATGTAAAAAAAATCAAATTCGCATCCCTCCAGCAGCAATTTGCGCTGTCAGCGAATCATATTCCTATACTTTTGCAGCTACATGATTAGAAAAATATCAATACTGCTTTCCCTTATCTTTTTTTTGTCGGCAAATGAATGCCGTTCTCAATGTACAGCATTGGGCCAAAATCCAAGTACCGCCTTTCCTGTTTGCGGTATCACGGTCTTTAACCAGGTTACTGTACCGATCTGCAGCAGCAACAGTCTTTATGTACCGGGTTGCACCGGTACGGGCACAGCTTCTTATCAAAATAAAAATCCTTACTGGTATAAATTCACCTGTTATCAAACAGGTACACTTGGTTTTTTGATAACACCCAATAATTCCGGCGATGATTACGACTGGCAGTTGTACGATGTCACCGGGCATAATCCCGATGAAGTATATACCAATGCCGGCCTTGTGGTTACCGGCAACTGGGCTGGTACCTATGGAGCTACCGGGGCCAGCGCAGGGGGAGTAGGCTACATCCAGTGTGCATCCGATCCCAGGGATAATGCGCCTTCTTTTGCTAAAATGCCTACGCTGATCGCCGGGCATAATTATATTTTACTGGTTAGCCATTTTACCGATTCACAAAGTGGCTATGCGTTATCTTTTGGTGGCGGTACTGCAGTTATCACCGATCCTTTAGATCCGCATCTTAAAGATGCAACAGCTATCTGCGATGGTACATCGGCCATGATACACCTGAATAAGCGAATGAAATGCAGCAGTTTGCTCAGCAACGGATCAGAGTTTACCATTTCGCCCCCGGCTGCCAACACTATTGCAGCATCAGCTATCGGCTGTTCAAGCGGATTTGATTTTGATTCTGTACGATTGACTTTTGATGCGCCATTGCCACCGGGCAATTACACCATTACTATTCATACCGGCAGCGATGCCAATACACTCGTAGATAATTGTGATAAAGTGATACCTGACGGAGAGAGTATCCCGATGGTGGTTTACCCGCTTATACCAACGCCGATGGACAGTATTTCCAAACCGGGCTGTGCACCTGATGTATTGCATCTCGTTTTCAGAAAAGGAATGGCTTGTAATTCTATAGCACCCGATGGCAGCGATTTTGTAGTAACCGGTACCACACCTGTTTCAGTAACCGGCGCTACAGGAGATTGCAATGGTGATGGTCTTACCAGGATCATTAATGTACAGTTATCAGCACCCATACAAACAAAAGGTACCTACACCATTACATTGGTAACCGGTACCGATGGTAATACGTTGATAGATGAATGTAACCAGCAAACGCCTGCCGGTTCTGCATTGAACTTTGCAACAAAAGATACGGTGAATGCAGACTTCTCATTTACTGTTCGTCTGGGCTGCAAAAGCGATACCGTAGATTATGTGCATGATGGCCGCAACGAGGTTAACAGCTGGAAATGGAACTTTGATAACCTGCGGAAAAGTACGCTGCAAAATCCACGGATATTATATGCCAGTTTTGGTCCCAAGCAAACACAACTGATCGTTTCCAATGGCGTATGTACCGATACCAGTGCAATGGTTCCGGTAATATTGGGCAATGAATTAAAATCCATTTTTGAAGCAACGGCTGTTATTTGTCCTAACGACCTCGCCACTTTTAAAGATAAAAGTATCGGGCAGGGGCTTTCGTGGTTTTGGGAATTTGGAAATGGCATTACCAGCACCCTTCACGATCCACCCAAACAAACTTATGTGCCGTTTTCTTTTACAAGAGATGTAACAGCAAGTTTGGTAGTAACCAACAATCTCGGCTGTAAGGATACCAGTTATCAAAAGATAAAAGTGCCCAATCACTGTTACATTGCAGTACCCAATGCCTTTACGCCCAATGGCGATGGATTGAATGATTATCTGTATCCTGTCAATGCATACAAAGCCGCTAATCTTTTATTCAGGGTGTACAACCGTTTTGGTCAGTTGTTATTTGAAACACAGGACTGGCAGCGCAAATGGGACGGTACTTTCAAAGGGCAGGGCGCAGATCCCGGTACTTATGTATGGACATTGCAGTACATCAATACCGATACAGGAAAATTCATTGAGCAGAAAGGAACGTCTATTTTGATAAGATAGAGGATATTTACGAATGACGATTTACGAATGCATCGGAGTGGTATATTTTTTGAGGTCAGCATCCATGTTATGTTTTTTCACCGCAGAGAACTGGGTTAATAGAGTTTACACAAAGAAACTCTGCGTAAACTTTGCTTTCTCTCTTTCTCTGCGGTGAAAGAACTCCTAATTCCCAACTCCTAATACCCCAATTCCTTCCTCCTGTCCCTCGCATCACGCAGCATCTGCCCAAAGTCTATTTGTTTACTCATTGCATCTACCACCATCGCAATACGTTTGGTTTTGGTAGCATCAGTTTTAGCGGCTTCTATCCATTTGGTAAAATAATTTCTATGCCCTTGTGGAAGAGCGTTGAAATATTTCAATGCGCCCGGTTCATCTTCAAAACATTCCAGCAATTCTTTTGGAGGAAGTATCGGCGTTATATCAAGCATCAGTTGCAGTTTTATTTTATCGCCTTTGCTTTTGCCTGTTGCTTTACGCATTGCGGCATTCAGTACCAAAATAAAATCACCTTCACCCATTGGTATCAGCGCTACCTGTTTAATAGCATAATTATCCAGTTTGCCTTTTACCCGGTAGGATTTTTTTACACCGGGGTTTATTTTTTGTGCAACAGCCGCAGGCACCAGGATGTAGGTCCAGCCTGTTTTTTCGCCCTGCTGTCCAAAACGTGTTATAGTTGCGGTAAAACTTACCATCTCAGTATATAATGATAGTTATGGTATCCAAAGTCCAAAAACCAAAAATCAAAGTCCAAAATTCAAAACCCACTCTCCAACTCTCAATTCCCAACTCCCAATTCCTAATTCCCAACTCTCAATTCCTAATTCCCAACTCCCAATTCCTATTCCTTATGCCCGATATACTTTCTCCATTTTTCTATCACCGCCTTCATATCATCAGGCAGTTCACTTTCAAAATGCACCTGCTTTCTTGTTCTGGGATGAATGAAGCCTAATTCCTTTGCATGCAAAGCCTGGCGCTGGCAAAGCGCAAAGCAGTTGTCTACAAACTGTTTGTATTTAGTAAATACTGTACCCTTAACAATTTTATCGCCGCCATAAAAATCATCATTAAAAAGCGGGTGACCGATCAGTTGCATGTGTACCCGTATCTGGTGTGTTCGTCCTGTTTCAAGTCGGCATTCAATAAGCGTTACATAATTAAAACGTTCCAGCACTTTATAATGTGTGATCGCATCCTTTCCATGATCGCCATCAGGATAAGCAGTGAACAATTTACGGAAACGCAAATGCCTGCCTACATGAGCTATCACCGTGCCTTCATCTTTTTCAAAATCGCCCCATACCAATGCAATATACCTGCGGTGAACAGTGTGATTAAAAAATTGTTTGGCAAGATCACTCATTGCTTTTTGTGTTTTTGCCATCACCAATAAACCACTGGTATTTTTATCAATGCGGTGTACCAATCCAAATCTTGACAGCTCCGATTCATCAAGATTGGGGTTTTGTTGTTTTAAATGATACGCCACGCCATTGATCAATGTACCATTAGGGTTGCCGCTGCCGGGGTGCACCACCATACCAGCCGGTTTGTTGATGATCAGGATATCATCATCTTCATATTGAATGTTTAACGGGATATTCTCCGGAACAATATCCGAGCTTTCCGGCGAGCGGTCGTCAAATACTACGATCTTATCATAAGGCTTTACCTTGTAATTATTCTTTACCGGTTTTTCATTTACCAAAACCATTTCATTATCAATGGCCTGTTGAATTTTATTCCTTGTTGCCCCCTCAATACGGCTCATCAGGAACTTGTCAATGCGCAAAGGCTCCTGGCCCTTGTCTATGGTAATAGCAAGCTTTTCATACAGTTCTTCCGATTCCTGTATTTCTTCTTCTATGTCTTCCTCTTTCATTTCGTTATTTTTAGTCCATGGTCCATGGTCTATAGTCCATGGACCAATCGTATCTTTGCAAAATAAATCAATTGCATTGGATAAACAGGAAGTTATATTTAAAGACCTGGGGGTTATCGACTATAAAAAGGCCTGGGATTACCAGGAAGAATTACTACAGAAAAATGTAAGCATCAAAACAGCGATACGCAACGGGCAGGCAGCAGCACAAGGTTTGACAACGCAACATTATTTTTTGCTTTGCGAACATCCACCCGTTTATACATTGGGTAAAAGCGGCAAAAAAGAACATGTGCTGATGAGCGATGATGAACTGGAAGAGAATGAGATCGAATTTTACAACACCAACAGGGGAGGCGATATCACCTTTCACGGTTTTCAGCAGATAGTAGGATATCCCATACTTGACCTGGAAAAATATTATACCGATATCGGAAAATACCTCCGCAACCTGGAAGAACTGATCATACTAACTATTGCTGAATACGGCATAAAAGGAAGCCGCAGCGATGGAGAAACAGGGGTATGGATCGATCCGGAAATAAAAGGAAGAGAGCGAAAGATATGCGCCATAGGTGTACGCTGCAGCCGCTGGATAACCATGCACGGCTTTGCTTTGAATGTAAATACCGATCTCAGTTATTTTAACAACATTATCCCCTGCGGCATCGAAAATAAAGCCGTTACTTCTATTGAGAAAGAACTGGGCCACAAAGTTGATCTTAAAGAAGTGGAAGAAAAGATCAGGAAGAATTTTGAAACCGTCTTTAACAGTAGGTTAATCGGTTAATCCGTTAATCCGTATATCCGTTAATCCGTATATCCGTTTAAACGTATTAACCAATTAACGGATATACGGATTAACGGATATACGGGTGTTAACTCAAAACTTGCCCTGCTCTGCTTTTGAAGGCACCTGCTTACCATCCTTGGGTACAAAGAATTTATTCTTCTCTATTATTTTCCCATTCTCATACAATTCAAAATAATACCATCCGGAACGGATGAAATTTACTTTTTCAATAATGAGATAATTGTCGGGTATCTTATTGATATCAAATAATGGGTTTTCATTTTCATCAAAGAACTTTACCTGGTATTTTTTTGTGGCAGCTTCGGGCAGGTTGATGATAATATTATTGTCTTTACCGGTATAGATGCGCTTGCTTGGGTAAGTGATGACAGGAGAGGGCGCCACTACAGGCAAAGTTGTTTTAGGTTCTATCTTGTTCCTTTCATTTCGTGCATGATTATTATTTACGGCTATTGCTGCACTGTCTCTTGAAAGGAGAATAATGTAAGCAGCAGAGTCTATTACCGGTCCGGTAACAGGTTGCTCTGCCGGTATATCTTTTACAGGTCGCACCGGTTCACTGAATTGATAAGCGCCGCCATCAAAAGAAATAAAAACCCGGTAATACATTTTATTGTAAGGCGGTTTGATATCGGCAAATCCGTTTTCAAGATTCTGCGGATTTAATACCGAGCCAATGGTAGAATAATTCTTTAAGCTGTCGAAAGAACGCTGGATATTAATGGTTTTAACAGGTAAAGGATATTCATTTCTCCAGCTAACGATGATGATGCCATTTTGATTCTTTACAGAAATATTTGGCAATGTTTCCTGCGCAGCCAGCCTGCCTGCAATACCAATAATAGTGAAAATGGATAAGAAGAAAAACTTACTCATTAGGTGTTAAGAAAATTAGGCCAGGTGTATTTTACAACAAATATAATACGATTGCGTCTTATACCAATCAGTACAGCAATGTGCCGGCGGGTAATGAACTGTTTCCCTGCAATCCACCGGTATGCAGGCAAAGTATAGAACTGCCGGGTGCAAACCGATCAGTTTTAATACTATCCATTATTGCGTACATCATCTTGGCAGTATAAACAAAATCGAGTGGTAAAGTATACCTGCGCCAGCATTCATTCATGAACTGAATAAGTTCGGGTGTATGTTTGGCGTAGCCACCAAAATGATATTGTTCCAGCAGTTGTAATTTTTTTTGTAATGATGCATCACCTGTTAAGTATTCGATCCTGCTGTTGATATCTGTCATGCCTTTTAAAACAGGTATGCTGATAATTGACTGGTCTTGTTTTGCCGACATCAATACACCGGCAAGTGTTGTGGCAGTACCGGTAGCTGTTGCGATATGCGAATACTTATTAGGGCCGATCATTTCCATTATCAATGCAGCACCTTTTGCGCCAATGGTATTGTAGCCACCTTCAGGTATGATAATGCTTTCGCCAAATTCCTGTTGCAGTTCATTAATAAAACCTGCTTCTTCTTTTTTAGCATAAGCTTCTCTTGAAATGAATTTCAGCTGCATACCAAATTGTATGCATTGCTGCAAAGTAGTGGAAAGTTGTGGCGGTTTTTCCCCTCTCACTATGCCAATACTTTTAAATGATAACTCTTTACAGGCATAAGCTGTTGCAACCAAATGATTGGAATAAGCGCCGCCAAAGGTGAGAATGGTTTTGTGTGATGAAGCTATAGCATCCTGTAAAAAATAATGCAGTTTGAATAATTTATTGCCTGATACTGTGGCATGTATTTTGTCGAGCCTCAATACAGACAGGTTGATATTTTTTTCGATTAAAAAATCATCTTCTAAAACATCAATAGAGCAACCAGCAGTATCGAAAAGCATTTTATCCATAACTAAGCCGATTATAGTATTTTCGCCCTGCAAAAATGTAGTATTCAATATCAATTAACAATTAATAATTAAAAATGCAACCAACACTTTTAATATTGGCAGCCGGTATGGCCAGTCGCTATGGCAGTATGAAACAAACGCAGGGATTTGGTCCGGCTGGAGAAACCATCATGGAATATTCTATTTACGATGCGATAAGGGCCGGCTTTGGCAAAGTGGTGTTTATTATACGAAAAGATTTTGCAGATGATTTTAAAGCTGCTTTTGAACCAAAGCTACAGGGAAGGATCAAAACGCAATATGTTTTCCAGGAAATGGATTCTTTTTTAGAAGGTGTAGCTGTACCTGCAGACAGAACTAAACCCTGGGGCACCGGCCATGCGGTGTTGTGTGCAAAGGATGTGGTGAAAGAACCTTTTGCAGTGATCAATGCCGATGATTTTTACGGGCAGGATGCTTTTGTAAAAGCGGCAGCATTTTTAAATAATGATTGCAGGGAAGATAATTATTCACTCATCGGTTACGAACTGGCAAAAACATTGAGCGAACATGGCACGGTAAGTCGTGGTGTTTGTGCTGTAGATGAAAACAATAATTTAGTTGACATCAAAGAAAGAACGAAGATCTACCGCGATGGCAACACAATCATTTATGAAGATAGTGATGGTGTAAAGCACGAAGTGCCTTTTAACTCCAGCGTATCGATGAACTTCTGGTGCTTTCATCCATCATTGTTTGCCGAAACAGAAAAATTATTTCACCAGTTTGTAAAAGATAATATCGGCAACCTGAAATCAGAATTCTTTATTCCTATCATTGCCGAAGATTTTATGCATAAAGGCGGGCACATAAAAGTGATCCCCTGTTCTTCTCAATGGTTTGGCGTTACCTATAAAGAAGATGCCCCGGGTGTGCAGAACAGCATCAATAAACTGGTTGCCGACGGAGAGTATCCGCCTTCTTTGTGGGAATATTAATTCCTTCTTTTTTATATTGCCGATTCATTCTATATTGCCGGTATGAGTCATAAGCAACAACACCCACACCATGATATTTTTGAAAGCCGAAAGCAATTTCAGTTAGAAAGGATCATACTTTTCAGCGATGCCGTTTTTGCCATTGCTATTACATTGCTGGTTATCGAAATAAAGATCCCTCATATTGAAGGGCCGGTAACCTCTGCTATTGTATTAAAAGAATTAAATAATAAGTGGCCCGACCTGGTGGCATTCCTGCTAAGCTTTATAGTGATCGGTCAATTCTGGACAAGCCATCACCGCTTTTTCGGTCATGTGATCGATTATACACCTAAATTAATGTGGCTTAATCTATTGATGTTATTGTGGGTTGTACTCATGCCCTTTTCTACTTACCTCATCATGGAGTATGGCAATATTGATGTCATCTGGCTTTGGTACAGTACCAATCTTGCTTTAATAAGTTTATCGCTTTATTTTTTGTGGAGGTATATCGGTAAAAATCCAAAGCTGGGTTTTATGTCGGATGATAAACTGTTCATGCAGCACGCTTATACCCGTGCACTAATCGTTACCACTATATTTCTTGCAGGCGGGCTTATGGCATTGATACCGCTTGATTTTTTCAGAACGATCTCCAGGTTTATATTTTTCCTCATCTTCCCGGTACTGACGCTTTTAAAAAAGAAGTTCGCCAAAAAGGCACTTAATAAAAAACCGTCCTGATCAATCTCAGGACGGTAGTTTTATTTTTCAGGGATTTAATCGTTTTAATTACCTACAACCATAAAGACGTAGTCTTCCATTTTCTTCACCTGTAGCGGTCTTTCCAATCCTTTAAGCGCTGTACCGGTTGGGGCCTTTAAATTAAAGGAAGTATCTGATTTCTTAAGCTCTTCTATCAGCTTAAATATATTCTTTGCTTTTGCAGCATATACAACACCATCCGAATTTTTTTCTTTACTGGTGATGATGCCGATTATTTCGCCGTTCTTATTCAATACCGGTCCGCCACTGTTACCGGGGTTTGCCGATACCGTAAGCTGGTATGCTGTAGAATCACCGTCATTACCTGATTTGGCGCTTAAATAACCTTCGCCGTAAACAATTTCGTTACGAGGAAAACCCAGCGTGAAGATCTGTTCTGCAAGGTCAAGATTATTTTTCCTTAACGTATAAGGCAGGTTGGTGATCGGCTTAAAATTATCCTGTACTATTTTCAAGATAGCAAGGTCCGAGGTTTTATCAGCATATACAGATATAGCCTGGTAAAACTCACCTTTGTTGTTTTCTACGTAGATCGTTTTCAACCTGTTTACAACGTGGGCATTGGTAACAAGATATCCTTTACCATCTATTAAAAAACCAGTTGCCCTGTAATCAGGATTAGGAACTACTACAGCAGGCGATTTTACTTTAGAACCGGCATTAACCTTATTATCAATTGCATCAACCTTTGCTTCAGTCTTTTTTATAGTAGCTATAAGGTCTTCTTTATTGGAAGTATTTACCTGGTTGGTATAAGCTATCATTAAAGTAGCTGTAGTTATAGAAATGATGCCTGCAATAGAAGCCGCAACGGCAACACTGCGCTTGTATCTTTTCCATAAATAAACAATTTTGGCCTTGCCCTTCAACTGCGATTTTGTAACAATACCCTCATCAGCCAGTTTACTTTCCACTTCATGCAACGAATGCTTGTAAGCTTTCATAGCAGCATGGGCATCCAGTTCAGTTAAAAAGAACGTATGCTCCACCACCATCTGGTCCACTTCCGGGTTATTTTTGCGGATCTCCTCAAAATATGTTCTTTCTTCGGCAGACATATCCCCGTTCATATATCGCTCCACTGCGTCTAAAAGTAAAATATCATCCATCTTATTGTCCGTTTTTATACTGTGCAAAAAATAGTTTCTTCAATCTCATCAGGCACTTATACTTCTGTGTCTTGGCATTATCAGCATTTGTATATCCAAAAACCGTTGCAATTTCCTGCATATGCTTCTTTTGGATATAATAAGCTTCCAGTAAGCTTTTACAAGGTTCCCCGATCTTGCCCATCGCATGCTCCATCATCACAAAATCGTTGTTCTTCTTCTCGTGATGCTCCATTTCTTCCTCTACAGGTACCGTTTCTTCCAGGTTATCGGTATGGTTGCTGAACCGTTGCAACTGCTGCAGCCTTTTCAGCCATAACCGCCTGCAAACCGAATATATATATGTTCTTAACTGGCAATTCAGCTCAAAACTTCCCGAAACCGATTTCTCATACAATACTATCATCGCCTCCTGGAAAATATCCCTCGCCTCATCTGTACTGCCGCTGTTATTCAATATAAAAGCCTGAATAACAGCATAGTTATCGCGGTAAATAGCCTCAATTGCCTGTTTATCGTTCCTTGCCAGGCCTTCCAGTAATTGTTTTTCTTGTTCTAAAGTATTCACCGGTCTGATTATTAATACAGTTAAGATAAATTAGTAACCCAAAGCAGCCAAAAAAAATAATTAAAAAAAATGGGTTACCTTTTTTGAGATAGCGTATTAACCATCAAATTATAATTTTAAAAATTAAACAAAACAAAAATGAAAAAAGTATTCTTCGCAGTAGCGATCGTTTCTGCATCTTTCGCAGCTTGTACTGGTTCTGATTCTAAAGAAGCTCCAAAAGACACTACAGTTGTAGCTCCAACTCCAGTAGTTGTAGATTCTCCAAAAGTTGTAGTTACTCCGGTTGACACTGTAAAAGTTGATACCACTAAGAAGAAGTAATTCAATGACCGGTAACCCGGTTGCTTGATCCTACTACCGGTTCTACATAAGAATTTCATATGGCAAGCAATCGTTAAAGGCCCCTTTTATTTATAAAAGGGGTTTTTTATGTTCAGGATAAATGCTGCACAATTAAAATTTTGACACCGGCTGTGATCCATCAAAATATATTTTTGTAT
This sequence comes from Bacteroidota bacterium, assembly GCA_048497855.1. Lineage (GTDB taxonomy): Bacteria > Bacteroidota > Bacteroidia > Chitinophagales > Chitinophagaceae > Ferruginibacter. The sequence goes on along the minus strand of JBEHZB010000020.1, from coordinate 35,660 downwards.
CTCCCCACAGTTATCTATTTTTGTTTTCAATGACAAACAAAAGCACTACTACCTGGTTTTATTTTACCTATTATTTTAATAACGGGCCGGGACGCTTTTGTTAACAACTGACTATTAAACAGACTAACATAAAAAGGATCCCGGCTAAATGGCCGGGATTTTTGTTTGTAGTAAACAATTAAAGACTTGCAGCAGAATTAAGGAATAAAAAAAATTAGAAATGAACACTGGTAATAATAGCGAAAGCAGTAGCAATTTAAGTTCCCTCTTTAGGGGGGCAAGGGGCATTACCATACAGGGCTTTGAAGGCAGCTTTCACCAGGAAGCAGCAAGAAAATTCTTTGGCAAAACAGTAGAAGTGATCTGCTGCAGTACATTCCGGGAGGTAGTAAAAAAAGCCCAGGATAAAAAAGCAGCAGCAGGTGCTGTAATGGCTATTGAAAATTCTATCGCAGGAAGCATTTTACCTAATTATACATTGCTGCAAAAAAGTAATTTAAAAATTGTTGGAGAAGTGTACTTACAGATAAAACAAAACCTGCTGGTAAATCCGGGCATTAAGCTGGAAGATATCCGTGAAGTGCATTCGCACCCTATGGCATTGCTGCAATGCATGGATTTTTTGGAACAGCACAACTGGAAATTGATAGAAACAGAAGATACGGCGCTTAGCGCCAAACATATTCATCAGCATAAAAGTAAACATATTGCTGCCATTGCCGGCAAACTGGCTGCAGAATTATACAACCTGGATATTATTGCCCCCAATATCCATACACAAAAAAATAATTACACCCGCTTTTTAATATTGCAGCGCAATGATAGTGCTGTGCAGGTTGAAAATGCCAATAAATCTTCCATTAATTTTTTTACCGATCATACCAAAGGGAGCCTGGCCAGGGTATTAAGTAAAATAGCAGAAGGAAATATTAATCTGAGCAAATTACAAAGCATGCCCATACCCGGCAGCAACTTTAATTATTCTTTTCACGCAGATATGGAGTTTGATGATACGGAGCAGTTTTACAGAACTGTTGAAAAGATAAAGCCATTGGTAAAAGGATTGACGATATATGGGGTGTATAAAAACGGGAAGAAGTAAAATGTAATTACACTAATTAAAACGAATTACACGAATTAAAAGCAACTAAATAGTGCAACAATTTTAATGATCTAATTAGTGTAATTCGTAAAAATCTGTGTAATAAAAATATTAAGACATGCAAACAGCAAAAAGATTACAAAACATCGGCGAATATTATTTTTCTCAAAAGCTGAGAGAGATAGATGCTATGAATAAAGAAGGCAAGAAAGTGATCAATCTTGGTATTGGCAGCCCGGATATGCCACCACACCCCGATGTAATAAAAGTATTGCAGGAAGAAAGCGCAAAACCAACGGTGCATGCTTATCAATCGTACAAAGGAAGCCCTGTATTGCGTAATGCAATAGCTGATTGGTATAAAAAATGGTATGATGTTGAACTGGATGCCGATACAGAAATATTGCCTTTGATCGGCAGCAAAGAAGGTATCATGCATATTTGTATGACTTATTTAAATGAAGGCGACCTGGTATTAATCCCCGACCCTGGTTATCCAACATATAAAAGCGCAGCAGGTATTGTAGGTGCAAAATGCGTGCAGTATGATCTTACAGAACAAAATAACTGGTTCCCGGATTTTGATCAGTTAGAACAACTTATAAAACAGGCAGGAAGTCAAGGAGCTTTAATGTTTGTAAATTATCCGCAAATGCCAACGGGTAAATTACCTTCAACAGAACTGTTTGAAAAATTAATTGCATTTGCTAAAGCAAACAACATCCTTCTTGTTCATGATAATCCGTACAGTTTTATTTTGAATGATACCCCAATGAGTTTATTAAATGTTGCAGGTGCAAAAGAAGTAGTCATCGAACTGAATTCATTAAGTAAATCGCACAATATGGCTGGCTGGAGAGTGGGCATGCTTTGCGGTGCAAAAGAAAGAATAGATGAAGTGCTGCGGTTTAAAAGCAATATGGATAGCGGTATGTTCTTGCCCCTGCAACTGGCTGCAGCAAAAGCATTGCAATTAGGAAAAGATTGGCATGATGAAGTAAATAAAGTGTACAAGGCAAGAAAAGAAAAAGTAATTGAATTGCTTACCCTGTTGAGTTGTTCCTTTGATAAAGACCAGGCCGGAATGTTCATGTGGGCAGCTATACCCGAAGGCTACAAAGACGGTTATGCATTAAGTGATAAAGTATTATACGGTTCCAGTGTATTTATTACGCCGGGAGGAATTTTTGGAAGCAACGGCAATAATTATATCAGGATAAGCTTGTGTGCAACAGAAGAGAAAATAGCAGAAGCGATACAGCGAATAAAAGCTTCGCCGGAATTTTCACAGAAAGTAATGTAGGTTATTGTTAAAAGAACTTTTATAAAATGGGAAAGAAAACTATACTTCGATCAGGAAAGATATCGCCACAGGCAATGTTTTCAGAAGCCGTTGCTTTTGATAGAAACCTTGTAGTGACCATAATCGGTATTGGTTTGATAGGCGGTTCGATGGCGCTTGCCCTGAAAGAAAAAGGTATAGCAAAAAAGATCATTGGCGTTGATGCAGATCTTCAGCATCAGCAGCGGGCACTGGAATTAGGATTGGTAGATGAAATAAAAGAATTGAATAAAGCCGTTGCAGCAGCTGACCTTATTATTTTGGCCGTGCCAGTGAATGCAGCAGAAAAAATAATTGATAGAATTTTAGATAAGGTAGATAAGCAAATTGTGATGGATGTAGGCTCTACCAAAGAACCCATTTGTTTGCTGGCAGCTAAACACAAAAACCATAAGCGTTTTGTAGCAACACACCCGATGTGGGGTACAGAATACAGTGGCCCCGACGCAGCAATGAAAGGCGCTTTTGAAAACAAAGCCGTTGTTATCTGCAATAAAGAAAATGCAGCCGCAGATGCAGTTGGGTTGATAGAGAAAATATACCGTTCCTTAGGGATGCACCTGCTGTACATGGATGCAGCCGCACACGATTTGCATGCAGCCTATATCAGCCATATATCACACATTACTTCTTTTGCTTTGGCCAATACGGTTTTGGAAAAAGAAAAAGAAGAAGATGCCATTTTTGAACTGGCGAGTGGCGGTTTTGAAAGCACGGTACGTTTGGCAAAAAGTAACCCTGCCATGTGGGTGCCGATATTTATGCAGAACCGGGAAAATGTACTGGATGTTTTGAATGAACATATTACCCAGTTGCGAAAATTTAAAAGCTGTTTGGAAAAAGAGAATTATGAGTATTTAACGGAGTTGATAGAAAATGCGAATAAGATCAGGAGGATTATAAAATAGATGTCGTCAAATGTGAGACGTTAAAAATAAAAAAATGAAAAATGAAAAAATTTACAGGGAAGCGCTGTCAGGCGATATACAGCAAATACAGGTTGTCCGCAACTCAGTAAAAGAAAATATGTTGTCCGACCCTGCATTGGTGCCCGATAAAGATGTGGAAGAATTCATCAATCAACGGGGCAAAGGATGGGTGTGTGAGATAGATGGCCGCATTGTTGGTTTTTCTATTGCTGATCTTAAAGATGATAATATCTGGGCCTTGTTCCTGCATCCTGAATTTGAGGGTAAAGGCATCGGCAAAGTATTGCATCAATTAATGCTGGACTGGTATTTTGGCCAGGGCAAAGAAAGCGTTTGGCTGGGCACAGCACCCGATAGCAGGGCCGAAACATTTTACCGCATGCAGGGATGGAGAGAAGTGGGTATGTACGGGAAGGAGATAAAGTTTGAGATGAAGAAAGATGAATGGATTTCACGCAAAGAAGCAAAGTGAGCGCAAAGCTGCAAAGTAATAGCGCCTTATGTATTAACCTTTGCGCCTTTGCGTGAAAAATTAACTAAAGCTGATAACATAAAACTAATTTTATAATGCAAACACAAGTAAACACCATGAAAGAACTGGTTCAGGAAAAATGGAACAAGCGTCCGCTCATCATCAGCGGGCCCTGCAGCGCCGAAACAGAAGAACAGGTATTGCAAACAGCTACACAATTAGCTGCTACAGGAAAAGTAGATCTGCTGCGTGCAGGTATATGGAAGCCTCGTACCAAACCTGGTATGTTTGAAGGTATTGGCACTAAAGGCTTACCATGGCTGGCGCAGGCAAAAAAAATAACCGGCCTGCCGATAACGGTAGAAGTAGCAACCGCCAAACATGTACAGGATGCCTTGCAGTTTGATGTGGATGTATTGTGGATCGGTGCAAGAACAACGGTGAACCCATTCAGTGTGCAGGAAGTTGCCGATGCATTGCGTGGCGTGGATATACCGGTGCTGATAAAGAACCCCATCAACCCCGATCTTGATCTTTGGAGCGGTGGAATTGAACGGCTGCAAAAAGTTGGCGTAAAACAGATCGGTATGATACACCGCGGCTTTTCATCGTATGGCAATACCGAATTCCGCAATGCGCCGATGTGGCATTTGCCGATAGAGATGAAACGCCGTTTCCCGGATATGTTGCTCATCTGCGATCCATCGCATATCTGCGGCAACAGAACATTGCTGCAATCTGTGGCGCAAAAAAGTATTGATCTGGATTTTGGCGGGCTGATGCTGGAAACACATATTGATCCGGATAATGCCTGGAGCGATGCCAAACAGCAGATAACACCGGAAGGGCTAGCCGAATTATTGAGTGGATTGGTATGGCGTTTTGAAGATACAGATGAAAAAGAATTTGTAACGGCGCTGGCAACATTGCGGGAACAGATCAACCAGGTGGATGATGAGCTGATGACCTTACTGAGCCAGCGTATGAAAATTGCAGAAAAGATCGGTGAATATAAAAAGAACAACAACATTACTATCTTGCAAACCAACCGCTGGAACGATATCCTGGAAAAGGCTTTTAAAAAAGCGGAAAAACTGGGGTTGAGCAAAGAGTTCATCACTAAGTATTTTGATGCGGTGCACCTGGAAAGCATCAATCATCAGAATAAGATAATGAATAGTTAGGCCCCCTAACCCCCGAAGAGGGAACTGGGGTAAGATTATTTAAAGAGCTTGTATTATGGCAACAATAGTAAGATTGGATTTTAAAGATAATGGCAAATTATCAGAGTGCTTCGCAGTTCCCCCCAACTCGTTGGGGGGCGGAGGGGGCTTAGAAGAACTTGTAAAAAAAGAAAACGCCATTCTTATAGCAGATGAAAATGTTTTTGCCGCACACGCAGAAAGATTTGAGGGCTGGAAAGTAATTATCATTAAAGCAGGTGAACAATATAAACAGCAACAGGCTGTAGATGATATCATTCAGCAACTGATAAAATTACAGGCAGATAGAAAGACGACCATTGTAGGAATTGGTGGTGGCGTGGTTACAGATATCGCAGGTTATGCAGCAGGTATTTATATGCGTGGCGTACGGTTTGGTTTTGTGCCAACATCAATACTGGCAATGGTAGATGCTTCTATCGGCGGTAAGAATGGTGTGGATGTTGGCTTGTATAAGAACCTGGTGGGTTTGATACGGCAGCCGGAATTTTTAGTGTATGACCATTCTTTATTGAAAACATTGCCACAGGAAGAATGGGTAAACGGCTTTGCAGAGATCATCAAACATGCCTGCATAAAAGATAAAGCGCTTTTTGAGTTACTGGAAAAAAATACATTGGCTTCATTTCAGCAGGATGAAAAATTATTGGCAGAATTAATTGAAAAAAATGTTGCCATAAAAACAGCGGTTGTTGTAAACGATGAATTTGAAACAGGAGAAAGAAAGCTGTTGAACTTCGGTCACACATTTGGCCACGCCATAGAAAACCTGCACCAGCTTCCGCATGGCCATGCGGTGAGTTTGGGAATGGTAATGGCAGCTAAAATATCCGAAGAAGTAAATAATTTTTATTCAGAAGATAAAGAACGGTTGATCCGGTTGCTGGAGCAATATGGGTTGCCCGTGCAATTCAACTACGACAAAGAAAAAATGCTTTCCTTATTAAAGATGGATAAAAAAAGAGAGCAGACAAACATCAATTTTATTTTATTGAACAGGATCGGCGAAGCCGTGATAAGACCATTATCATTGCAGCATCTCGAAGACCTGGTCAGCCAAAGCTTATAACGTGCAGGTAAAAATAAATCCTTCCTCAATATCAGGAACAGTACAGGCGCCTGCTTCTAAAAGCAGTATGCAAAGAGCTTGTGCCGCAGCATTATTACATGAAGGCGAAACGGTCATCATCAATCCCGGCAACAGTAATGATGATAAAGCAGCGATAGAAGTAATAAAAAATCTGGGAGCTGTTGTAGAAATTAAGAATGAAAAATTAATAGTGAATTGCCAAGGGCTGAAGCCCGTGGATAATAAAATTAATTGCGGCGAAAGTGGTTTAGGCATAAGAATGTTTGCACCCATCGCTGCATTATCTTCTTCTGAAATAACTATCAATGGCAGTGGAAGCTTATTGACCAGGCCGATGGATTTTTTCGATACCATATTCCCGGAATTAGGGGTTGCTGTTTCATCTAATAAAGGCAAACTGCCGATTAATATAAAAGGTCCGTTGGTGCCAAAAGATATAACCATTGATGGTTCCTTAAGCTCACAATTCTTAACGGGTTTATTATTTGCCTTCGGTAAAGCTGCAACAGAGCCGGTTACCATTACGGTAAATAATTTAAAGAGCAAGCCGTACATCGATCTTACCGTACAGGTAATGCAGCTGTTTAATTACGAGGTAGAGAATAATGATTATGCCTCCTTTACAATAAAACCAAAACGTTTTTCTACAAATACTATTCAATATAAAGTAGAAGGCGATTGGAGCGGCGCCGCATTTTTACTGGTAGCAGGCGCTGTTGCAGGGGGTATTATAATTAAAGGGCTTGATGTTGCTTCAACACAGGCCGATAAAGCAATATTGCAGGCATTAATGATGGCGCAGGCAAGATTATCGGTAACAGATAATGAGATCATTGTTTCACCAAATACATTACGGCCATTTCATTTTGATGCAACGGATTGTCCCGATCTTTTTCCGCCGCTGGTAGCCTTGGCAGCTTATTGCGACGGAAGCTCTGTAATAGAAGGTGTAAGCAGGCTGGCGCATAAAGAGAGTAACCGGGCGTTAACGTTACAGCAGGAGTTTGCAAAAATGGGAGTGGAGATACGGTTGCAGGATGACCTGATGATCGTTACCGGGGGCGAAGGTGTAAAAGGAGCAGCAGTACATTCACATCACGATCACCGCATTGCAATGGCATGTAGTATAGCTGCATTGAAAACAACAGGCGAAACAATAGTAGAAGAAGCCGAAGCTATAAACAAATCGTACCCGGATTTTTATGAGCATTTGAAAATGCTTGGTGCTGGTGTATCTTTAATAAATTAAAAAACGAACAGTGAATTCATTTGGAAGAATTTTCAGGGTATCAATTTTTGGCGAATCGCATGGCGAATGTGCAGGTGTATGTATAGATGGTTGTCCGCCGGGATTGCCGTTAAGCATCGATGATTTTACTGTAGATATCGAAAGAAGAAAAGGCGGTAGCAAAGGAACAACACCACGTAAAGAAGACGATATACCGCAAATAAAAAGCGGCGTATTTGAAGGATACACAACCGGCGCACCCATCACCATACTTTTTGAAAATGCCAACACCCGCAGCAGCGATTATGAAAAGCAGCGGGACATACCAAGGCCTGGACATGCCGATTTTGTAGCGCATAAAAAATTCAACGGCTATGAAGATTACAGGGGCAGCGGGCATTTCAGCGGAAGGCTGACTGTTGGTTTGGTAGCAGCCGGTGTTATTGCAAAAAAGATGATCGCTGCGGCAAGCATCTCAATAAATTCAAACATTATTGAAATAGGTGGTGAAACGGATATTGAAAAAGGATTGCAAAAAGCCATTGATGCAAAAGACAGTATCGGTGGTATCATCGAATGTAAAGCAAACGGATTGCCGGTTGGTTTGGGCGAACCATTCTTTGATTCAGCTGAATCACTGATCAGCCATATTGTATTTGCTATACCGGCTGTTCGTGGTATTGAGTTTGGAACCGGCTTTGCGGCAGCCAAAATGTTTGGCAGCGATCACAACGATGCTATCAAGGATGCATCGGGAGCTACCGCTACCAACCATGCAGGTGGAATTATCGGTGGCATCACCAATGGCAACGAATTGGTTTTCCGTATCGCTATAAAGCCAACTTCCTCTACTCCCAAAACACAACACTCACTAAACTGGAATACTAATACTGTAGAAGATTTTTCTGTTAAAGGAAGACACGATCTCTGCATCGCCCTGAGGGTGCCGGTTATACTGGAAGCAGTTACCGCAATAGTATTGGCCGACCTGATGTTGCTCGAACATCGCATTCCACGAACAGTAAGTAAGAACGACAGGTAAATTATACAGGCGGCGGTTCAGTTTATCGGCTATTTTATATCTTCAAGGTTCATTCAAACCGAACTATCATGACTGCCAGACTTTTGCTGCCGCTTATGGCTGCCTTATTTTCTCTCACATCAATTGCACAGGAAAAAAAGAAATGGGATGTCAACAATCCCGGCGGGCCCTTTAAAGAAGTTTCATTTACAGTAAAAGAAGGCACCTGGATGAATCTTGATGTATCTCCCGATGGAAAAGATATTGTGTTCGATCTGTTAGGCGATATTTATACCATACCTGTTAGCGGTGGCGAAGCCAAGGTATTGCGGCACAATTTTGCATTTGAAGTGCAGCCAAGATATAGCCCTGATGGTAAGAAAATATTATTTACTTCCGATGCAGGCGGCGGCGATAATATCTGGGTGATGGATAGAGATGGCAGCAACGCCAAACAAATTACCAAAGAAAATTTCAGGTTACTGAACAATGCTGTATGGTCACCCGATGGACAATACATCATTGCACGCAAACATTTTACTTCCGGCCGCTCATTAGGCGCTGGTGAATTATGGATCTATCATATCAGCGGTGGCGATGGTTTACAATTAACGGCACGTAAAAATGATCAGCAGGATCTCAATGAACCTTCAGCATCAGCCGATGGAAAATATATTTACTACAGCGAAGACATGTATCCCGGTGGATTCTTTCAATACAATAAAGATCCCAACAACCAGATATTTGTTATCAAGCGTTTCGATAGAGAGAAAGGAACGATTGAGCAAATTACCGGTGGTCCCGGTGGCGCAGTGCGTCCGCAGATATCACATGATGGTAAAACACTGGCTTTTGTAAAACGCATCCGCACCAAAACCGTACTGTACCTGCGTAATATGGAAACCGGTGAAGAATGGCCCATCTACGATAAGCTAAGTAAAGACCAGCAGGAAGCCTGGACAACATTCGGGATTTACACCGGCTTCAACTGGACACCCGATGATAAGAATATCATTATCTGGAGCGGCGGAAAGATATTGAAGATCGGTACAGATGGTAACAATGCAGTTACCGAAATACCTTTCACCTGCAATGTGCAGCAGCGTATCACCGATGCGGTTCACTTCAAACAAAATATCAATCCTGATGAATTCAACGTGAATGTTATCCGCAATGCTGTTACATCACCTGATGGAAAAATGCTGGTGTTCAATGCTGTTGGTTATCTATGGAAAAAAATGTTGCCCGATGGTAAGCCCGAGCGTTTAACTACAGCAACAGACCAGGAAGCAGAACCTTCTTTTTCTGCTGATGGAAAAATGATCACCTATGTAACCTGGAACGATACGGCAATGGGTGCCATCTATAAATTAAATATGGCCGCATCATCCAAACCAATTCGTGTAACAACAGAAAAAGCAATTTACAGAACACCATCATTTTCTCCCGATGCAAAATGGATAGTATATAGTAAAGATGATGGCGATAATGTATTAGGCGTAACCTTCAATGTAAACCCCGGTGTGTATTTGATAGATGCCAATGGCGGTAAATCAACTTTTGTAAGCGATAAGGGTGAGAACCCTAAATTCAATGCAACCGGAGATCGTATTTATGTACAACGCAACCGCAGTTCATTCGGCAGTTATAAACTGGATGGCACCGATGATAAGATTTTATTTAAAAGCACATACGGCAGCCAGTTCGTGGTATCACCGGATGGTAATTGGGTTGCCTTTGTAGATCTGCATGAAGTGTATGTAGCAGCTTTTCCGCACACCGGCAAAACGATCGAAATAGGAGCCACGTCAACAGCAGTGCCGGTAAAAAAAGTTTCAAGAGATGCAGGCATCAACCTGCATTGGAGCAGCGATAACAAACAAATACATTACACACTCGGGGATCAATATTATAGCATTAACCTGGATGAACGTTTCGAATTCATTGCCAGCAAACCCGACTCGTTATTTAAAATGCCGGAGAAAGGAATCAGCGTTGGTTTAACAGTAAAGACAGATAAACCGCAGGGTCTTATTGCATTTACCAACGCAAGAGTGATTACCATGAATGGAGATGAAGTAATAGAGAACGGAACAGTACTGGTAGAAGGTAACCTTATCAAAGCTGTTGGTAAAAGCTCGGATATCACCATTCCATCCAATGCCAAACAAATTGACTGCACCGGTAAAACAGTATTGCCCGGTTTTGTAGACGCACATGCACACATAAATCATTTCCGCAGCGGATTGACACCGCAAAAGCACTGGCCATATTACACCACATTGGCGTACGGCGTTACTACAACACATGACCCTTCTGCCAACAGCGAAATGGTTTTTGCGCAAAGCGAAATGGTAAGAGCAGGACAAATGGTTGGTCCACGGGTTTTCAGTACCGGAACAATTTTATATGGCGCTGATGGAGATTTCAAAGCCGTGATCAATTCTTTAGATGATGCAAGAAGTGCGCTGCGCAGAACAAAAGCCTACGGCGCATTCAGTGTAAAAAGTTACAACCAGCCACGCCGCGAACAGAACCAGATGATAATAGAAGCCGCAAGGGAACTGGGTATGGAAGTAGTACCCGAAGGCGGTTCCTTCTTTTATCATAACATGGCAATGATCATGGACGGGCATACCACCATCGAACACAATGTGCCCGTTGGTGTATTGTACGATGACGTAATTAATCTCTGGAAGAATTCAAAAACAGGATACACACCAACGCTGATCGTTTGTTACAATGCACCAAGCGGAGAATACTATTGGTACCAGCATACCAATGTTTGGGAAAAAGAAAGACTGTTGCGTTTTACACCACGTTCAATCATTGATACCCGCAGCCGCTGGCGTACCATGCTGCCCGAAGAAGAATATGAGAACGGTCATATCCTGGTTTCAAAGAGCGTAAAGAAACTCAACGATGCTGGCGTAAAAATAAACATGGGCGCACACGGGCAGATACAAGGCATAGGTGCGCATTGGGAGATATGGATGCTGGCACAAGGCGGTATGAAGCCGCTGGAAGCATTAAGGGCCGCTACACTTAATCCTGCCATCAATCTTGGTTTAGATGACTGGATCGGATCATTGCAGGTGGGTAAACTCGCCGATATCATTGTGATGGATAAGAACCCGCTGGAAAATATCTACAATACCGAAAGCATTCATTACACCATGGTAAACGGAAGATTGTACGATGCCGATCAAATGAACGAGATAGGAAATTATAATAAGCCAAGAGGAAAATTCTATTGGGAAACAAGGAAGAATTCAGAGTCATTCAAATGGCATGAAGAAACGAATAGTTTTGAGTTTGGACATTTAGATGATTGATGTGTTATGAATTACGAATTGATACGAATTACACTGATTTTTCCAAACGAATTCGTGTAATTCGTAAAAATTAGTGGAATAAACAATTTGCCCTAAACTAATCTTCGGTGATAATTAATCTGCCCCAAATGATACGATAAATGCGCCAGCAAATGAACAAGCATATGCATGGTGCTCAACGTTCTTCCGTTTAGCTGCAAAGGAAAATCTTTCGCAAGATCATCAGCAGTTAATTGTTGCAGTGTATTCGTTACAATACCAATTGTATTCTCAACAGCCGTAATAATATCTTCTCTCGGAATATCCTTCAACGCAAATTCATCATCACGATGCCGTATATATCCGCTATTACCCAGCGTAGCGCCGATAAAATGATTCAGGTTGCCAATAAGGTGCAGTGATAAATTACCGGCAGAGTTACTGATACCATCTTTTATTATCCACAAACTGCTTTCCTCTTTGTACAGTTTTATCTCTTCAATCAATTTATTAAGATCCCTGTCAAAAATTTCTAGCAAAGTTTCTTTAAGCATATAATTAGTTTTATTTTATTGCACGAATTTTTACAGATTACACGAATTAAAAAATCAGTGTAATTAGCTTTAATTAGTGTAATAGGATCTCTTTTTGTTTCTTTTCTTTTATTACACGAATTAAAAAAATTAGTGTAATTAGCTCTAATTCGTGTAATCCATATTAGTGTAATCTATGTAATTCATCAAAGCTAACATCCAATAACTCAAAATCCTTTCCATTTCCAAAAAAATAATGCCACCATTCTGTATCCAGCGCCTTAAAACCAAATTGTTCCATTGTGCTTTTCAACAACAATCTGTTCTTTAAAACAACAGCAGGTAAATTAGTAAACGCATGATGCGCCGTATCGCTGAAATTATCGAAGCCCGTTCCCATATCCAGTTCCTTTTTCGTTTTTATATCAATAATGGTAAGATCAACAGCAATGCCCCGGTTATGCCCGCTGCCTTTTTTAGGATCAGCAGCATAGCGGTCATCCTTCACCGGCTCCCACATTTTTTCTGTAACAGAGTAAGGGCGGTAGGCATCAAAAATTTTAAGGCCCAATCCTTTTTTATTTAATTCTGCCTGCACTTTTGCCAAAGCATCAGCAGCGCACTTACGTAAATAAGTAGTGGCAGCAGGCGGATATAATTTTTGATGCATAAAATTATCAGTGCCCGCATATTTCAGATCAACAACAACAGCAGGTATCTTTTGTTTGATATCAACCATTTGTTTCGCTGCATTTTTTTTAACGGTTTTTTGCAGGATTATGCTGTTATTAATTACCCACAGTCCATATTTATTTAATATGGTGTCCTGCGCATTACCACTTTGTGGTATTAACAAAAAAACAATCGCATAAATAGCCAACAATCGAAAGTGATGTATTATCTTGTTCATAGATTTTATATCCTGGAGAATTCACCCGGCAAAAAAACCGGTAATTCAAGATACTAATTTTACACAGATATGGATACTTATAAGCAACCCTGTTTACATTTTACGCTGCTTGTATTGTTGTTTTTTATTCTCGCCTGTCACTCGTCTTCTACAAAAGATAAACAGATCGTAGCCGATCCCGGCGAAATGAATGATAAGGCAGCAGAAAATATCAAAAGCTCGCTGGAGCTTGCGCTGAAAAATAACGGCAAGATTGATGACACAATAAAATTAGCGCTCACACAGATCGTCAATAATTTTTACGGTGATGATAATTTTCAACCTATCTGGAGCTCAAAAGAAAAATGGCAACCCTTAGGAGATACGCTGTACCGTTATATCGAAAACGCAGAGCAGGAAGGATTGTTTCCATCCTCTTATCATTTTAAGCATTTACAGCTGCTGAGAAATACATTGGATAAAGATTCATTGAAACGCATGGATGCCGTATTGTGGAGCCGTGCCGATGTAATGCTCACCGATGCCTTCATGTTAATAATAAAAGACCTGAAGCAAGGCCGCCTGCAACCCGATAGCGTAACATTAAATAAAGATTCCATTGCAGCAGGTAAATTTTTTGTACCCACATTAAAAGAGCTCATCGAAAAGAAACAGTTTACCGCACTGCTTAATTCGCTGCAACCTAAGAACAGGAAATACTGGGAATTGAAACAGGGCATCCGTTCCTTCTTAGATAGTATGGACAGGCGCACCTATACTTATGTAACCTATCCCTACAAAAAAGGCGATGCAAAAGATTCCAGCTATTTTGTAAAAACATTACAAAAAAGATTGAGCGAAAGCAACTGCATCGAACTCAGCGGTAAAATGCCCGATACCACACAGCTTATCGCAGCCATAAAAAAATACCAAAAGCAAAAAGGCATCACAGCCGATGGAAAGATATCCACCACGCTGGTACGCAATCTTAACATCAGCGATGAAGAGCGTTTCAAGCGCATCGCCATCACGCTGGACAGGTATAAATTATTGCCCGCAACAATGCCCGAAAAATATATCTGGGTAAACCTGCCGGGATATTATTTAGAGGTGTGGGATAATGATACACTGGCGCTGCAGTCAAGGGTCATCTGTGGCAAGCCCGATACACGCACGCCATTATTAAAGAGCGAGATAAGTGATATGATTACCTATCCTACCTGGACGGTACCCACCAGCATCATCGCAAAACAATATCTGCCTAAACTGAAAAACAATCCTGAATATCTTTCAAAACTGGGATTAAAACTGGTAAACAGCAAAGGAGAAACCATCAGCGGCAGCAGTGTTAACTGGAGCAAATATTCCAAAGGCATACCCTTTAAAGTAATGCAGAACAGCGGCGATAATAATGCGCTCGGTATTTTTAAATTTAATTTCAATAATCCATATGCGGTTTACCTGCATGATACCAATCAGCGTTATCTCTTTAAAAATGCCGCACGGGCATTGAGCCACGGTTGCGTACGGGTACAGGAGTGGGAAAAGCTGGCTTACTATATTGCCAACAACGACAGCACCAATGCCCGCAAAGGTGATACCCTGCGCTACACATCCGATTCTATCCGCCACTGGATAGCACACAAAGAGCGCCACCGTATGGATGTAAAAAATAAGATCCCGCTTTTTATATATTACTTTAGCTGCGAAGGCAAGGATGGGAAGATCAAATTTTATGATGATATTTATGGCGAAGACAAAGTGATGAGAGAAAAATATTTCGCTAATAAATAAGATACGCTGCCGCCATTAATTTTAGACCAGGTTATGAGAAAAACAAAAAAGATACTTTTTGCTGCAATTAAGCTTTCGGTTTTCGTAATGCTTTGTTTTTCTGTGTATAGTGTACCTGCACAAACTACTACACCTGCTGGTAAAAAAGCCAACCGCATACTGTACGGGCAGGCCAGTTTCTATTCCAATAAATTCAACGGGCGCAAAACTGCCAGCGGCGAACGCTTCAGCCAGGCAAAACTTACGGCAGCCTGTAACGTATTGCCCCTCGGCACCTGGATAAAAGTGACCAATTTGCGCAACGGCAAATCCATAATAGTACGAACAAACGACCGCTTACACGCAAAAATGAAGCGCATTGTAGATCTTACCAGCGAAGGAGCAGCAAGGCTTGGATATATATCTTCGGGCCTTACAAGGGTAAAAGTAGAAGTATTGGGCAAAAAGAAACCCGGTTAAGCTGCAAAAAGCAGTATTTTCAATAGTTTCAACCAATTTCATATAACGATTTGGTTAGAATTATGTTGGTAATTTATTTTAAGTTTTGAAACTAAGCAGCTATTTTTGTTGCGATTTAGAAAACTAACATTATGAAGAAAATCACCTTATCATTATTAGCCATAGGCGCTGTTGTGTCCTGCTTTGGCCAGAATGAAAATAAAAAACGTCCCGCCCTTGGTATCCACTTTGTGCTGAACGATTTTAAAACCGCTGCCGACATCCGTACCGCCGGTCTATCCAATGTACTCAAATCAAAAGAATGGCATAAAACCCAAAATATGGTTGCAGGGCTTGCCGTTACCTACATACAAGGCATAAGCGATCATCTTGATTTTGCAGGATCACTGTCAGGATCTTTTCCTGATTATCCTGTGCCTAATAAACCATTAATGGGTAAGAACAGTCTTTTGCTGGAAGCAACAGCAACGGCCAACCTGAAACTGATGACCGATAATTATTGGTTCAATCCGTTTCTTACAGCAGGTGTAGGCGCAGCAAAATGGAGAGGCTATTATAGCGGCATGATCCCCGTAGGTGTGGGCATACAGGTTAGCATCTGGAAAGAGGCCTATATCATGCTGAATTCTCAATATCGTATTCCAATTACCGAAAACGGGGCATATCATTTTTATCACAGCATTGGTATAGCAGGCAGCTTAAAGAAAAAACCTGAACCTGTTATCGTAACCCCACCACCTCCACCGCCACCACCAGACAGGGATGGCGACGGCGTTCTGGATGCTGATGATGCCTGTCCGGATGTTCCGGGTCTTGCTTCACTGAAAGGTTGCCCTGATCGTGATGGCGACGGCATTGCAGACAATGATGATAAATGTCCTGATGTAAAAGGTTTGGCACGCTACCAGGGTTGCCCGATCCCTGATACAGATAAAGATGGTATCAACGACGAAGAAGATAAATGTCCTACCGTACCAGGTGTTGCCCGTTATCAAGGTTGTCCAATTCCTGATACCGATAAAGATGGTGTGAACGATGAAGAAGATAAATGTATCAACGAACCTGGCCCTGCCTCAAACTATGGCTGCCCGATCATTAAAGAAGAAGTAATTAAAAGGGTAAATGCCGCTGCGAAGAATATCTTCTTTGCAACAGGAAGCTCTAAACTGCTGGCTAAATCTTACAAATCACTGAATGATGTGGTAGCAGCGCTGAACGAGAACCCAACCTACAATGTACAGATCGACGGTCATACCGATAACACCGGTGCAGATACCATGAACCTGCGTTTATCCAATGACAGGGCTGCATCTGTAAAAGCTTACCTGGTAAGCAAAGGCATAGCAGAAAGCCGCCTGAACTCAACCGGTTATGGCGAAACCACACCGGTAGCAGACAACAAAACTGCAGCGGGCCGTGCCAAGAACAGGAGAGTAGAAATGACACTCAAGAATTATTAATAGTAAGTATCTATCTTATAAAGATCCCTTTACAAATCGTAAGGGGATTTTTTTTGTCCCTCCGCCCCTGAAGGGGAACCAAGGAGAAGATCGAAGCAGTTAGAAAAGCGCTTCAAAATTTGAAAATTGAGCATTGAATATTTTTCACCGCAAAGACACTAAGGCGCAAAGAACGCAAAGGGTTCTTAGCGCACCTCCGCGTCTCCGCGCCTTTGCGGTAAAACCATAAAACACACGGAAATGTCATTCTGTCTTACGGAAACTCAATTCCAGCCTGCGGAAATGAATTTCCAGCCTGAGGAAGCTTAATTCCAGCTTACGGAAATCAATTTCCAACCTACGGAAGCTAATTTCTACCTTACGGAAGGAAGATTCTAACCTGCGGAAACCAATTTCTATCCTGCGGAAACTAATTTCCAGCCTACGGAAATGACATCTTGTCTTACGGAAGCTCAATTCCATCCTACGGAAATCAATTTCCAACCTGCGGAAGCCTAATTCCACCTTACGGAAACGCCTTATCGCCTTACCGGCAAATAAAACACCTCTGCGCCTCCGCGCCTCCGCGGTAAAACCCACATTTAATTAGCTTTTTCAAGCAGCAATGTGTAATTTTAGCATCCAACAAAAGAATATGCTGAAACTGGATGCCAACAGTACATTAAAACGCCTTCGAAACCGTTATCGGCTGGTGGTTATGAATGAAGATACCTACGAAGAGGTAGTAAAGTTCAAGCTCAGCAGGCTGAGTGTGTATATAGCGTTGAGTACGTTGTTTGTGCTGTTGGTAGGCTTAACGGTGGCCCTGATCGTGTTTACCCCTTTGAAATACTATTTGCCCGGTGTGGGATACGGCAATGCCCGGCAGGTACGGGAATACCGCGAACTGAAGATACGTACCGATTCGGTGGATCAGTCGCTGGCCTATAAGCAGCGGTATTATGATGACCTGAACAAAGTATTGCAGGGAAAGATCGTATCACGGGATACTACCAAACTGGATGTGCCTAAAGTGGAGAAAGGTGTTGGGGATGATTAAATTGCGTTCAACCTAAAATCTACTATATGTTTAATTCCAAATCCAGATCTGTTGAAGATACAGCAGCTGGCGCCACTTCTATTATTGGCGCCGGAACCACCATTACCGGTAATATTAAAAGCAGCGGTGATATCCGCATCGATGGTACGCTCATCGGCAATCTTACAGGAAGGGCCAAGATATTGATAGGCCCCGAAGGAAAGATAGAAGGCGATGTAGAAGGGCAGCAGGCAGATATACTCGGCGCCGTAAAAGGAAAGCTGAAGATAAAAGAACTGCTTTCGCTGCGTGGCAAAGCCGCTATCGACGGAGATATCTATGCAGGCAAATTACAGGTAGAGCCTACTGTTATCTTCAATGGTAAATGCCATATGGGTGCCAATATTGTGGAGCTGAATGCAGAAATAGCTAATGTCGTCAACCAATAAGAACAATAACAAAGAGTTATGGAAATATGCCGGGCTTACCATGCAGTTGTTTGCAGCAATTGGCATAGCGCTGTTTGCAGGCTATAAAGCAGATCAATGGCTCAACTGGAAATTCCCGTTATTCGTATGGCTGTTGCCGGTGATCGTTATCATCGGCACTATTATAAAAATATTCAGAGACACTACTTCAAAAAAATAGATCCCTTTCATGAACGCTCAACGTAAAGTGCTGTTGCCCCTGGTGCTGACTTTTATCTTTGTTAATTCTTTTTTGTTTGCAGCAAAGAACTGGCTGATCAAATGGAACATCGATCGTGATGTGGTGATAACAGCCAACCTTCTTTTTTTTGTGGTGAGCCTGCTGGTCTTTTTCATGCAGCGAAAAGCATTGGCCAATCCTAATCCGCACGCCTTTGTACGCAGCGTAATGGGTGGCATGATGCTGAAGATGTTTGTGTGCATCATTGCTGTGGTCGCTTATGTGATGACTGCAGGAAAAGATTACAGTAAACCGTCAGTATTTGTTTCGCTGTTTCTTTACCTTATTTATCTTACCGTAGAAGTGGCTGTGATAATGAAGCTGAACAAACGTACCGATGCCTAAACAGGAAGCGCCGCTCTTACAGTTACAGCAATACCTTCCCGAAGGAAGCTTTGAAGGTGTTGTATATTATCTTCAGCATTATAAGGTACAGCTTACCATCACCCGCCAGCGGCAAAGTATCCTCGGCGATTATCGTCATGCACATGGCGCAGAAGGCCACCGCATCAGCGTAAACGGCAACCTTAATAAGTATTCCTTTTTAATTACGTTACTGCACGAGCTGGCGCATTTATTTACATACGAGCAATTTGGCCACCGGGTAATGGCGCATGGCAAGGAATGGAAGAATGAGTTCAGCAAGATATTGGCGAAGTTTCTTTTACAAAAAGTATTTCCTGCAGATATAGAAAAAGCATTGCTGCGTACGCTGCAAAATCCTGCTGCCAGCAGTTGTGGCGATGAAAAGTTATTGCGGGTGTTGCATAATTATGATAACAAAAAAGAAGGGGTGATGCTTGTTGAAGCTTTACCCGAAGAAAGCCTGTTTAAAATAAAAGGCGGCCGCATTTTTAAAAAAGGGGAGAAGGTACGCAAGCGTTACAAATGTACAGAAGTAGCTACGGGAAAATTATACCTGTTCAGCGCTGTGTATGAGGTGATGAAAGTAGATGTTGTTAATTGATAGTTGTGCGGTATTGCTGTAAAACCTTTTTATACAGTATCTTATTTATGTTCAAACAACTTAATGTTTTATAAGAAAAAACCTTTATTTTCGGTTATCAATTAATTATTGCTTTGTCTGACCTGCAAAAATATAGCGAAGAAGAATTGGTGATGCTATTGAAAAGCCACGACCAGCAGGCATTTGCATATCTCTATGACAATTACTCCGGCGCCCTTAACGGTATCATTTACAGGATGGTAGAAAATAAAGAACTGGCAGAAGATATTCTGCAGGAGGCCTTTGTAAAGATCTGGAACAATTTTACCAATTACGATACGGGGAAAGGAAGGCTGTTTACCTGGATGCTTAACATCACACGTAATCTTACTATTGATACATTAAGAAGTAAAGGATATAAAAAGCAACAGAAAATCTCTGGTGATGAAAATTCCGTAAGTACTATCACCGATGGAAATCCTGGTGCTGAAAAATTTGATTCATTAGGTATCAGGAAACAGTTGGCAACCCTTAAACCGGAGCAGCGAAGCATAATAGACCTTGCTTACTTCAACGGCTATACCCAGGATGAAATAGCTAAGGAGATGGGCTTGCCGCTCGGCACAGTTAAGACCAGGATGCGATCAGCAATATTAGAATTAAGAAAATTGTTACAATAAAAAAAGTGGAAGTAAACGATATCATATCATCAGGTTTGTTAGAGCTCTACGTAATGGGGCAGGCTTCTCCGGAAGAAACCCGTGACGTAGAAAGCTGGGCAGCGCAATACCCTGAGGTAGCGGCAGAACTGGCAGCTATTGAAAGGAGCATGGAAAGCTATGCCCGGGCTTATGCTATACAGCCAGGTGAAAGCGTGAAAGCAAAAGTGATGGCGGGTATCGGTGCTGTACCAAAAGAAGAAAATACCGGTATAGTAAAGAGCATTGCTGCTGAAGCTGAACCAAGGGTACGTTCTATGGCCGGCTGGAAATGGGCAGCCGCAGCTTCTGTTATCTTATTGATAGGAAGCGCTGTGATGAACGTGGTTTATTATAACAAATACACCGAAGCAAATAAAGGACTACAGGAAACTCAGCAACAGCTTGCACAGGAACAGCAGCATACCAGCGACATGAAGAGTGATATGGATATGGTGCATGGCGGTACGCCTGTTGCGTTGAAAGGTATGGATGTAATGCCTGATGCTACGGCAAAAATATTCTGGATAAAAAATACGGGTGAAGTAGCCATTGATGCGAGCAGCTTACCCGATGCGCCATCAGGTATGCAATATCAATTCTGGGCCATTGTAGATGGCAAGCCTGTCAGCGGCGGTATGATCATCACCAATGATAAAGGAATGAAATTCCGGTTGCAGAAAATGAAATCCTTTGGTAATGCACAGGCCTTTGCTGTATCGCTTGAAAAAGAAGGCGGCAGCCCTACGCCAACTAAAGTGGTGAGCATGGGACAAATATTGTAGAACATCATTCCACAAAAAATAAAATACTGTAGCCCCGATTTCGGGGCTTTTTTTTGCCACAGATTATACGGATTACACTAATTACAAACCACGAATTACACGAATAAGCACTAATGGTTTTTATTCGTGTTCATTCGTGTAATTCGTGGTTCATCATTCATGGTTCATCATTCGTAATTCGTGTAATCCATATAATCAGTGGCCAATTAAATTTTTTTCAAAAAAATAAATCCATTCTTTTTCATCCACCGTAAGTGTATGTGTAAACATTAACTAAACAAAATAAAAACCAACAGTTATGAAACAGGTGAAAAATTTATTTGTAGTAGCAATAGCGGTATTAATAACGAATGTATCGTTTGCGCAGATGGATAACATGAAAGAAAAAACGGTTACCGTTGGCGGTGCGCCGATGTATCCTTCAAAGAACATTGTACAGAATGCTGTTAACAGTAAAGACCACACGACACTGGTGGCTGCTGTAAAAGCGGCAGGTCTTGTAGAAACATTGCAGAGCCCCGGCCCATTCACTGTATTTGCGCCAACCAACAAGGCATTTGATATGCTGCCTGCCGGTACTGTAGATAACCTGCTGAAACCTGAAAACAAAGCCTTGCTTACTTCTATCTTAACCTATCATGTAGTAGCCGGAAGATTAAGCGCTGCTGATATTGCAGAAAAGATCAAAGCTGGTAATGGCACTGCTGAATTAAAAACAGTTTCGGGCGGCAAGATATGGTTATCTATGAAAGGAAGGAAAATTGTGATCAAAGATGAAAAAGGCGGATGGGCTTATATCACTATCAAAGATGTGAATCAAAGTAATGGGGTGATACATGTTATCGACCATGTGATCATGCCTAAATAATTAATAGCCCGTAACATAAAAAGTGCCCTGTCATTTTTGAACAGGGTACTTTTTTTATGAGCATATTTTTATTTCAGCCGGGAATAAATGGCCGTATCTAAAAATTTACCTCTAAAGAAAAAGTCTTCTTTGAAATACGCTTCTCTTACAAAATTATTTTTTTCGAGGATGCCTGCCGAAGCTGCATTGGCAGGATTGATATGTGCTTCTATGCTGTGTAATTTTAATGGTCCGAAGCCATATTCGATCACAGCGCTGATAGCTTCCTGCATAAGGCCCTTGCCCCAATACGAGTGGTGCAGCATATAGCCGATCTCGGCACGGTAATGCTGTTTGATGATGCGCCAGTAACCAATGGAACCGATCATCTTCTGTGGTTCTTCCAGTAAACTGATGCACCAGGTAATACCGTCATTCTTTTCCAGCGATTCTTCTATCATCGTGAAAAACTTTTGCGCATCTTCCATGGTAGATGCTCTTTCTTTGTCGATGTATTTCATTACCTGTTCATCGGAGCGCATTTCCAGTATCATGGCTACATCTTGCTGAACTATGCGGCGCAGTAATAACCGTGCTGTTCGTATTTCGGGGAAGGGGGTGAATTCGGGCTCAAGCATAGCAGTAGCAGTTTTCAGGTTATTATTCTTTCATCCTTTTGGTGGCTTCAATGGCCCAAAGCAATTCATTAATGAATACAGCGGCTCTTTTGTCCGCGCCTTCTGCATCAGCTGCTTTTCCATTTTCATCAAACGATTTGCTAACCGAAGGTACAGGGTACATAGCAGGCACTACCCATGCGCCGATCTTCCATAAAGAGAATTGGATAGAAGTAATTACCTGTGTACCGCCGAAAATTCCATCTGATACCGTACTAATGGCGAGCGGTTTACGTTTCCATTCTGCATATAATAAGTCAACCACATTTTTTAAAGCAGCAGGATAACCACCATTGTATTCCGGTGTTACGATCAGTACGCCATCAGCAGCTTTTATCTTTTCTGCAAATTCAACAGCAGCAGGCAATGGATCTTTCTGCAACCGCAGTCTTTCATTGAAAATAGGAAAGTTATATGCTGCAAGGTCGAGTATCTCCACCGTTGCAAGGTTATGCGTTTCCATGAACTGCTTAAAATATAAAGCTACCCTGTGGCTGTTGCGTTGCAACCGTACGCTGGAAGAAATGATCGCTATATGCGGCATAATATATACTGTGTTTAATTTTGAAAGAGTATAAAAATATCATTTTTTGGATAGATAGAAATAAATAAAAAAGAGCTGCATTTGCAACTCTTTTTTTATAAAATAAATTGAAAGTAAATGAATTACGATTGCTGTGTAAAACTGTCTTTTATCTTTTCCAGTAATTTGGTTTCCAGCATGCGTCCAGCAATGCGGATCATATTTTTAAATGCAGTAGCATGAGAGATGCCATGCCCGATGATCACCGGCTTTGCCACACCTAATACGGGTACGCCGCCATATTGTTCAAAATTGAAACGATCGAAATGTTCATCTTTTATATTGCGGCGCTGTACGATATCATAAATGCTTTCGGCTAACTTCAACACTACATTGCCGGTAAAGCCTTCACATACCAGTACATCTGCTTTATTCAGTAAGATATCACGGCCTTCAATATTGCCGGTAAAATTGATCTGCTTATTTTCTTTTAATAAAGGATATGCAGCCTGCGCCAGCAGGTTCCCTTTTCCTTCTTCTTCGCCAAGATTTACGAGGCCAACTTTAGGATCTTCAAAATTTAAAATATGCTTTGCAAACAACGAACCGAGTATGGCAAACTGGTTCAGGTTTTCCGGCTTACAATCTGCATTGAGGCCAACATCTACCAGTAAACCCAGGGTGCCATCTTCACGGGGCATGTAAGCGCCGATAGTGGGCCTTAATACGCCTTCAATAGCCTTTATGCTGAACAATGCCCCTACCATCATGGCGCCGGTATTACCTGCACTGATGAAAGCATCTGTTTTGCCGGTTGCCAGTAAATGAAAGCCGATGGCTATGGAAGATTGTTGTTTTTCTTTTAATGCTTTGGTGGGATGCTCGTTCATTTCAATTACCTGTGCGGCATGAACGATAGTGTATTTATCAGCGGGAAGATGGTGTGTTGAAAGTAAGGGCTTGAGTTGTTCTTCATCACCGATCAATGTAAGATGAATGCCGGAAGTGTCGCTGTGTAAGAATTCAGCTGCGCCCTTTACTGCTTCTAACGGAGCAAAGTCGCCACCCATCATGTCTAATCCTATATTCATCTTAGATATGTTTGGTAAAAAACTACTCCCGCAGATTACGCAAATTTTGCTGATACATTTCAATCATCTGCGTGATCAGCGAGATCTGCGGGCAAATATCCCTAAATAAAAAATTCTAAACCCGCTATCGTGATACAATTTCGGGTTTAGAATTCACAATTTGAAAAAAATATTATGCTTTTAGCGGCGCTTTTTCAGCTACTAATTTTCCTTTGTAGTATAATTTTCCTTCGCTAACATGGGCACGATGGCGCACATGTGTTTCACCGGTTGTTTTATCAACGCTCAACGTAGTTTCGGTTGCTTTATAATGTGTTCTTCTTTTTGCACTGCGTTGTTGTGAGTGGCGCCTTTTTGGATTTGGCATATCTGTAAATTTTAATTGTTGTTAGATTTATTTTTTTTGCTCGTTTTTTTAAATTGTTCCAGGCCCTTCCACAAATCGTTGGCTGTTTCTGATGATTTAGCCTCCATTTCCCTTAATTTTTCCAGTACTTCCTTGTTGCATTTTGGTCCGCCTATCTCATCTTCACCACACATTTTCTGCAACGGAAAACTCAATAATACAAATTCGTATATCCAGTTGCCAACATCAATATGGCTTTCCGTACGGGAGATGTAAAATACATCAGGGTCCTCTTCCTGGTCATTCATCTCTTCGGGGTTCTCTACCATTTTCACCAGCATGTTAAATTCATCCCAGATGTCAATTGGCAGCGGGTTTCCACAACGGTCGCAGCTTACTTCGGCACTTCCGCCCACCTCAAATTTCAGCAGCATAAAGCCGCTTTTTTTATCCAGCTGCAGCTTTATTTTTGCATGGCAATTGGTAAACTCCGTAGCACCTTTATCAACAAAGAACTTATCGTCCACCTCGTAATTAAACTCATGAATTCCGGGCTTCAATCCCACAAAAGCTATCTCAAATGCCCGCTTATTCGCCATTACCGATGGTTTAAAGGACGGCAAAGGTAATATTTTTCAACGAAAAACACCTAAATAAATATGGAAAAATAGCCACACAAGCATTGCGAAAATAGCATTTTCGGTATTTTTAAGGTTGTATGAGCAAAAAACGCTTTTGGATCGTAACCGGTATCCTGGTAATACTGGCTGTTGTCATCCGGCTTTACAGCAGCAGTAAGGGCAGGGTAGAAGGCAGCTACTCCAACGGATTTTACCCCGGCATTTCTTCTTTTTTCAGGATCATTTTTGGGTGGATACCCTTCAGTATCGGCGATATTTTATACGGGCTGGCTTTTATTTGGCTGGTTTGGAAACTGGTAAAAGGCATTATCGCCATCTTTAAGCGAAAAATAAACAGGCAAAGCTTTTTGAACGGTCTTAAAAAAGCCGTACTTATCGTCCTCGGTATTTATATCATTTTCAATCTTTTTTGGGGAATAAATTACGACCGCAAAGGCATCGTTAGCCAATTGCAATTGAACCAGGATACTTTTAGCTTTAAAGAACTGAAAGAGGTTACGATACTGGTAGCAGAAAAACTGAACAGCACAAAAAAATACCTGCTGCAAAATAAGATCGCCTATCCTTCCAATGCTGAACTGTTTAAAAAGGTAGAGGCAGCTTATGCTAAAACTGCTGTCACATATCCTTTTCTTGCTTACAATCACGCTTCTATCAAGCCTTCTATGTGGGGCTGGGTAGGCAACTACACCGGCTTTACGGGTTACTATAATCCTTTTACCGGCGAGGCACAGGTGAATACGTATGTGCCCGATTTTTTAAAACCATTTGTTGCGTGCCACGAAGTGGGGCACCAAATAGGTTATGCCAAAGAAGATGAGGCGAGTGCTGTAGGATACCTGGCAGCACTGCATTCCGGCGATAGCCTGTTATTATACTCTACTTATTTCGACCTGTATAATTCGGCACGAAGGGAATTGATGTACCAGTCATTTATGCAGAATGATACCACGTCGGTAAGAGAAATTTCTGCCATGTTGATACCTGAAGTAAAAGCTGATATAAAAGAGATGCTGGCTTTTTTTACCCGTCATAAAAATGCGGTAGAGCCGTTTATACGAAAAGGGTATGCATTCTATCTAAAAAATAATAACCAGCCGAAGGGGATGCAATCGTACGATGAGGTGACGGCGTTTCTTATTGCATATTACAGGAAATTCAAGGTTATTTAGGGTGTCACAAAGATTCACAGAGAATCTTTAATTCATTGAACTATCTCTGTGTAACTTTGTGAAAACCTTTGTGCAGCTTTGTGAAAATAAAATCAAATTCCCAGCTTCTTCCTTATTTTATCCGTATCATCCGAGATACGCTTCAACAATTCAAGCGAAAGCAGGTACACGTGGTCTTTATCAATAGGTTCAGCATCATCATTCAGCACATTGCTTTTTTCCACCGTTTCTTTATTACGCAGATCCACATTCAGCAATTCATCCACCGATACCTTAAACGCTTTTGCGATATTCAGTAATTTGGCGATCTCAGGTTCCGTATTACCGTTCTCGTAATTTGACCAGGTAACTCTCGAAATGCCCGTCAGTTGTTGCATTTCAGCTTGCGACATCCTTAAACTCTTTCTTAAAAAAACAATATTGCTGGAAAAAAAGTTCGACATATTAACAATGTGTGAATAAAATGCTGTACAATAATTTGGTTATGTTCATTTTGTTTTCGATTTTTGTT
Organism: Bacteroidota bacterium; assembly: GCA_048497855.1. Classification (GTDB taxonomy): domain Bacteria; phylum Bacteroidota; class Bacteroidia; order Chitinophagales; family Chitinophagaceae; genus Ferruginibacter. Next base: position 8,841 of record JBEHZB010000020.1, on the reverse strand, counting down.
CTAAATATAAGAACATACAATCTCCAGTGATAAAACCTGTTTCCAGGTATTAAAGTACTGGCTTAAATAATAATAATATTTAGCCAATACCATTAAATATATTGGGTATGGTTAGGGGCGGCAAAGCGATAAAAAGCTTTGACCGCTTTTTATTTTTACAGTAAAATTTTACAGCAAACCTACTAAAACTTATTCTTCCACATCATACTCTCCACCGGTTTGTTGTGCTGGCCGGCATATTTGGCATTTTTCTTTTGATTGTATTTCACTTCAATCTCCCCCTCAACAGGAAAATAAATAAGCTGCCCTATGGGCATGCCCTTATATACACGTACCGGTTGTTTTACGGAGATCTCCAGCGTCCAGTTGCCGCAAAAGCCCACATCGCCTTTGCCAGCCGTAGCATGTATATCAATGCCCAGGCGGCCGGTACTGGATTTACCTTCCAGGAAAGGGACATGCGCATGCGTCTCCGTGTATTCTTCCGTAACGCCTAAATAAAATTCATGCGGGTACAATACAATGCCTTCATCGGGGATATCAAAATGCTCGATCTCGTTATGCTTTTTTGCATCCAGCTCTTTGTTTACATAACGGGCCAGATGTGGCCCAAGGTGCACATCGTAACTGTTGCTGCCGAGACAGCTCCTGTCGTATGGCTCTATTTTGATCGTTCCTTTTTCGATTTCTTCTAAAATTCTTGTATCGCTTAAGATCATGGTTTTGTTTTTGTTCCCTCGCCCCCTCCGCCCCCTAAAGGGGGAACCAGCGAAGATCATGTTTTATATTTTTTGGGTTACCAGCTTTTGTTTTTCATGGCAGAATCGTCCCCGCTGAGGCGGGGCTCACTTATACTGCGTACCTTTATTCATCAATTAAAGCAAGCAGCAAAACTAAAAGCAACAATCTGCAATCTAAAATCTAAAATCGTTTTAATGCCGCTGGTTTATCAACAAGATATTAACGATACAACAAAACTGGGCGTTTGGCATATTGCAGAAACAGAAGATTTTTTCTTAAAGGCAGTTTCGCTTCAAAAAGAGATCACCCATCCGCATAAAAGGCTGCAGCACCTTGCAGGGCGCTATTTATTACAGGAATTATTTCCCGCTTTTCCGGTTGAACTGATAAAGATAGCTGATACCAAAAAACCTTTTTTGGCCGATGAAGCCTATCATTTTTCTATTTCGCATTGCGGCGACTATGCTGCGGTAATGGTAAGTACAGCACAAAGGGTAGGAGTTGATATTGAAAGGATCAATGAAAAGATCGACCGCATCTTTCCCAAATTCCTTTCACCGGAAGAATGTTTTTTATTGCCGAGAGGAAGCATCAACAAAACCGCCACCTTACTGTGGAGCGTTAAAGAAAGCATCTTTAAATGGTACGGCGCAGGGCAGGTAGATTTTAAAGAACATATCCAGGTAAGATCAGTAAGCGGCGAAAATGAAGGTATAGTACAGGTTGATTTTTTAAAACAAGATGTTATCCATTTCGATGTTCATTATTTATTTTTTAATGGTAATTTTTTATCGTGGGTATTTACTGATATCGTAAAATAAAAATGCTCCTTAAACGAAGGAGCATTTTCTTTATAGGCAATTCGTTTTATTTTATTTTCAAAACACCAAATCTTGTACGTTTCTTAAACAGCTTTATCAGGTCGGCACTTATCAAATAACTTGATTCAGAAATTTTTGTGGTATTCCTGGGTAACGTGATATAATCATCATCGTCATTTTTGTAAATGGCCTGCCTGCTTAAATTACCTTTCTCATCAATAGTAGCTGCAACCAAAACGGATTGCTTGAATTTCATTACATCGTCCGGCGCTTTTTCCAGGTCCCTGTCCACATTATCTTTATCATCATTAAAAAGCAGCACTAATTTATTTTGGTATAATAACGGGTAAAAGCCCAGGAACAGATTGGCATTCACAAATTTTTGATTCTTGGGTACCCGTGTAAAAACAGCTTTGCCATCTTTATCCATATTGGTATTTACAATATCACCGTATTTATAATTATAGTATGTAGTAGAAGAGTGTGTGGCGGAATTGTATTGTGTAACAATATCCAGCCTGTAATATTCACTGATAAGATCAACGCTGCCGTTACTGCGGGCCATAATATGCCTGATCTTAAAGTGAGGATACAGACCGGGGTCTGATTTTTTATCGCTTCCAAAATCATCCTTATCTATCAGCCGGATAATGTCTTCCGGAAACTCCACCATTTTGGGATCGTTTACCTCTGTAATATTATTGCCAAATGTGGTATAGAACACGCCGTTGATATTGCCATTGGGTTTTCTTTTATATAGCCCTGCTGCTGTAATAGAGCCATTCTTGTTGTACACCAGCTTTGTACCCTGTATAAAATTATTATTAAGGTTAAAGCTGATCTCTTTTTCTTTACCATTGGCATCGGAGTACACCAACAGTTTGTAAACATAAGAAGGAACCCTGTCGCCATCTTCTCTCACTGTTTCTCTCGTTACTTCTTTTTCGTAATGCTTGATAGCTATAAAAACTTTTCCGTCATCGGTAATATCTTCATCATAAATAGAAACATATTTTTCCAGGATAGGTAATTCAATGTCGCGGCTCCACAACTTTTTCAGGTCGGTATTAAAAACAGCAACAAAAAGTTTCTTGTTCTCCTTTCTTCTTTCGGGGCCTTCTACAAATAATAATATCTTGCTCGAATCGGAAGAAAGTTTATAACTGGTCTCCGCCTGGTCGCTGCGGTTGTCAGAATCATAAGTGCCCAGCACGATCTTGGAACTGGCCATCAACGTTTGTTCATTGATCTTCAGTGCATACACCGATGTGGTTTTATCACTTCTGTCGTATGCATCATACAGGAAGAAAATATTGTTGCCATATTTTTCAAAACCTTTCAGGTTGGCATTTTTTTCTTCTATCTGCAGTTCGGTTTCTTTAATGGTTTCCATGTTATTGTCCACCAGCATTAATATCGGTGTATATTCAGAACCTCCGAAAGTGCTCCTGGTCTTAAGTTTCAGCACAAGCGTTTTGCCATTGGCAAGCGGAACAGCATCATCAAAATCGTATTTAAGTTTGGCATTATCGCCCCAGGATATATCGAAGGTTTGCGCTTGGGTGGAACTAACCAGCGCTGTTATACACAAGGCAGTAAGCAGCACCTTAGATCTTAGTAAATAAGTCATGAGTTTTTTGTTTTAAGCAATATACAGGTTTGGCAGTAATAAAGTGTATGGCAAAAATGTTTTGGATGATTTTAAAAATTCTTTAACGCACTATCAGGCCTGTGCCGAAAGCTTTGCCGCAGGGTCCTGGTTAAGTACATCAGCAATGGCATCATAAAGGTTGGGATATACCCGTTTCATATCCAAAGGTTTTTCAAAAAACAGCTCTACGCTTTCCGCCCAAAACTCCTGGAAATTCTTCATGGCATAATCGCTGTACAGGCCTTCTGCATTTACCATTTCAGTATCGTACACTTTGTTACCGGTACTATTGAATTCATCAAAACAATCCCGGAACGTGTAATCAACATTTTCTTCTGTTACAAAAGTTTGATAGTACAAGGCGTGCGACATTTCATGCAGGCCAACATTTTTGCCATCGTCAGGGTGTTGTATACCTTCTAAAAAATGTTTCCAGGATAGATTGATCGTATGGCCCGAAACATTGCCTTCTAAAAAACAAAGCACGGGCTGCACCCGCATAAACTCCTGCGGAAAAACATGAATGAATTCGAAATTGGTGAGCAGGTATTTTTTTAACCCGAACGTAAGCTGTATGGCTGCGGCGCTGATCAAAACCGGCATTTCACGAAAGCCTTCCGGGGCGTGTATCTTAAATACTTTGTTGTTGATGAAATTATCTACCCGGTGAATAAAGATCGTTTTTTCTTCTTCCGTTAAAGCGTTGTAATAGGGAAAATGTTTGGTTAAGATAGTGGCATATTGCTCATTGGTAAATTTCAGTTCATCGCCATAATAGGTAAGCACAGCCTTCTTTTGTACGGGTATATCTTCATCAAGATCATTATCAGTAAGAAATGTTTGTAAAGGTTCGGGGCGGTAATCTTTTGCTTCACGCCTTGCTTTAACAGCAATGAAAACCAGTATACCTATAAATATCGAGATGAAGACAGGGCCCGGTGTATAGCCATCTTCGTGCTTAAGTATCCTGGGCACAGCATTCCTGCTTTCTACGATCTTCACCAGCGAATCCATGTTCAGCATTTTGGCATTGCCGGGTAGCACGCCGGGAGCAAGGTAGATATCCGTATCCTTGCCGCCGCCGGGCATTATCACGATCTCCTCGGTATTGCTGTCGGCAGAGAAAAGATGATAGGTTGTATCGAAAGGCATTGGCGTAAATTAATTTTCCGTTTCTTCTGTTTCGCCTCCATCCAGTAATGGTATATCGCCTATTGATGCTCCTGCAATTCCTTTTACAGAACCGTACATACCGCTGGTGCTCAATAAAACTTTTTCCAGTTGCTTTTCCCTTTCTTTCCAGAGCTTTTCCATTTGTACACGCTCTTTACTGATCGATTGCCTGATAGACATGAACCCTTCCACGATGGCTTCTATCTGTCCACGAAATTCATTGCCGGTAAGGTAATTGTACAGCATGTGCATTTTATCGCCTTTGTTCTCTTCGCTTTTTTGTGCTTCATATATCTTTATCAATCCGTTTCGCAGCAAATACGACACACTGGCTACTTCACCAAAACTGCAAAGCCATACGCCATCTTTTTCGCCAAAGCGGTCCATATCTTTTGGAAAGGTTTGCGTTACCAAAATAGCAATATCAGCGCCCTGGCTACGCATATCCGCTTTCAATTTATCTATCCAGTTATTTTCCCAGCCTTTTGTACGTTTGCTTTCATAGATTATCCTGCCGCATTCTTTACCGCTGCCGTTGCGTACGGTTTGTATGCAATCGGCGCCTTTTACGCCTTTGCCTACTTCATCAATAATGTCAAACGGGAAATGCTCTTTTAAAATATCTTCCAGTAATAGCTCCTGTACCTCGCCCTGGCGCTGCATAGAACCCTGCTCTGCCTTGCGCTTCATTTCTTCGGCTAATTTTTTCTGATCATCCAGCTGCATTTCCAGCTCTTTTAATTTAAGCTGGAAGGCATTTTCTTTCAACGCATTTTTTTCTATCTCCTGTGTGCGTATCTGTTCAGAAATAGTTGTTCTTTCTTCCTGTAGTTTCTTTTGCAACGTGATCTCCAGTTCGGCCTCCTTGTTTTTCAACTGCTGTTCTTTTTGCAGGAACTCCAGTTCTTTTTGCCGGGCCTGTTTTAATTTTTCTTCGTTCTCGGTATTATTTTCCTGCAGCATGCGCAGCTTGTTTTCAAAATCTGCTGCTATGCTTTTTCTTAACTGCTCCTGCAATTCAGTTTCCAGTTTCAGTTTTTCCTGTTGCAGTTTTTGCGCAAATATTTCATTTTCCTTTTTCTTCTTTTCTTCAAATTGTTGCAGGTCTGCTTCCAGCTTCTTCTTGTCTTCTTCCACTTTATTCAGCGACTGCTTCAGTTTTTGCTGGTACTGCTGCTGGTATTTTTGTTCAATATCCGCTGCAAGCACATTTTCCACATCGAAAACATGGCCGCAATTCGGACATTTTATATCATTTGGCATTGATAATTTTTTTTACAAGTTATGAAGTTATAAAAAAAGGATGCTCTTTTTCAGCATCCTTTTGTGCGGCAAAGGAGATTCGAACTCCCACGCCCTTTCGAGCGCTACCACCTCAAGGTAGTGCGTCTACCAATTTCGCCATCGCCGCGATTTTGGAAGGCAAATTTAGTTGATTAGATAATAAGTTGATTAGTTAACGGGTTTAAAAGTTTATATGTCAGCTGACTCTTATCAACCTGTTAACCAATCAACCTGTCAACTATTTCTTCAGCACTATCCTGAACGTAGTGCCCTTGCCCGGTTCCGAGGACTTTACAAATAATTCGCCCTTATGATATTGTTCGATAATGCGCTTGGATAAACTTAATCCCAGTCCCCAGCCACGTTTTTTTGTGGTAAAGCCGGGCTTAAATACTTTGCTGATATTGTTCTTGCTGATGCCTTTGCCGGTATCCGCCACATCAACAACCGTTTGCGCTGCTTCATTTTTTATAGTTACGCTTATATTGCCTTTGCCTTCCATAGCATCCAAAGCGTTCTTCAATAAATTCTCTATCACCCAATCAAACAGCGGTGCATTGATCATTGCCGGCACTTCTTTTTCGCCAAAACTGTTGATAGTGAAAGACACTTTATCGGTAGCCCTGCGCTTGATGTAGGCCACCATGCTTTCTACCTGTTCTATAATATTCTTTTCTTCCAGTTGCGGTATGCTGCCGATCTTACCAAAGCGGTCACTCACCAGTTTTAAGCGGTCCACATCTTTCGCCATTTCGTTGCCGATCTTTTCATTGGCAGGATTATCCTTCAGCATTTCTACCCAGCCCTGCAAGGATGAAAGCGGTGTTCCCAACTGGTGCGCTGTTTCTTTTGCCATGCCCGCCCATACCTGGTTTTGTGTTGATTTGTTGCGGGTAGATATTGTTATCAGCGTAATGATAATGAACAGTGCCACAATGACCAGTTGAACGATGGGGTAGTAGCGCACTTCTTTTAATAAAGAGGAATCACCGTAATAGAACCTGTCGGCGATATAAGGGTTTTGATTAATGACCACCACAATAGGCGGATGCGCCGATTTGAATTCCCGTAATTTATCGGACAGGTACGATTTTTCATTAACAGCTCTTGCAGAATCGAGATTGCGGAAATCTACAATGCTGTCCTTGTCATTGGTTTGAATGATGGGTATATCTGTATTGGTTTGCTGTATGGTTATAGCCAGCGACAGGTCGGTATTTTCCGGCGCATTGATGAGCATTTTGTTTGCTTCGGTCCACCGCGATACTTTTTCCCGCTCATCTTTTTCAATTTTTTTAGCAATGTAATTGGAGTAAAATACAGTACCGGTTACAATAGCAATTGCAATAAGTGCAAGTGCAGTGCGCCAGTTAAATAGTTGTGGAAACATGCTTTAAAGGTAGGGATTATTGGTTTTCTGTTTTCAGTTTTGGGTATGAAGTGTTGTAAGAAGGAAGGGGAAAATAAATTATTTTGTATTATATATTAATTTAATATATTTACTCATTGAGATCCCACAACCCTATAGAATTTCCGGCCCTTTATTATTCTAGCTATCCTTTTATAGTAATCCTTAATCAACTCAACTACAGCAAACATGAAAACGCTCTTTCAAAGTGTATTAGCTATCCTGTTATTTATTAATTCAGCTTACTCGCAAACTACTTATGACCCATCGTGTTATTCCAATGCGCATGGCTGGTCGATCACAAGAATTGAAGTTACCAGCAGCAGGACCTATGTGTACCTAAGTTTCTATTCTTATGAATCGCAAAGGTTCTATTTCAATAAAAGTATGTACATCGAAAATTATAACAATCAATTTGACAGTAAAATTTACATCAGATCTGTTCTTTCAAATGACATGGAGACCTGGTATACTTTACAGGCCAATACCGAATATAATTTCATTTTAGAGTTTGATAAGATTCCCTATAGCTGGACCGATATCAATATAAAGGAGCCCTATGTAAGTTCATCTGTAGTTTCCTGGTACTGGAAATATATTTCATTGAATAAACCTTCCACCTCACGTTTACCGATCGAGAATTTTCTTCGTAATAACGGGATCAATTTTTTAGCGGGTGCGGCTCATCCTTTTAATACGTATAAAAGCTACAGGTATAATATAGATTACGACGATATCTTCCTTACGCTGTATTATTATAACGATTATCACACAGATCTTAAAATAACCAAGGTGGGTGATTTTTTTAGTAAGATCAGTATAGTGGATGATAATGATTGCCTGTTGTGTTATCCTTTTTCGAGCCTGGAAATTTTAAAGAATGCAGCATTTGATCAGAGTAATTATGAAACCTATAGCTCGCAGATAGAACGATTTTTAGGAAAATATATAAATGATATGGATGGGAGGGAAGTGGCTTCTTTGCTGTTGAGTTTGATGTGGCTGGCTTATAAATAAAAACGCCTCAACACAATGTTAGGCTTAGTACTTTTCTAAATAAAGAATATAGACGAAGTATATAAAATAAAAAAGCCTCAACATTATGCTAAGGCTTAGTACTCGGGATCCCGGTAGTACACCGGGACACTTACATTACTGTGAATCCCGATGTTAGATCGGGACGTGTCTATCAGTTTACCCCGAACTTATTTCGGGGTTTCATCACTTTTTATAAGAAACTCAATATATTTTCTGCTTTTCTTTTGTTTAATTTCTTTTTCCCTGGCTGCAGCTTCCGAACGGGATGAAAATGATTCGGTATAAACCAATTGCCATGGAACATATGGTTTTGTTGATGGAACACCTTTTGAATTATGTCTTATGAGCCGCTTGGTGATATCTTCGCAATGGCCAACATAATATCGATCGAATTTTTCTGAATAAAGAATATAGACGAAGTACATACAATAAAAAAGCCTCAACGTAATGTTAAGGCTTAGTACTCGGGATGGGAGTTGAACCCACACTCACATTACTGTGAACAGGATTTTAAGTCCTGCGTGTCTACCAGTTCCACCACCCGAGTGACACTATTTTTTAATTCAACAATTTCAAATTTTTTCTATTTCACTCCCATTACTGTGAATCCCGATATTGAATCGGGACGTGTCTACCAGTTCCACCACCCGAGTGACACTATTTTTTAATTCAACAATTTCAAATTTTTTCTATTTCACTCCCATTACTGTGAATCCCGATATTGA
>JBEHZB010000019.1:0-58468 GCA_048497855.1 Bacteroidota bacterium | reverse complement strand
TTTTTCCCAAAGTCCGCCTGCCCACCAGGGGATGTGTCGCCCATATTTCCCCTGCGAGGTATAGACTTCAGTCAGCCTGTTCTCGGCGTCGTATTCATAGTGATGATAGAAGGCATCGTCGCAGCCCGGCTGGTAGGCCACATCATTCACCTTGCCGCTGATAAGGTCATAATCATACACGATCTTCTTGAAGCGGTTACCGGCATCTTTCATCACGCCGTCGTTATAATCCTGCAGCAGCGTATCTACGTTACCGTGAATATCATACGTATAGAAGGTGGCAGAGGTATGAGAGCCCGCTGAAGATACGCCCGGTGTGCCCGTGGCATATACTGCCGAATAGCTTACCCGGTTGCGGAGGTTCCGCTGTACCAGTGGTTGAGGGCTTAATGTGCCGTCGCCGTCGTAATAGGTTTTATCATATACCGTTCTCGTGATCTGTTCGGCAGGTTTACCATCCAGCCAGTTGGCAAGGCTGCCGGTTGTTGCGGCATCGGCGGCATTGCGGCTGATGTCCTGCGTCATGGCAGTGGTTTGTGCTACCTGCGCCACTTCCTGTATGCGGCCCAGCTCATCGTACAGGGTATAGGAGTATTTATTTTCTGCCTGTTGTTTGGCATTCTGGCTTATCACCAGCCTGCCCAGCCTGTCGTACCAGAAGTTACTTACGCCTGCATCGGGTGTTTTTTGCGCTACCACCTGGTTCAGGGTGTTATAGCGGTACTCCGTAAACAGTGTATGGGTGGGCGTGAGTATATTACTGCTCTCCGCCTGCCCATTCTTCACATTTAATCGTTTGGTCTTTACATTGGCTAAAAAGGTGGCATCGCCATGTTTGGCATCTACTCCCGCAGGTGGCACTGTTTTCACAAGGTTGCCAGCCTGGTCGTAATAATACAGGGTATAATGATATTCACTTACATCATAGTTTACGGTAAAGCTTTCCAGCCTTCCGGCAGCCATGCATTTATTGTAATAGGCTGTATCAAATACATTGCGCAGGCTGTCCACATACAGTTCCCATTTCTCCAGTGCTGCGGTATAAGCCAGCTTTGGCAGGTCCTTACAAGGGTTCTCATCCACTTCCTGGGGGTCGAATACCGGTTCATTAAGGCCGCATAATAATGGTGGTGGTAATGTGGGTAATTCTACTATTGGATCTACAGGCACTTCATCTTCTGGTGCCGGTGGTCCGCAGATATAGCCCTGCCCCTCTCCGCAAACTGTTTCGTAAAGGGTAAACAGTTCTTCAAATGTATAAGTATGTGGTTTGCCCCCGGTAGTGTACACCAGGTTGAACCAGCCGGTAAAATCATCACCACAATCGCCCGGCAATCCTTCAGGATGCAGAAGATAATATACCTGTTTCATATCCAGCAAAGCCTGCGGGTTATCCAGCGATACTGTTTCGGAACCTGTTACAATATCTCCTGCTATACAGCTGTCGATCATTTCTACAATGGCAGCATAGGATAACTGGCCCGCCCCGGGGTCGTATATACCTCCCACTTCATCATCCGGATCGTTGTTGAATGCCTTATTGAACAAAAAAGCAAACAACTGCTTTTTGGCCAGCAGCGATGCCTGCAGGCTTCCGTAATGACTGTTGAAATCGTTTACAAAAGTTATGTATTTACTACAGTCGGTATTGCATACATCCAGTGTATAACTGCAAAGACTCATGTAATAAGCCTGTATTTGCGAATAGGTATATCGTGTATCAAAGTTTGCATTAAAGTAAGCGGCAAATACATTATCACAATTACCGGCCAATTGCGTATAAGGATCAGGGTATGCTGCATTAAAATTAGAAAGTACCTGCATAATGGCATCGCAATCGATGGGCTCGCCCGATCGTCCCATGAACGATTCGTGCCCTTTTATAGCTATACCGCAATGGTTGTAATAATAATTGGCCAGCGAATCGTAGCTGGTATAAGACGTACCGAAATGCATATTGAAATATGGCGGAAAGCTGTCTTGTGTTGGCACGCCTGTTGAATCGGAATACACTACAAAATCGTTCCATACCAGCAACATTTCCGAGCAGAGATTATTGCCTGCACAGGGTAGTTGCTGGTTGCACAATGTTGCAAACAATTCATTGATCTGCTGCTGGCTGTAGTTTACATTCAGCTGCTGGTTAAAGAACACTACGAACGTATCGCAGTTCATGGATGGATAAGCGTCGTAATAGCGCTGCAATACCAGGTGCAGGTTGCTGCAGGTTATCTCGGGTATGCACACCACGTTAAGGTCGGGTGCACAACCGGCGCTATGGTAAGTAGCATAGGTATTACTTATTGCAGTCCAGCTCCAGGCAGTATCCAACCCGAAATAGCTGTTAAAGAAATGAATGAAGCTTTCCTGGCACCACCTGTTCTCGTGTATGGGTACGCCCAATACAGAGTCTGCTCTGAATTTATTGTATGCCCTGGTAAGAAGAAAGCTGTTGGGGAAACTGCATACATCCAAAGCACAGCCCACACCACAGGCAGAATGATAGAGGGTATCTATCTGCTCATAGGTAAGACTGCTTTGCAGTTGCCCGTTTATATAGTTGGTGAAAATAAGCTGGCAGTTCAGGTTCTTATATACCTGCACGCCATATATGTCATAAAAATTTTTGAGCAATACTTTAAAGCTCTTACACGTAACAGTGGGTGCACAAACCGGCGGTTGATGGCCGCAGCTTTGCATGAATATCTGCATCCATTTCTGGAAGGTATAATTAACATTATACGCTGCATTAAAGAAATCTACAAAATGCTGGCGGCACTCTGTAGGGGTAGAAGGATGGCTGGCTATATAAATATTGAACAGGTTCAGTACCGAATCAAGGCCATGGCAGCTAAACTCAATAGTGCTGTCGCAGGTATTGCCGAATGCTACATAGTCTGTCCAGCTTTTACTAAAGCCGGTTCTATGATTGGCATACTGTTCAAAAGCAATGTTCCAGTTGATATCAGTATCCGATTGAGGGTTGGCAATCGGCGCATGATGATCGAAGATAACATAGAAACTATCTTTAAGCGCAGCATAGTCGCCACAATCGATACAGGTTTTGGGCGGTGTACTGCTGCCCCCGCTGCATTGCAGTATCGGCGGTATCTTTATAGGTGTCACTAAAAAATTACAAGGATAAGTTCCATCACACAATGTGGTAAGTGTATCTATTATCCCCTGGCTCAATACCGTACCATGCCGGTATGCCAGCCATTGGCGAAAGGTACCGGTAAAGCCTTCATTGGCATAATCAAATTTCAACTGCTGCAGCCGCTGGCATTCGCATTCTGTTGGTTTGGCAACTACATATTCCGGTGTAAGCACCGGTTGCTTATCATAAGGTTTGGGCGAAGTGATAAGGTACGGATGACAAAGCTCCGTTAATGGAGGTATGATGCCTTTCTTTTTCAGGTACATTTTAACGATATCCGGGAACTCTTTATAAAGCGTATCACCAACATTCATGGCCGGATCTCCCGGTTTAATACTACCTGAACCCAGCATATGATTTTCATCTGCGCCCAGTTTGCACATTGCCACCAGTTTGGTTACCAGCCAGGTTGAATCTTCAGAACTGATGGTTCCTACCGCCGGGCACTCTTCCAGTTGTGCTATCCAGCTGTTGGCATAACCCCGGCAGGCGCTGTCGGCCATAGCCGTCATGAGACCATGCCCTATAGTTACAGCATTATCATTATTGCCGCTGTTGATCTCGTTGAACAGGCCGGTCAGGTCACCATCATCTACACCAGGCATCGTATTACTGTTAAGATCAACAAAACGCTTTTGATATAATACCAGGTCGGGAGCTGGCTGGCATACCGATTCCAGGTAAGTAGAGATCAGCTTTCTTCTTTCTGAAAGATAAAGGGAACGGAAATTCTTCCACATCATATCCCAATCGGTAAGGCAGCCGGTAGATGGCGTTGTTGGCGGAAGTGTTGGTGTGCTGATCAAACACTGATTCTGATCGCTGCCTGCATCACAATCCGAACCTGCAAGGTTACGGCAAAGCACAGAAGCCTGTGCGATCTGCCACATAGAAAAACTTAAAGTATAACCGGGTACGCACGCTGGCTTACTGCTGACGGTGTCATACGCATTTAATTTTGCCAGCATCGTTGATCGTAAACCGCTGCCTGGCCCCATAAAGAAGGAATCTTTATTGATGATATTTATAACACTGCTTACAACTGTAGTGAATTGAGCTGTTTTTGATTCCAGCCATGTATTTGTTTTATTCAATGTAGCTTCAAAATGATAAGCGCTGCTTAATGTTTCCTTTGTTGCTTTTAATTTGCAGAATTCCGGGTGATAAGGTAATAGCTGTTCTGCCCATGATGGCTGAAATTTTTCTGTAAATTCTCCTTTACCCAATTTAGAAGGATCGGGATCTTCCGGTAATCCAAACTCATTTAAATATTTTCCGGGAACCGGCGCAGATCCCACCGTATAATTTTTAGGATTTCTGTATATCTCATTATTGATAGTGCCGCCAAAAATATTGTACAGTTTATTGGCATCTTCAGGTTTGGCATATTGCCCGTTGGGCGGGGTCATATCCATCAGCATCAATTGTTCTGTATTACGCACTATGTCCATACCGTCATCAACATTGCCATTGCATATACGCTGGCAGTTGGCTATTCCATCAGCATAGGCGGCCTCCAATTGTGTTACTATATCGGCAGGTAAGGGCTCCTGCATTCCTGACTCTGTAACAAATTTACTCCTGAATACAGCGAATGTTGCGCCCATTGCTGCTTTACAGCTTTCGCAGGTAAGGTTGCAATTGCTTTTAGAAAGCAATACCTGGTATTCTTCATTATAAAAATCAATGAATTTTTTACAGGTATCGTTAGCTATAAATACATCCCTGTATACCATTTGTGCTGAATCGCTAAGGGAAAGTGTTTTGGTAACCGTATATGTTCCTTCCGGAAGTGTAAGCTCAAAGTGCTTACTAAAACCATGAGCTGCTTTTCCATCCTCGTTGCAATGATTAATATATTGGCCTAAAGTAAAATTCAGGCTGCTGTCAACATACGCAGTAAATCCGGCCAGGTTATTACAGTCGGATGTAATCGTAAATTTTAACTGGTACAGGCAATCATAACATACAGGCTGGGCCGGAGTAGCGCAATTCAAAATACTCAGCTGTTCGGGCGACAAACTATAATCGAATTTGTATAACCCTGCTTTAGTGGCCACCAGTGTTTTGGTAGAAATGATAGAACGCCCTATCACCCTGTTCGTTTCTTCGTCAATAAGCTGTTTAGTAAAATTCTTTGTATTATGGCTTTCCAGCGTATCCAGCATCAGGCTGCCATCAGGATTTTTAGGTGCGTCACCGGCAAGAGCTGTTGCCACCGTTCTGCCATGCATATCGGTATAGCTTACACTATATTGGCCATTGGCATCTCTCACCAGGTTCTTAAAATAATGGCTGGCATAGCCGGCATCGGTACCAAATAAAGCATCCAGTTCTTCCTGTGCCACACTTTCATCCATATATTTTGTTTCATGGCTGCTGCCTAACTGGTGGGTTGGCCCCACACCACCTTGCGCTGCAACCCTTCCGTCCGGTGTAAATCTTGTTTCAGAAAAAGGGTAGCCGTGTGCATCAGGTATGAATTTATTATAGCCTTCATTCACCAGCTCATTATCCGGTGAATAATAACGGGATGTGCCTGTTGCTGTACTGAAAGCAAGAGCAGGATTGGCGCAAACGCTGGCCCCGGAGTCCAGCTTATCATATGCCCATTTGGGATAGCCATCAAAATCAACTGCTTTATTAAAATTCTGGGAATAAGATATGATCGTATTTAATGTGGGGGAAGGCAGCAATTGTATCACCGGCCTGCCCTGGTAATCGTAAAAAGATTCGGCAACTACTGTGGTGTTGGTAGTATTGTCTTTAGTTACCGTCTGGCGATTTCGAAGTGTACCATCAAAGTATTGTACTACACTTTTACGTTTTCCTTCTTCGGCAAAAGATGTGCTTGCCTGCCAGTTCAAACTGTTTTCATGACCACCGTATGCATAATATACCGGCGAAGAAGCATTTCGCCATGTCCATTCTCCTTCAATCCGCTGTCCATCGATCTTCAGTTGCACAGGCCGTACCCGTACAAAAACTCTTCCTTCGCCATCATATAAAAGAGGAATGTTGTAATTAAAGGAAGTAATGCTGACCCTGGTAGCATTGTCTGTAAATAATTTTTCGGGTATAAAATTGCCGCTGTTGTCCCTATAATCATTGATCGCACTTTCATCTATCCATGTCCACTCCAGGTCAAATTCTGTTTGCCCGTTCTTGTATGTTCCATCATACATCGGTTCTCCCCATTGCGCTGTCAGTTCTCCATTTGCTTCATCCAAAGCAACGGTTAGCCCAGGCACTGCGGCAGAACAATTAAAACCATAATCCCTGCTTACCGACATCATATTATCTACCCGTAACACTTTTGACACCGGCCATGTTACACTGCCACTATCTATGGATACGATCTTAATATTTACGCTGTAGGCATCTTTAAAAGTGTAATAATTCTTTGCATTATATTTTGCTGTATCTGCTTTTTTATAATTGATCGTAAAATCCTTATCCAGTTGCTCTATTATTACATTACTTTTATCGTATTTTATGATGTGCAGTTTGACTGTAACGGTAAAATCAGACTGGATATATGTAGTGCTTTCCTCTTCCAATCCAACAGAAACCAGATTCTTTATCCTTAGTTCCTGTACAGGTATGTACCTAGATGGAGAAAAATAACTGATGTCCATCACAGACGACTCCATGTTTACTTTTACAGAATCCCTGCTTCCCAAGAGTGGTTTGGTTATTACCGGATCGTTGGTTGCAAACGATGTATAATAACAACACCATTGCAGTATTACCAGCATTACCAGGCGAATTGTCATTTTTCTTTTAAGCAGCATAAATGGTATACTTTTCATGTATAGAGAAATTTTTTAGCAGCACTATTATTATCTGCGCTACATGTTATTTTTAACTGGCTTACGGTTCAACACTGATCGACGGCGATTTGGAATAGTACACTTTGTAGTCTTTGTATTTATCTACAGGCTTACACAAGCCTCCTTCAAAAAATATATAATTATTGATATCATAAATGGTCGCACTGAAGTTGGCAAAACGGTAATTCGAGAAATCAATGGTTAATTTTTTATTCCTGTTTCCCGATTCAAGTGTATCGCTACTTAATAAGGTTGGACCGTAAAAACTATATGCCAGCTGGTGCAATACCAACTGCGTAGCATCATAGGTAATTGAGTATTGCTGAAATTGCGCCAGGCTGTCTGCCTTCACAAAAAGTATCTTTCCTGTATCATTACTTACCGTGTTTGTAATAGTATAATGACTGGCATAAGCCTGCATAAGGCTATCCATCATTGTTCGTAGCGGCAAAAGATTTCCTGCATTGCTTACATTGGGATCGCTTACCAGGATGAACTTATCATTGTTATACACTGCTATAAAAAAGGAATCATTTTGCATAAACTCAATATCGCCAAGCCTGTACAATGCTTTTTTCCCCGCCATGGTGTAAGTACCTTCAAGTACATCATGCGTAAAATCCCCTAATACCGTATCACTGGCATAAGTATATTTTACATCAAAGGTCAAGTGGCTCAAGGTATCATACCGTTGATAGATACTTTCCAGCACCTGTTGTGGTGTTTGTGCCCTAAGGTTGTTGCTGCATGCAAAAGTTAATGCCAGCAGGACAACCATTTTAACTCTTTTCTTTATTATTGTAATTAACATCTTTTACGTGTTTAATTATTTACTGTTACTGTTTATTGAATTACTTTTTGCATAGCGCTTCTTGTTTCGCTGATCGTTTTAATTCCCCGGTCTGTTTCTTTTTTAACCCTTGTAAGCGTACCATCATCATCATACTCATAAAAGCTTGCATAGTTATTTTCATCCAGTTCGCTCATCAACCGAAGATTAGAAGAATGATATACAAAGTTTTTCATGTTGGCATTAAATGGCTGTACCCGTATATCATCAAAATACACAGCGGCTCCGCCCGACGAATTGGTATTATTAAGCGAGAATGTTACGGCAGTAGCTGAGGATGGTACAGTAAACACGGCTTCGTACCGCTGCCATCCTTCAATGATATTACCGGAAGAATACATCGTTTCTGTTCTATCACTACCTGTATAGGAAATAGTAATGCTATTCTTAACGTAGGTAGAACATTTACAATCATTGCCACCTTCTTTTACCCATGCGCTAAGCAGCATTTTTTTGTTTTGCAGTAAAGAGAAGGTATCGGTAAGTGCATTGCCTCTAACATTTACTGAATCCAGTCTTGTGCACCAGGTATCTGCATTTGTTATGGCAGTACCGGCAGAATCTGCTAAATGATCCGGAGAATATACCTGTACTTTAGGAATAGATTCTGGACTATTGCTGCCTGGTGTTATCCAATCCAGCTGGGCAAACTGGTGCCCGGTATGATCAAAATAATCCATTGTTATTTTATACAGGCGCCCGGCTGTTAGGGTCACCGGTGTTGTTGTAGTATTCGTTCCCCAATCGCAGGTCCACCGATTGGCCAATACCGTTGTAGAACCGTTTATTGTAATGGAAACTTTATAGGCATCGTCGGCACTTACAAAAAAGGAGTAGCTTCCTGAAGTCAAGGGCTGGATATAACCTTCCCAGCGAACAGCAAACTTGTCGGGGTTAATACCTGCAACAGTAAAATCATAGGGAAGGTCAAGCTGCTCATTCTGCCTGGTAACTGCCGGTGTACCCGAAGCAAAGGCAGTAACAGCATTTGAAGCTGTAGTACTGCACGATGAAAATCCCGATGAAAGGTTATAGTATTTACCCCTGAAGCCTGTTCCTTTTGGTATAACAACAGTGGTACTCCCTGCAAAAACCGAATCTCTTTTAATACGTAACGTATATCCATTATCAGCTGCAGCAACGCTTGTTACAGGCGCTTTTAATACAATGCTTTTGGCAGCATTTAATTTCAGGCTGTATCTTCCTGTATGCCGCTGTGTGGCATCGATGCTATTGGCCAATGAAGTATCAAAATTTGCGTGACGATGCGGCTTACAGTTTATGCAATCTGAAGCTGTCTGATAGTCATAATCTTCAAAGCCGTCATACATTATTTCTCTTACCCTGGCATTATTGGCTACACCAACAGGCAATTGCTGATTATAACCGTACAGTCCTGAATTAAACCTTCCCAGCGGATCCTTATTTTCTATTTCATATCCTTTTCTATTGTATTGCGTGATAGTACTGTTCCATACCCATACATCGCTTGCCGCAGTATTGCGGGTAAGATAGGCCGCATTAAAATTCCAAAAGTTCTTATAGTTTATTATTGAGCCCGCCACACGGGTATCTACACCTGTCAGTGGATCTGTTTCTTTACGTTCCCCATAATAGGCATAAATACTATCCACACGCCAATTACCCAATATACCTTCTACATAAGGGTTAATGGCTTTACGGGTAAATTTTGAAAGGCAAAAAGTAGTTACCATAGTTGCACTATCGCATCGTATCAAGGTGTTTACATAAGGATCATGCGTAGTGTCTGTAACTGGTATTGAATCCCCGCAAATGTAATAGTAATAGGATAATTTGGGGGAAACGGCTGTGCAGGTCACCGCTACATTTTCTTCACCGCCACCTGAAAAACCTTCGGCTATGCTACAACCTTCCGGTTTAGTCCAAAAGCACCTGAATTTATCCGGGCTGTTATCAAAATTATTATCGGCGTTCAGGTTAATGCGCAATCCCAGTTTTCCCTGCTGCGCCAGTGTTGAAGCTGAACTTTCATTTACAATACCGGTAATGGATATACGGTTATCGGTATAGCCGCCATTTTGATATTTATAAACATAATCTTCATTTCCTGTCACCGTATTGGGTACTATTCCACTGGAAACGGAGACATTGGGATCACTGAACAAATTCAAATAAGTATTGCCCCACGCTGATGTATTGGTAAGAGCAAACCAGTCTGCCTTCATACTTTTTACTTCAGCGGGCAGATTAGAAGTATATGACCAGGTATGAGAGTGGAGGTTGGGATGATTTGCAGAAACGCCCGTTGGAAAATTCCTGTTTATATCTGTATGAGAATACAAGGACAGGAATGCCTTATAAAATTTAGCGTCGGGAGAAAGGCCTGAACCGTAATCAAAAAGTAAGAACCCCCTGCTGAGTGCAAGTTCCGGCTTAAGGCCGCCACCGCCACCATGACGGTTACCCCAGTGGTATGCAGTGATAAAAGGATCGCTTGTTGTAGTGTATGCAGGACTTCCATTATTAAATTGATGATCGCCCCCATTAAGATATTCTTTCAGTGGAATCGTTTTTAATCTTACTCTCGCAAAAGTACTGGCATCTACCACAGAATCTACCCTGTAAAAACTATTATCCACTTTCCAGTGATCTTTAAATGTAGCTACGCCTGTTTGTATGATCCCTGTTGCATCATTAAATACCAATTGGCCACTGCTGTTTATTGGATTATTCATACTGGTAATACTTCCCACAGTCTGATCAAGCATATTCCTATGTCCGCTGCGTATGATCTTTATAGTTGCTCCCACTGCATTGTAAGGGTTACCATGTTTATCCATAAAAACGAATTGAGGATTAGCTGAATTTGCTTTGGCAGTATTAACCACCCATATCCTGTTCTCTTCGTTCTTTTGGAGCGTTGTCCAGGCATCTGTTCCCGGACTGGCATCGCAAGGCGCCATTGCCGGAACAGCTCCGTTCTTTTGTGACAGGACATACAATTCATCGCCGCTTTCAAAAATGCCCATATCCATGTGGCCACCCTCCAATATTCCATGCCGGAATGTAAGGCCGGTGTAAATGGCATCTATATTTTTATAAGCCGGTCCCATGCCACTGTAAGCCCAATGAGCAGGGTAACTGAAGTTATAGATCGGCTTGTTATGCTCATTGTTTGTTCTTGTCAATATCGGGTTACCTGTTTCAGCATCATATACAAGGTTTTTGGTACTTACGGTACTTCCCCTGTCAACCACTACTACACTATCCACCATGCTATAATGATTCACAATTTTCAATAGCGATGCCGATCGGTAACAGGTACCTTCAAATACAACCGGCTGAAGGAGATTATTCAGCGCTATAGGAAATATGCCCAGCGGAAAGAAATCAAAATTTATACTCAGGTTGGCTGTAACTGTTCGGGAACTATGCTGCCTGAAATCTGCCATGATCTCTATATCTCTTCCTATGGTACTGTTGCTGATGATCCCGTCTGGTTTATTTATGACAGGAAATGAATGATTAAAAGTGAAGGTTTTATCTGTTGCCTGAACTGTATTATAATAATTTGTTGTAGAAGAGACTGGGTTGATACTGTCCAGTGCAGAATAAGTAGCCTGCGTCTTCATCTTGCCATTCATATCATTCATTTCTACCAAAAATCCCTGCGACTGCGTAATGGCTTTTTGCATGTCAATTTTCAATAATTGTTTTATAGCACTAGGCTCATACTTAACATTAGCTTCGGGATCGGTAAGTTGTGTACAGGATGATTTAAAGGGAAAATCTTTTGTAGTAAAAAATTCTGTAACCTGCCTTGTTGGTAAATTCTTAACGGTGTCCCGATGAATAGATAATACTTCTACACGACTGTAGCCTACCAGTGGTGAAGGATAGAATACTTCGCCTAAAGGCATTTCTATTGCACCAAAATCATAAGGACCTTTTTTATTATGATCCATAAACCGCATGATCTCCTTATGTGGATTTTCATCTGATCCTATTGATGGCTCCCATGAAGCTACACCACTACTGATAACCGTTTGTTTGCCGTTTATCAATTCCTGTGTAGTATACCTGTATTCCTGGCCATAGGTAGCTTCATACTGATTGGTCATCTTGTTCCAGTTATCATTTATAATAACTTTTTTTACCCGCAGGCCACCGCCATATTTCTTCTCATAAGGATTAGATAAGCGTACAAAAGATTTTGCAGGCGCTGCTTCCTGGCATTTATGATTTGCCTTGAGCATGTTATCATCTCCCATCTTCAATGCCTTTATTGATTCTCTCATGCCTGCAATAGCGAGCAGTACAGATTTGATACCGCCTGATTCGCTCACATCAAAACCCTTATAAGCTTTGCCGGGTAATTGCTGTTTTAAAAATTGCAACGCCTGCTGTACCATAGGTGTACTGCCGTTTTCCAGTCTTTTTACTTTTACATAAGCGATATCTGAGGCAACCAATCCATAATCATCAATATCTGCATATACACTTACCAGTTCGCTACCGGATAACCCAGGTGAAGGCGGAACGATAACAGCGAGTTTCATATACAACTGGTTAATGTCCTGGAAATACCTGGCTGCCAGTTCACGTTTTTTCTCTGCATCAGTACTTCCTGTGATGGCATACGGCAATTTTATATACACAAATTCATTTTCGTATGAACCCGAATACAAAAGCGCATTTGTTTGTTGTGGTACAGTTGGACTGGCTGTATTGCCAAAGCCAAGTACCTGGCACATAGAAGCAGCTTTCTTATTTTGAACATATGCATAGTCATCTGATTCGTATTCCACATTAATAACCCCTCCTGATGGAAGTAATATTTTATTCATCGTCCAGGCTGCAGCATATTTATCGGCCTTTGTTTTATCCTGTACGCTATATGGATAATCAGCATTATTCAAACCTCCCGGATTATTATCAACACCACCATCAGTTATTGGCTTATAATTTCCCCACCTGTCATTGCTATTATAATTGTAATCAGGATTTTTATCTTCCGGGTAATAAAAAACATATTTGGTCTTTGCTTTTTTCTGGTTGCCGTTGTAGCTTATCCAGATACTATCAAGCGTTAGCTTACCATAGCCACTTATGATATTACTTGAACCATCAGTATTCTTGCATAATTTATAGCTTTGAAAAAAGCGAACTGTTTTAATAGGTTTGGCATTATTACCCAATTTCAACAGATCACCTTTGGAATAAAGACATATTTTATCAAGACGCTGCATTCCCCAGTTGTTATCTAATGATCCATTTTGGTCCTGTACCTGCCTGCCATCTTTCCTGTCATTCTTTACGTAAAAGCGAGCTACCATATTCTTTGATTCAATTGAATACAGGTAATACATTTCCCGGGTGCCATAGATATAATGCGCTTTATCATCTTTATTATCTGTCTTAAGCCCTTCACTATATGTTGCTATTCCATTACCGATAGGAGTACGCCATTTATAACCCTGGCTAAACCTGGAGTAATTGAATTTAACGGCATCACCCATATCATCTTCAGTAATTCCATTGCCGGTTACATCTACATAATTGGGAGAAGTAAGTGCAGTAAGCAAAAACGAATGCGCATATGCAGGTGTTTCCTCCTGTTGCATATACCAGTCCCTACCTTTGGTATTGTCATTGCCATCATCCGTTCCTGCTTCATATGTACTCTTACCTGTTGAATTATCCCCGTTCTCAATACTGAATGATACATCTACCTGCCTGGTATTATATACCGGTAATCCATACACGTATTTTCTGCCATCTGTTCCCAACACATCTATTTCGGAGATATGATTGGCTTTTCTGAACCGGTCTTCCGGCAAATAATTCTTATTCTTATCTGCAGAGTACCTGTCAATGGAATCAATTCCCAGCTTATCACATCTTCCAAAAATTATTTTAGTTGAATCGGTATCATAGGTATAAATTTTCTTGTCAAATCCAACACGTTCAGCCTCGTCAGCCGTTAAAAAATTGATCACCTGTGTACGTTTGTCCCTGTTTGGTCTCAAAACAGATTGAGCAGTAAGAGGAAGTTCACCTGTCTTATTTTTACCGGCATCATATTTTACGAAGGTTGGCAGTAAAGTTGGGGTACCGGAAGCTATATTACCAAGCTTTAATCTTACCAGTTCTTCTCCGCATATCGCATTTTGATATCCAACATCGGGTATGGTTCGTTCGCCTGGGTTCCTGAAGTAAACGGCCTGGTAACTAGTATCGTTATTTTTAAATTGAAAAACATTTTTTACCATATTGCCCAGTTTCCATTCGCTTACTTCTGTAGGGCTATACGCATACGTTATTTCTGCTCCACCATGAAACAAGGCCCCAAATCCAAGGTCAAGTCCAAGACTGCCGGAATTATCCTTTGTTTTAACGTATCCATCCCTCATATAGCCAAGATCGCTGCGGGTAGCTTTAAAAGATCCTCCTGTTCCTTCACCGTTAATACTAAATACATCGTATGTGTAGATAGGCATGGCAATAGAAGGGGAATTAGGCGTATAGACCCCTTCATTGGCCCGGTTAAAATCAAGCAATGCTTTAGCATCCTCATTTCCTTTTTGATAATAAAGCACTCCATACGCAGGATGCTTTGTTTCTTTATCTACAGGATCAATAAACGTTTCGGTATAATAACCTGATATTCGTGCATGAGGGTTCAAGGCAGAAGCTTCGCCACCTAAGGAAAAAGAAAGGCTATAACTGCGACGGGTAAAGATGTTTCTTACAGATGGCGTTATGGTAGGGTAAAGAAAAGATATACCCGATGAATGCGTAAGTATTGAGCCTGATCGCGTAGTTGTTGCTGGTTGGGGTGCCTGAGGACCACCTTGCTCCTCAGGAGCATCGTCTGCTTTCTTTTTCTCTTCTCTTTTTGATGCCTGAACGCCACTAAAAATATGCATTCCTGTAACCCCAAGCCTTGAATTATAAGTATATCCTGCTCCAATAGACGAAGTAATATCTCCTTCTGTACCTTGATGATTTATTCTGTCAAAACTGATTGAAGGTGTTACATTTGCCCCTGAACGTGAATTTAAATTTAAATCAACCCCTACTGTAGCTCCATAACTTAATCCATTGGTTTTTTTATCTCCAGCTTTTGATGAAATACTTAAAGCAGGATGAATGCCTGCTTCTATTGCCACACCCAGTTTATTATTAAAAGAAAGCCCTGAACTTATATCCAGTCCTGTTTTTGTTAATGGGAAACCGGCAAACTTTATCCCCGCACCGGCAGATACACCCCATGTTTTATCAGGCCGTATACTCTGCCTTTTAATGATCGAATCGGTACCATCAAAATCATCCGGCAAACCTCTCATGTTTCTTGTAATGGTTCCGGGGTTTATATTCCATCCCAAACCTACCCAGCTGGCTTCTTCATCCATTGTAATACCGCTGTTGTAAAACATATTTACAGGGTAGCCGCCTACATCAAGTAATGGTATATTGTAAGAGAAATCCCCGGTAAAAGGAGAAACCATATTATCAGCACCTACAGATTTAAAAGCACTCATTTCCGGCTGGCTTGGCCCACCGATAAATGGAGTTTGTGCTTTTTTTACTTCAAAAAGATTAACATGCTTAACATCGGCTTGTATATTACTTTTTTTACCAGGCATCGCAGTATTTTGCGTTCTGTTAACAGCTAAATCATTAGTCGAAAAAGCTTTTTCTTCTATGTTTTTGTTTTTACCAAAATGCTGATATGTATTAACCGAATAGGAATGATAATTTATTTCAGCGGCCTTTAAAGAACCTATACCTGACACTAAAAACAAGGCTATAAAACCGAATGCTATATCTTTTTGATATTTTGAAGACAGTCTGTTGAGCATATTAAATATTTTATTTCAGTTGTTTTAAACCTGGGAATTAATTGTTACTGGTTATCTTGTTATTATATTGACGTATCTCAAATTGTAAAAGCCATTTTTCTTTCCTGGAATTAACAATACGTGCTTCATATAATTTACCTTCCTGCAAATGCAATATTTTTTTAAGATCGTATTGAACCAGGTTTTCTCCACGACGAACAGCAGTCTTAAATTCTCCGGCAATTCTGCTCTTATCGTTAATATCTATTAATTGAATGGTTATCAAACTATCAGCAATTTCATTCACA
Source organism: Bacteroidota bacterium (assembly GCA_048497855.1). Classification (GTDB taxonomy): domain Bacteria; phylum Bacteroidota; class Bacteroidia; order Chitinophagales; family Chitinophagaceae; genus Ferruginibacter. The sequence goes on along the minus strand of JBEHZB010000019.1, from coordinate 42,494 downwards.
TAAGAAAGTTTTAAAACTCCATTCGGAGCAATACCTTTTTCAGGATTATTCATTTTCATTTTTATATAGGGCATTTGTTCAATAATAGCCTTCACCGGCGAAGGCTGATTTACTTTAAACACCCACACTTCACTCTTCCCCGCATAATCCCTGTTATCTCTTGCAATTACCTGCCAGGCATACCATTTATCTTTTTCAAAAACCGGAGCTGATGATGGGTAGCTGAGCATATTGGTAAAATGATTCCCTTCATTATAGAAAGGAAGATTTTCTTCTATTGCCTCATTTGCTTTTTGCCCGTCATTGATTGCTGTAATGATCACATCATACTGCAACCTGTCGAACATACCATCAGGTGTTGGTGGTATCCAGGAAAACTGAGCGGGAGCAACTTCCAATACTGAACTATCAACTGGTTGAATTAACATTGGTGGTGACAGTGGTTCTGTATCAAATTGAACACATTCTTCTGCCAGGTCTGCTTCTTTGACCATTGTACTTACAAGACTATAGCAGGCTGTATACAAACCGGCTGGTAATAATCCCTGCATTTTATTATCAATACCTGCTAAAATATAATTGTACTGAACCGGCGCTACACTGTTTACATTCAATTGCTTTGAACCTGGTTGCAAAGTAAATTGTCCGCCGCTGGCCGTCATTACTTCCTGCCCTGTAGCCCGATCTCTTAATATCAATTCCAATCGGCAATCGTATTGCTTAGTCGAACTATTGATCACCAAAACATTCCACAACTGATTCTTTTGTATTAACCCGACTGCCGGGATATTAGGCTGCAAGGTTACCTGTGCCTCAATAAAGACAGGTAGAACAATTATCATCAATATTGCAAAACATACTTTTTTCATTCTGTATAATTTATTTTGTGCCGGTAACAGAAAATTGAAACTTAAAAACATCTATTAATTATTAATGCCAGGTTGATCTTTTTTAATTTTGATCATATCTTTTTCCAGCAATTCGATCTTTTTATTTTGTTCAATAATATAAAGCGTTAGTTCTTCTATTTTTTGTAACAGCAAAGCCTGGTTGCCGCCTAGATCAATGCCGTCTTTAGTTACTTGCGAAGCAGCGGGTACATTTGGTAAGTGTTTATTTACTTTGATATACTCTTCCAATTGAGCAATAGGAAGCAAGCCATATTTTTCTTCGAAAACGAAGTCGGGCCAGTTGGTATTTAGTTTTACAGTAGCCTTGGTAAAAATAGCGCCGCCATTTACTGCCAGGATATTTGAACCTGCCTGGCTTAGATTGGTGGTACCAATTAAAACTTTACCGTCTTTAGATATCGTAACAAGACTGGAATCTCCGTTATCAAATGTGGCTATATTAACAGTACTATCTGTAAGAGGACTATATACAGTAAATTTATGAGCAGCCCCGCCAGGTGATACATAGTTGGCTCCATGTGGTTTATATTCAATCGAGGGCGCATCAACGCTAATTGCTGTGTGAAACCAGGCTGAGCCCCTTAACCTTTGCGCACTTAGAGAATTAGCTATTACTTGCCCTGAATGAGAAAAGTCTACATCTATTCCTGACCCGCTCCACAAGAGCATACTGTTACTATTAAATGAAAGTATGGGACTTCCCGCCCAGGCTTTAAAGGCCCAGCTTCCAGAACTGCTTTGTTCGAAAAGATTAATATGAGTTCCGGCATACGTTGTGCCACCATTAATAGAAAATATAGTATCGTCAACATTTGTATTTAATGGAGTTATAAAAGATACTCTGCCTGTTTTACTAATGGCAATACGCTCCAGATCATTTGTTCGTATTGAGAATCGCTTGTCATCAGTTGTACCAATAAAATTTGTAGCTGAATCAGTCCCTGAATTCCCTGTCAATGACCATCCACTTCCTGAAGGTGTTGTCCATGTAGGCGCACTGCCACTACCAGCGCTTGTTAGTACCTGGCCTGCACTACCGGCGGTATTGTTAGGCATTAAGGCGCCGGAAAATTTGATATTACCATTTATATCAAGTTTTTCACCAGGAGTAGCAGTTCCTATACCAACATTACCATCTTTATTTATCCTCATTCGCTCCAGAAAATCTGTTGTTTCATCTACGTTTCCATTAGTAAAGAAAGCCAAGCCTGATTGAAATCCATTACTCTCAGCGGTATGAAGGATGCCTGCCGAACGTTTTGTATATCCTGTGTAATTAGCTTGCCAGATAATACCGCCACCCAATTGTGTAGAAGAACCAATTGATGGGCCGTTATAAACACCCAAAGCAATCATATCTTCTTGACTGTCTGCACCTATACCTGCCAAATCTATTTTGTACCTTGGACTATTCGTTCCCAAACCAAAGTTTCCGCTCGTTGTTAGAGTCGCTTGTTCGGTATTATTTGTTTTTAATACTAAACGCTGCCCATCTGTAGTACCCAGGAAATTTGTTCCCGGAGATGTGCCGCTGTTTCCGGTTAATGACCATTGTGCATTTGATAGCAAAGCTGAAAAACAGCAAACGGTTAGCAGGTAAAGAACTTTGTATTTCATGTTTCGTGTTTTATAATTTATACTGGTGCTTTGTTATTTTTTATTCTTATTTTAAAATTCCCTGTAAAAGGTCATCCTTCCCATATCCACCGGTTTCAACAGCCTGTTATAAGCAGGTAAAAACGTCTTGTCATAATTGAACTGTAATGTGCCTACCCTTTTAATGAGCACACTCATTGCTGCCGAACCGCCGATCAGCGTTTCTGCTTTATTCAGCCTGTTCCATTTGATGCTCCCCGTAAGCGTAATGATATTTTTAAACTGGTAGCTCAGTAATTGCTCCAGCGTAAATAAATGCAGGTCCTTTTGTTCGGTTATGCTGCCGCTGCTTTGCAGCATAAAGGGCGACAGGAAAATACTGTGGCTAACCGTCCAGCTGCTGGCATTGAAATAAATAAAACCGGTGTCGCTGCTGCTGTTATAGAATTTCGTGAACATTGCATTGGTATTCATACTTATCTTCCTGAACCGGTAGCTATGGTTCAATACTGCATTCAACGTGTTGTACTGGTTTTCCATCAGCACATTATTACTGCTAATAGATAACTGCGAGGAAGGGTAATACCCTACTGATATAAAAGGATACTTCGGTATTCTTAATGAGGCCTGCAGGGATTTGAAGATCGTTTTACTGGAGAATGACGGCGCTGCTACCGGGCTCTCAAAATCATTTTTACGGATGGAAGCATCTACCATTAATCTTTTCTTCCAGAAATTCTGTGTTGCCCTCAGCATCCAGGCATCCTGTTTTATGTTGATGGGGTTTAAATTAAAGGACTGGAAGTTCTCTCCCATCTTTTTGTAAAAGCCTGTAACCTTTGTATCTGTTTGAGGATATTGGCTAAATATTTTTAAGCTGTAGGCTTCATTGGTCCTTACTTTTAAATTGAATGCCTTGCCGATCAGTTCCGAAGAAGAGGGCTGTACGCCTGCACCGGCGTAAGAAGATTTGGCTACTTCAGCAATAACATAATTGTTCTCATTGATCGCAAATCTTCCTTCTGCAGAAATGCCCAGCACCCGCTGCACCGATGCTGCATCATTGGAAGAAGTGTAATTCAGTACTGCTTTTTTGCCGTTGTAAAAAGTGAGGATAAAATTGTTCTTCTCTTTTTGTCCTATGCCAGCCCTAATCAAGTACAAAGATTGGTCAGGAAGTGTTTTATTGTCCTTAAGGATAAAATCGCGGAACCGGTAATTAACCTTACCTGCTGCAAAAGCTACATAGAAAGGCAATGGGTTAGCCTCTGCATTTATACCGGTAAGCGAGATATTCTTTACCGTAAGCTCCGAATAATCCACCCAGCTTCTGCCGATACCAACCTGGTTTATTGATAACAGTATCCGTTGTGCTTTGGTAAGTTCATTTTTTGCAATGCCATTCTTTTTCATAAAAGCATATAAGCCTGCCGTATTATTGAGACTGTTGATCTCTCTTTTAATAGCATTGACTGAATCGGTAATATTTTTCTTTATTTTTTTTGCATCCGCATTATATTTTTTTAGTTCTTCCTGCAGCTTTGCCAGGTCACTTTTCTTTTTATTGAACTTTTCCAGCAGGCTGCTGTCTTTTATAGCTGGTTTATTCTTTAATGCCGATTTAGTTAAGGAATCCTGCAGCTTACTGATCATTTTACCAAGCAATGCCTTATTCTCCTTATTATTTATTGATGGCAGCTCATTAATACCTAACTGACCAGGTGAAAGGTTTGCAGCCGGATTAGGAATACCGGGCACTTTCTGGCGCAATGCATTTTCTTTTTCTTCCACCAGTTCCTGCACTCGGGCAGGGCTATTTATCCATGCCTGTAACTGCTGTGCATACTGCTGGCGTTCTTTATACAGTTTCTCTGCTTTGCTCAGCGCTTCTGTATGTACCAGTGATGCGGCCCTGTTCCTGAAGTCTCCTTTTATATTATCTAACAACTGGCGACGGTTGAACTGAAGGTTCACATCCGTAGTATTTTTAAAATACGGCGAGTTACTGCTGCGGTTGGTTATTGTCATCCGCACCGGGTACTTATCTTTTATTAAAAAGTTCAGCGAAGTTTGTACAAGATGCTGCGTAAGATCATTTTGCGCAAAAGGGGTATCAATATAACTGCGGTACGAAAAATTGTACAGGATATTACCGTGTACTTTTAAAAAAGGGACCTTTTCTTTTTTTACTGTTAATGGTTGGGGTTCAGGCTTTATATGCTGAAATAATGCAAGCCCGTTGCTTTTACAATTACCTATGAAGAGGAAAACGGTATCGCCTAGGTGAATACTGCGGCTGCTTAATTCTCCAGGCGAAAGTTGTGGAAGGCTTTCCTCCTGTTTCCAATGCCTTGTTTCTTGCGCCTTTACACAGAAAGGAGCCAGCATGAGCATAATAATAATAAAGAGTCGGGTAAGACTCATAAGCAGGGCGGTTTAGGTTTTATATGGGTACAATAATTACTCTTTACTTAAGTATTTATTGTATGGGATACTGCATAGATAAGATTTTTATTCTTTTAATTGTATCATTTGCCAATATTTAATGAAGATTTATTTATCAACATCAAAACAAATAATTATATCTTAATTCTAAGCTGCATCTTTTACTTTTATTAATTTTAAATGTGTGGAAATAAGAATAGATATATTTTCTACACATAACAACTTTGACTACTGGTTCTTATTAATTCTTATATTTTCATAATCTTTAATTGAATTTTAAATTCTCTAGAAAAAAATACTGGTCAGGCAAACCGAAAATTTATTTCAATTTTTAAATTAAAAAATCAAATCTCCTTTATTATTGATGCTCTACCTTGAGATTTTTCACAGTAATAAAGGAGATTTTTCTTCTCCCCCTCATTTCATATCACAAACAAACGCCCCGCTTTCCCCAACAACATAATAAGGTAACCCCAATGCATCACATTCTTTCTTCCATTTTTCTATCTTATACTGGCTGTTGGAAGCATCAAAAACATATTGCTTACAATCAAAGACTGTAGCCAATTGTGCTATACGGAGCTTCGGATTTTTTGAGAGCACAATAATATCAAGTGTTACCTTTTTTTCCGGTGCTTCAAAAAGCAATGGTTCATTTAATAACAGGATGCGCTTATTATTTATTAAAATAAACTTTTGTTGTTCTGCTATTGATGCTAATGAGTCGGTTCGCTGCGACAATTGCAAAGCGATCCTTGCCGGTTTAAGATGAAAGTTTTGCAACACCCCATCTTGTAACAAAATGCTATCACCAATAAAACGATATTTATTTCCTTCTATAATATCAATGGCCCGGTATTTTGGCACATTATATACAATGAATTTTTGCTGCTGTGCTATTTGCCATTTAGCATAAACCTGTATAATAGTAAAAAGCAACAAAAAAGTTATCGTTGCTTTAAACGCCCCTTTATTTTTATTGAGCAACCAAATACTTACTGCAATTACAATGAGGTACAACAGCGAGGTAGATATTACAGTGGCAGGAATATTATTCCACACTGCAAAAGGCAATTCATTTATAAGGGTAATAAATCTATTCATTAACCAAACCATTAACTGAACCAGCTTTCCGGCATAGCTGCCAATAAAAGGTATCCAGGAAAAAAGCATTAAAACCAACTCAGCATACAACACAACCGTAGAAAGCGGCACTGCAATAAGATTGGTGATAAGAAATAAAACCGGGAATTGATGAAAATAATAAATGCATACAGGAAAAGTGAGCACCTGCGCCGCAATGGTTACAGCTGTCATCTGCCATATTTTATCCAGCCATTTATTTTTTATGTACAGCCTGTTATAAACAGGTTTTTGAAAAAGCAGGATGCCGATCACCGCCAGGTAAGACAATTGAAAGCCCACATTCCATAAATAATACGGATCGTAGCAAAGCATTACGAATGCAGATGCAGCTAAAGAATTATAGACAGAGGACCGCTTAAAAAATGTTTGCCCGGTTTTGATGAAGGAGAACATAACCGCAGAACGCAACACTGAAGCAGAGCCGCCTGTTAATATAGAAAACAACCACAGGCAGGCTAGTACCAATGCCAACTGCAATACTTTCGATCTTTTTATAAAAGGTAAACGTGAGAATACCCAAACCAGCATCACATATATCAATGCCAGGTGCATACCTGAAATAGCAATAATATGTACTACGCCGGTATTGCTGTATGCCTGCACCAGGTCCTTATCCAGGTCATTCATATAACCAATAAGCAATGCTTCTGCAATACCCAATTCGTCTTTGCCATTGGTAATATTCATTCGCAGAATATCCAATACTTTTTGCCTTGCTGAAAAAATAAACTGTTTGAATGGATTAACATGCTTATCATTTAATACTACATAGTCTTTATCTTTTAAAAATACATTGTGATAAGTTTGCTGAAAAGCGGCATAGCGCTGATAATTGAAAGCGCCGGGATTGCCGGAATTCTTTATTGGCTGAAGGTTCTTATTCACCAGTATCTTATCGCCGTAATGTAGTGTTGGCAAGGCTGAATCAATTGAAAAATACAGCAACAACTTTCCTTCACCTTTAATTATTGTATCTCCTTTTATTATAGCTTCAACATATCCATCTGCCTTATATGACCTGGTTTTTTCTATAAGTGGTTCATCAATACGCACAATAAGACAGGTGCTGTCTTTATAATAATTTCCATACCAGTTGTTATTGTTACGTATATCTTTTCGCCAGGTAACCAGCAAACCAAAACATGCAATCAGCAAATAAATAATAACGCCTTGTAATGGCCTTAATTTAAACCGTACAGAAAGAGGCAAAAATGAAAACAATAACAAAGCAATTGTAAAGCAAACGGCAGCAATTATAATTAACGGTAATGAAAATTGCATATACCATTGCAATAGTATGCCCGTTATAAAAGGAAGGAGTAATCTTATGAAAGGCATAGCCTTCCAGAAAGGAACATAAAAACGTTGAGCCATAGCCGATGTCTTAGTTACCTTCTAAGACAGAATAAAAAGCAAAATGGTTGTATGGCGATCCAAAAATTTTAGAAATTATTTGCTCAGGTGCATACTTCTTTCCTTATACAATTGCCTGAAGTATGGATCGCGGAGGTCTTTAATAAAACGTATGGCCTCTCCGGTACTTTTCATTTCAGGGCCAAGCTCTTTATTTACGCCAGGAAATTTATTGAAAGAGAAAACTGGCTCTTTTATAGCAAAGCCGGTAAGCTTTTTCTCGTAGGTGAAGTCTTTTAATTTTGCTGCACCCATCATTATTTTAGTGGCAATATTCAGATAAGGTATCTGGTAAGCTTTTGCAATGAAAGGTGTAGTACGACTGGCTCTTGGGTTCGCTTCTATCACAAACACATTGCCATCTTTAATAGCAAACTGGATATTGATAAGCCCCTTGATATTTAATGCCCGTGCTATTTTTTCGGCATACTCTTCCATAGTGTGTACCACTAATGGCGTAAGATTGAATTGTGGCAACACCGCATTGCTATCACCGCTATGGATACCTGCCGGTTCTATATGCTCCATCACACCCATTACATGAAAATCCTCACCATCAAAAATGGCATCTATCTCTGCTTCCTGGCAGCGGTCCAGGAAATGATCTATCAATATTTTATTGCCAGGCAAATGTTTTAATAAGCTCAGTACGCCTTTTTCCAGTTCTTCATCATTCAGCACAATACGCATACGCTGACCGCCCAATACATAACTTGGTCTTACCAATACCGGGTAGCCTACTTCTTTTGCTACCTCAATGGCATCATCGGTATTATAAGCGGTTCCATATTTTGGATAAGGAATGTTCAATTCTTTCAGCATATCGCTGAAGCGGCCACGATCTTCAGCAATATCCATACTGTCGAATGATGTACCGATGATCTTTATTCCCTTTTCATGTAAACGCTTTGCCAGTTTCAATGCTGTTTGTCCGCCCAATTGAACAATTACACCATATAGCTTTTCATGTTCTACAATTTCCCATAGGTGTTCCCAGAACACCGGTTCAAAGTATAATTTATCGGCAATATCAAAATCGGTACTTACGGTTTCGGGGTTACAGTTTACCATGATCGCTTCGTAGCCAGCTTCTTTTATTGCCAGCAAACCATGTACGCAACAATAGTCAAACTCAATGCCCTGGCCTATCCGGTTTGGTCCGCTGCCGAGTACAATGATCTTTTTCTTTTCCGATACTTTCGATTCGTTGCTTACTAAAGAAGACTTGTCGTCGGGCCTGTTCTCAAAGGTAGAATAGAAATAAGGCGTCTTAGCTTCAAACTCTGCACTACAGGTATCTACCATTTTAAATACCCGGGTAAGTCCCATTGCTTTCCTCCGATCATAAATAACTTCAGTATTTTCTTCTTTCATTATCCTTACGATCTGCTCATCACTGAAGCCTAAAAACTTAGCTTCTTTCAGCAGTTCATCCGGCAATGTTTTCAGATCATATTTAGCGATCTCTTTTTCGCAATCACATATTTTTTGTATCTGGTAAATGAACCAGCGGTCTATTTTAGTGCTTTCGCAAATACGCTTGATGCTTGCACCAGCCATCAATGCATCTTTGATACGGAATATCCTGTCCCACTTAGGCACTTTTATATATTCGATCAACTCATCAGCATGCATTAAACTCTTGCCATAATAACCTAACCCTACTGCTTCATTCTCCAGGCTCTGGCAGGCTTTCTGAATTGCTTCTGCAAAACTTCTTCCTATAGCCATTACCTCGCCAACACTTTTCATCTGCAGGCCCAGTGTATCATTGGCTCCTTTGAATTTATCAAAGTTCCAGCGGGGAATTTTTACGATCACATAATCCAGCGCCGGTTCAAAATAAGCTGAAGTAGATTGTGTGATCTGGTTCTTCAATTCATCTAAATTATAACCGATAGCCAGTTTAGCGGCGATCTTTGCAATAGGGTAACCTGTTGCTTTAGACGCCAGTGCCGATGAGCGGCTCACCCTCGGGTTTATTTCGATCGCTATGATCTCTTCGTTAAGCGGGTTAAGTGCAAACTGTACATTACAACCGCCGGCAAAATTGCCCAGGTTACGCATCATGGCAATTGCCGTATTACGCATCAACTGGTAAGCCGTATCGCTCAACGTCATGGCAGGGGCCACGGTAATGCTGTCACCGGTGTGGATACCCATTGGGTCAAAATTTTCTACCGTACAAATGATCACCACATTATCGTTGGCATCACGCAACAGTTCCAGTTCATATTCTTTCCAGCCCAATACCGCTTCTTCTACCAGTACTTCGTGTATCGGCGAAGCCGTGAGTCCAGCGTTCAATGCATCATCAAGATCATCTTTATCATGTACAAAACCTCCGCCCGTACCGCCTAGTGTAAAAGACGGGCGTATCACCAGCGGAAAACCTATTTCCTGCGCAAATTCTTTTCCTTCTAAAAAACTATTGGCTGTTTTGGCACGGGCAACAGAAATGCCCATTTCTATCATCCACTGGCGGAATTTTTCCCGGTCCTCTGCTTTATCTATAGCTTTAATATCTACACCGATCAATCTCACATTATATTTTTCCCAAACACCTAATTCGTCTGCTTCTTTACAAAGATTTAGGGCTGTTTGACCGCCCATGGTTGGCAATACAGCATCTACCTGATTTTCTTCCAGTATCTGCTCAATACTTTCTACCGTAAGGGGCAAAAGATAAACCCGGTCTGCCATCATCGGGTCTGTCATTATTGTAGCAGGATTACTGTTGATAAGAATAACTTTTATCCCCTCTTCCCTTAAGCTGCGGGCGGCTTGTGTACCGGAATAATCAAATTCGCAGGCCTGGCCGATGATGATAGGGCCGGAGCCGATAATTAATACTGATTGGATGGAATTGTCTTTTGGCATATGTATTTGCCGTACAGGCGTGCAAAAGTAACTGTAAATGCTGTAAATAAAAAAAGTGTGCCCATATAAGCACACTTTTTTTACAGTATCATTTATTTTACTTACCTATAGGAACAGTTATACTCCAGGTTCCGTTTTCAAACAGCTCAATATCCAACCTGCTGTTACCAAAGCTCATTGTTGCTCTAAAAGGAAAAACTACACCCTGCATTATCGTTACTTCTTTGTTGCTCAATGTAGTAGTAGATTTGCTCATATAACTTCCTGTTGTAACCTGCATATCAGTTAGTTTTGCAAACGTATTGCCAGCGGGTGCGTCAGATCCCGTGGTTTTTAAGCCGCTGTTCGACATTGTTGTCTGTATAGCAGAACTGGCAATAGAATTGTTTGAGGCAATGCTGTTTTCTACTTCTATTTGTATACTGGTGCCATCTTTTTTTATTTTAGATACCTCTACGCGGCCTATTTCGGTAGTGGTACTATATATCTTAAATGGATGTTCATATTCACTGCTGTAAACATCTTTTTTCCAGTAACCGGTTAATACAGAATCTTTGCCATTTATCATGGTATGCATTTCGCCTTTACCTTCTTTTAACCCTTTCTTCCAGTTTCCAAAATAATAATCACCATTCTTCCAGGTATATTTGCCGGTACCTTCGGGATAGCCGTTTTTAAACGTTCCTTTATAAGTATCTGTACCTGTAGCAGTTCCTTCACCGTTGGCTTTTCCTTTGCTGCATTCGCCTTCGTAAGTTCCTTTTAATGCTGCTACTGCAACTTCGCAGGAAGATGTTGTTTGCGCTTCGACAGAAAATGCAATAAAAGAAAACAAAAGCAGGCTTGTTAATTGCTTCATGTATTTAGGTTTATTAGTTAAGATTTACCCGTTAATATGGCTAATTTTACAGCCGAGCCAATTGCAGCATTTTAAGAACCAATACGTAATGAATTGTAAAATACTAAGAATATCGGGGTTTTTTATTGTGATGTTGATAAATGTGAAGGTATCTGCCCAGGTTTTTGCCAATAAAAAGTACCCGCAGGATTATTTTCAATGGCCGGTAACGGCGAAAATAGGCATTGCTGCAAATTTTGGCGAGTTAAGACCCAACCACTATCATATGGGGCTGGATTGCAGGACCGATCAAAAACAAAATGTGCCTGTTGTTGCTGCCGCAGATGGATATATTGCTAAAGTAAAGATCGACCAGTCGGGTTTTGGAAGAGCCATCTATATTAATCATCCCAACGGGTTAACTACATTATATGCCCATCTGAATGATTTTGACTCCTCGCTGGAAAAATATGTAACCGACCAGCAATATAAACTGCAGCAATGGGATGTTTTCCTTGATATTCCTTCCGATCTTTTTCCGGTACGCAAAGGGCAGTTCATTGCTTACAGCGGTAATACCGGCGGGTCGCAGGGGCCGCATACCCATTTTGAGATACGGGATACCAAAACCGATAAAGTGCTCAACCCGCTGTTGTTCAATTTGCCTATTGACGATACGATCCCGCCCGATATTTTACGCCTGGCCATGTACGACCGCAACAGCAGTACGTATGAACAAAGCCCAAAATTCATCACCATAAAAAAAGTGAAAGGTCAGTATGTTGTTACACCTTCGTTGATCGCAACAACCAGTAACAGGATAAGCTTTGGTGTTACCGCTTACGATCGCTATACCGGATCCAGCAACCACAATGGAATATATGAAGGCGTTATTTATGAAGATGATGTGCCCCTGGCAGGATTTCAGCTGGATAATATCGGCTATGATGAAACAAGATATGTGAATGCAAATATTGATTATAAATTAAGAAGCGGCGGCGGTTCATTTGTTCAGCATCTTTCTAAATTACCCGGCTACAATACCGGTGTATATAAAGAAATAAACGGCGACGGTGTTATTCATTTAACAGATACTGCAGCTCACACTGTAACAATAGTTATTAAAGATGCTAACGGCAATGCTACTACGCTTCCATTTACAGTAAAGCTCATTTCATTGCAGCAAGAAGATGCTGTAAACAACAGCCTTACCCAACAAAGCGAATTTCATCCCGGCTATATCAACATCTTCGAAAATAACAACATCAGTTTTTACATGCCGGAAAACTGTTTATACGATTCGTTGCGCTTTAAGTATGCTGAAATAAATGCCGGCACTGCATTTCCAATTTATCAACTGCATAATACCAGTGTACCGGTGCAGCAAAATTTTCCGGTAAAAATAAAAGGGCCTTCATCTTACCAAAATAAAATGGTAATGCACCGTTTTGCCAATGGCAAAAATGATTTCAGAAAAACAACTTTTAAAGATGGCTGGTACAAAGCATCGTTTCGGGATTTTGGAAGTTTTCAGCTGATGATCGATACTGTTCCGCCAACGATAAGCCCTGTTGGTTTTAAAGATGGCATGAACACAGCCAAACTTTCTTCCATACGGTTTGTAGTGCTGGATAACTGCGGTGAGCTTGATTTTCGTGCTGAACTGGATGGCAACTGGCTGCGGTTTACCAACGATAAGGGCCGTACATTTATTTATAAATTTGATGAGCACTGCCCCCCTGGCGAGCATGAATTAAAGATAACAGCAACCGACCAGGTGGGGAATGTAGCGGTAAAAGTTTACAAGTTTATAAGATAACAGGTTGACAAGGTTAAGATAACTTGCACCCTTTTTAACTAATCAAGATTTCAACTAATCAACTAGTCATGGCAACACACTTAACAGAAGGCTCCAAAGCGCCGGCATTCAAAAGCAAAGATCAAAACGGCAATACTGTTTCGCTGGCAGATTATAAAGGAAAAAAAGTTGTGCTTTATTTTTATCCTGAAGATGATACACCAACCTGCACGCAACAGGCCTGCAATCTCCGCGATAATTTTGGTTTACTGAAAGCCAATGGCCTCACCGTTTTGGGCGTAAGCCCTGATGAAGAAAAAAAGCATAAGAAGTTTGAAAATAAATACAGTTTGCCTTTTACGTTATTATCCGACCCAAAGCATACGATCATTGATAAATACGGAGTTTGGGGAGAGAAGCAATTGTACGGCAGGCATTATATGGGGCTTCACCGCACTACTTTTTTGATTGATGAAAAAGGTATTATTAAGAAGATATTTCTAAAGCCGAGAAGCAAGCAGCATAGTGAAGAGATAATAAAGGCGTGGGGAGAGATTGGGTTGAAAGGTTGAATGGTTAAATAGTTAAATGGTTGAATTGATCAATTGTTTTTCATTTATGGAAAATAAAGATGCAGAGAAGGTTAAAATAAAAGAGAACAGTTGGCTGGCAAAAATTGCCGCTAAAAAATTAGGCACACAACATGTTGCCATGGTGCTGGGAAAAACGATCCATTTGTACAACACCTCCAAAGAACATTTTTTAAAAGATGAAAAATGGCTGAAGCACGAGCTTTGCCATATACAGCAATTTAAACAGCATGGCTACATTGGTTTCATTATAAAATATTTATGGGAAAGTCTCCGGAAAGGATATTACAATAACAAATTTGAGATAGAGGCGAGAGAAGCAGAAGAAAAATAACAACTAGATCACCCATTCTACTTCGCCAAAATTGAACTGTCTTTCTGTGGCATCTTTTGTATGCAGCAAACCCAATGATGAAACACTTTTTATTGTTGTTTCAAAAACCATATTATCTTTTTTAAGTTTCACACGCTCGTTTGCCTTATATAAATGACTGTTGTATTCGGCAACCAGTTGTTCAATAGGCTGGGTATATAATGCCGCTGTTCTTTTCAATACTTTTTGATACAATTCTTCTGCAAGCGATACAGCATCAAATGTACGGCCGGTTACCTGGCTCAACGATACCGGGTTTTTCAGGCCCCTGTCAAAAAATGTTTGATTGATATTGATGCCGATACCTGCTACGGACCATTTCCATTCCCGCCCGTGAAAGATATTTTCGATCAGTATTCCCCCTGCCTTTCTGTCACGCCAGTAAAGATCATTGGGCCATTTTATTTTTGTTTCGCTTCCGGCATAGCCCGAAAAAAAATCGTACACGGCCAATGCAACAGCCATGCTCAGGTAAAACTGCTGCTCCGGTTTCAGCTTAAGTGGCTCTATTATTACGCTCATCGCTATCTGCTGATCCCGGGGCGATTGCCAGTTCCTTCCCCGCTGGCCCTTACCAGCCGTCTGTTCCCGGGCATGCCATGCCATGCCGTGAGTAGCCAATCCTGCATGAAGCTGGCCCATGGCATAGTTGTTGGTGCTATCCACACTATCCAATATTCTTAAAAAAACGCCGGTTGGCATAACTGGTAAAGAAGTATTACTTTTGAGATTAATTTGCAAGCTACTGACTATAACTAAAAAAACAGGCTTAAGCTGCAATAAAATCACGGCAAAACCGTGAAATATGGTAAAACAAAAACATCATTGCATTTGAATAATCTGAACGCATTAACTACCCGTAAAAAAAACAGTGTAGTACGATTAACGAGGAACAGTAAAATTTTCAAAACCATTATTCATGCTATTCAGGAGAAAAAGGGTGAATATATTGTAAGCCTCGACCTCCGCAAGATACCCGAAGCTGTGGCGGATTTTTTCATTATCTGCCAGGCCAACAGCAATACACAACTGAAAGCCATTGCCGATTTTGTTGAGGAAGAGGTAAAAAGCAAATGCCTTGAATCGGCTTATAAACATGAAGGCAGGCAGGCACAGCAATGGATCCTGATAGATTACGTTAATATAGTAGTACATATCATGCTTCCTGAGCCCCGTAAATTTTATCAATTGGAAGAAATGTGGAGCGATGCCCAGGTGATGGAGCATAAAGATTAAAAAACAATTAACTGCTATAAGACGTTATTTGCAGGAAGGATAAAATAATATTAAAGCTAAACCGTCTATAGCTAAACAGACAGTAAACAAAATAATGGCACAAAACAACATGAAGCCGCAGGATAACAGGAAAATTGGCCCTCCTGACAACATACCGCCAACCGGCGAGGATCCCAAGAAAAAGAACCGGGTAAATATCTACTGGGTATATGGATTGATACTGATAGCCGTAGTAGGCTACACATTGGTACGTGGCGTAAACGCTGCCGGATCGGACACCGATATCCAGAAATATAAAGTGATGTTATTGCAGGGAGATGTAGAAAAGATCAAAACCATACGCAATAAAAAAATAGTACGGGTATTCCTTAATACAGACAGTGTTAAAAATAAAGCAGCACTGTACAAGCAATTACTTTACGATAAGGATGATCCGGGAAAATATGATAATGTAGTTAAAGCAAAACAGCCGCAATTATACTTCAGCATTGTTGATGATAAAACATTTGCAACATGGATGGCAGAGTTTTATAAAAAATATCCAAATGCAAAAGAGGTTGCTGATTCACCTGATGATGAAGGTGAATTGTTCGGGCAGATTGTAAGCACATTACTTCCTATTCTCCTTATTGGTTTATTGTTTGTAATGATGATGCGTAAGGTTGGCGGGCCAGGTGGCGGCGGCGGACCAGGCGGCATTTTCAATATCGGCAAATCAAAAGCTACTTTATTCGATAAGGGAACAAGGGTAAATATCAACTTTGGTGATGTAGCAGGACTTGATGAAGCCAAAGTAGAAGTAATGGAGATCGTTGACTTTTTAAAGAACCCCAAAAAATATACAGCGCTTGGTGGTAAGATACCAAAGGGAGCTTTGCTGGTTGGCCCTCCGGGCACCGGTAAAACCTTGCTGGCAAAAGCTGTTGCAGGCGAGGCGCAGGTTCCGTTCTTCAGTCTTAGCGGTAGCGATTTTGTGGAAATGTTCGTAGGCGTTGGTGCAAGCCGTGTACGTGACCTGTTCAAACAGGCAAGAGAAAAAGCGCCATGTATCATCTTCATTGATGAGATAGATGCGATAGGAAGGGCAAGGGGCAAGAATGTGATGATGAGCAATGATGAAAGAGAAAACACCCTGAATCAGTTGTTGGTTGAAATGGATGGTTTTGGCACCGATCTTGGTATCATCATCCTTGCAGCTACCAACAGGCCGGATGTACTGGACAATGCATTACTGCGCCCGGGCCGTTTCGACAGGCAGATAACTATTGACCGACCTGACCTTGTAGGAAGAGAAGCTATTTTTAAAGTGCATCTTGCGCCTATTAAAATATCGCAGTCACTCGATATTCATAAACTGGCAGAACAAACACCGGGCTTTGCCGGTGCAGATATTGCCAACGTTTGTAACGAGGCGGCATTGATAGCAGCCCGTAAAAATAAACAGGCGGTTGATATGAGCGACTTCCAGGATGCAATTGACAGGGTGATTGGTGGATTGGAAAAAAAGAACAAGATCATTTCTCCTGAAGAAAAAGAGATCATTGCGTATCACGAAGCAGGTCACGCTATTTGTGGCTGGTATTTAGAACATGCTTATCCATTATTAAAAGTTACTGTTGTACCAAGAGGTTCTGCTGCGTTGGGTTATGCTCAATACACACCAAAAGAACAATACCTGTACAACACCGATCAGCTGATGGACCAGATCTGCATGACCTTAGGCGGCAGGGCCAGTGAAGATATCTTCTTTGGTAAGATAAGCACCGGCGCCAGCAATGATCTGCAACAGATCACCAAGATCGCTTACAGCATGATCACTGTTTATGGTATGAATGACAAAGTGGGCAACATCAGTTTTTATGATCCGTCGCAGGAAAATTATTTTACCAAACCTTATAGCGAAGAAACCGGTAAAATGATAGATGAAGAAGTACGGAAACTGATAGACGATGCTTATCTTAAAACAAAAAATTTATTGACCGAGAAGAAGGGTGATGTAGAATTACTGGCGAAAGAATTATTGAAAAAAGAAGTGTTGTTCAAGAGCGATGTAGAGGCCCTGATCGGCAAGCGTCCTTTTGAAGAAAAGAAAGCGCTGGATATTGATCCTAAAGATGCGGTGACACCCGATAACCCTGCTGATATGGGGTTACCGGATATCAACCCGGAGCACACGCCTAAAATTTAATTGTAATAATGGCCATTACCCCGGCAAAAGAAAATATTTTAAAAAGAATACGGCAGGCACTGAGTAATCCGGTGCCTTTGCCTTTTCCTAACAGCGAAGGAACCAATTCGGTGTTTCAACCTGCCGCTGATGACCTGGAGGTGTTGTTTGCAGAAGAGTTTACCAAGCTGCAGGGCAAGTTTGCTTTTTGTACTGATGAAGCAGATATGCAGGAACAGCTAAAACAATTGATAACAGCGCAGCAATGGACAAAGATCTTTTGCAATGAAGATAAATGGAACAGCTTCAGCAACACGATCAATTTATCTACCTGCGATGTCTCTGTAACCGGCTGCGAATTTTTAGTGGCAAGAACAGGCTCTATTGTATTGAGCGCTGCACAACAAAGCGGCCGAACAGTTAGTGTGTATGCCCCTGTTCATGTATGCATTGCTTATACCAGTCAATTGGTATTTGATATAAAAGACGCCTTGCAACAGGTAAAAGAAAAATACAACGGCAACATACCTTCATTGATAACATTTGCTACCGGCCCAAGCCGCACTGCTGATATTGAAAAGACATTGGTTACAGGTGTGCATGGTCCTAAGGAAGTGTATTGCTTTTTGGTAGATGCCTGATTTCTTTATTATAGTACCTTTATAACGTATGAACAACGAAGTCTATCACCTTTTTGTATACGGTTCGCTGCGCAGTGGTTTCCGCAGTGAAGCATACGCATATCTCTCCAGGTATTTTACATTAGTTGCAGAAGGCGTTGTAAGAGGAACATTGTATAACAAAGGATCATTTCCGGTAGCTGTACCAACAGAAGAAAATAAATTCATTACCGGCGAATTATATCTCCTTAATAATCCTGCAGAGTTTGACTGGGCAATAGATCAGATAGATGATTATGAAGGACTGCATGTTGAAACAGGTGAGAAGCCTTTATATACAAGGGCCCTGGCTGATGTCATCACTGGTAACGGTACAACAAAAGCCTGGATATATTGGTACGATGGTTCTGTAGCCGGTTACCCGGAATTGGAAACCAGCGATGTACTTGAGTACCTGCAGCAAAGAAATAAACACTGATGGAGGCAGATAAAAAAATATATTTCCTCTCCGATTTTCACCTGGGCGCACCCGATGCAGCTTCCAGCCTGGTACGTGAAAAAAAGATCATTAAATTTTTAGACGGGATAAAAGCTGATGCCGAACAGATTTTCATTGTTGGCGACCTCTTTGATTTTTGGTACGAATACAAAAAGGTAGTTCCGAAAGGTTATGTAAGAATATTGGGTAAACTGGCTGAGATCACCGATGCCGGTATCCCTATCCATTTCTTTGTTGGCAACCATGATATGTGGATGAAAGATTATTTTCAAAAGGAGTTGAACATCCCGGTTTACTTTGAACCAAAAGCATTTGAATTTAACGGGAAAAAATTTTTGATCGGGCATGGTGATGGACTTGGCCCCGGTGATCATGGCTATAAATTCATCAAAAAGATATTTCGCAATAAAGCCTGCCAGTGGATGTTCGGCATTTTACCGCCTTACATCGGCATGGGAATTGCCAACTACTTCAGCAGAAAAAGCAGGGCGCAAACGGGGCAGACAGAAGAACAATTTTTAGGCGAAGAAAAGGAATGGCTGATAATCTACTGCAAAGAAGTTTTACAAAAAGAACATTACGATTACCTGATCTTTGGGCACCGGCATTTACCCATTGATTTTAAACTGAATGATAAAAGCAGGTATATTAATTTAGGCGACTGGATTCGCTATTTCACTTACGCTGTTTTTGATGGAGAAAATGTAGCACTAAAATATTACACGGATTGAATTTTATAAAGACCATATTTGCTGCTGTTATCTTTTGCTGTTTTGCAACAACTGCTGGTGCACAAAAAGATTCTTCCTTTGAATATATTGCTACCATTACCGGCAATATTGCTTATTTCAATGTAGATAACCTGGACAATGTGTATTTCATTACCAATACCAACCAGCTGCGAAAGATAGATGGCAAAGGCGATTCCGTAGGTGTGTTCAATGATGTAAAACGCTATGGCATTCCCGCTTTTATAGATGTTACCAATCCTCTGAAAATATTGGCTTACTATAAAAGTTTTTCTACCGCCATTGTGCTTGACAGGCTATTGAATGCCCGCAACACCATTAACTTCCGCAAGCAAAATATTTTTACCGTAAAAGCAATTGCTACTTCGTACGATAATTTTATCTGGTTGTTTGATGAACAGGATTATAAGCTGAAAAAGATAGATGACGAAGGAAAAGTATTGTTGGAAACCAATGATTGCCGCATGCTGTTCGACACCGTTCCTTCACCCACAAAAATAATTGACCAGGATAATTTTGTTTATCTCTACGATCCTGAAAAAGGCTTTTACATTTTCGACTATTATGGTGCTTTTAAAAACCGCCTGGCTTTTTTAAACTGGAACAATGTAGAAGTATCCGGCAAAACAATGTACGGCTTCGTTGATAATAAGCTGTACACATATCAGCCGAATTCATTTGTGCTAAAAGAATATAAACTGCCGCCTTTCTTTGGTGATTATCTTGCTATAAAAGCGATGAACGGCAAGGTATATGTTTTGAAAGATCATGGTATAGATATCTATAAGGTTAAATAGTTAAGAGGATAAAAGAGGAACTTCCTCTTTTTCTCTCTTTTGTCTCCTTCTCTCCTTGTTCTCTTAGCGACTTGCCCCGTTTTTTGTATTTTCGTCACATGGATTTTCTCGACAAGATTTATTTAGACAATTCCGTAAAGAATTATTGTATTGTATTTGGTACAATACTGCTCGTGCTTGTTTTTAAGCGCTATTTCTCCCGTTACCTGGCTACGTTATTTTTCAGGATCATTAACCGTATCTGGAAGAATATTGACAAAAAGAGTTTTGTAGATCTTGTGGTAGAACCGCTGGAATGGTTTCTCTTATTACTGATCGCTGTATTTGCTATTGATAAATTGAATTTCCCGGAAGACTGGAAGTATAATATTTACGGCCATTCTACCGAACAGATACTTACCAAGATCGGCATCGGTGTTATCATCATTTCATTTACCAATTTGCTTTTACGTACCATCGATTTTATCGCTGTGGTATTGAAGCAAAATCCAACCTTCAGTAATAATAAAGCCGATAACCAGTTGGTCGTGTTCTTCAGGGATTTTTTAAAGGTGATCATCGGCCTGCTGGGTTTGCTGCTGCTCATCAAAGCCTGCTTCAATCAGCCTATCGGTAATTTACTAACCAGTCTTAGCATTGTTGGCGCAGTAGTAGCATTGGCCGCAAAAGAAAGCCTGGAAAATCTTATTGCATCTTTCATCATTTTCTTTGATAAACCTTTTGCCACCGGCGATACGTTAAAAGTAAATAACGTTACCGGCACTGTTGAAAAAATAGGCCTTCGCAGCACCCGCATCAGAACGGCTGATAAAACACTGGTAACTGTTCCTAACAAACAAATGGTAGATAGTGTGGTAGATAACTGGAGCATGCGCACCCATCGCCGGGCAGAAGTTAAGCTGGAACTTTCATCAAAAACTACAGCTGCCGAAACGCAGCAATGTATAGATGCCATCAAGAAGTTGTTGCAGTCGAAGATCGACCAATTCACTTCATCATCTGTATTTCTTACAGAGCTTAATAAGAATGGGGTAATACTAACCATTGAATATTTCACACAACCGGTAACGCTGGATCAATTCAACGGCATAAAAGAAGAAATGGGCCTTGCCATAAAGAAATTACTGGAAGAAAATAATATCGAAATGAGCAGTGTAAATAATATCGGTATTACATTAACCAATGCAGATAAAGGAGAATAGCAGCACTATATCTTTCCGTTCCATTCCTGCAGTTCCTCTCTTTTTGCAGCAGCACGCAATTGCAGGTTGCTCCGCAACCCGGTAGATGAAGTGAATACCAGCATTACTATTACAATACTATATACTAAAAGCAATAACAACACCAGCGAATAAGCCATACCTAATATCATCGCAACTTCCTGCAAAAAGATAAGTATAGTACTTATTAAAAGTAATACAGGCGCAGCAGTAGATTTACGCATCAGGAAAACAAAACTGATAACGGCAAACAGGTACACCACTATCATAGTAATAGCAAACCAGTTTGGTATCATTAAATATAAATGCTGAAACAAACAGGTAAGTGCAAGCAGTACGCCACCCAATCCTGTATTATCGCAAAAGCTTTGCTGCTGCTTTGAAAGATGATCCATATGTTATTAAGGAGCGTTAAGGATATCGGCTAATTCTTTATCCCATTTGCCTGTCTTGCCGTATTCTACTACGCGGCCAAGCTCTTTGCCATTTTTAAGAATGATGATAGTAGGTACGTTGGTGATGCCAAATGCTTCGGCAATACTTTCCAGTGATCTTTTTTCCCGGTTAACGCCAAAGAAAGTTATGCGGTTATCAGGAAAGCCGCTTTGTTCCTGCAGCTTAAAGAATTTCGGTAACACATATTGTGTATCCTCACACCAGGTGCCGCCAAATATCACGATCTGCACTTTATCTTTCGCTCTTTCAAAAGCATTCAGTGTGGCTGTATCGGGCCTGTATATGCTCCTGCTGGAATTGTACCAGCTAAAAGAAGTATCGTTCTGAATAAGATACTTATTTACAATACCCCGTAATACTTTCACTTCAGGGTGTTTAGGATCCTGCGACACTTCATACTGCGCCTGCGAAAAACCAGCGCAATAAGCAATCAATAAATAGGTAATAATAAATATCCTTTTCATCTTCTTAATTCATGTAATTAGCAACAATTAGTGTAATAAATAAAATCTCTGTAATTCAATTCGTGTAATCCGTAAAAATCCGTGTAATAAAAATTCTCACAAATTGGCCTTCAACTCATTCAAAAACCCTTTCATCTTCTTCAGCGATTCAATCATCATAAATTTTTCATCTGCCTTCTTTCCCTTCTTCAAAAAATCCTTGGCTCCTTCAATGGTATATTTTCGTTCTCTTAATAAATGATAGATCAGCTGCAGGTTCTTTACATCTTCGGGCCTGAACAACCGATCGCCTTTACCATTCTTCTTTGGTTTTAAAATATCAAATTCATTTTCCCAAAAGCGCAGCAGGCTCTGGTTTACTTTGAACATATCGGCCACCATGCCGATTGAATAATAGGCCCGCTGAAAAAGCACTTCATCCGCAGGTATTTCAATAAGGTCCACACCCGCTTCCATATCCTTCAGGCTCATTCTTCCCCTGGTACTTTTTTTATTGGTTAATTGCTTTACTGCTATTTTTTCAGGTGCAGGTTTTTTAAGCACAGCTGTTCCTTCCGGTTCAGGTGTAACCGGTACTTCATCGTCAAAGTCAAAGGAGATCTGGTTAAGCGGCATACGGTAAAATTAATCTAAACTTTTCGCACTTCCAGTAGCGGCTATTTTTAAAAGACGGTCATATTGCTCAGCATTCAGGTCATTGTAAAAGAAATAAACCGGGTCAACAGGCTCACCGTTAACATGTACTTCATAGTGGCAATGGGGCCCGGTACTGGCTCCTGTATTGCCCACCCAGCCTATGATCTCACCACGAGTCACTTTATCGCCTTCCTTTGCCTTTATACGCACCATGTGCATGTACACTGTTTCGTAGCCATACCCATGATTGATCACCACATGGTTACCTGTGCCTGTGCCCACGCCGGCAGTAGTAACTGTTCCATCACCCGTAGCATAAATAGGCGTGCCTTGAGGTGCCGTAAAATCAAGGCCGTTGTGCATCTTTACTATACCATAAATAGGATGGATACGGGGGCCAAAGCCACTGGCGATCCTTGTTAATTGTTTATTGCTTATCGGCTGTATAGCAGGGATACAGGCCAGCTTATTATCCTGGTTCTTGATCAGTTTTTCAATAGCCTCATAACTTTCAAACTGGTAGGCAGCACGGGCCGTAATATTATTCAGCGTTTTGGCAATATCCCTTCCCAGTTCATTATCACTCATCGCATTTACCTTATCCAGTTCCTTTTTTTGCTCTACCTGTTTTGTTCTTGCACTATCGCTCAATGGGTTAGCTTCAAAAATGGAGCGGTACACTTCATTGTCCCTTTTTTCCAGCTCAGCCATTTGCTGCTGCAATGTTTTTACTTTGGTGCTCAGGGTACCGTAGTTATCCTTCATCACTTCATACTTCAGTTGCGATTCCCTGTCGGTAGCCTTAGGCACAAATTTCGTGTACAAAAAAATGATGATAGCAGAAGTAACGAATGCGGCAGAAATAAAACCAAACACCCGCAACAGTTTTACCCGTAACGGCGTCACCAGCTTCTCGTAACGAAGGGTGTTCGTGTTGTAGTAGTATTTTATTTTTTTCATGCTGCCCTTATCCCCTAAAGGGGAAATATGGTAGATTAAACTTGCTTTTAGTAACCGGCTTTGATAATTGACCTTTCACGATTATCGCTTGATCTTTCGGCCATTGACTATTAACTATCAACTATCAACCATTAACCATTTAACTATTCAGCCATTCAACTATTCTTATTTCTTACCTTTGCCGTCGCTAAAAGTTTACAAATATAGCCTGTAATACAACAACAATCAACCAATTAAAATAAACGGTATATGACGACGAGCGCTGAGATACGCCAGCAGTTTCTTGATTTTTTTACCTCTAAGGGTCATGTAATTGTTCCTTCTGCCCCTATCGTGGTAAAGAACGACCCTACCTTATTGTTTACCAATGCAGGCATGAACCAGTTCAAGGATTATTTTTTAGGCAACAAGCCTGCTCCCAACCCCCGGGTGGCCGATACGCAAAAATGCTTACGGGTTAGCGGCAAGCACAACGACCTGGAAGAAGTGGGCGTAGATACTTATCATCATACCATGTTTGAAATGCTGGGCAACTGGAGCTTCGGCGATTATTTTAAAAAAGAAGCCATTGCCTGGAGTTGGGAATTGCTTACCGAAGTTTACAAACTGGATAAGGACCGTTTATACGTTACCATATTTGAAGGCGATGCAAAAGAGAATTTACCTAAAGATGAAGAAGCGTATAACGAATGGAAAAAAGTAATTGCCGAAGACCGCATTTTATTGGGTAATAAAAAAGATAATTTTTGGGAAATGGGCGATACCGGCCCTTGCGGACCGTGTACCGAAATACATGTTGACTGCAGGCCCGATGAAGAAAGAAAACAGGTAGATGGAAAAACATTGGTAAACAATGATCATCCGCAGGTGATTGAGATATGGAACAATGTATTCATGCAGTTCAACCGTAAGAAAGACGGTTCGCTGGAAAACCTTCCGGCCATGCATGTAGATACCGGGATGGGTTTTGAAAGATTGGTGAGAGTGATACAGCAAAAAACATCGAATTATGATACGGATGTTTTTACAGGAACTATTGCAGCAATAGAAAAAATTACCGGTATAAAATATCTTCCTTCAACAATTCAGTCAAATAAAATTGGTGAAAAAGAACTTTGGTTACAGTCTGTTGCTTTTAGAGTAATAGCCGATCACATCAGGGCTATCTGCTTTACTATTGCTGATGGACAATTGCCCTCGAATACGGGTGCAGGCTATGTTATACGCCGTATCCTTCGCCGTGCTGTGCGTTACTATTATTCTTACCTTAATTATAAGCATACTTTATTGCATCAATTAGTACCGGTTTTAGCCAAACAGTTTGAAACTGTTTTTCCTGAACTGTTGCATCAGGCTGATTTTGTTAGTAAAGTAATTAAAGAAGAAGAAGATGCTTTTTTAAGAACTCTTGGAAAGGGTATCGAACGACTAAACTCGTATTTGACAGATAAACAGACAAGCGCTGTTTTCAATCAGCTTCCTGAAAAATCGAAAGACCTATGGCAACAGGGAGAAGCTACTTTTAGTATAAATAAAACACTATCAGGAAAGATTGCTTTTGAGCTTTTTGACACATTTGGCTTTCCATTAGATCTAACTATATTGATAGCTAAAGAGATCGGATGGGATGTTGATGAAGCTGGTTTTGAAAAAGAAATGCAGCAACAAAAAAACCGCAGCCGTGCAGCAACAGCAATGGATACAGAAGATTGGGTGACCGTAAATGATATCGCTTCTTCAAAATTTGTTGGTTACGATTCACTGGAAGCAAAAGCAAAAGTGGTGAAGTATAGAAAAGTAAGCGGCAAAGGAAAAGAACTTTACCAAATTGTTTTAGATACTACTCCATTCTATGCCGAAAGCGGTGGGCAAGTCGGTGATACAGGTAAATTAAAAATGAAAAATGAAGAATTAAAAATTGTAGACACGAAGAAGGAGAATGATCTCATCATTCATTTTGCAGAAAGTATTCCTGCAGATATGAGCGGAGAAGTGATGGCACAAGTAGATACAGAAAGAAGGAATCATATTGCTGTTCACCATAGCGTAACACATTTAATGCATGCCGCATTACGCAAAGTATTGGGTACACACGTTGCACAAAAAGGAAGTTTGGTAAATGATGAGCACCTGCGTTTCGATTTCAGTCATTTTGCAAAAGTGAGCGCCGAAGAAATTACAGCAGTAGAAAAACTGGTGAATGAAAAGATAAGAGAAAATGTACCTGTTGTAATAAAATCAATGAGCAAGGATGAAGCGATCGCTTTGGGAGCCATGGCTTTGTTTGGCGAAAAATATGGTGATACAGTAAGAGTAGTTATCATGGACTCGGGCTATTCTATTGAACTTTGCGGCGGTACACATGTGGGCAATACCGGAGAGTTGGGCCTGTTCAAAATAAAACATGAAACTGCGGTTGCGGCCGGTGTGCGCCGTATCGAAGCTGTTTGCGGTTTGGCTGCAGAAGAATTAATAGACAATGTATTTGCAGAGATCAATACCATTCGTGGTTTATTAAAGAACCCTGCTGACACCAATAAAGCGATTGAACAGTTGTTATCAGAGAACAGCGACCTGAAGAAACGCATCGAAGGATTGGAAGCAAGGCAGTTGGTTGGTATCCGCAATGAACTATTACATAAAGATGAGATCATCAATAATGTAACCTTTGTAGGCGAGATCGTGGAAGTAAGCAATGCTGATGCGTTGAAGAAATTATGTTTCGACCTTAAGAATCATTTACACGACCATGTGGTAGTGTTGTGCTGTAATATTGATGGTAAGGCACATGTAGCAGTTGGCATTTCAGATACTGTTGTGGCTGCCAAAAACCTGGATGCAGGAAAGATCATTAAAGAGCATGTTGCAGCTTTAATTAAAGGTGGCGGCGGTGGACAAAAAACATTAGCTACCGCAGGCGGTCAGGATGTAAGTAATCTGAAACAGGTGATTGAAAAAGTAAAAGCACTTTTATAATTAAAAAGAAATCCTTTTAATATCCGGGATTTTGCATCCCGGATTTTTTTTTGAAAAAATAATTCTATGCACATCATCTTCGAAACACCCCGTCTAATCCTCCGCCGCTTAACTGAAGCCGATGCCCCTTTGGTATTATCCCTCAACAGCGATCCCGAAGTATTGAAATACCTGCACGAGCCGCTATTGAAAGATGAAGCACATGCGGCTGAAATAATCAGGACCATCATTTTACCCCAATACCAAAACAACCTTGGCCGCTGGGCCATACATACAAAAGAGAATGATGAATTCATTGGCTGGTGCGGCTTAAAGAGCAGGCCCGAATTGGAAGAGATAGACCTGGGATACCGCCTGAAACCTTCAGCCTGGGGTAAAAAATATGCTACAGAAGCCGCTGCACATACTATAACATACGGTTTCGATAAACTAGGCTTGGAAGTTATTACGGGCAGGGCACACATTGAAAACATCGCTTCGCTGAAAGTGCTGGAAAAAATAGGCATGACCTTTATTAAAGAAGAAGTGGTAGATGATTGCCCGGTGAAGACTTACGAGATATATTCCCGCAGATAACGCAGATTGCGCAAATTAAAAATCTGATCTTCTGCGATATCAGCGAAATCTGCGGGCCAAAAACCAAAAAATTGTTAAAGCCAAAAAATAATATGCGAAAGATTTCGTAATTCAGATTTTCTCCCTATTTTTGACCTACTAAACATTTCGTATATCAAATCTAAAAACATGAAAAAGATTGCATTTGCATTGACGCTGTTGGGTTTAAGCAGTATAGCGCTTACCACAAAGGCACAGGACGACGATAAGGCTAAAGAGGAAAAAAAGAAAAAAGAAAGCCAGGAGATCATTATCCGTAAGAAAGGCGATAAGGATACCAAAATAACCGTAGAGATCAACGGCGATAAAGTTACCATCAACGGAAAGCCGCTTTCAGAATTCAAAGATGACAATGTTACTATTAACAGGAGAAATATCATGGTATGGAACAGTAAAGACAATAAAGCTTTCGAAATTAATCCGGGCGAATTCATGAACGGCATGACATGGAGCAGCGATAATGATGAGCCGCATGCATTTTTAGGCGTTACTACCGATGAATCGGACGAAGGCGCTAAAATAGTAGAGGTAACCAAAGAAAGCGCTGCTGAAAAAGCAGGCCTGAAAAAAGGTGATATCATCACTAAAGTAGGTGATAAAAAAATTGATGGGCCTGATGAATTAACAGATGTAATTGGCGATATGAAACCAAAGGACCAGGCAAAAGTTTATTATAAGAGAGATGGCAAAGAAAGTTCAACCACTGCTACCCTGGGCGAAAGAAAAGGAGGCGCAATGGCATATTCGTTCAGCTCACCAAAAATTTCCCGTTCGTATTCTTACTCTATGCCCAAAATAAATGTTAACCCCCGTATTGCAGAAGGCTTTAACAATGATGTACAGGTATTCGGCGATAATTACGGCGGTGGTTACACCTTCTTATCACGCCATCAAAAACTGGGGCTTAAGATACAGGATACCGAAGAAGGCAATGGTGTAAAGGTGCTGGATGTAGATGAAGATTCGCCAGCTGCAAAAGCCGGTCTTAAAAAAGACGATATCGTAACAGAAGTAGGTGGTAAAAAAGTAACCAATACAGATGAGGCCAGGGAAGAGTTACAGGAAAATGCAGATAAATCTTCTTACACCATCAAAGCAAAACGCAACGGCAGCGAAATGAGCTTCGATATCAAGATACCAAAGAAATTAAAGACAACGAATTTATAAGATCTTAGTATAGCCAGGTAAAATCAAAAAAGCTCCCCGTATAATGCGGGGAGCTTTTTATTAATCATAAAAGCAATTTTTTACACCGCAGAGAAATAAGAGTGCAGCGTTATCGCAGAGATGCTCCGTGAAACTTTGTGCCATCTTTGTGCAACTCTGTGACCCTCCTCTGCGAAACCTCATTTATCTCATGCTCTCTGCGGTAAACCTTCAAAACATCATCTCCTCCTCAGTTCCCCCAACGAGTTGGGGGTCGGAGGAGGCGGCTTTTATTTCCTACCTTTGCCCCTGTGATAGATACCAACAAATACGAAGTAGTAATAGGCCTGGAAGTACACGCACAATTACTTACAGCAAGTAAACTGTTTTGCGGGGATAGTGCGGCCTTTGGGGGCGATGCCAATACCCATATCAGCCCCATCAGCCTGGCACACCCGGGCACTTTGCCGAAGATGAATGCCAAAGCCATCGAATATGCAGTAAAGCTTGGCCTGGCATTGCATTGCGATATTGAGCAGTACAATTATTTTGCCCGCAAAAATTATTTTTATCCCGACCTGCCTAAAGGCTACCAGGTAAGCCAGCATACTACGCCTATCTGCAAAAATGGTTTTGTAAAGATCAAAACTACTGATGGAGAAAGAAATATTTTACTGAACCGTATTCATATGGAAGAGGATGCAGGCAAAAGTCTGCACGATGTAGATGAGCTGTACACTTCTATTGATCTTAACCGTGCCGGTGTTCCGTTACTGGAGATCGTTAGCGAGCCCGACCTGCACAGCAGCGATGAAGCATATGCTTATCTTACCGAATTGAGAAAACTGGTTCGCTGGCTCAATATCTGCGATGGCAACATGGAAGAAGGCAGCATGCGTTGCGATGCCAACATTTCTATCCGGCTAAAAGGAGAAAAAAAATTAGGCACAAGAGTAGAAGTAAAGAACCTGAACAGCATACGAAATGTAAAGCGTGCTATTGAAGTAGAAGTGCAGCGGTTGATAGCTATTGTGGAAAGTAATGGTACGATCATACAGGAAACAAGAAGCTATGATGCAGATAACAATACTACTTTTTCGCTGCGCAATAAAGAAGAGGCGGATGATTACCGTTATTTCCCGGAACCGGATCTGACACCGTTTCATATTACGGATGATTTTTTAACTGCCATAAAAGAGTCGTTACCGGCGCTGCCTGAAACACTGGAGAAAAAATATACGGAAGTGCTGAACCTTTCTGCATACGATGCCAAAGTGATCTGCGAAGAAAAAGAACTGGCTGCATATTTTGAAGCTGTTATAAAACATACCACCAATTATAAAGCTGTAGCCAACTGGTTGCTGGGTCCTGTTAAAAGTTACCTTAATGAGCAACAGACCGGAATTACTTCTTTTGTATTACCTGCAGAAAAAATTGCTGCGCTGGTGAATATAGTAGAAGAAGGAAAAGTAAGTTTCAGCAATGCATCAACAAAAATATTTACAGCTATATTAAATGATCCAGCTAAAGATCCGCTGACAGTTGCTACCGAATTGAATCTTTTGTTGGAGAACAATTCCGGCGCTGTTGCCGGTTGGGTAGATGAAGTGATCGCTAAAATGCCGGATAAGGTTAAGGAATATAAAAGCGGTAAAAAAGGATTAATTGGCCTGTTTGCCGGTGAAGTAAAAAAAATAAGCAAGGGCAAAGCTGATATGCAGATCGTTACAACGCTTTTAAATGAAAAATTAAACTCCTGAAAATAAATACATGAAAAAATTAGTATTACCCGCAGCGATACTGTTATTGTTTTCCTGCAATAACAATGCTGACAAAGGAAAATTCACGGTCAATGGCGAACTGAAAGGTGCCACCGATCAAAAGATATACCTGGAAGAGTTGTTCTTCAGCCAGCAGGAGCCACAGGTGTTGGATACTGCGGAAATAAAGAACGGCAAATTTTCCGTTACAACTGTTGCTGCAGAAGAAGGCATATACCGCCTGCGCATAGACAATGAAGAACTGCCTTATATTTTTATCAATGATAAAGGCACTATTCCTTTTTCCGGCGATGTAAACAGTAAGGAATTAACCAGCTGGAATTTTAACAGTGCAGCAAATATTTCGTTGAAGAAGATACTTCAATTTGCAGACAGCGTTAAAAGGAACATCAATATGTCGTATAGTACCATGATGCAGCTGAAGCAGTCCGGCGTCAATGAATCGGATAGTGTAATGGTTGGTTTAACAACACAGTTCAATACAGAAAAAGAAGTACTTACAAAATATTGTTTTCGCTATGCAGATACTGCCGCCAGCCCGATGCTGGCGCTTTTTGCTATAACAATGGCGCCTGTAGAAGCGGATAAGTTTCAGATACCTGTTGACAAATTGATGCAGCGTTTCCCCAAACATAACGGCATAGCCAGTGCGGCTGCTTTTATAAAAACAGAGATCGCCGGTCACCAGCAGCAGGCACAGCAAACAGCTGGTGCAGGTATTGGCAGTATAGCTCCTGAATTAACTATGAATGATGTTAATGATAAACCTTTTTCATTAAGCCAGTTAAGAGGTAAATATGTACTGGTTGATTTTTGGGCCAGTTGGTGCGGACCTTGCCGTGCGGAGAATCCAAATGTAGTAGCAGCCTATCATCAATTCAAGTCTAAGAATTTTACGGTACTTGGTGTTTCATTGGATGATGATAAAGCAGCCTGGCTTAAAGCTATAGCCGACGATAAACTGGAGTGGCAGCAAATCAGCGATCTTAAAAAATGGAGCAGTGCTGCTATTAACCCGTATGGCATTGACGGCATCCCTTACAATGTATTACTCGATCCTTCAGGCAAGATCATTGCAACAGCTTTACGGGGACAGGAATTGCAAAACAAACTGGCAGAAGTTTTAAAATAATTTTGACCATAGCTTAATAAAAAACTCCAATCATTGTGATTGGAGTTTTTTATGGTATTAAGTTCTGTTAGTTTTTATTGATAGCCGGGGTTTTGTGCTACAATTGGATTTTGCGCTCTTTCATCCTGGGGTATTGGCCATAAAAATCTAAAATCGCTATATGCAATACCTAACTGGCCCAAAGCAGGCATTGGTAAACTACAGCCAAATGAAGCTATATTGTTATAACCGTTTACAACTTTGGCGGGAATACCATTAGTAGTATAATCTGGTTCAAGCACAAGCCTGTGAATATCTGCCCAACGTCTTCCTTCTGCAAGAAATTCGATCCTCCTCTCAGCAAGTATAGCTTTAATAAGATCAGTTTTCGTTGCAAAAGAAGCTGTAGTATAAGTTGCAGGAGGCGCAGTTGAAGGTGTTCCTCCAGGCAAAGCTCTGTTTCGCACAATATTCAGCAAGCTGACAGCGCGGGAAGATACACCTGCAGCATTTCTTGCTTCTGCTTCTGCAACTGTTAAGAATATTTCAGGGTATCTTAATATTGGACAGTAATCACTTTTATTTACATAGTCAATATATTTTTTTGTAAAAATAGCCGTTACACTTGCTGCTCCTGTACCTGTTGCATATAAAAGCGTTCTGCGTGTATCATCACAACGCCAGTATGCATTATTCCATATAATAGGGCTGATAGAAACCAATCCTCTTCCCCCGGCTGTAATTGAACCATACATCTGCGACATTGCAGAGTTGTTACCTCCAGCATGATTATCCAAAGGATCGTTCCGTATAGAAAATATACTTTCCGCTGTTTGGTTATTTAAAAAAGCTCCATCCGGAGAAGCGTTAAGTTTTAGTCCGCCAATCGGACTTACATTTGAAGTGATAACAATTTCATTTAAAGAAGCGGGTAATAATCTATTGCCTTCTGTTAGTACACCATTCCAATCCCCCATATGACTTTTGACACGCATTTTTAAAGCAATAGCAGCAGCTTTAGTTGCCCTGAATACATTTACACCTACAGGAAGGGAAGTACCTGTTACTGTTACCGGTACTGTCGGACTCAGGTAGGTATCAGCAAACTCAAGATCTGCAAGTATTTTAGTATACACGGTTTTTACTGAATCTCTCGGTTGGGCTCTTACACGTTCAAGGCTTGCAGGGGATCCTACCGCATAATCCCTATAGGGAACACCAGGAAAGCTTCCAGCGTTATCCAGGTATGGGCGTGCAAAATTTATTACCAGTTCATGATGTGCAAGCGCTCTTAAAAAACGACACTCAGCTTCGTATTGATTAGCTACTGTAGTTGTAATAGTACCCTTTGCAGCTGCAGCCCTAAAACCATCAATGGATAAATTTGCTTTATTAATAAGCAGGTATAAATTACTCCACATGTTTACATTATTAGGTGCAACAGGTGTGTAGTTATTTTGATAAGTTACCTGGAAAAAACTTTGCAGGTTCACCATATCTTCCCCTCGCATATCACTTTGCTCCAATGCAGCTGCTCCAAAGGGATATCCTCTTACCCCTAAAGCTGTACCATTCAATGGGTCATAAAAGCCACTTTGAGCAGCATCATATACTCCATACAGTGCAAGCTGGCATCTTTCCGGGGTTTGGAAAGCTGTCTCATCGCCAAATTGCGTATATGGCACAAGGTTTAGACTTTTTTTACAACCGGCAAACAAAAACAGTATTGCCAGGGATGCAAAAACGTATATTTTATTTAACTTTTTCATATTTTTTTATATTATAGTAATGAATTAAAAACCAACGTTAAAACCTACAGACATTGTCCTTACTGCAGGTGTAGTAGATGCATCAAAACCTATCACGTTATACGATTCAGGATCAATTCCTTTGTACTTGGTCCAAACAAATACATTCTGACATTGTACAAAAAATCTTATACTCTTGATATAATCATGAAAATGTGCCAGTGTTTCTTTTCCAAAATCGTATGTCAAAACAATATTTTGTAATCTTAAGAAATCACCACTTTCTACAAAACGGCTTGATGCTTCTCCTGTTTGATTAATGTTTGCTTCTTTATTATACATTACTTTAGGAACGCTGGTGACCTGTCCCGGAGTAGTCCATCTGTCAAGTATCTCAGCTCCGTTATTAGCAAATTTTTGATTCAGCAATACTTCCTGGCGTGTTACATTCATAATGCTGTTGCCACCAGAATAGCGGAACATAAATTCAAAACCAAATTGCTTGTAGTTAAATGTATTGGTGAAAGAACCATACCATTTTGGCTGTGCCTGGCCAAGAATCACTTTATCTTCATTACCTAATGTAGTAGCTACGCCCACATTTGGATCATTCAGGTCAAGGATATAATTATATACGCCTGTATTGATATTCCTTTCCACCAATGAGCCATCCGCTTTATAATAACATGGATTACCATTAGCTCTGTTTACACCGGCATACTGGTATCCGTATAATGCAAATACAGGCTGCCCAACTCTTATAATATTGTATGGGCTTTTAGCTGTACTTCCCGGAATTGTAGGGGTTACTATATCTTTTGTAGGTATGCCTGAAATTGGATAGAGTGAGGTTACTTTGTTAGAAGTGTTGGTATAATTAATATTCAGGTTCCAGTTAAAATTCTTCTTTTGAATGATATCTGCATTCAATGAAAGTTCGATACCCTTATTTTGAGAGGTTCCGATATTCTGAAGAATACTGTTACCGGGTACGCCGGCGCTTAAAGGAGTAGGTACAGCTAACACAAGGTCGCTAAGATCATTTTTGTACCAATCAACTCCAAGACTCAAACGGTTCTTAAACAGGCTGATCTCAGCACCAATATCAGTTTTTTTACTTACTTCCCATTGAAGATCAGGATTTCCTGTATTTCCTACTGCAATACCACCGATATTACCATAAGGTGCAGATGCGTAAGTGCTTAAATAACGAAAGCCGCTTAATTTATTACCTACCTGTGCATAAGAAGCTTTAAGCTTCAGATCAGAAATAAATCTTGATTTCCAGAATTTCTCTTTAACTGGTCTCCAGCCAGCAGAAAAACCAGGGAATACACCATATCTTTTATTAGGTGCTAATGAACTTTGTCCATCTCTTCTTACTGTAGCCTGCACAAAATATTTACCATCAAAGTCATAATTAAATCTTCCAAATAAAGATTCAAAGGCTTCTTTTTGATAGCTACCACCGATCAATTGAGTTTGCGCAGATCCTGTGATCACGTTTTCCTGTAAGAAGAACAGGTCAGATATTGTAGATCCCTGTGCTGTAAAAAAGCGGGTAGTATTTTGTTGTTTTTCATAACCACCAGTCAAATAGAAGTTATGTTTTTTAAAGCTGTTATTGTAATTAAAATATGTTTGCAATGTATTTTGGAAGATAGACTGGAAGCTGTTGAAAGCAACACCGCCTGAGCTAAATCCATCGCCGTGGCGAGGATCCAATCCCTGGAAACCGTTATCACCAAAATAATCTATGCCGTATTGTGTTCTGAACTTAAATCCTTTGAATAAAGAAAGTTCCACATAAGCTACATCCAGTATCCTGTATTTATCAGAATAGAATTTATTTTTATCCAGTATGAATGCAATGTTCACATAGTTATCATCAATTGCCTGCAGGTTTTTTCCGGGGCCAAGAGCATTACCACCTACCAGCAGGTTATATCCTGTAGGATGTGTTGAACTGTAAATAGCCACATTTGGCAATGCCCTTAAAGCTGCTGTAACTGCACCGCTCAAGGCATTGGACCCATTGGTCTGATCATAATCTTCCTGGCGTGAAAGCGTTATGTTATTGCCGAACTTAATGAATTTATTCGCTTCCTGTTCTATATTAGCTCTTATTCTGTATGTTCTGTTCTTATTGCTCCTGATAACCCCTTGCTGGTTAGTGTAGTTCAAAGAAAGATAGTAGGATGATTTTGCTGTACCTCCGCTCAGGCTCAATGTTTGATTTTGGACAAAAGCGCTGTTTACAAACACGTTGCTTTGCCAATCGGTATTGGTTCCTGCAGAATCCATCCTTGCAGGTCCTGCGGCAGAAGGTATAGAGTTAGTAAATTTTTCATTGGCAATAGTTACAAACTGTTGCGCATTCAATAATTTAAACTTGTTCATTACTGAACTAAAACCAAAAGTACTTTCATAGTTCACAGCAGTTCTGCCTCTTGATCCTTTTTTAGTTGTAATTAATATTACTCCATTCGCAGCTCTTGATCCGTAGATCGCAGTAGCTGACCCGTCTTTTAATACATCCAGCGATTCAATATCAGAAGGATTGATATCACCTAGTGCATTTGAATTTGTTGTCAGAGCAAGGTTCTGGCTTCCTGATGCATCGATCAAAGGAATACCATCAACTACTATTAAAGGATCTGCTGATAATGAAATTGAATTATAGCCGCGAATGCGTATACGTGCAGGCGTGTTAACAAGCCCTCCGGCATTTACCACATCTACTCCGGCGGCTCTACCTGCTAATTGTTTGTCAATAGAAGGAGTTACCAATTGAGCAAATTCTTTCACATCTACTTTTGAAGCAGCGCCCGTGAATGCTTTTTTCTGTTGCGTACCATAACCAACTATCACCACTTCTTCCAGTTTGCTGTCGGTTGTTTTTAAGGAAACATTTACGGTTACATTTCCGGCACCAATAAGTTTTGTAGTGGCTTCAAAATTTACAGAAGAAAAATTAAGTGCCCGTTCATTTGCCGGAAGCACAATACTGAAATTACCGTCTTTGTTGGTCTGGGTACCATATTTGCCATCCGGGGTGGCAACGGAAGCGCCTTCAACAGGAACGTTCTTTTCATTCGTTACCTTACCGGTAACGGTACGGTCCTGTGCAGCAGCATGTAGTATAAATACAAATGCTGTTGATAAGGTTAGAATCAATTTTCTCATTTGGAAGTTAGTTTATAGTGACAAATATACTCTACAATACCTGTAATTCTCAAATACTTTGACAAGTTTCTTAGGCTTTTGGCTGCTTTTTAGCGCAGAATTTTACCATATGTAATTGATAAAGCCCTTTTTAAGACTAAATAATAACACAAATAAAATATAAATAAGAGTTTTTATGCCTTTCCGTTACCCTGTCTCTTGGGTGCGGTTAACAACAATAATACCGGCAGCAAAACAAGATTGGTTAAGGTGGCTACCAGTAAAGTAACAGAAGTTAACCATCCCAGTGCTTTGGTACCACCAAAATCGCTCAGGCAAAAAATAACGAACCCTGCTGTTAATACCATAGAAGTGTACACTATGCTTAAACCGGTATTTTTTATAGTGGCCCCTACCGTATCATTAACATTGTTATTATAGGTGGGTAACTCCTGTTTATAATTTACCAGGAAGCGTATGGTAATATCTATAGCAATACCCAGCGCCACACTGAAAACAAGTACCGTAGAGGGTTTCAGCGGAACACCCGCCCAGCCCATAACCCCTGCTGTTATTACCAGCGGTATCAGGTTGGGTATCAGCGAGCAAAGCAAAATGCGGAACGAACGGAACAGGTACAGCATACAAACAGCAATCAGTAAAAATGCCCAGAAGATACTTTCTTTTAGCCCGTTCACAATAAAGCGGCTGCCTTCTAAAAAAGTAATACTCGTTCCCGTAAGCTGTACCTTGTAATGGGCCGTATCAAAAAGTTCGTGCTGCCTTTTTTCTATGCCTTCCAGCAATACAGGCAGCTTTTCGGTGCCTATATCGGCCATGCTTATACTCATACGGGTAGCCTGGCGGCCGGTGTCCATAAAAGTAGCCAGCATTTTAGTAAAATTATTGCCGCTGCTGTTACTATCGCTCTTATTTGGACGAAGGTATTCGGCCACAAAAGCTGCTTCGAAACCATTGGGTAACAAATAATTAGCTGAATCGCCATCGTTGAACGACTGCCGGGCAAATTTGAGGCCTTCTACTATACTTAGCGGACGGCTCATTTCTTTTTGCGCTGTAATATATTGCGCCAGGGAATCCATTTTTTCGAATATGCTTAACCCTCTCCCGGATATACCCCTGCGCTTTTTTGTATCTACCACAATTTCCAGCGGCATCACTCCTTTAAAATTGTGCTCAAAGAATTTCAGGTCGGTATATATCTTATCCGTTTTTGGCAGATCATCTACTATATACGCCACGTTCTTCAATTTAAAGATGCCGGTCACGGCAAAAACAAGTGCTGCAAAAGTGGTAATGTAAACCGTTTTTTTATGATCTACCACCCATCTTTCTATCCTTAATAATAAAGAAGTAAGCCAGCGGTTGTCCAGGTATTTTGTCTGCGACTTTTTTGGCACAGGCAAATAACTTAATACCGATGGCAGCAAAATAAAGGAGATAAAAAAGATGACCATGATACTGATACCGGCCACTACGCCAAACTCCTTCAGGATGGCGCTTTTGGTTAATGCAAAAACAGCAAAACCAATGGCTGCTGTAATATTACAAAACAACGTAACCACGCCCATCTTGCTTACCATATCTACCAGCGACTTCTTTTTGTCGCCGCTTTGCAAATACGAAGTATGGTACTTATTGATAAAATAGATACAGTTAGGTATGCCGATCACCACTACCAAAGAAGGTGTCAAAGCAGTCAGTAACGTTATCTTATAGCCGCAGAGATACATAATGCCCACACTCCACACCACGCCAAAGATCACTACCAGCAAGGATAGTATGGTAGTACTTATAGACCGGAAGAACAACAACAAGATCAATGCACTTAATATCAGCGAGCCCAGCAAAAAGAATTTCATTTCTTTCTGTATACGGTCTGCTACAACAGTTCTTATCAGTGGTAATCCGCTGAGATGGGTTTCCGTTTTATTGGCATCGTCAAATTTTTTCACTGCCGCCATTATATCCGCAACGATCTTGGTACGCTTGGGCGAATTGAGCGAATCTTTATTGATACGTACGGCCATCAAATAAGCCCGTGGTGTATCCGCGCTATACAATAATGTTTTGTAAAAGGGAAGATTGTAAAAAGCAGCTTTCGCACTGTCCAGGTCGGCCTGCGTGGCAATACTGTCCGAAAATATCCTTACCGCATTTAACCTTTCCGATACACTGTCCTTTACCAGGTTTACTGCCGAAGGAATGCTCAGTACATCTTCTACATCATTTACTTTCTTCAGATCCTTATGCAGTTGCGTGTAGCTTTTAAATACATCGAGGTTAAAGAGCTTATCTGTTTGCACCCCTACTACCAGCAGGTTGCCATCATCCCCAAATTTTTGCTTAAACGCCACATAGGCCTGGTATTTCGGATTATCAGTAGGAATGGCCCTCGCAAATTCGTAGCTCAGCTTTACCTTACTGGCAAAATAGCCCATCAGCCCGGTTGCTGCAAAAAGTATAACCAATAATACCAGCCTGTATTTAACTACTAAAGCTCCTAAACGTTGCCACATACGTTACCTATTTATGATTTTTGATTGAGGATTTATGATATATGATTTTTTGCAAAGAACGTTAATTCACAGCAATGTTTCGGCCATCTTGCTAAAAGCCAGTATTTTAAATCCTATTGTTACTATTTTTGAAAAGAACACCGGTTATGACACACAAAACAAAAGGCATAGTACTGCGAACGGTAAAATATGGCGAAACAAGCCTTGTGGTAACTATGTTTACCGAGTTGTTTGGTGTGCAAACCTATATGGTGAACGGGGTGCGAAGCTCTAAAAAATCGGTGTCGAAAGCTAACCTTTTTCAGCCGGCAGCCATCCTCGACCTGGTGGTATATCACCACGAAGCCAAAGGCATGCAGCGTATAAAAGAATTCAGCTGGCACCATTTATATGAGAATGTATTGAGCAATGTTTTAAAGAACAGCATTGCCTTATATATGGTAGAGCTGCTGCAGAAATGCCTGAAGCAGCCGGAACAAAATACTGAGCTGTTCGATTTTTGCGAAGCGGCATTTTTACAGTTAGACAATGCCACCACTACCGTTACAGCCAACTTCCCTTTATTCTTCTCCCTGCACCTCACCCATTTTTTCGGCTTTCGCATGAATGATAATTACAGCGATACCAATCCTTATCTCGACCTGCAGGAAGGTGATTTCATCGATCATCAACCGGCGCACCCGCATTTTATAGA
Organism: Bacteroidota bacterium; assembly: GCA_048497855.1. Classification (GTDB taxonomy): domain Bacteria; phylum Bacteroidota; class Bacteroidia; order Chitinophagales; family Chitinophagaceae; genus Ferruginibacter. The sequence goes on along the minus strand of JBEHZB010000019.1, from coordinate 2,924 downwards.
GGGGGAATATGTACAGCTTACGTCGCTGTTATTAAAAGTAATGCAGCCTTACGAACTGGAGCAGTTTAAACTGAACCACGAAATAAGAAGGTTGCTATTACTAAAATACCAGGATTATTATGCCCTGCATATCCAGGATTTTGGGCAAATGAAAACGCTGCTCGTGTTGCATGAAGTGTTGAATTAATTAAGTTGGAGTTTGTTAATACTGTCTAATAATTTGACAATCAACCATGACGAAATATTTGTCTTTCTTAAACGGAATATTGTTATATTTGCACTGTATCGGCGGCTGAACGAAAGTTCCCCAACGACCAAGATGTTACAGGTCTCCACGTGAGGCCTGTTCTATTTTATGGCATGATATATATTTTTGCTTAATACCTGTGTTTTTTGTAATCGGTAAAAAGAACTATTGTAAAATGTCATTATTTCTATTAAGTTTTCATTTCTTTCAAAGCCCGAACGCAATCCATCAATAAGTGTGTTTTTTGAAATATTAGAATGAATGTCTAAAATAATCCTACTCGCCTGAGTACTGCCTTCTTTTATTCTTTTTGCAATAGTATCAGGATTACACGTATTAATACATTTTAAGTCTGCCTCAAATAGCAAATAGCCTTTAATAAGAAAAATATCAAACTTTTTATCATTTCTTTTAAAATAGCCTTTGGGGACAAACACTACATGATAACCTTCTTTGAGTAATTTTTTTGAAGTATGTAATTCATGGGGATATTCTAACACTTCACATTCCGCCAGCACCTCATATTCTTTGATAGAGTAATGATTATACAAGGGCTTATATTTCAACAGAGCATTTATACAATCAAGTTTCTCATCTTTTGACGCACTTTTAATTGCTTCAACTAAATTCTTAAAATCCTCAATTTTAAAATCCGGCTTTTTTGAAAGCATTGAAGCGTCCATTCTTCTAACTTCTGATTTAATAGATATTACCTTTTACCTTTCCTCTTATTAGCAAATAAGAAGATTTCGGAAAGGGAAATTAATATTACAAGATGTTATTTAAAAGTTTTAGCGAAGTATATACAAAGTAACGGAAAAGAATAGTAGTTTATCGAAATAAAATTAAATCTTTCTTTTCGCCATACTACCTTTTTGCAATTTCTTGGCTTCAATATTTTCTATTACCACAACGCCCGGTTTCTTTCCTTTTTCAAAACTACCGAGCCGGTCATCCATTTGCAGCGCTTTAGCGCCATTAATAGTAGCCCATTGTAAGAAAGTAATAAGCTCAAGCGAAGGAAAATTCTGCTGTAGTGTTTTTAGCTCTTCTATCATCGTTAGCTGATCATTGCTGGCGTAGCTGTCTGTACCTATGGCTATGTTGCCATCGTTCTTCATCAGCAATTCAATTGGAGGTAATTGGTTTTCGATGTAGCGGTTGGCATTAGGGCAAAGGACAGTTGATAGTTGATGGTTGATAGTTGATAGTTTTATAAGATCAAGATCTTCCTGTTTAATAAAAGTATCATGAATGAAGAGAATGGATTGTTTGTTATTGAAATAAGGCAGCCAGCTTTGCAGGCTGCTTTTACCGGTTGGGGTAAAAGCGGAAATATCTATCCCGAAGTTTTTATACAGGTTTAAAAAATCACCGCTTTTATCAAGGTACAGTTTATCTTCTTCCCTGCTTTCCTGGTTGTGTATCGTAATTAATTCACCAGCTGTTGTCCTATTCAATAATTCAAACAATGTTTTGGAAACGGAATAAGGTGCATGGGGAGAAAGCGTTGTTTTGAATTGTGGCAATTGCTGCCTGAATTGTGCCGCTATCTCCTGCGCTGCATCAAAACGTTTTTGAGCAGCAGCATCCACAAAGCCGCTTACTTCTATAAAGTTGTGCCAGCGAAGCTTGCTTTTTTGTTTTAATGAAACAGAATCCGCAGCATTACAAATATCGCCTACTGCAATAATGCCGCTGTCATACATTTCCTGTTCGGCTGCAATCATGGCCTGTTGTTTTTCTTCCTCGGTAAAAGCATTACGCTGCCCCATTACCTGTTGTACAAAATCAACCAGGCCGGTATGTTTCGGTATACTGCCTTTCATATGGCTCAGCTCAATATGGCAATGGCAATTGATAAAGCCCGGGCTCAGTATGCCGGTAAGCTGCTGTATTCCATCACCTGCATCTTCTTTCTTTACAATATCGAGTATAGTTCCATCGGCACCGGTAACCAATACGTTATCACCCGAAAGCAGCTCATGGCCGGTAAAAAGATGATCTGCTGAAAATTTTCTGTACAAAATGAATTGGTTGATAAAGTGTAAATTTGCCGCCTGCTTTACAAAACGCAATTAGCTGAACAAAGGTATGTGGTATAAATGAGTCTCGCCCCCGGCGGGAACAGTGTTTAAATAATTGCACAAAAGCCGGTAACAAAAATTTTATTACAAACACAATCAACTCTCCCTGTTGGGAGATGGAGGGCTTATGTTAGATAAATTAGATGCTATAAAAGCAAAGTTTGATGAGCTGGGTGTTGCGCTTACCAATCCTGAGATCGTTAGCGATAATAAGCGCTTCAGCGCCATGAGTAAGGAATACCGCAGTGTAGAAAAAATTATACAGGTAAGAGATGCGTATCTTAAAACGCTTGATGATATTGAATTCAACAAGGAAGTGCTGAATGAGAGCGATGAAGAGATGAGGGAACTGGCCAAGCAGGAACTGCCGTTGCTGGAAACTAAAAAAGAGCAACTGGAAAAGCAGCTTCGCAACATGCTTATCCCTAAAGATCCTTATGATGAGAAGAATGCCATACTGGAGATACGTGCCGGTACCGGCGGCGATGAGGCTTCTTTATTTGCCGGCGATTTGTTGAGGATGTACCTTAAATATTGTGAGAAAAGGGGCTGGAAAACAGCTATCCTCAGTGAAAGCGAAGGCACCGTTG
>JBEHZB010000018.1:0-64527 GCA_048497855.1 Bacteroidota bacterium | reverse complement strand
ATATCTACTTTCAAGTTAGCTGTAGAACCTGTACAGGTTGTTGGAGGACCGCCTGGTAACAAAGTAGTATAAGAGATGTCATCGATGCCGATGAAATCAGAGTTGGTACCCAGCAGACCTGCATTTTCCACGAAGTAGCGGAATGCCAAACGCCCTGTTGTACCACCTGCAGGTAAACCACTTAACGTAATGGTAAACTCTGTCCATGCAGTTGGATAACCGGTAGTAGTATAAGTTGGGTTGATGTCCAATAACAGGGTAGTGAAGTCACCTACGCCTGTAGCACCTGTACCTACGTTGGTACCGCCGTTGGCAGTGTTCATCCTTACCTGCAGCCTGTCAGGGAATTGACCTGTAGTAGTACGGGTCCAGAATTTGAACACATCACCATTCTTCAATGTTGGAGGTGTATTAGGAACAACCAGCCAGTTGCTGATAGTACCCAGTGTACCTACGTTATTAAAGTTGGCAGAAATGAAACCTGTACCTGTATGCGGAGCAAATACGCCTAATGGGCCACCCTGTGTCCAGCCGGTAGCACCCAGCGGCGCACTGTTATTTTGAGTGAACCATCCGGCAGGAGGAACTGTAGCAGCTTCCATGCCTTCGTTGAACACAACAGAAGGAACCGGAGGTAAAGTCACCTGGCTCAATACTGCAGCAGTAGAACCTGTAGTTACATTTACAGCAGCAGAACCACTGTTGTTTGAACTTACACAGGCATCAAAACCTGTAACAGAAACTAATGTATAAACTGTATTTGCAGTTGGGTTAACGTTGATATCAGTACCGCTTACGTAGTTATTTACAGTAGTATTGGTACCCGGAGGGGTAGCTTTGTAAACAACAGTATATGGACCAACACCGCCGGTAATATCTACCCTGATCTTGGCTGTTGAGCCAGAGCAAACAGTAGGTGTACCGGAAGAAGAATACACAACATCATCAATACCGATAAAGTCGGAGTTATTACCGAACAGACCGCCATCTTCTACAAAATAACGGAATGCCATACGGCCCTGGGTACCGCCCGCAGGAACACCCGAAACGGTAACGGTAAATTTCGTCCAGTTTTCAGGATAATCAGCTCCGTAAGTCGGGTTGATATCCAGTAACAAGGTACCAAAATCACCGGTTGATGTTGCGGTAGCACCTACGTTGGTGCTCGATCCGTTGGTGCTCATCCTAACCTGCAACCTGTCGGGGAAGGCGGCGCCGCCCGTTGGTACACGAGTCCAGAAAGAGAATACATCACCATTTTTCAAAGTAATGGTAGGCGACATCAGCCAGTTGCTGATCGTACCATTATTACCTGTATTATTAAAGTTGGCAGATATGAAACCTGCACCTGAATTAGGATTAAACACACCTAAGCCGGCACCTTGTGTCCAGCCGGTAGCGCCAAGAGGGCTGCTGTTATTTTGTACTGCCCATCCTGCAGGAGGTATAGTGCCATCAAAGCCTTCACTGATCAGGTTGTTTGGCGCACTGATAACAGCTGATGTAATAGGCGTACAAGCCGGAGCTGCAACGATAGTGTAATCAACAATGAAAGGGATATCCTGTTCGTTACCGCCTTCAGCAGCACCTACTGTGCTCCAGGTACCGGCAGTAAGATCATGGGTTTTTGCATTATTGCCTGGCTGGGTAACTGTACCAACTACTGTTTTACCAGGGGTAAAGTTACTGGCACCGGCAGCAATAGTTCCCACCTGCCATTCTATCCAGTAGTTACCTGGGCCAAGGGTGGCCGGAGCTACGTTGGCTTCTATTTTCCATATCTGCCTGGCGGTGTTGTCAGCGCCTGGTGCGATACGGTACATAGATGCAGTAGAAGAAGCAGTGAACCTGTTGGTAGTAAGGTCACCAAAGATAGGAGCAGGAGATCCAACTGAAGGATCAGTGTTGAAGATCCTTATCCTGATGTCATTAAAAGGAGAAGTTGTTCCTGAATAGTTAGTGGAATACGCATAAAAAGTAAGCTTGGAAATATTCCAGCCCTGGCCTGCCGGAACAAGGAAATTATCGGCCAGGGTTAAGTTGGCGCCAATATTGGCACCATAACCATAATTCAAAATACCTGGCTGTATTTCGCTCCAGGTAAATCCTGCGGGTGCAGTTGTTCCCCCGGATGATGTTGTACCCGTGCTCAGGTTACCGTTGTTATACGGCTGAGCGGCGATCTTACCGACTGATATAGCCAATAAGATAACTAAGGGCAACATCCTTCCAAAGAACAACTTCAACCTGGTTAAAGTAGTTGTTTTTTGCATAAAAAAGTTTGTTGTTTGTGAAAAAAAGGATGCCATAAAAGTGGTGAGACTCTCATAGCATTAGTACGTAATAAGTACTAAAATTAGCAATTTTAACTTAATATTAAACAATTCATATGTTTTTTTTTCAATTAAATAAAGTAGGGGGAAAAAGCGGTAAGATAAGGTGTATTAGTCGGTAAAATGAGCAGGGATATAGATTGTAAAGGATTAAAGCAAAAACGGGCTTTTAAGTATAAAAATAAAAAAGCACCTTTTGTAAGGTGCTTTTTTATTTACGAGATTATTTATTAATATATAATCTCAATATAATGTTCTGATCAGTTAGCTTTTTTTAGCTACAGCAGCAGCTCTTGGTTTTGGCTTTCTTGCTGTGCCTGGCCTTTGAACTGCAGGTGTAGTAGCAGGAGTAGCATTTGATACAGTTGGTCTTGCTCCGGCAAGTTTATTGGCATTGGCTTCTTCCTGTTGTTTTTTAGCAGCAGCTTTAGCATTTGCCACAGTTACCTTAGGTTTAGATGTAGCCTGAACTGCATCAACGGCCTGTGCAGCAGCAAAAGAAGCAGACCCGAATACAATAGCAGAAACAAGTAGTAATTTTTTCATTGTGTTATTTTTTTATTAAACAGTTAAATGTATAGCTCAAAACAAATATAACAACTATTTGGTAAACCAATAAAAAATCAATTCTTTTTTATAATATTATTAAAGGCTCTGCAACAATAATTCATTGAAATTATTGAGGGAAGATATTTTAAGATCGGCAGCGGCCCATCGTTGATGCTGGTAGTCGAGCGCCGAAGGAACGATCACACATTTTATGCGGGCTGCCTTAGCGGCGATCATACCGTTAAATGAATCCTCAAAACAAAGGCATTCCTGCGGAGCAGCCTGCAATTCGGCAGCGCAATTTAAATATACCTGCGGATGCGGTTTGCCTAAAGCAAGGTTTTCGGCAGAAGCAATGGCTTGTAAATAACTGCGTACACCCAGCAGGTCAATTACGGTATCCACCACTCTCATACCCGATGAAGTGGCCAGGCCTATTTTAAAATTACGGTCGATAAAGAAATTAATGATGTGCGCCACCCCGGGCATCGGTTTGCCTTTTTCTTTTATCAGTTCCACAACTTTTGCAACGATCGCTTCTTCGGCTTCAGCCAGTCTGTGTTGCGGTAAATTAAAATTGCGAAACCACAGTTCAACAAATTCTTTAGTACGTAAACCAATAACAGCGCTGTATTGCTGCAAAGTAAACTGCACTCCATAGTGGTCAAAAACTTCTTTGGCTGCCTGGTACCATAGCGGTTCAGAATCTATAAGCAGCCCGTCCATATCAAAAATTACTGTATTAAGTTGCATCATTGCAAATATATAAACTCCCGTTTGCAGGGTAATAAATAGTTTGTGTTATCACCCGTGTCATTTATACAGAGTTCATTAAATTGCAGCAACGATAGTTTGTAAATATTTTTATGCAATGAAGCAATGGCTTACCAGGTTTAAAGAATCCCGATTTGTGAAAGGATTGGTATATGCTGTAGTGGGAATATTTTCCTATCCGGGCCTGAACATCATCAACAGGCTGCAGGTAAAGGGTATGGAGAACCTGCATAAACTCCCTAAAAATAATGTACTGTTTGTAAGCAATCATCAAACTTATTTTGCTGATGTTATTACGTTCCTGCACATTTTTTGTGCGGTAAGCTGGCGCAAAAAACATGGGTTGGGCATTCCTTATTACCTGCTGTGGCCCTTTACCAGGGTGAAATACGTGGCAGCCGAAGAAACGATGAAGAACAACTGGATCAGTAAATTATTTACACTGGCAGGGGCAATAACTGTAAAGCGTACATGGCGCACAGAAGGCAATGAAGTGCGGCGTGGCCTCGACCCCGGCGATACCAGGAAGATATCCCGTGCATTGGAAAAGAACTGGGTGATCACTTTTCCGCAAGGCACTACCAAGCCGTTTGCACCGGGAAGAAAAGGCACCGCCTTTATCATTAAGCAAACGAGACCCGTTGTGGTGCCGGTTGTAATAAACGGTTACTGGCGGGCGTTCAATAAAAAAGGATTGAAGCTTAAGAAAAGAGGAACAAAGCTTTCGGTAACCTTTAAAGAACCTTTGACTATCGATTATAATGATACCAGCGAAAATATCTTAGCGCAGGTGATGGATGCTATTGAGCAGAGCAGGAAATTCATGCTTAAGGGAAAACATCATTTGATAAAAGACGACAGACGACTGACAACCGACAACTGATGGTCCTTTTGTCGTCTATCGTCTGTGGCCAGTCGTTGTTCTTCTAGTCCTGCGCAAATAATGCCTTCAATTCCGCTGCATCCTGCGGTTTCATTTTTCCTCCCAGTATCAACCTCAATTGTCTTCTTCTTAAAGCGCCGTCAAATAATTTTTTATCCTCTGTAGTTTCAGGCACCAGTTGATTTACCGGCCTTGGTTTACCATTCGGGTCAAGGGCAACAAAAGTATAATAGGCTTCATTGCTTTTATATTTATATTGCTGTATCGCATCTTCGCCCCATACATTTAAATGTACTTCCATACTGCTGGTAAAAGCACGGGTTACTTTAGCTTCTATATGTACTACGTTACCAATTTTGATAGGGTTTTCAAAAGAGATATTATCCACCGAAGCCGTTACCACCGGAGCACCGCAATGCTTCATTGCAGCCAATGCAGCCGCAATATCCATCCAGTACATCAGGCGGCCGCCCATTAAGTTGCCGAAATTGTTGGTATCATTAGGTAAAACCAATTCTGTCATCACCACCAATGATTCACTCGCTTTCTTTTCCATTAGAAAAATTTTTGCAAAGATAAACAATCGGTTATAAGTTAACAGGTTGATAAGTTAACAGACGGTTCATCCTTTTTACTATATAAACCTTTCACCCAATCAACTAAATTTGGTTAATCACCATCGATTTTGGAATTTCGGGCAACGAATTGCAAATTATGAATGATCAAACCAGTCCTATTTCTTTCGATAATACCGAAATAGCCTTTGCACACAAGAATAATAAAGAACTGAAAAAAGCCCATTTCCTTTTTTCTTCTATGGGTAAACCCTGGCTGGTGAACCTGGGTTTAAAGATCACCCCGTTTGCCATTAAATGGCACCTGCCTTTTACAAAAACTGTTATACACAGTACCATCTTTCAGCAATTTGTTGGTGGCGAAACCTTGCAGGAAACAGCAAAAGTAGCTGCAAAACTGCAAAAGCATAATGTACAGGTGATATTGGATTATGGGGTAGAGGGTATAGAAGGTGAAGAGAATTTTGATCATGCCAAACAGGAATTTAAAAAGGTAATTGACTATGCGGCAACTCAACCTAATATTCCTTTCATGAGTATCAAGGTAACCGGCTTTGCAAGATTTTCGTTGCTGGAAAAACTGGATACCGCCATGGACAGCAGCGCGGGTACATTGATGAAGCGTTATCTTAATGCGGTAGAAGCATTACCGGCGGATGAAAAAGAAGAATGGCATAAAGTACGTACACGCATGCTGGAGATCTGTGAAGAAGCAGCCGCAAAAAACATAGGTGTACTGGTAGATGCAGAAGAAACCTGGATACAGGATCCTGTTGATGCATTGACAATGCTGATGATGGATATGCTCAACAAACAAAAAGCAGTAGTGTATAATACCTTACAACTGTATCGCCACGACAGGCTGCAGTTTTTAAAAGATTCGTATGCCGCGGCAGCAGAGCGGAATTTTATTTTAGGCGCTAAACTGGTAAGGGGAGCTTATATGGAAAAAGAAAGGGAGAGAGCTTCTTCAATGAATTATCCATCGCCCATTCAGCCAGACAAGCAGCATTCGGATAATGATTATAATACAGCACTGGAATTTAGTATCGACCACCTGGAAAGAATATCGCTTATTGTGGCTTCGCATAATGAATACAGTAACTTATATGCAACGCAGCTGCTGGATAAGAAAGGCTTTGCTCACAGTCATCCTCACATACATTTTTCACAACTGTATGGCATGAGTGATAATATAACCTTTAACCTTGCCCGTTCGGGATGTTCGGTAAGCAAATACCTGCCCTTTGGCCCTATAAAAGATGTAGTACCTTATTTAATGCGCCGTGCAAGAGAGAACAGTTCTGTGGCGGGGCAAACCGGTCGTGAACTGGGCCTTATAAAAAAAGAAATGAACCGCAGGGGGATGTAAAATCTTTTTTTGCGTTTTTGTGCAGGTGATGATTGCCCTATATATTAATATTTTATCTTTGGTCGACCGAAATGCTGCGAAGACTAAGATTTATATTAACTGCTTATGTAAGCTTGCTGACATCCACTACCCTTGCCCAGGTAAAAAATATTCCTGCGGTAAAGATCACACAATCTATAAAGATAGATGGTAACCTTGATGACGCCGCCTGGCAATCCATCACACCAGTAGGGGATTTCATTACATCCAGTCCCGAATTTGGCAAAGCTTCTACACACAAAACACTGGTTAAAATTGCGTACGATAATTCAGCCGTATATGTGGGTGCATACATGTATGATAACCCGAAAAATATCCGTAAGCAGGTAACCGCAAGGGATGTGATTACTTTACAGGATGCCGATTATTTTGTAGTTGGTTTTGATACTTATCACGACAGGCAGAATGCATTTGTATTTCGTGTAACTGCTGCCGGTACACAGGGAGATGCAAAGGAGTCGAATGCTGGTGTTGTATTTGACCAAACCTGGGATGCTGTTTGGGAAAGCAAGACCAGTATTAAAAGCGATGGATGGGTAGCAGAAATAAAAATACCGTTCAGCGCTATACGCTTTTCTAAAAATGATATACAAAACTGGGGATTGAATTTTGCCCGCTTTATCCGTAAGGAAAATGAGAACAGTATCTGGAACCCTGTTAATCCAAATATTAGCGGCGATGTAAATCAATGGGGCGATTGGCTGGGATTAAAAGATATTACCCCGCCGCTGCGTCTTTCCTTCCTGCCTTATCTTTCGGGAGGCTTTAGAGTATCGCCAACGGGTAAGGGCGATGTTACCGAATATCTTAAGAGTGGTGGTATGGATGTTAAATATGGTATCAATGAAAGCTTTACCCTGGATATGACCCTGATACCGGATTTTGCTCAGGTACAAAGTGATAATATCTTTTTAAATCTTTCGCCGTTCCAGGTTAAGTTTGATGATTACCGGCCATTTTTTACCGAAGGCACCGAGCTTTTTAATAAGGCAGGATTGTTTTATTCAAGAAGGATAGGAGATGCACCGGGCCTCTCACAATATGTACTGGATACCTATGGCGATACGGCCAATTATAGAATAGTGAAGAACCCCGGCATAACGAGACTGTATAACGCTACAAAATTTTCGGGCCGTACAAAGAATAATCTTGGTATAGGCATCTTAAACGCTATATCAGCGCCGATGTATGCAAAAGTGCAAAATCTTAACAACGGAAAAGATTCCAGCATATTAACGGAGCCGCTTACCAATTATAATATTATTGTACTGGACCAGGCATTGAGGAACAGATCATCCATAAGTTTTACTAATACCAATGTACTCAGAAAAGGCAATACCCGCAATGCTAACGTAAGCAGTATTGATCTTTCGCTGTTTGATAAAAAGACATTGTACAATTTTATTTTTTCGGGTAAATACAGTTCCATCTGGGGCAACCAGTTAAAAAAGAACGGCTTTGCAACTACCGCAGGTTTTGGAAAAGTAAGCGGATTGGTACAATACGGCGCCAGTGTGGATGTAGAAAGCGATAAATATGATCCTAATGATCTTGGGTTTTTGGAAAATAATAATTCATTTATTACCGATGGATCTGTAAGCTACAATGTACTTAAAGCAACAAGGCATTTCTTAAATCATTCTTACAGGTTGCAACTGACCAATGAGTATTTGTATAAACCATTTAAATGGACAAATTTCCAGGTAAATGCAAGGGCTTTTTTCCTGTTCAGGAATTTTTGGGATGTAACGGTGCAGCTACAAAGCTACCCGCTGTGGTACAATGATTATTTTGTGAATACGAATACTTACACCGGGTTTTTTCTTAAACGGGCGCCTTATTGCTATCTTAACATAAACGGAAGTTCTGACAGCCGCAAAAAATTATATTTCAGCTACTCTATCGGCGGGGCAGAGTCGCCGTTACCGCATGATCCTTACTGGACAACCGATATGGGATTGCGTTACCGGTTCAGCGACAAATTCCAGGTGAGCGCAGATATGGCCATTGAACAGGATAAGGGCAATTGGGGTTGGGCATTTAGAGATACTACAGGAGGAGCCCCCATAATAGCGAGGCGAAACCTAAAAAGAAACACCGCTATCATAAGTGCCCAGTACAGTTTTACGCCAAAGATGAATTGGACAATACGCCTAAGGCATTATTGGTCGTTGCTTAATAACACCAACTTTTACATAACAAAAAATGATGGTTATTGGCAGGATATTCCGTTTAGGGCTGGCGAAGATGTGGACTTCAATACCTTTAACGTTGATATGTTTTATACCTGGGATTTTTTACTGGGCAGCCGCATAACCATTGCCTGGAAAAATGCACTGGGTAATAATAATTATATAGACCCTTATTCAAATCTTACCTATTTTAAGAACCTGGGTAAGGTATTGAGTAACGCACACAGTAACGAGATAACCGTTAAAGTAGTGTATTACCTGGATTACCTGAAGCTGAAAAAGAAGAAGTAATCATTTCATTAATTTTCCCTCCTCTCCATATACAAATCTTTATTAGCTTTGAAATGGTATTAAACAACTTATTTCGAGCAAATAAAAAATTCACTATGAACCAAACAACTTCAACAAACGATTCTCTCAATTTTGACGGCGACCTGCCTAAACTATCATCCGGGTTAAATGTTTTGACTATCCTTACATTTATTGGCTGCGGGCTTGGCGCTTTGTTCATGTTACTAATGCCTGTTCTATATGATTTTAGTTTAAAGGCAATGGATAAAGCGGTTGCTTCAGGAAAAGAGCTTACTGCAAAAGAAGTTGCTGCTATGGAGAAATTAAAAACGATGATTGAATTGACTAAACATAATGCAGTTCCTTTATTGATCGCAGGAACTTTAGGTATAATACTGTGTTTTGTTGGTGCTTTATGGATGAGAAAATTAAAAAAGGATGGGTATTGGTTATATGTAGCTGGTGAACTTATTCCGACTATAGCATCTGTCATTATAATGGGCTCTATTCAATTTGAAAGTTTTTGGGGCATATTTTTCCGGGTAGGTATTCCTGTTCTTTTTGTAATACTTTATACCATGCAAAGAAAATACCTGGTACGATGAAATTTTTTTGCATAAATGATTGATTGTTAATATTATATAATCTAAATAATATTTCGTAAAAAGGTGAGCCATTGGCTCACCTTTTTTATTTTTTTTATATAGAAAAAGTGCAATTAGAAGTTTTTTTCAATAACTTTAAGCCACTTTATCACATCAAACCAATTGTAATGAGAAAATTGTACAAGATCTGCTTGCCGGCTTTTGCAATAGCGCCTCCTGTCTATTTGCAGCAAAGCTTTAAAAAGGTAAGCGAAGTTCCTCCCAATTAATAATAAATTAATGAACCATGCTTCTTCATTCAGCATGATCAAATGTTTTTCTAACTATTATTATTGATCGATCACAAAAACATTCAGGCACAAATTAAATCAACAATATGAAAAAAGTTTTACTACTGACGCTATTGTTTGCATTGTTCACTACTTTAGGCTTTTCTCAAACAGACAAATTCTGGTCTGCCAATACACAAAGCCGCAGTAGCATCACTACAGACAAAGCTGTTGCAAGGCTCGCTTATCCTAAAGAGTTCAAATTATTCAACTTGAATATTGAACCTTTACGACAAGAATTATTTACTATCGTAGATAACCAGTCCAAGCATTCAACAATTATCTCTTTACCGAATGCTGATGGTAATTACGAACAGTTTGAAGTATATGAAGCTTCTAACTTTGAACCGGCTTTACAAGCCAAGTTCCCTGAGATCAGGGCTTTTTCGGGAAGAGGCATTACCGACAGGTATGCACTTTTAAAACTGAGCATTTCTCCACAGGGGATATCTACTATGGTTTTCAGAACCGATAAAGCAAGTGAATTCATAGAAGCTTATTCTAAAGATCATACTGTTTATTCTGTGTACAGGTCTCAAAGAACAAAAGGTAATTTACCGTGGACATGTACTACTGAAGACAAGCAAATGAATGCTGATATCAGTAAGCAGCTTCCGGCCGGTTCAAACTGGACGCAAAGCTCAACCGGCGAATTAAAGACCATGCGTTTGGCACAGTCTTGTAACGGTGAATATTCAAACTTCTTTGGTGCATTCAACTCGAGCCAGGTAGCACTGGTTTTAGCTGCATTCAACACAACACTTACCCGTTGTAATGGTTGTTACGAAAAAGACCTTGCGGTGCATCTTAACCTTATTGCCAATACTACAGATGTTATTTATTATGATCCTGCAACGGATCCTTATTCCAATAACCTGAACCAGTGGAATGCGCAATTACAGTCAACATTAACTTCAATCATCGGCGAAGCCAACTATGATATCGGTCATATGTTCGGTGCATCAGGTGGTGGCGGTAATGCGGGTTGTATCGGTTGCGTTTGTGTTAATCTTCAAAAAGGAAGCGGTATTACTTCACCTGCCGATGGCATCCCTATGGGAGACAATTTTGATATTGACTATGTGGTGCATGAAGTAGGTCATCAAATGGGTGGTAACCACACGTTCACTTTCCAGTCTGAAGGCGGTTCACTGGCTACTTCTGCACAAAGAGAAGTAGGTTCAGGTATCACTATCATGGGATATGCCGGTATTACCAACCAGGATGTGGCCCCGCACTCTCTTGATATTTATCATGAGATAAGCATTCAGCAGATACAGAATAACCTGGCAACCAAAACCTGCCCGGTAACAACTAATATCACTGCTAATAATGCAACTCCAGTTGTTGCGCCTGTTAGTAACTATACTATTCCTATCAGTACGCCATTTGCTTTGACCGGTTCAGCAACCGATGCTAATGGCGATCCATTGACTTATTGCTGGGAACAAAATGATCCTTCAACTTCATTGACGGGAAATAACAGTGTTGCCTCTCCAGGTAAAGCAAGTGGTCCGAACTGGTTATCATTCGCTCCTTCATCTTCACCTACCAGGATATTCCCTAAATTATCAACCATCCTGGCTGGTTTATATGTAACCCCATGTTTACCGGGCGGTGATGCGGTTGCTAATATCGAAGCATTAAGCTCTGTTGCAAGAACATTGAATTTCAGGCTGACTGTAAGGGATAATTGCCCTTATAGCCCAACTGCTCCTATAAAAGTTGGACAAACTGCTTATACAGATATGGTGGTTACCGTTTCAGCTTTAGGCCCATTTGCAGTAACCGTGCCTAACACCAACGTATCATGGCCTGCAGGTTCTACACAAACCATTACCTGGGATGTAAATGGTACTACAGGTGCACCGGTTAGCTGTGCCAACGTTAAGATATCTTTATCTACCGATGGCGGTCAAACTTTCCCGACTGTATTAGCTGCAAGTACACCTAATGATGGTAGTGAGTCTGTGACCATCCCTTCTATTTCTCCTGTTTCAACCTGCAGGGTGAAAATTGAAGCTGTTGGTAATATCTTCTTTGATATTTCTAATACCAATTTCAATATTACTGCTGCTACTAACCCTACGTTTAACTTTACTACACCTTCCAACGGCACTGTTGCCTGCGGTGGTACCAGTGCAGCTATTACTTTAGCTACTACAAGTGTTAGTGGATTTACAACACCAATTGTATTGACCAACAGTGCATTACCAGGCGCTACTACCATTGCTTATGCACCAAACCCGGTAACACCAGGCAACAGCACTGTAGTTACCTTAAGCAATATGGGTGGTTTAACTCCAGGTACTTATCCTGTCACTATCACCGGTACTGCGGGTGCTGAAGTGAAGACTGTAGTACTTAATTATGTAGTAACTGCGGGCGCTGGTCCGTCTATTACTACACAACCAACATCACAAACATTATGTGCCGGTGGTAACGTAGCGTTCGTTATTGCTTCTGCATCTGCCACTTCATTTCAATGGCAGTTCAGTACAGATGGTGGCGCTAACTGGAACAGTGTTCCTGCATCTGCACCTTATAGCGGTACTACTACCAATACACTTACTATTACCGGGGTTACTGCCGGTATGAACGGTTATCAGTTCCGTAATATAGCCAGTGTACAATGCGGCAGCACTACTTCAAGCGCTGCAACATTAACAGTAAATGCAGCTCCTGCAATTGTAAATAACCCAGGCAACGCAACGGTATGTACCGGCAGCGGCGCTACCTTCAGCGTAACAGCTACAGGTGCCGGCCTTACTTATCAATGGCAATTGAGTACAGATGGTGGTGGTACTTATAATAATATATCAAACGGCTCTCCATACAGTGGTGTTCTTACCAGCACGTTGACAGTTAATCCTACAACAATAGGTATGAACAACTACCGTTACCGTTGTGTAGTATCCGGTACATGTACACCTTCGGCTACTTCTACAGGTGGTATCTTAACAGTGATCGATCCGGTTACTGTAACTACCAACCCAACCAACGCAACTGTATGTACACCTGGCAATACCAGCTTTACTGCCGGTGGCAACAGTACTGTTACTATTATTTATCAATGGCAGGTAAGTACCGATGGCGGCGGAAGCTGGAGCAACGTTACCAATGGTGGTGTGTACAGCGGCGCAACTGCTGCTACACTGAACCTGACCGGTGTTCCTATCACAATGGATGGTTACCGTTACAGGGCATTGCTATCTAATGCTACCTGTACCACACCGGCAACTACTACTGCGGCTACATTAACTGTACAGGTTGCACCATCTATTTCAGCTAACCCGGTTGATGTTACTGTATGTGTGCCTAACCCGGCTACCTTCAGCGTAACAGCAGCGGGAAGCAACCTTACGTATCAATGGCAGCTGAGCACGGATGGCGGCGCTACATGGACCAATCTTGCCAATGCTTCTCCTTACTCGGGTGTGCTTACAGCAACACTTACGGTTAACCCAACTGCAGTGGCTATGACCGGCAACCGCTACCGCTGCGTAGTGAGTGGCAGCTGTTCTCCTGCGGCTAATTCAACTGCAGCAATACTTACTGTAATAGCTCCTGTATCAATTACAACACAACCTGTAGCTAACGGTGCTGTATGTAACACTTACAACCGCAGCTTCAGCGTAACTGCTTCAAGCACTGTTACTATTATTTATCAATGGCAGGTAAGTACCGATGGCGGCGCTACCTGGAACAATATCAGCAATACTGCTCCTTACTCGGGAGTAACTACCAATACGATGACAATAACCGGCGCAACACTTGCAATGAATAATTACAGGTACCGTGTATTGTTATCTAATGCAACCTGTACTTCACCTACAGTATCCAATGCTGCGGTGCTTACGGTAAATCCATTACCGAATGTTACTGCAACACCAAATCCTGCCAGTGTATGTACCGGCACGCCATCAACATTAACTGCAGCAGGTGCTGATACTTATGTATGGGCATCGGGAACTACACCGGCTACCGGCGCAGTAGTAACTGTAACTCCTGTAGTTAACCCGGCCAACCCTTCAGTAGCTGCAACTACCACTTATACTGTAACCGGAACCATAACAGCTACAGGCTGCTTTAATACCGGAACCGTATCTGTAATAGCAGAACCATTACCGGTTGTTACACTGGCACCTGCTGCACCAGCAGCTTTATTACCAGGCCAGTCTGTAACGTTAACTGCAACTGTAGTACCTGCAGGCGGAAACTTTGCACTGAAATGGTTTAAAGACAATGTTGACATCAACTACAGCGGTACTTCAAGGGTGATCACTGTAAATGAACTGGGCTCTTATAAAGTAACAGCAGCCAATGCTATTACCGGGTTATGCAGCAGCACTTCTAACACTGTTACTGTAACAGCTGAACCAAGTGCTAAACTGTTCATCTACCCAAGTCCTACTTCGGGCCGCTTCACTGTATCATACTATAATGCAGGTGCTGCTACTCAGCAAGGCATTACTATCTATGACAGTAAAGGTGCAAGAGTGTTCAACAAAGTATTTGCTGTAACACAACCTTATCAATTACATTCTGTTGACCTGCGTGCTTTTGGCCACGGTGTTTACTATGTGATATTAAGGGATGCTTCGGGCAAGAAGATCAAAACAGGCCAGGTGGCTGTTGAATAATGCTTTAGTTAAATAGTTATAGTTTCAAATCCCGGTTCAGTGATGAACCGGGATTTTTTTGCCCCTCCGCCCCTAAAGGGGGACCAAGCCCCCTCCGCCCCCATAGGGGGAACCGAGGAGGAGATTGTAGCGAAGATTAAGTTTACTTAAGAGTGTTTTATGGTTTTTATTTAGGAAAACATAGTTGCGTACGGTTGTTTTATAGTTTTTAAGTTGAGAAACATAGTTGCGTACGGTTGTTTCATAGTTTTTAAGTTGAAAAACATAGTTGCGTACGGTTGTTTCATAGTTTTTAAGTTGAAAAACATAGTTGCGTACAGTTGTTTTATAGTTTTTAAGTTGAGAAACATAGTTGCGTACGGTTGTTTTATAGTTTTTAAGTTGAGAAACATGGTTGCGTACGGTTGTTTCATAGTTTTTAAGTTGAAAAACATAGTTGCGTACGGTTGTTTCATAGTTTTTAAGTTGAGAAACATAGTTGCGTACGGTTGTTTCATAGTTTTTAAGTTGGAAAACATAGTTGCGTACGGTTGTTTCATAGTTTTTAAGCTAAAAAACATAGTTGCGTACGGTTGGTTTATAGTTTTGGGAGGATGTTTTATGCTTTTACCGCGGAGAACGGGAGTTAAGGGGAGGTTTCGCAGAGGTGTTTCACAGCGTTGCACAGAGATGGCACAAAGTTTCACGGAGATAGACCTTAATTATATTAGTAAGTCATTTAAAGTACAGGGATATCTTTGTGTATCTCTGTGATACTTTAGTGCTCTTTGTGAAAAAAGAACAAAACATAATTACACTTAGGCTTCGCTGGTGCTGAATAAAGATCTATCAGTATAAGTGAGATAATTACGCATTAATTACCAGGAAGCATTAACCACCGCCACCACCACCACCACCACCGCCTCCGGAGCTTGCTGCTTTTAATGCCTTTGCTTTTTTCCTGTTGCTCGCATTTTTTCTCTTGGTTTTTGCTTTACCGCTGCCGGGTGCAGGCGCTTTTGCCGGAGCTTCTTCTTCCTCTTCTTCTCCAGGTTCTTCTTCTGCAAGTGCTGCAAGCCTTTCGGCTTCTATTCTTGCGGCCTCTTCTTCTGCAGCAATCCTTGCTGCTTCAGCTTCAGCAGCTGCATCTGTTGCTATCTTCTCCGCTATCCACGTTGGATCGTTCACCATATTGTCATCATAAAGATGATTGAACCGCAATTTTGGTCCTTCGCCTTTTTTCAACAAACCTAATTTTAAAATATTAGTTCCGCCTTCAAATCTGAAAGGCCCCCCGCGCCTTTCCGGCAGCCTTCTTGTTATCCATGGATATGCTTTGGAAGTAGTACCGAAGAGTGTGCCGTCTTTTTTCATATACTCGGCATTATCTAATTGGGGCAATATGTGTTTAAGCTCAGTATGAAGTTCTGAGTCACCCATTTCAAGTATGGTGTTGGTGGGTTTGCCTGAACCTTTTATTGTTGCTTCTTTAATAGTGAATTTACTTATTGGGTCCACACGATGATCTGCTGTAAAACCTTTATTAGCATATTCCTCTGGTTCAATGTAATGATGGGGCCTGGCCAGGTTGGGAAGTTTTTTCAGTTGTACAGGTTGTTGATTTGATTGAGAAGATGAATTGGCCATCAACTGGTATGCTTTTAACTGCTGTACCTGCGGGCTGCTGTTAGCCATTGCCTGTAATGCTGAAGCAGGTGTGCTGCTCTTTTTTTGAACAGTATCATTTGCCACAGCGCTGGTTGCAGTTTCTTTAGCTTCGCCTGAGTGGGACTTCATTTGCTGATGGGTTAGTGGTTTTCTTAGCCTCAACTCAATATTATCTTACTAATATAACCCGTTTCAATAAAAATGTGATTTCTTTTTATACGGTTATGTGGAAAAGTGGGGGTTAGTTATGAGTTATTGGTTATTAGTTTTAAAACCACGAATTACACGAATGAACACTAATAAAATGCACATCAACAATATACTTTCTGCTACAGCACATCGTACCTGGGAATTACCAAAGGCCCGCTGGAAATACTACCAGGAATGGAACAATGTATTATTCCTGCATTGGAAATTTACGCCGGAAGAATTACTGCCTTTAATTCCTAAAGGAGTTGAGCTGGATACATTTAATGGTGATGCTTATCTTTCACTGGTTGTTTTTACAATGGAGAAGATACGACCAAGGGGATTTCCATCTTTATCATTTATTTCTACTTTTCATGAGATAAATATTCGTACGTATGTAAAGGACGATATGCCCGGTGTTTATTTTATTAATATGGAAGGAGAGAAGGAACTGTCTGTAAGAATTGCCAGACTATTATCAGGGATGCCTTATGAAAAGGCTGCTATAAAACTGGAAGTGAAAGAAAAGCAAAAAACATTTTCTTCTGTAAATAAAAAAAAAGGCTTTCAATTAGAGGCATCGTTCATTGAAAAAGAACAACGAACAAAAAATGAACTGGATAACTGGCTGACGGAACGTTATTGTGTTTATCTTGATAAAGGCGATAAACTTTATCGTTACAATGTGCATCATCTTCCATGGGACATAAGCGAAGTGGAAATTATAAATCTGAAAACTGATTATGCATTCGGTAAGCTTTCATTAAATAGAAAACCCGAACTGGCACAATACTCTAAAGGAGTTAAGGTTGTTGCATGGAATAGAGAAACGCTCTTATAATGTGCAAATTGTTTCATTTGCAAATGTGCACATGTAACAATTTGCAAATGAAATCACCACGCCTTGGTTATAGCACCATTCTGTATCTTGATAAAATACAAATGCTTGTTCTCGAAATAATCGGGGGCAGAGGCGCCTTTCTTCAGCATTACCGGTTTGTAATTATAATCGCAGAAAACTTTATAGTTCTTGTCGTTGATATGGCTCATCATATCATTCGGAAATTCGGTGAGCATTTTAGTAAACGTATATACCGTTTCAAAACCTTTGTAGGCCATATCGCTGGGTTTGCCTTTGTATTTTTTGGCATATGCGCCGATGAGTATCTTACTGAAGGCATCCCATTTATTATTATAGTAAGGTGAAGTAAAGTAGATAGGAAAATCTTCGAACACTTCTTTTTTGTACAACGAAGTAAAGCCATCCCAGTTGGGCATACCGATCAGTGTGATAGGGTAGGAGGCCCTGAGATCGAAGGCTGCCAATGAAAGGCTGGAAGCAAAACTTTCATCGAGACTGCCGCCGATGATGACGGTATTGCGGTTGCTGTCTAATTTCTTTTGCAGAAAATCAGCATTTAAGGTACTGTCGAAATTTATGGTTTGAATATTCAGCAAAGCTTTGCCATCCTGTTCGTTAAGCTGTTTGAAATATGCAGCTACTCTATCTTCCTGTATACCTTTTTTGCGGCACAGTACTATTTTATCTGTACCATGATTTTGGAGGATATAACTGTAGATAGCTTCGCAATGCGCTTTTAAAGTAGAGTTAACAATTACTGTAAAGGGATTGTTGGTAATGCCGCCATCATTGGGATAAGTAGCGGAGATGAAGGGAATGTTTTTCTGTAAAGCAAAATCAGCGAGGTCTTTAAAGTCAGCATCTCTTACAGAACCGATGATCAGGTCGAGGCTGTCGAGCGCTTTATTCTGTATAAGATAATCAAGATCTTTGGTGTAGGATTTGGTATCGTAGATAAATGCTTTTACATTTTCTCCGCCCAGCTTCATTGAATCCAGCGCTACCTGTGCGCCCTGCACAAACTCTACCGCAGGCAAAATGAATTTTGGAATGCCTTGTTTGTATTTGAATGTATTGGTACTGCCGAAAACAGAATCCAGGTACAGTGGTGCAAAGATGCCCACACGATAGGTTGGAAATAACCGGAACGAATCTGTTTGTGCCGTTGCTTTAAAAGAAACAACAGTAAGTAACATTACTAAGGCAACAAGAAGTCTTTTATACATAAATCAAAATTCAAAAAGGACAAATTCCAAAAAACAAAATCCAAAAAACAAATTCCAAAAAACAAAATCCAGAAAACAAATTCCAAAAAACAAATTCCAAGAACCAATATCCAAACTGCTACACACCATTAACTATTAACCATTAACTATTAACCATTAACTATTAACCATTAACTATGAACCATTAACTATGAACCAACCTATTCCCACTCAATTGTTGCAGGCGGCTTGCTGCTGATATCATACACCACACGGTTGATGCCGCGAACATTATTGATTATTTCATTGGAGATATTGGCCAAAAATTCATACGGCAAATGTGCCCAATCGGCTGTCATGCCATCTACAGATGTTACGGCTCGCAGTGCTACGGTAAATTCATATGTTCTTTCATCGCCCATTACGCCTACACTCTTTACCGGCAACAAGATAGTGCCCGCCTGCCAAACCGTTGCATACAAATTATGTTTTTTCAAACCCTCTGTATAAATGGCATCTGCTTCCTGCAATAACCGTACCTTTTCTTCGGTAATATCTCCCAATATTCTTATTGCCAGCCCGGGCCCCGGGAAAGGGTGACGGTACAACTGATCGTAAGGAATGCCAAGTTCAAGCCCAACCTTGCGCACTTCATCTTTAAATAAATAACGCAACGGTTCTACCAGTTCCAGCTTCATGGTATCAGGCAGCCCGCCTACATTGTGGTGCGATTTAATTGTAACCGACGGCCCATGCACCGAAACAGATTCTATCACATCAGGATAAATAGTACCCTGCCCCAATAATTCAATGCCTTCTATTTTATGCGCTTCCTGGTCAAACACTTCTATAAATAACCTGCCGATGATCTTTCTTTTCTCTTCCGGGTCAGCTTTGCCGGCGAGTTCTTTATAGAATAATTGCTTTTCATCAACGCCTTTTACGTTCAAACCTAATTCGCCATAAGTTTTTAATACCTGCTCAAATTCATTCTTACGCAACACGCCATTGTCAACAAAGATCCCGAACAGGTTATTGCCAATGGCTTTATGAATAAGCGTGGCCGCAACTGTACTGTCAACACCGCCGCTTAATGCCATGATCACTTTTCGGTTGCCGATCTGTTTTTTTAATGCCTCAACAGTATCGGTAATAAAATGAGCCGGTGTCCAGTCCTGCGAACATCCGCAAATATTTACTAAGAAATTCTTAATTATTTTTTTGCCTTCGGCAGAATGATATACTTCAGGATGAAACTGGATGCCGTAAAGCGGAAAATTGCTTGCTTCGCTAATATCTCCGCTGGTTCCCCCTTTAGGGGGCGGAGGGGGTATCCTCTTAAACGCCGCCACCGGAATACTCTCCGTCGTTCCCAGCAATTCAAAGCCAACCGGCAATTCTTTTATGGTATCACTATGGCTCATCCATACCTGCGAAGTTTCTGCAACACCTTCCAGCAACAGATCCTGTTTTTCTACTTTCAATATTGCCCTGCCGTATTCCCGTTTTTCGCTTTTATCTACCCTGCCGCCAAACAGTTTGGCTGTCATTTGTGCACCATAGCAAACACCCAGGACCGGCAGCTTTGCCGACATCTCTTTGATATCCACCATCGGCGCTTTTTCTTCATTCACCGAAAAAGGCGAGCCTGAAAGAATGATACCCTTTAAACCGGGTTCGTAGGTAATGTCTTTATGAAAAGGAGTGATCTCGCAATACACATTTGCTTCTCTTACTGCACGTGCAATGAGTTGGGTATATTGAGAGCCAAAATCAAGGATGAGTATTTTTTCCGTCATAGGGTGCGAAGATACAAATTCCAGTCCATGGTCTATGGTCCATCGACCATGGACATCATCAATTATTCATTATCAATTATCCATTAAGAATGTATTTTTGTAAAAACTCTTAGCCATGAAACGATCACTCTTTTTTCTCTTAGCCTTCTTCGCTTTAAGCTCCTGCCACTTTACAACCGGCAGCGGAAATATTGTAACGGAAAAAAGGGCTACAAGTGAATTTACCGGCATCTCTGTATCGGGTGGTATTGATGTGGAATTGAAGACAGGCCCTGTAACATCGGTGACCATTGAAGCG
The DNA here is from genome assembly GCA_048497855.1 of Bacteroidota bacterium. Taxonomy (GTDB): domain Bacteria; phylum Bacteroidota; class Bacteroidia; order Chitinophagales; family Chitinophagaceae; genus Ferruginibacter. The sequence continues at coordinate 43,942 of JBEHZB010000018.1, read as the reverse complement.
GACGACAATATTATCGGCCATATCGAAACCATAGTTAACGAAGGCATTTTAAAGATACGTACCAAGAACCTGCATAATATTTCCAATGCGCATCTTAAGGCTTACATCACGGCGCCGGCTATTACTGTAATAAATGCCTCGGGCGGATCGGATTTTAGGGTAAAGGATATTTTAAAAAGCGATGGAAAATTATCTTTCGACCTTTCCGGTGGCGGAAGTATTACCGCAGATGTTGATGCGCCTGATGTGGATGCCGATGTAAGTGGTGGCGGTACCATCAAGCTGACCGGTCGTACCAAAAACTATGAAGCCGAGGTGTCGGGTGGGGGCGAACTTAATTCCCGTGACCTGATGAGTGAGAACACCAAAGCATCTGTTAGCGGTGGTGGTTCAGCTTCTGTGCATGCCAGCGTGAAACTGGTGGCCAGCGCTTCAGGCGGTGGTGACATTACCTATTATGGCGCTGCCACTGTAGAAAAATCAATAAACGGCGGCGGAAGTATTGAACAGGGAAATTAACTACATATAATATACAACGACAAACAATGCCCCGCCAGCTGGCGGGGCATTATATATATGTAACCGGCAATAATACGAAAAGTCAAAAGTCAAAAGTCAAAACACAAAACACAAAACACAAAATCCAAAATCCAATATCCAATATCCAAAATCCAATATCCAAAACACAATATCCGCTTCGATCAACCCAAAACAGAAAACCCCAAACCAAAAACTCAATAAATATTTCTCGGGCAACCCACTTTCCTGCTTCCTCCTTTATTACCACCCAGGCGATAGCTTATCCTGAAGCTGGTAATATAGTACCAATCTTTTTTAGTGCTTCCCCGCTGGGTGCCGGCGGCAGGATAGGCGGGGCCACCAACTTCATCGCCACGGTAGGCTAACTGGGCAGCCAGTGCGCCTTTGGCATTTGCCAGTACGGTAGAATCTACATAACTGGTGCTTACATCATCGAGGTAATCGGTAAATAATTTGCGGAGGCCCAGTTCCAGGCCTACCTGTAAGTTATCGGATAAAGCCAGTTTTAGCCCGGCGCCAAACGGAATGGCAAACTGGGTAAGCTTATATTCTTTACGGTCGGGGTAAGCAGCAAGGCCCTGGCCCTCCGTACTTAATGGTTTTAAAAACACTTTGTTACCGGCAGAATCAGTGGTGTATGGATTAAAATGATACCCTGCCACGCCGGCAAACAGGTACGGCGTAAAACTGCGTTCGTTCAGGTCGAATATATTGTATTCCAATCCCAACTGGAGTTCTGATATCCTTGATTTGAAATTCAGGTTGCGAAACTCAACACCTTTGGCCGAAGAATTTTTTTGATCATTGCCTTCAACAGTAGCGTATGTAAAGCCAATGCGGCCGATGAATTTATTGGTAATATCATACGAAGCGCCAAGCCCTATAGCCGGGTGCGACTGGCTGAAGGTGAACCGTTTACCCTGCAGATCGCCCTGGTAATTGGCAACACCGGCAAAAAGGTCAGCATGTAGGTTTTGGGAATTGACGAAAAACGGCAGTATCGCCAAAAACAGGAGGCTAGCATATTTCATACAGTAAATGTTTTAAGTAGAATTTGGACGTTGTGCCGAATGGTCAAAAATCATTCCATTTTGTGTGGAGCTATAGAGCTAACGACAGGTATTACAACCTATTTTATTGTAAAAGGTCTTCTAACACTATTTTAACTATACAAAAAAACTCCTGCTGGTGCAGGAGTTTAATGGGACGACAGGATTAGGGAACTTATTATTTACTTCTTTTTATAATTGGCAAATTTGAAAATGAAACTAAAATCTGATGCATATTTAAAATTACTCTGTGATTTACTGCTGGCAGCAATGAAAGCATCCTGGTGGCAGTAAGTGCATGCTGCAGTTTGTATATAAGTTTCTGCGGCAGAATTGGCCAAAGGGATCATTGGCTGCATGGAAGCCAGTAACTGCGGGGTAAGGTTATTTTGTACTGTCTGTGGCGTGGTTGACCAGATCACATTGACCAGTTGATAATTAGCCCATACAGATCCCGGGTAATTAGTGCGGATATAGTTCTGCAATAAATTATTGGTTGCTGTAGCTTCTGCATCGATAGGGATCCTGCGGGTTACCTGTATGGGTACAGGCCCGGCGCCATTACACAAATAGTATGGAGGAGGTACATTAGGAATAGTGTCAACCTTATATGTTGAATCTGCTTTGTTTGGATTATCGCCGCAGTTGCCGGGCACTTTCACGTACTGAACCTTAGGTGCCGGGTTGTATAAATTATAAGTAGCTGCCGAACCTGCGTTACCGGGTACATTGTCCACATGCTCGAAAGTAGTCCAGAACCATGTAGGCTGGCTAGCTGTTTTGTGTAAGATGTGGAGACCGATCAATGCTACAGTTGCCTTTCTTGTGGATTTGTTCTGGGCATCTATCAGGACAGCTTTGGATAATTTATATCTTTTCCACCGTTCATTTTGAGGGTCGGTCACTTCAAGCCAGCTGGCTTTCAGCTCCATGGCACCCGAGCGATGGGCATCCCCTCTTGGCAGGTCTATCCGCTTATTTTGATCTACCACATAATTATATTGGGAATCGGCATTGTAAAATTTATTCTCCACTATATAATTGTATTCATCTTCATTTACCAACACCTCGTACCAGATATTAGTGCCATTCTGTGCCCCGAGCCAATTCGGCTGTCCAAAAGGCGCAGCTTCACCCTGCTCATTTAACTTGTCTTTAGGCCCTGCTCCATTGAACTTGGAGGTATGGAACAATAGCTTAGTACCTGGCGGCTCTGACCTTAAAAGACCGGCCATTTCAGGCGAAGCTTTTAAGGGGTTACCCCATTTAGGAGGAGGCGTGCCATCAGGTGTCATCAATTCTTCCCTGGTCATATAGGTCTCCCATTGTACGGGATTGGTATCTCCAGGCTTACCAAAAGGGGCAGTAGAATCTGCCGGCCAGTTCAGGGCTACGAATTCGGCCCAGGCAAAACAATTTGCCTGTGGCTGACCGGTAACCAGTTTATTATCGCCGGGTATAGCAGGCCCGAAGTGCACAGGTGTCAATACGCCGCAATCACAGGTGTTTTCGGCGCTGGAGGCAGCAGGGCCTGAACTGCCTTTATCATTACACATCACAAAAGCAAGTACTGTTGTTACTAAAAGTATACAGACAGTAAGGATTCTATGTTTGAATATTTTTATAAATAAGGTTTTCATCAGTTAAGGTTTTATAGCTTCAACAATATTGATAAGGGCGGGCATTGCCGGGCCGGGCTTGCTTCCGGCATTACTGAGATAGACACTATGGCTACCTGGCTTAGCATCTTTATCGGCAGTGACCTTTATATATAATGCAACACAATTACCGGGATAAGAATTGCCGGGAACGGCATAATTGACCATAGCATGAGCTACAAAGCTTGCCTTGATATGCGGATCATCGAAGGTGATTACGGGATTGCCTGCTGCAAAATTGATCGTATCGGCAGTTAATACCATATCTGCCGTAGTACCTTTTACCAATTTAGGCATAATGAAAGTACTGTTGCTGAGCAGGTTCATATACTGGTTCATCGGGTTGGCAACAGTATGCCTTTTCATTGCATCAAAAACGCTCTTATGAAAAAGCTGCTGAGGATCCGGCGTAGGATTAGCTGCACCGCCTGAGCAGATAAGGGTAGGCCCGGGAGTTTTTTTCAATGCACTGGCAACTATCTGCATATTGAAGGTCCTGGATATCTGGCCACCCCATTTTACCGGCGACCAGGTATTGTTCCATAATATAGAAAGATCTCCTACACGGTAACCATATTCTCTCGGTACCTCAAACTTGGCGTGTAAGATAAAATTGCCGGGCAGGGTATCGCCGTATTCATTCACCAGTTTCTTTTGACCTCTTACAATGGTCCAGAATTTAGAAGCATCAACGGGTTGTCCTTTGTATTGATAGATATTAAAATTGGGCATTTGTATGTATAGTCCCGGTGGGTTAGTAAGTGTTACCTGGAAGCCCGCCTGCACGATCCTGTTAACTGATCCCCCGATATGAGGGTCGCTGTTACGGAAGTTTTGTCCGTAAGTACCGCAGCAGATCAATTTGTTCTCATCAGCATTATCGGTATTTCGCTGAAGGCTGCTTAACGTAGCCAGGCCGATCTCTGTCTGGATGGTATTTGGCGTACTGGTAAGATGCATGGCGCCCCCTGAGCCATTGTTCCATTTATTTAAGGGATTGTACATCGCTTTGCCGGTGGAAGGATCTTTCACAGGAGCACCCGAAGAATCGTGCAAAATAAGATCGTCCATAGTAATAGTAGCATAATCGAGCGTTTTTTGATAAAGCTCTAACACCTTATTGGAATCAACTATCCATAAGGAATTCCAGTATTCGGGGTTCTCACAGGTAAAATCTATACGGGTTATTACGCCGCTTGCATCTCTTTGTACAGCCCACTCGCAATACTCATCCTGGAATCCCCTGGGTCCATACGGCCCAAATACCCTGGTATTTCCATCGTTAAGTGCGCAGGGGTCCTTCGGAATCATCGGCGGCTGGCTGTTATTGGCCATAAGTCCCCGGTCGGAAATAGATAGCTGATCTGAGTCGGACAGGCTGCTGAAGTAAAACCCGATACGGCCGGGCCATGCTCCCCAATTAATCTCCGCGATAACAGCTTCCCGGGGAGAAGTCTCAAGCGGATTGAAATAATTAGTAATGCTGTCCATATTATTGGCATTCCACGGATCGCCAAGCATACCTTGTTGAGTAAATCCGTTAAGATTTTCATTCCATAACCTGTTAAGCTGTGCCTGTTTTGCAGTATCATCCTTAAAATCTTCGATGAATGCAGGCGGAAGGAAACGGAAAGGAGTATCTTTTTTTGCGGGACTGTTACATCCTGCCATTGCAAGGCAAAGAATTAATACGAATACTTTTGCCGCTGAGCGGGGGATAAGGGTTTTGGGTTGCATGGGGATTAAATGTTTAAGTATATATGGCTGATAACCAGTTAATGATATCTGTCATTCAAACTTAATAAGAGGTTTTTGTAATAATACAGGTGTTTTTACTTAAATAGAAGTTTAGGTAGATTAACGTAGGTATAGTAGTGTCCCTGCTTTCCGGGGCTAAACCGGTCATTAGATAAAAAAGGGTAATGTTTTTTGATAAAAGATGAAAAAAGTATCGTTTTCTTTTTGCTATTATAAAATCTACTCTTACCTTTGCACTCCAAATTAAAAAACGGTAATTTTTAAAGTTCTTTACATATGTCACAGAGAATCAGAATCAAATTACAGTCTTACGACCACAACCTGGTAGATAAATCAGCAGAAAAGATCGTTAAAACTGTACGTAGTACTGGTGCCGTAGTTACAGGTCCTATTCCTTTACCTACCCACAAAAAGATCTTCACAGTATTGCGCAGCCCTCACGTTAACAAGAAGGCCCGTGAGCAGTTCCAACTCTGTACACATAAACGTTTATTAGACATTTACACCAGCAGCAGCCGTACGGTTGACGCTCTAAGCAAATTAGACCTGCCAAGTGGTGTGGATGTTGAGATCAAGGCCTAATGAACTTCCCCGTAGCTTAAACAGCAGGGGAAAGCATCAGGTAAGTTCTTAAAAAGAAAAATATTGAACATCCATCTCCTCACAAAAAGGAGCGCTGGATAAAAACAAGATACAATGAAAAGTATTATTGGAAAAAAGATCGGCATGACCAGTATCTTCGATACAACAGGTAAGCAAACTGCTGTTACCATTATTGAAGCCGGTCCGTGTGTAGTAACACAAAAGAAAACCGTTGAAACTGACGGTTACAATGCTCTCCAGATAGCTTTTGGCGACAAAAAAGAAAAACATTCTCTTAAGTCTGAAGTAAACCACTTCGCCAAAGCTCAAACATCTCCCAAAAAAGTAGTAAAAGAAATCCGCGATAGCGAAATGACTCAAAACGTAGGCGAAAGCATTACCGTTGAGATCTTTACCGAAGGCGACAAAATTGAAGTTGTCGGCACATCAAAAGGTAAAGGTTTCCAGGGTGTTGTTAAACGTCATGGTTTTAGTGGTGTGGGCGAGCAGTCTCACGGTCAGCACGACCGTCAGAGAGCGCCGGGTTCTATCGGTAACTCATCCGATGCCAGCCGTGTATTCAAAGGAATGCGCATGGGTGGCCGTATGGGACAAGACAGGATTACTATGAAAGGGTTGAAAGTAGTAAAGATCTTCCCTGAAAAGAATTATATCCTTGTCAGCGGATCAGTACCAGGTCATAATGGTTCTATTGTTTTAATTCAAAAATAAGCAACGGCCATTGGCCTTAAAAAATAAGTAAAATGCAAGTAGACGTTTTAAATATAGAAGGAAAGAAAACCGGCAGAACGGTAGAGTTACCAGAAGAGATATTTGGTATCGAACCTAACGACCACGTTATTTACCTGGCTGTAAAACAATACCAGGGCGCACAACGCCAGGGTACGCACAAGGTAAAGACACGTATGGAAGTGCACGGTTCTTCTAAGAAACTGCACAAACAAAAAGGAACCGGCGGTGCCCGTAAAGGTAACCTGAGGAACCCTTTGTACAAAGGTGGTGGTACCATCTTCGGCCCAAAACCGCACAAATACGATATCAAGCTGAACCGTAAAGTGAAAGATCTTGCTAAAATGAGCGCACTGGCTTACAAAGCAAAAGAAAACGCTATCGTTGTTTTGGAAGATGTGACCATGGATGCACCAAAAACAAAGACATTTACAGGGATATTAAAGAACCTGAACCTTGCAAAGAAAAAAGCATTGGTGGTTATTCCGGAGTATAATGATAACCTGTACCTGAGCCTGCGTAATGTACCATCAGTTAGCGGCAGCTTATTGAGCGACCTGAATACTTACGACATTATCAATGCAAATGTACTGGTGATAACAGAAGGAGCAGCTAAAATATTTACTGCTGAGCAAGCTGAAGCGTAAGAATAAAAATTAAGAATTTACCATTAAAAATTAATAGACATGAAGCTGTCTGATGTTTTAATAAAGCCGATTTTATCTGAGAAAGCTAACAAGCAATCTGAAAAAATGAATCGTTATTCATTTGTAGTAGATAAAAAAGCAAACAAACTGGAAATTAAAAAAGCAGTTGAATCTTTTTATGGTGTACAGGTAGAAGATGTAAATACTATCATAGTACCATCAAAAGCAAAAGCGAAATATACTAAAGCTGGTTTCATTGTAGGCCGCAAGCCATCAAAGAAAAAAGCAATAGTAACTGTTGCAGAAGGCGAGACTATTGATCTGTACAGCGCAGGCGTTTAAGCCCTCTAATCCGCCAGCTGGCGGAGAACAAAAGGCATAGTAATTAAAATGAATGGTGAAACTGCTACCGCAAAACGCAGAGATTCTTAAAATAAAAAGCTCCGATCCCCCTTTAGGGTTAGGGGCGGCAAAAGAAACAAAATGGCACTTAGAAAATACAAACCAACAACAGCAGGTACCAGGTGGAGGATCGGTAATGCATACGAAGAGATCACTACCAATGTTCCGGAAAAGTCTTTGTTGGAAAAACAAAAAAGCACAGCTGGCCGTAACGTACAGGGCCGCCGTTCAATGCGCTACATGGGTGGTGGTAACAAAACCATGTATCGTGTAATAGATTTTAAAAGAAGCAAAAAGGATATCCCTGCTACTGTAAAATCTATCGAATATGATCCAAACCGTACCGCTTTCATCGCTTTATTAGCTTATGCTGATGGTGAAAAACGTTACATCCTTGCTCCGCAAGGTTTACAGGTTGGTCAAACAGTTATCAGCGGGGATGAAGTAGCTCCAGAATTAGGAAATGCTTTGATCTTAAAGAACATGCCATTAGGTACTAATGTTCACAATATAGAAATGCAGCCTGGTCAAGGTGGTATCCTGGTACGCAGTGCCGGTACATCTGCCCAGTTGAGCAATAAAGAAGAAAAATACGCCATCTTAAAAATGCCAAGCGGCGAATTAAGAAAAGTATTGATCAAATGTTATGCAACAGTTGGTGTTGTCAGCAATGGCGACCACAACCTGGAAAGCATGGGTAAAGCAGGTCGTAACCGTTGGAAAGGTATCCGTCCACGTACAAGAGCAGTAGCGATGAACCCGGTAGATCACCCGATGGGTGGTGGTGAAGGTAGAGCTTCAGGTGGTCACCCACGCAGCCGTAAAGGTAAATATGCAAAAGGTGAGATCACCCGTACAAGAGGAAAAGGATCAGATAAGATGATCATCCAGAGAAGGAACGGTAAGAAATTACCTAAGAAGTAATTGGGGATTGGTAATTAGTAATTAGTTAAAATGGTTAGGCTTCAAACCCTGACAAATAAACAAAAGATTTTAAGATTCAGGATAAGCTAAGCAAATCACAAATCTAAAATCATAAATCAAAAATAAACATGGCTCGTTCATTAAGTAAAGGTCCTTACGTAGAAGCAAAACTTGAAGCAAAAGTTACTGCTATGGTAGAAGGCAAAAGTAAAAAAGGTGTTATTAAAACCTGGAGCCGCAGAAGCACTATCACCCCGGATTTCGTGGGACAGACTTTTGCAGTGCACAACGGTAATAAGTTCATCCCTGTTTATGTAACAGAATTTATGGTAGGTCATAAATTAGGTGAATTTGCACCAACAAGGAATTTTAGAGGTCACTCAAGCAAGAAGATAGCATAAGTAATAGGTAATATTTAATAAGGAGAAGACTCTTCGAAAGATTAAATATTCAATCTAAAATATTAAATAAAAAATGGAAGCAGTAGCAAAACTTAACAATTACCCGACATCGCCACGTAAAATGCGTTTACTGGCAGATTTGATCCGTGGTATGGATGTTGAAAAAGCATTAGCAGTGTTGGAACATAATCCAAAACATCCTGCAGTTCCTTTACGCAAACTGGTAGTATCTGCCATCAGCAACTGGAAACAAAAGAACGAAGGCGGTGATGAAAATACACTGGTGGTAAAAACTATCATGGTAGATGGGGCAAGAGTGATCAAGCGTATGCGCCCGGCTCCGCAAGGTCGTGGTTACAGGGTTCGCAAACGCAGCAATCATGTTACTGTAGTAGTAGATGCAAAAGCAATTAAAAATTAATATCAAACGATTTAATATACACAACTAATGGGTCAAAAAACAAATCCGATAGGTGCAAGGTTAGGTATCATCCGTGGATGGGACAGTAACTGGTTTGCCAGCAAAACTGAATATCCAAAGAAGCTTATTGAAGATAACAAGATCAGGAACTACCTGAATGCACGTATCAACAAAGGCGGTATCGCTAAAATTGTTATTGAGCGTACGTTGAACAAGTTGATCGTAACTATTCATACTTCAAAGCCAGGTATCATCATTGGTAAAGGTGGTGGAGAGGTAGACCGTATCAAGGAAGAGTTGAAAAAGCTTTGTGGTAAAGATGATGTACAGATCAACATCCTGGAGATCCGTCGTCCTGAACTGGATGCCAACATTGTTGCTGATACCATTGCCCGTCAATTGGAAAACCGTATCAACTACAAACGTGCCATTAAAATGGCGATAGCTTCAGCATTACGTATGGGTGCCGAAGGTATCAAAGTAAAAGTAGGTGGTCGTTTGGGTGGTGCTGAAATTGCCCGTAGCGAAGAAATTAAACAAGGCCGTACGCCGTTACATACTTTACGTATGGATATCGATTATGCAAACGTATTTGCATTAACAGTTTACGGAAAGATAGGTATCAAAGTATGGATCTGTAAAGGTGAAGTATTAGGTAAAAGAGATCTTAATCCTAATGTAGTAGCAGGTGCAGGTAAAGAAGGTGAAAGACAAGGTGGCTTTGAAAGAAGGGATGACAGGAGAGATGACCGCAGAGGTGGTGGAGACCGCAGGGGCGGTGGTGGAAATCGCGGCGGCGGTGGTGGAAGAAGATAAAAATGATTTACGATTTCAGATTTACGAATTACGATTTATACTGAAATCTAAACAATAATAAAGCATTAAAAGACTGATTAAGATTAAGGAAATCAAAAATCTAAAATCTGAAATCTAAAATAGAAGTAAGATGTTACAACCAAAAAGATCGAAACACAGGAAAACGCAGAAAGGCAGAATGAAAGGCGACACTAAACGTGGTGCAACCTTAGCCTTTGGAACCTTTGGTTTAAAAGCACTGGACAGCGTTTGGTTAACTAACCGCCAGATAGAAAGTGCCCGCCAGGCAATGACCCGTCACATGAAACGTGAAGGTAACGTGTGGATAAGGATCTTCCCTGACAAACCAATTACCGCTAAGCCTGCTGAAGTGAGGATGGGTAAAGGTAAAGGTAACCCCGAAGGTTGGGCAGCTATTGTACAACCAGGAAGGATTTTGTTTGAAGCTGATGGCGTACCTGAACAGGTAGCAAAAGAAGCATTCGCTTTAGCAGCTCAAAAACTACCTATTCTTACCAAGTTTGTAGTTCGTCACGATTACCAGGCGTAAGATAATATCCGGTTTGCTGTTTTCAGTTAACAGTTATCGGAAATAAGAACAGTTAAGAAACTGAAAACAGAAAACACAAAACAAAAAACGATGTCTAAGAAAGTTGATTTTGTAAAAAGCCTAGAAGGTTTAAACGAGGAAGATCTTAAAGCAAAGATCCAGGAAGATGAATTGCGTATGAAAAAGCTTTCGTTTGCACATGCTATCTCTCCATTGGAGAATCCGCAAAGCATCCGTACGCTGAGAAGGGATATTGCACGTTTAAAGACTGCATTGAAAAAGAAACAACTGGGGTTCTAAGCCCCTATCCCCTAAAGGGAGATATGGAGAAGATTATGTTTTAAATGAAATAGCGAAAGCTAAAATTTAATAAAATGATTGAAAGAAATTTAAGAAAAACGAAATTAGGTGTGGTATCCAGCAACAAAATGGATAAGACCATCACCGTAAACGTAGAAAGGAAAGTAAAACACCCTTTGTATGGTAAGTTCGTAAAGAAAACAACTAAGTTCCATGCGCATGATGAAAAGAACGAATGCAGCATTGGCGATACTGTAAAGATCATGGAAAGCCGCCCGTTGAGCAAAACTAAACGCTGGAGGCTGGTAGAAGTAGTTGAGAAAGTAAAATAATAAGCTTCAAGCTGCAAGCCGTAAGGATGCAGTGGATAAACCAAGTATAATAAAATCGCTTGTAGCTTGCAGCTATAAGCTCAAAGCTAAATAAAATGATTCAGCAAGAGAGTAGACTAAACGTAGCGGATAACAGCGGTGCTAAAGAAGTATTGTGTATCCGTGTATTAGGTAACAGCGGGCAGGATTATGCAAAGATCGGTGACAAGATCGTTGTTACTGTAAAGGATGCAATGCCGGCTGGCGGTATCAAAAAAGGTACAGTGAGCAAAGCTGTTATCGTTCGCACTACTAATAAATTGCGTCGTAAAGATGGTTCTTATATCCGTTTTGATGATAACGCAGTAGTGTTATTGAACAATGCAGACGAACCAAGAGGCACACGTATCTTCGGCCCGGTAGCCCGTGAATTAAGGGATAAGGGATACATGAAGATCATTTCCCTGGCTCCGGAAGTATTGTAAAAAATCAGCTTCAAGCATATAGCTTCAAGCTACAAGTAAAATATAAACGCCGAAAGTAAAAGTTGCCTTGCAGCTTGCAGCTTGAGGCTCAAAGCTTAAATAAAATGAGTACAAGATTTAAACCCAAGTTTAACATTAAAAAAGGCGATTCGGTAGTGGTAATTACCGGCGAGGATAAGGATATGAAGAAGCCACGCAAAGTGCTGGAAATTATCCCGGAAAAAGCCCGTGTATTGGTAGAAGGTGTTAACATCGTTACCAAGCATACCAAGCCTACGGCACAGAATACCAAAGGTGGTATTGTAAAGACCGAAGCTCCGATTGCTATCAGCAATGTAATGCTTTGGGATGCAAAATCAGGTACAGGTAGTAAAATTAAACGTACCAGGGATAATGGTAAATTAGTTAGAACAGCAAAAAAATCAGGGGAGGTAATCAAATAATGAGCACAACAACAAATACTCCGAGATTAGCAGATAAGTACAAGAAAGAAGTTGTACCTGCTTTAATGAAAAAATTCAGTTATAAAACTGTAATGCAGGCGCCAAAGCTTACCAAGATCTGTTTGAATCGTGGTGTGAACGGTGCTGTGAACGATAAAAAATTGATCGACATTGCTGTTGATGAATTATCAAATATCACCGGTCAAAAAGCGGTAGCAACAATGTCTAAGAAAGATATCTCCAACTTTAAGTTGCGTAAGAACATGCCGATAGGTGCAAGGGTTACGCTTCGCGGGGTGAAGATGTATGAATTCCTGGACAGGCTGGTTTCTGTTTCTTTACCACGTGTACGTGATTTCAAAGGGATCAATGACAAATCATTTGATGGTCGCGGTAACTATACATTAGGTGTTACAGAGCAGATCATTTTTCCTGAAATTGATATTGATAAAGTAAATAAAATTACCGGCCTTGATATCACTTTCGTAACAACAGCAGATACCAACGAAGAAGCGTATGAACTGTTGAAAGAATTGGGTATGCCGTTTAAAAACATTAAAAAATAAATTAGTTAATAGTTATTCGTTAATAGTTAATGGTAACTAGAATGAATAACAAATAACAAATAACAAATAAAATATGGCAAAAAAATCAATTGAAGCCAGGCAAACAAAGCGTGCTGCGATGGTTGCAAAATATGCTGAAAAAAGAGCCGCGTTGAAAGCAGCAGGCGATTATTCAGCTTTGGATCTTCTTCCAAAGAATGCATCACCTGTACGTTTAAAGAACCGTTGCCAGTTAACCGGCCGTCCGCGTGGATACATGAGGCATTTCGGTTTGTCAAGGAATATGTTCCGCGACATGGCATTGCAGGGTAAGATCCCGGGTGTAACAAAAGCAAGCTGGTAAGATAAAAGTTGATCGATAATCGTTGACCGTTTAATACTAAAACCAATAGCGGGCAACGACAAACAAAAAAGCGAGCAACCAATTAGGGATATCGCATTGTAAAAAACTATTTTTTAAATTAATTACAACAACAATGGTAACTGATCCAATAGCAGATTATTTAACAAGAATCCGCAACGCACAAATGGCTAATCACAGGATCGTAGAGATTCCTGCCAGCAATTTGAAAAAGCGTATCACTGAGATTTTGTATGATAAAGGATATATCCTGAAATACAAATTTGAAGATGATAACAAACAGGGCCTTATCAAAATAGCATTGAAATATGATGCTGTTACCAAACTTCCTGTTATTCAGAGTTTGGAGAGAGTAAGCCGCCCGGGTTTAAGAAGCTATGCTAAGCCTGCTGATTTTAAACGTGTGAAGAATGGTTTAGGTGTTGCTATCGTTTCTACTTCTAAAGGAGTAATGACTGATAAAGAAGCGAAGGCGCAGAATGTGGGTGGAGAGGTATTGTGTAACATTTACTAATATGCAAATGTGCAGATTTAAGAATTTGCACATCATAAGCAAGATCTGATAATTAAGCCTCTTAGTCGTGGCTGAACACTGATCAACTTTATAAAACAAAATTTAAAAAATCGACTATGTCTCGTATAGGAAAAAAACCGATTGAAGTACCGTCAGGAGTAACGATCACTGTAGGAAAAGATAATGTGGTGACTGTAAAAGGCCCAAAAGGCGAATTGAAACAAAGTATTGACAGGGATATCAATGTTGATATCAAAGACAATGTTGTAGAATTCAAACGTCCTACTGATCAGATACGCCACCGTGCTATGCATGGCCTGTATCGTTCTTTGATCAGCAATATGGTTAAAGGTGTTACAGAAGGATATACCAAACAACTGGAACTGGTTGGTGTGGGTTATAAAGCCTCAAACCAGGGTAACCTGCTTGATCTGGCACTAGGATATTCTCACAACATCATTTTTGAGATACCTAAAGAATTGAAAGTATCAACATCACAGGAAAAAGGGCAGAACCCGATGATCAACCTGGAAAGCATCGACAAGCAATTGCTCGGACAGGTGTGTGCAAAGATCAGGAGCTTACGTAAGCCAGAACCATATAAAGGTAAAGGTGTGAAATTTGCAGGTGAAGTGTTGAGAAGGAAAGCTGGTAAATCTGCAGGAAAATAACGGGTATCCGTTAATCCGTATAAACGTTTAAACGGATTAACTAATTAACGAATAAACGGATTAACAAAACATTCTCCGGCAGTATCGGGGATTAAAAAATAAAGATCATGAATTCAAAAGGTAGCGCAAGAGTAAAAATCAAATACCGCATTCGTAAGAAAGTAAGTGGTGTTGCTGCAAAACCAAGATTAAGTGTTTTCAGGAGCAACAGCGATATCTATGCGCAATTGATCGATGATGCAACCGGTGTTACATTGGCTGCAGCTTCTTCAAGGCAAAAAGATATCCTTGCACAAAAAGCGCCTAAAACAGAAAAAAGCAAAATGGTAGGTGCCGCTATTGCAAGAAAAGCAGGTGAGCTGGGAATCAAGGCTGTAGTTTTCGACCGTGGTGGTTATATCTATCATGGCCGTGTAAAAGCAGTAGCAGAAGGTGCAAGAGAAGGCGGATTAGAATTTTAAGATTTGGGATAGCAGATTTCAGATTTTATTTGAAGGAAGCGCCAAGATCATAAGTCATAAATCATCATTCATAAATTGGAATAATGTCAAAAGTAACTTTAAACAGAGTAAAAGCAGGTGACCTTGAGTTGAAAGACAAAGTGGTTGCAATTAACCGTGTGGTTAAAACTACTAAAGGTGGTCGTGCTTTTAGTTTTTCTGCCCTGGTAGTGGTTGGTAATGAAGCTGGTGTTGTAGGACATGGCTTAGGTAAAGCCAAAGAAGTACAGGAAGCTATTACAAAAGGTATCGAAGATGCTAAAAAGAATTTGATAAAGGTTCCTTTATCTCACGGTACTATACCTCACGATCAGTTATCAAAAGAAGGTGCAGCGAAAGTGTTGATCAAGCCAGCAGCGCATGGTACCGGTGTTATCGCCGGGGGTAGCATGAGGGCGGTTTTGGAAGCAGCAGGCATTACCGACGTTTTGGCAAAGAACCTGGGTTCTGCTAATCCGCACAACGTGGTTAAAGCAACATTTAAAGCATTGGCAACCTTACGTGAGCCGATCGGTGTTGCAAAAACTCGTAACATCTCTTTAAAGAAAGTATTTAACGGGTAATTTCATTATTAGTTATTGGTTAATAGTTAATGGTAGCTGCAATTACAAATAACGAATAACAAATAACAGGTAACGGATCACAAATAACAAGTACAATGAAAAAGATAAAAGTAACACAGGTTAAAAGTGTAATCGACAGATCGGAGCGCCAGAAAAGAACTATGGTAGCTTTAGGTTTGCAAAAGATGCATGCTTCTGTAGAAGTAGAAGCTACTCCGCAGATATTAGGTATGGTTCGTAAAGTGAACCACCTGGTAAAAGTAGAAGAGCTGGCATAAGCTATTTATAGAAACTATCAATTTTAAAACATAACAAAGCGAGCCCCGATGCTTTCGGGGCGTAAGTTTAAAATAAAAGCAAGATGAAATTACATACGCTGAAGCCTGCAAAGGGCGCTACACACAAAGAAAAACGTATCGGTCGTGGTGAAGCCAGTGGTAAAGGTGGTACCTCTACCAAAGGTAATAAAGGTGGACAAAGCCGTGCCGGTTACAAAAGTAAAATGGCCCACGAAGGTGGACAGATGCCTATCCAGCGCCGTATCCCAAAACGCGGTTTTAAAAATATCAATCGTGTAGAATACAAAGTATTGAACCTTGGCCAAATCGATCAGCTGGCAGAAAAATACAACATTACCGAATTCAGTCTTCAAAATTTATATATCAATGGCCTGATAAGCCAGTTTGATAATGTAAAAGTTTTAGGCAATGGTGAATTGAAAGGCAAATTCACATTCAAAGTGAATGCCGTAAGTGAAAAAGCCAAAGCTGCTATAGAAGCTGCAGGCGGTACTGTAGAGATAGTAAAATAATTTCACGATATTTGTTGACCCACGCTTAGCGGGGTCTTTTAGTTTGGCCCAAAACATTTAAACCGATTTATTCAGTGAAGAAACTAATTCAAACACTTAAAAATATCTGGAGCATTGAAGAGCTGCGCAATAAGATAACCTTTACCTTATTGCTCATATTCATCTATTGCATAGGTACACATATCGTATTACCTGGTATCAATCCCAATAAACTGGCCGAACTTACCAAAGGAAGTGCCAGTAACGGAGGATTGCTGGGCTTATTAAATACATTCGTAGGAGGCTCGTTTAACAGGGCTTCTATTTTTGCATTAGGCATCATGCCTTACATCTCTGCATCTATCTTCATGCAATTGGTAACCATCCTGGTGCCACAGTTTGCCAAGATCCAGAAAGAAGGCGAGAGCGGCAGAAAAAAGATCAATCAATGGACCCGCTACCTGACCGTACTGGTTACTGGTTTCCAGGCAATTGCTTATATCAGTTTCCTTAAATCACAGTTCCAGCCTGCATTGATAGCAGAATATGCCAATTATTTCTGGGCTTCAACTGTGGTTATACTTACTGTAGGTACATTATTCGTAATGTGGCTGGGTGAAAAAATTACAGATAAAGGCTTGGGTAACGGTACATCTATCATCATTATGATCGGTATCCTTGGCCGTTTGCCACAGGCTATTGTTCAGGAGTGGGCTGCAAGGTCTACAAGAGGTGCCGGTGGTGTATTGATCATGCTGGTGGAGATCGTATTCCTGATCGCTGTGATCATGGGATTGATCATGTTGATACAAGGTACAAGAAGAGTTCCTGTAAATTACGCTAAACAAATTGTTGGCAACCGCCAGTTTGGTGGTGCAAGAAATTTCCTGCCATTGAAAGTAAATGCATCAGGTGTAATGCCGATCATCTTTGCTCAGGCAATACTGTTCCTTGTAGCTTTTGTTACGGGATTAGGCAAAACCTCGCAGGCAAGTTTCCTTAACGACCATACCAACATATGGTATATGGTAATTTACTCGGTTGCGGTAATTGCATTTACGTTCCTGTACACTGCATTGATATTTAATCCCAAGCAAATGGCAGACGAATTGAAACGCAATAACGGTTTCATCCCGGGTGTAAAGCCAGGCCAGCCAACTGCTGATTATATTGGTACTATCATGGATAGAATTACTTTACCGGGAGCTATCTTACTGGCATTGGTAGGTATCCTGCCGGGTATTTGCCAGGTAGTATTCTTTGGTATGACACAAAACTTTTCTACCTTCTTTGGCGGTACATCATTATTGATCATGGTTGGTGTTATCTTAGATACATTGCAGCAGATAGAGACACAATTATTGATGCGTCAATACGATGGGTTAATGAGCGGAGGCGGAAGGATACAGGGAAGGCAAACTGTTGCTCAATCCGGAATATAGAAAAATTGAAGCAGCCCTTTAAAGGCTTAAAAATAAAAATTAAGCCCCGGCCATTGAGTCGGGGTTTGTTTTATAAACAACATACATGATCCATTATAAAAGCAAAGCAGAAATAGAACTGATAAGAGAAAGCAGTTTACTGGTAAGTAAAACACTTGCCCTGGTTGCATCATTGATAAAGCCAGGCGTAACCACTATGCAGCTGGACAAAACAGCATTTGAATTTATCAGTGATAATAAAGCCGTGCCTTCTTTTAAAGGATATAAAGGGTTTCCCTATACCTGTTGTATGTCGGTTAATGATGCTATTGTACATGGCTTTCCTACCAATACCGAGCTGAAAGAAGGAGATGTGGTTTCTGTGGACGCAGGTGTTTACAAAAACGGTTTTCATGGCGACAGCGCTTATACTTTTGCAATAGGAAATATTGATGACCAGGTAAAACGGTTATTAAAAGTAACCAAAGAATCTTTATATAGAGGTATTGCGAAAGCAACGCATGGCGGCCGTGTTGGCGATATAGCTTATGCCATACAGGAATATACCGAAAGGCAAAATGGTTATGGTGTGGTACGGGAACTGGTTGGTCATGGGTTGGGCAGGCAACTGCATGAAGAACCACAGGTGCCGAATTATGGTAAACGCGGCACCGGTGCAAAACTGAAAGAAGGAATGGTGATCGCTATAGAGCCAATGATCAATTTAGGTACAAAGGATATTGCACATGATGAAGATGGCTGGACGATTCGTACTGCTGATGGTAAACCTGCGGCCCACTACGAGCATACCATCTGCATACAAAAAGGTAAAGCTGATATTCTTTCTTCGTTTACTGAAATAGAAGCAGCAGAGAAAGCGAATGCTGAACTTTGCTCGGATTATTGATAAGAGGGTAAACTGAATTAATTGAAGGGGTAAGCTATCTTGCTCCTTTTTTATTTATCTGGTCTTACTGATAGTATAAGTGACAAGCAGCACCTTAGCAAATCACATTCGTCATTCGTAAATTTGATTGAAGATAAAATGAACAGCATGAATAAAAAACGCCTGGTAGTAATTGGAGGAGGTGCAGCAGGCTTTTTTTGTGCTGTAAATGCTGCCAGGCAAGATACTGAACTGGAAGTAGTGATACTGGAGAAAAGTAATAAGCTGTTGGGCAAGGTACGGATAAGCGGCGGTGGCCGGTGCAATGTAACACACCATTGTTTCAGCATTGCAGAAATGATCAAAAAATATCCAAGAGGAGCCACCTTCCTGAAAAAAGCATTTCATCATTTTTTTACAACAGATACGATCAACTGGTTCAAAGAAAGAGGAGTAGAGTTAACAGCAGAAGCAGATGGAAGAATGTTCCCCGTAAGCAATACTTCGCAAACCATTATTGACTGTTTGATGAAAGAAGCGAACAAATATGGTGTGGAAATAATGATGAATGCAGAAGTAACAACAATAAAATATACTGATGAAGTATTTACGCTTCAGTTAGCGGGTGAAAGAAAACTGGTTGCTGATCATATCTGTATCGCCAGCGGAGGTTATCCAAAAGCAGCCCAGTTTGAATGGCTGAAAAATTTAGGGCATACCATTGAAGAACCCGTTCCTTCTTTATTTACATTTAATATGCCCGGCAATGCCATTACAGCATTGATGGGAGTAAGTGTAGAAAAAGCTGCAGTAAAAATAATCGGTTCTAAATTATCAGAAGAAGGTCCGTTGCTAATAACACATTGGGGAATGAGTGGACCCGCAGTATTAAAGCTGTCGGCATGGGGCGCCAGGGAATTGCAACTGAAGGAATACACGTTTAGCATTGCTGTAAACTGGATACCGGGGTACAATGAAAATACAGCAAGAGAAAAAATACAACAGCTTCGCTTTGATATAGCTTCTCAAAAAATAGTGAACAGGAACCCGTTTGGATTGCCCAACCGTTTGTGGGAATACCTTTTGCAGCAATCAAATGTAAAAGAAGAATGGCGCTGGGCAGATCTGCCCGCAAAAGAACAGAACAGGCTTATCAAAAATTTATGTACGCAGGAATTCAATGTAAAAGGAAAGACTACATTCAAAGAGGAATTTGTAACAGCAGGTGGAATAGTATTGAATGAGATAGACTCTTCCACCATGCAAAGCAGGATAGTTCCGCATCTTTATTTTGCAGGAGAAGTATTAAATGTAGATGGCGTTACGGGAGGCTTTAATTTTCAAAATGCCTGGACAACCGGCTGGATAGCAGCAAAAGCAATAACCAATGCAACATAATTTTCACAACAGCACTGGTTTTACTAGCTGCGATTAGATTATTTTTGCTTTGAAATTTACTGCAGAGGCACAAAGGCGCAGAATAATCAGCGGAAAAGGCGATAATGACTTATCAGTAAAAAAGGCAAAACTTGATCTTCTCCTTTTCTCCCCTTCAGGGAGATAAGGGGCAAAAAAATAAAACATCATCTTCTCTTTTTCTTTAGGTAAAGAGTAAGTCGTCAACATGTTTAAAAAAATAGACCGCTACATACTGTCAAAATACCTGACTACTTTTTTCTTTTGCCTTATACTATTTACGGCTATAGTAGTGGTTATTGATATCAGCGAAAAGACAGATGATTTTGTAAAATCAAAATTACCGGTGATGCGGATCATCACGGATTATTATTTTGGTTTCATCCCCCGTATCGATGCTATGCTTTTCCCGCTATTTGTTTTTATCTCTGTAATATTCTTTACCTCAAAAATGGCCACCCGTTCGGAAGTAGTTGCCATACTCAGCAGTGGTGTAAGCTTCAGAAGGTATATGCTTCCTTTTATGATCGGGGGTTTGGTACTGTCGGTAATGTTGTGGTTTGGGTATCAATATGTGGTACCCAGGGCCAATAAAAAATGGGGCGATTTTGAAGCAGTGTATATTGATGGCAACTCCAACCAGGCAAACAGTAAAACATACAAGCAAAAGCTTTATTTCCGTATCGATTCCAATACCTATGCAGGAATAAGAGGGTATGATACGATATCACGAACAGGTACCGGTTTTTTTGTACAGCAGTTTAATAAAAACAGGCTCACCTATAATTTAAGAGCCGAATCCTTTAGCTGGGATACTGCCACCCGCAAGTGGAAACTGCAGAATGTAGAAGAACGAAAATTAGATAGTTTGAGGGAACGTATTACCCGGTCCATCACCTTATCAATGAACTATAATTTTAAACCGCGTGACCTGCGGAAGGATGAATATTTAAAAGACCAGTTGCCTACGCCCGAACTGGATGAGTTCATTGCGCTGGAACGCTTGCGGGGCTCCGAAATGCTGAGCACATTATTGGTAGAGCGTTATAACCGTGACGCCATCCCTGCATCGGTGCTCATACTAACTGTAATAGGAGTTTCGCTGGCTTCCCGTAAGGTGAGGGGCGGCAGCGGCCTGCACCTGGCAGCCGGTGTACTCATCAGCGTATCGTATATTTTGTTCAGCAGGTTCAGTATCGTATTTGCCACCAAAGGCAACTTTACACCTTTCCTTGCAGCATGGACACCTAATTTTCTCTTCGGGCTGTTGGCTTTCTATTTATATAAAAGGGCTCCAAAATAGTTTTGATGCCAGCTTCAGTACTGAGCGCAGTCGAAGTACTCATAGCACATCGCTGCCAACTTGTTCTGTTGTTCTTTTTCTTTTGGTAAAAGAAAGGGAATAACCAATCCTTTCATCGGCATACCATTGGCACCTTTGCTTATATTTTATTTATCAGGCTGTTGCTCAGCTTTATTAATTAATTATTCATCAATTTTCTTTCAAAATTTTTGTTTAGCAAAATGACTCGTCGTAATTTTAAGGGTCGCAAAATATTATTTCAACATTTTCAAATAATATTGAAAATATACGGCATTACACTCTCAAAAACCTATTAATGATATGGGAATCGTTAAAGACAGTTTCAAAATAAAAGCAGACGCAACAGCTGTTGAGATCAAAGACATGTTGAAAGAACATGGCAACAAAAAGATCGGGGAAGTTACTTTAAGCCAGATATACCAGGGCATGCGGGGCATGACAGGTTTGGTTACAGAAACCTCTTTACTGGATGCACAGGAAGGTATTCGTTTTCGTGGCTACACCATTCCTGAATTGCAGCAAAAACTACCAAAAGCTCCGGGTGGCTCAGAGCCATTACCGGAAGGCTTATTTCATTTAATGCTGATGGGCGAATTGCCTACTGAAGAAGATGTGCAGCATCTTACCAGTGTATGGCAGCGTCGCAGTCATGTACCTAATCATGTATTTACCACGATAGAAGCATTACCGGTAGGCACTCACCCCATGACGCAATTTGTAGTAGCTATTATGGCGCTGCAAACAGAAAGCCAGTTTGCCAAACGCTATGCTGCCGGCATGAGCAAAAAAGATTATTGGGAAGCGGTATTTGATGATTCTATGGATCTTATTGCACGCCTTCCAAGAATAGCAGCCTATATCTATCGCCGTAAATATAAAAATGGCGATCATATCCAACCGAACGGCTTGCTTGATTGGGCAGGCAATTTTGCCCATATGATGGGTTTTGAAGATGAAACATTCAAAGAACTGATGCGCCTGTACATGACCATTCATGCCGATCATGAAGGCGGGAACGTATCAGCGCATACAACGCATTTAGTAGGTTCTGCATTAAGCGATCCATATTTAAGCTTTGCCGCAGGCATGAATGGCCTTGCTGGTCCGCTGCATGGCCTTGCCAACCAGGAAGTGATCAAATGGATCTTTGAAATGAGAGAAGAACTGGGTACCGATCTTCCCTCAAAAACACAGATAGAAGATTATGTAAAGAAGACATTGACAGAAGGAAAAGTAGTACCGGGATATGGACATGCTGTGTTGCGTAAGACCGATCCAAGATTTACAGCACAAATGGAATTTGGTAAAAAACATATGCCCGATGATCCTTTAGTGCAAACGGTTTGGAACATTTACGATGCAGTGCCGCCGATCCTGCAATCATTAGGCAAGATAAAGAACCCATGGCCCAATGTGGATGCGCATAGCGGCGCTTTACTGGTGCATTACAACATGGTAGAGTACGAATTTTACACCGTTTTGTTTGGCGTATCAAGGGCATTAGGGGTATTGGCCAGCCTGATCTGGGACAGGGCGCTGGGCTTCCCGCTGGAAAGGCCAAAATCTGTTACCAATGCGCAGGTAAAACTGTGGCTTGAAGGAAAAGACGAAATATGGGGTGAATAAATAAACCTTGTTAAATAGCTTAAGCATGCAATTACCCGGAGATTTTTCCGGGTTTTTTGTTACTTTCGATGCTCTTAAAGTTTATACATGAAAAATATACTGATTGCGTCCGTAACCTTATTTTCAACAGTAACAGCCTTTGCACAACCGGGCAAAAATGCACCTGTAGCTGCCAAAGCCAATCCACATATCAAGGCGTTTAATTTAGCAGCCGCCAGCGGCGATATCAGTACCGGTATCATTGCGTTGAATTATTACATAGCCGACCAGGGAGATAATACACCTTATGCCGATACACTGGCCATGCTGTATATGCAGCAAGGTGCTTATGCACAATGTTATTATTGGGCAGATAAAAGATTGCAAACCAGGCCTGAAGATAACAGCCTGCTGGAAATGAAAGGCATTTGCCTGGATAAACTGCAGCAACCAAAAGAATCCATAGCGATATTTGAAAAACTATTTGCCAAAACACAAAGTCCTTACCATGCCTATAAATTAATGGAGCTGCAATACAGCATTAAGCGCCTGGCAGAATGTGTAGTTACCGCAAATGCTGCGGAAAGATTGCAATATAAGCCGGAGTTTACCATGACATACAATGTTGGCGAACAGGTAGGCAGAACCTATCTACAGGCAGGTGTGTACAATATTCATGCATTGGCTTTATACGACCTGGATAAAAAAGCAGAGGCAAAAAATTATTTTGAAAGAGCAGTTGCTTTGGATAGCAATTTTGTATTGGCCCGTCAAAACCTGGAAGCTATAAAAGCGATAGAGACTGGTGGGAACAAAGTGAATCCCAATAATCCACCTGTATCGTCACCAGCAAATAAACAAAACTAAAATTGATTTTGAAGGAACAGGCAGTGCGGTTATATTTGCACTCCTTTTGGGGGGTTAGCTCAGTTGGCTAGAGCGCTTGCATGGCATGCAAGAGGTCGTCGGTTCGACCCCGATACTCTCCACAAATTAAATCCGCTGCTACAGCGGATTTTTTTATTTTACTATGTTTTATACTTACATTATTTATTCTGTTATTCCGACAAATATTATATCGGTAGTTCTGATAATTTAACGATAAGGATTCAACAACATAATACGCGATGAAATACCTCTACAAAACATGGTATGCCACTTGCAGGTGCTTTTAATTGCAACTGAATACTACCTGTATCCTTTGTGCTTAACCTTGCCTGTTTCTACACTTTTCAGAACATTTTTGTTTTAAAAAGTGTATAGATTTTTAAAAGAAGACATAAGTAACATAAGTAGGCAAAATTGTTACATAGAAGTATTATATAGCCCATTTTCAATAGTATACTTAATAAGATCAGTTTTTGTCCTTAATCCAAGCCTTTCGGTCAGCCTGTTTATATAAGTATCAACGGTTCGTTTGCTCAACAGCATTTTTTCAGCTATTTCTTTATTTGTAAATCCCTCATAAGTAAATTTCATCAGTTTTAATTCCATTGGGCTGAAGTTGATTGGCTTTGAAGCAAACAGATTTTCGATTTTTTCTTCTGACGTTTTTTTCCATATCTCAATATATTTCTGATAAAAGATTTCACCTTCTTTTAAATAGTTATCTACCACATTTAGAATAGAAGAGCTTCTTTTTTCGCAGTAAATGACAAAACTATATTGCGATAATTTATCAAAAATATCTTGCTGAAAAGTTGTTGACCAGCAAAAAATAATGACAGAAGGATTGGAGATTTTAATAATATTTATAGTTTCAATACCGCTTAATACAGGCATATAAAGATCAATAAACAATACGTCAAAAAATGATGCATTGAAAACCCTGATCAATTCATAACCGTTACCAACAGCAGCTTTCAGTCTGTAAAGAGGATTTATGCAAATACTGTCTGAAATTGTTTTTCTGAAAATAAAATCTGATTCAGCAATGGCGTAATATATATTTTTCATAACACATCTTTTTCGTAGATATTGGATCAAATAACATACGGAGTGCAATAAACGAAGATTTTAAAATTATAAAGAAATCATTTTAAAAAAAATATTTTTTATAAAAAGAAGTATACTATATTTACTTCTCTACCTTCTCCTATAATTATTTACTATTCCGTTCACCGGACTAAAATGAATTAACTCTTATGGAGAAGTTTAATAATAAGGATGTCAATCATGCTACCCGTTTGTTCTGGGCAACATTTGCTTTACTGCTATTTTTTTCTTTTTTCACTGTTTACTTTTTTCTGGAAAGCAGCCGTGTACAGCATAGCTATATTCTTAAAGATATCAATGATTATAAAGCACTGTTGAATAAGCACCAGTTGATAAAGCAACAAACAGATTCTTTATACAATCAGCTTTCGCTGCTCAATACGGGCAAAGTGGATAATGATCCGCTGCTGGAAAAATATATTGCTGACAATAAGAACGAGATATGTAAAACCATTGGTAGCGACAGTGTCAAAGAGTTCAGGCAATATGCCTACCTGATGAATAAATTGGATAATATGCTTCGCCAAAAGGACACAATCATTGGTATTTCCGGCAAAGAAAAACTAGCGCTGAACGATCTGGTCGATTGTATGAACAAGACCAGGAAAGTGAAGAGCGACCTGTCGTTTGACCCCACAAGAAATTTTTCAGCAGCAAAATAATTATTTATGGAAGGGTATGTTTCATTATCACGAAAGGAAAAGTACCAGCATTTTTTTTACCTGCTTCTACTGCTGGCAGTAGGCACAATACTGCTGTGTTTTATTTTTTTTCGGCAATTTATATCTCCATTTAGTAATGATATCGGTTACGAAATGCAGATGCTGGAGCAAAAGAATGATTTTGAAAAGCTGCAGGCAGATATTCAACCTTTCATGGAAAAAACATTTGAAAAAATAAATGCCCTGCCTACATCCGGCCAGCAACCTTTTACAGAAGCAGATATTAAAAGCTGCATTAATCAAATAGCCAGTGCTTCGAATAATGAAAAGGTGCGGGACCTGAGGAAGGAGTCATATTTGCAAATCGCCCAGTTTTACAAAAGCTATTTTGAAGATAAAAAATTGACCGGCAAAAAGGCAGACAATATTGTGCTTTTCGAAAAGCAGTTTATAGAATGCAGCATTGGGTTTAAAGATAAGGAACAACAATTGGCGCAAAAGAAAGCCGCTATGACAGCTCGAAATAATCAATAAAATATTATCCTTTTATGAGTTTTATTCAAAGGAATAAAAAAAAGATCATTATCATCACTATCCTGTTATTAATGGGGATAGCTTTTTTACTTACCTGGCTGCAAAGATCGGTATGGCATACTAATATCGACACTAATAGTAAAGTATATCCGCTTAAATTTTATTTGAGGGATACTTTCTTTTATAGTGATGAAACTAAACTGAAAGGAAGCCGCCGATGGGAATTTGGCGATGGTAATATTTCTCTTGCCGACTCAGGATATTACCAATACAGAAGGCCGGGCTATTATCAGGTAAAACTTTCTATTAACAGCAATTATGTTAAGCTTTTTGACATTCATGTGCTGGATACAATAACTATGGGCAGGATAGAAGATTCTGTAACTGTTATAGAGGGGCCGGGCACGGCCATGCAGTTTGCAAATATCGTTTTTAGGGCACATACAAAAACAGCAAAATTTTTCAGCTGGAAATTTGGTGAAAGCAATTCGGTAGATGCAAAAGAGCAGATGGCCATTTATGCCTATCAGCAACCCGGCGATTACACTGTTTCATTATACACAGATGAAATGCAGTATCCAGTAACACAAAAGATACATGTACTTCCTTCTTACAAAATGATGAACGACTCGGTTTCGCTTGATGGTATGTATAAAAAAATAGATGATGATTTTAAATTTCACCTGCAACAGATAGCCAACGGCAAAAACTTTAATGAGCATTATAATTACCTGCTGAAAAAATATTTATGTAATAATGAAAATGCAATAATGAAAGTGAACAACAGCAAGACAAATAATTTTTTTTATTACTGTTCGGGCTTGCAGTTTGATAAAAAATCGATCATACAATCGGTGAAAACAGGCTTTGACGATAGACAAAATTGTGTAACAAAAGTAGAAGTAGTACAAACAAAATGATCAGGCAAAATTATATATACTTAGTGGCCGCCCTGGCCATAATAATAGCAACAAGTTGTAGCAAGCTGCCTTTCAGCAAAAAAATGAGAATAGCTCACGCTCCTCCTGCTAAAATTTTTGAAATGCCTGATAGCACAGTAGTTATAGATGGCAGCGCAAGAAGAAAAGGGTGGTGGGTTTGTTTTTCTGACCGAAATAATAATTATACGCAGATTAGCCCTGAAAATGATATGCAGCAAAAGAAACTGTCTTTTTTGGCTCCATTATTTGTGGTGAAGAAAAGTGGCGACTTTGTAAAAGTGGCCAATTATGACGCTGCAATAAATTTAAGAGAAGCGAAAGGTAAAATAGATAAAAAAGCACTAAAAGTAATTGGCTGGATACGAAAAGATAAACTGTTGCAGTGGAGCGGCGCATTGAAAGATAAACAAACCTCATTTACTATAAAGGCAATAACCAATGTTGCAGCTGAAGATATGTTCATCCATCCCGCCAAATATTTCATTTATGATTCGCTCCGGCTTTTTTATGATCCTGGCCTAATAGAGGCAGCTCCTGTAAAGATTGCATTGGGACAATTAATCTATATCTATAAAATATCCGGCGATAAAAAAAGTTACCTCATAGGTAAAATAGCTTTCAGTACGGCAGATAGTATTAACAGGTCGGTACTGGGATGGATAAGTGTAAATGCTGTAACAGTATGGGGTACACATTCATCATTTACCTACAAGGATAGCCTTGCTAAGGATGTAAACACGGGGCTTTATATAGCCAAAACAGATACGGCACCCATACTTTCTTTATCAATGTTGAAAGAAAGAACTGCTTTCGAAAATATATTCCCATTGCAACAAAACTTCTTTGCTGACCGCAATAATGTACATACGGCTTTTCTGGGCAATGTACTCAACTATAGCAATAACAGCGTGCTCAATGTACTGGGCAAGCCGATAGCGTATAACAGGTATATCGAAATGCAACAACAGCTTTCACGCCTCAATGTTATTTTCCTGGTAGATGGTGGGAAAAATAACCAGCTTTATCTTTCATCCATTAAATCTGCATTGCAGGATCTGCAATTATTCTTTGATACCACTTCTTATTTTACTACTACAAAATTTGGCGCTGTAGTGTACAGTGATACTAAATGCAGCAGCGACACAGTTGATATGGCCTATCCACTGACAGGACAGTATAGTGATATTGTTTCCTTCATTCAACAAAAAGAAAAAAATGCAACCTGTGCCGATGAAAATGTAAACCAACCGTTAAGCAAAGCTTTGATTGCCGCATGTGGATTATTGAAAGAGAAAAAAAATGAGGCCAACATTATTGTTGTAGTGGGCACTACCGGAGATGATCTCAACAGTATCAATATAGCATCCATTTCCTCGGCAGTATCAAGGGTACAGGCCCGGCTAATGTTCTTCCAAACGATTAACAGGTCATCAAACAGCTATAATGATTTTATGCTGGCTGCCGAAAAAACGGTGATTTCTTCTTCTCAGGATATTGCAGAGCTCAAAAAAGAAAGGCTGGTAAATCAGGATGATGTATTTCCCAATACCTTATACAGTTTGCAGGCCGGTGATTCGGGAATCTATTATCTCGACTATCCTGCAAAAAGTATGGTACAGGGTTTTGTTATATATCCAAAAAAAGGAGAAGTGATGCCGCCGGGTATGTTGAAGAGAAATTTCGACACATTGCTGCAACAGGTTATAGCAGATAATAAACGTACGATACAATCTCTCCGCACTTATTTTAAAAGCAATATAGGTATCAATAAAACCTTACTGGTGCCGGATTTTAAAATGTTCGGCAATATCACTAATCCTGTTAATACAGCATTTATAAAGCAAGTGATCAATACGCCTAATGGATTTTTTATACCGGCATTTACTCAACGCCGTAATACAGATTCAATATTCAATTACGGCATATTACTTTCTGAAGAAGAATATGACAGGATACAACTTTATTTCACCGAAATATACAAACTGTCCGGGGCCGGAAAAGAAAAATTTGATAAAGACAAGGCGATAAAAAAATACGGACATTTTCTACAAGCCTACTCATCCGATCATGGTATTACAAAAATAAAAAGGAAAGCAGAAAAGCTTACTGTATCCGAAGCGCTGCAACTTTTTACAGGATATATATCAACCGATACATTGACGGGTGGATTAACGCTTGAACAAATGAAAAGCAGCAGCAATATCAGCAAAAAAAAAGTACTGGCATTTTTTAACCGCTTTGCTTATGCCGCCGCCGCAATGATAGAAAATAAAAATGCAGGATGGGTAAAAATAAACTGCAACGGAATCAATTATTATTGGGCAGATAAAAGAATAATGCCATAAAAAATAACTAATGAAAGTATGTTTAGCAAATGAAACAGTGCAACAAGTGATGCATATAGCGCAATCGCTGGCAAAAGAGAATTATAATATTCAGTATGGCGCACCGCATCTGTTGTGTGCGCTGCTGCATAAAGATATAGGCCTGGGGGATTTTATAAAAAGCCTTGATAAAGATCCTGGCTATTTTATGGAATGGGCCGAAGTACGCATAGAGTATATCGATAAGGTTACCCTTTTGCCAGCCTTGGTGGAACCAGCCAAAGAAATAAATGCAATAATGGAAGAAGCAGATGAAATTCGGTTCAAATTAGGTGTTGATGAAATAACACCGCTTTGTATACTTGCGGCATTGGTAAAACCCAATGTAGTATTCTCTATAGAGCAATTGAGATCGCTTCCATTGCGTGATCACGAAATTTTTGCTGTGTTTAGCAGTAATAAGAGTAATGGACTAACGAATAGCAGTAACAATATTTTAGCAGCAAATAACCCCACAGCTGCATTTGTATCCCTGCAAAAATATTGTATTGATAAAACAGCATTGGCAAGGCAGGGAACAACAGACCCTATCGTAGGCCGTGAAAAAGAAATAAGGGCTTTGATAGAAGTATTGGGAAGAAGAAAGAAACCCAATGTGATAATAACCGGCGAACCGGGTGTAGGTAAATCAGCGCTTGTTGATGGATTTGCTTATGAAATTATAAAAGGGAATGTGCCGCAACATTTGCAACAGGTAGTTTTATTCGAACTGGATCTTGGTGCCTTGATGGCTGGCGCATCTTATAAAGGCGAAGTAGAAGACCGGCTTAAAAAAATCATAACAGAGTTAAAGCAACTGGATAAGGCTATTCTTTTTATAGATGAGATACATGTGCTGCTGGATAGTAAAGGAAACATGGGCGGCGGTGTAGCTAATTTATTAAAGCCGGAACTGGCTCGTGGCGAAATAACAGTAATAGGTACCACTACCCAGGATGAATATAGAAAAACCATTGAGCCCGAACAGGCATTTAACCGGCGTTTTGAATTGCTGGCTATTGCAGAACCCGATATAGAAGCCTGTTGCAAAATGGTAGCGTTGCTGGGTGAGCGCTATGCCGCACATCATAATATAGCCATTGACAGAGATGCCATACCCGAATGTGTAAGGCTTGCCAGGCGATATATAAAAGATAAACGCCTGCCCGATGCAGCGCTTGACCTGTTGGATAGAACAATGTCGGCTATACGTATGCTGGATGAAACTTCTTTAAAGGAAATTGATAGCTGGAAAAAACAATACGAAACTATCAGCAAAACCGATTTTGAAACAGGAACAAAAAAAGTGGCAGAATTAAAATGGCAATACAACCTGCTGCAAAATATGGTAAGCCCAATACTGTGGGGTACACTGAAGGAACAACCAGACATCAGCAAAATAGAAAATGAAGAAGAGATCAAGGGTATAATAAATAAGCTACTTGCATCGCTTTCCCAAAATGCAGCTATCAAAAGAGAAAAAGTAGGCAAGCTGGAACTATCTGCTGTGATGGCTGCAAAAACAAATATCCCTATCGGTAAGATACAGGCACAGGAAAAAGAAAAACTGCTGAACATGGAAGAACAGCTTTTGAAAAGAGTAGTTGGCCAGGATCATGCATTGCGGTCGTTAAGCGATGCGATAATAGAGAGTCGCAGCGGCATTAATAAACCCGGCCGGCCAATCGGTTCTTTCTTTTTACTGGGCCCCACCGGTACCGGTAAAACGGAACTGGCTAAATCAATAGCGGAGTTGTTGTTCAATGATGAGAAAGCAATGATCCGTTTTGATATGTCGGAATTTAAGGAAGAACATTCTGCAGCGCTATTGTATGGCGCACCTCCCGGCTATGTGGGTTATGAAGAAGGCGGTGTGCTGGTAAATAAGATACGCCAGCAACCCTATTCTGTTTTATTGTTTGATGAAATTGAAAAAGCACATCAATCTGTTTTCGATGTATTTCTCCAGATCATGGATGAAGGAAAGATCAGCGATAAACTGGGTAAAGAAGGAGACTTTAGTAATGCCTTGATATTATTTACATCCAACATTGGCAGCGAACAGATAATAAAAAGGTTTGAACAAAACAGTGTTCCTACGTATACAGAATTGATGCAGATCATGTTGGGGAAATTCAGGCCCGAATTTCTGGCACGCCTCACGGAGATTGTTCCCTTTGCTCCAGTAACAGAAAAGATGGCAGAGAAAATATTTCTTATACAATTAAAAGCATTGCTGGAGCCATTACAAAGATTGGGAATAAAACTTACCCTCAGTAATGAAACTGTAACGCTGTTGGCCACCGAAGGATTTAATAGTAAATATGGTGCAAGGCAGATAGCCGGTGTTATACGCTCCCGGTTAAGTAGACCGATATCAAAAATGATCGTAAAGGAACAGGTGAAAAAGGAAGATACGATTGATATAACAATTGATAAAAAGGGAGAATTAAAGTGGGAAGTGAATAGTAATTAAAAAATTAGCGAACGAAAAATATGAAAAAGTTAATGCTATATTTTATTGCACTGCTGTCTTTTTCTATTGAAAAAGCGTATGCTCAAAAGCATATGCAGCCTTTCACATTGGATACATCCGATCGTAGAATTGCGTATTACAGATCTTTGATTAACTCCAATGAAAACATAGTTCATTTCATTGATTATTCACTGCAGCAAAACGGCATACCCATAGCCTTGCGTAACCTGGCAATGATAGAATCTGGATTTAATAATAAAGCACTGTCTATTACAAACGCTGCTGGTATATGGCAGCTTACTACCAGCCATGCTATTACTTATGGAATAACAGGTATAGAACGGTACGATCTTTTAAAAAGCACAAGGGTGGCTGTGCAAACAATATCTAATATGCATAGATGCTATCAAGACTGGCGCATTGTGGTTGCTGCTTACAATTGTGGAGAAGGAAATATAACAAAAGCGATCGCAAAATCAACCAGCTTTAGTTACGATGATTTTGCGGGCTACCTGCCTGCAGAAACAAGAGAGCATGTGTATAAATTTTTATTGGCCTGCTATGCTACCGGCGAACTTGAAATGGTAAACATACCGAAGCATTGTATAAATCGCTTTTCAGCAAAAAAGGCAAACCAGGTTCCAATAGCATATAAGGAGGCGGTAAAAACGGTATCCATAAGCGGGGGCTTTGTTTTAAGTGTAATAGCCAAAAGGTTGCAAATGCAGGAAGAACTTATCCGCTTGCTGAACCCTGAATTTGAAAATGAACTGGCGACAACGGGAGCCACAAACCTGGTATTGCCAATTGATAAAATGCCGGATTTTCTGCTGCAAAAAAGCGAGATTCTCAGAGAAAGCTTAAACTAAAGATTATGCAAGAATACCAATATTATAAACTACCATTTAATCCTTCTTCTCTTTTTAAAGATGGCGGAGAAATAAAAGTATGCAGCCTGGCAGAAAGCATTGCACAAAATATCATGTTGCTTATTACAACAAAACAAGGAGAGAATAGATATGATAATGAATATGGCAATGCTGTATGGGATATTGAATTTGACAATGCAGCTACCAATGTATTGTGGGAAGAAACCTTTAAAACCAGTCTTGCCGAATTATTAAAAGAGCATGAACAAAGGATAGTAAGCCCGGTAATAAAAGTACAAACTTCATTTGTAGAGCACAGTTATAAAACAAAGAATTTTTCAGAGATAAAAAGGAAAGCCATTATTGGTATCAATGCAAAACTTAGTGAAAGCGGGGAGCAATTCAGTTTTGCCACAGAAATATTTTTAAGCCCTATGTCAATTGATTAAAGAATGGAACAACAGGTAAATATATTTTCTAAAGAAGCCATCAGGGCAAGGATGATGCAAAACGCCGCCATATTGTGGGGACTAAAAAACGCACAATCTCTTGATCCGTTCGTGAAGCTTTTGATCGAAGCCTTCAGCACTGAGATCTTTAAAGTAAGCAACGAAGTAAATAATATAAAGACAAGAATGCTGGAGAAAATAGCACGCTTGCTTACCCCAACCATCTATACTATTCCGCAACCAGCGCATGCCATTGGATTTGTAACGCCTGCTGAGCAGGCGATGTTACTGAATGGCCACACAGAATTTTTTTATCGCAGGCTTTTTCCCTCTTCTTTAAAAACAACAGCCGATCTGCAGATAGATGTTGCATTTACACCGATAGATAATGTGCAACTCGTTAAAGCAAGAGTGGCTGCGATATTTGCAGGAAATAATTGCAGCATAATTGATGAAAAAATGAATAAACTGCCACTACCGGGAGTAAGTTCGGGAGGGCTAGCTTATGCTTCTGTAATGCTGGCAATAGAATTGGGCAAAGATTTTGAAGAACGATTGCACCAACTTTCTATATATTTTTCCTGCCCCGATTTTGAACACGAAGAATGGGTATACGCATTATTGCCTTATGCAGAATTTTCGATAAGCGGCCATAAACTTATTGTAGAGCCAGGGTTGAAATATGTACAGGATAATGCCGCCACAGGCTACGCACAGATATTTAATGAATACACAACATTCAATAAAATAAAGGATACCGTAAAAAGTATTTATACCAATCACTTTGTTACGCTTACAGGGTTTCCTCAAAATATACAATTACTTCAAGAAGAATTGCCTAAAGCGCTTTCTGCATTCAGCCATTTGCCCGAAGTAGCAGCAAAGTTGTCAAAGAAATATTTGTGGCTAACGATAAAGATGCCGCCACAGTACAATGAAGCTGTACTCAGCAATTTCAATTTTGTACTTAATGCTTTTCCGGTCATTAATCGAAAATGGAAAAAGAATGAATGCAAACTTGATATCGCTGGAAATAATATTCCATTGGTAACCAATACCGGCGAACATTTTCTAATGGTAGATAATGTATCAGATGGCGCCGGTAGAAAATACGAAGAGATACCCTACTCCCAAATTGCTTCTTTACAAAAAGGGTTATACTCTGTAAGAATATCAGGCATGGAAAGATTTGACGAAAGAAACGCTGTGGATCTCATCAACTACGTATTGGAACTTACCCGAGACGAAGTGGCCGCTTATGGAAATATTGAAAGGGATAAAGTGGTTGCTGCTTTGAAAGAAATGCTGGCACAAATGAAATTTCTTGAAAGGAAAACCAGCCTTGCCGATGGAGAGATAAAACAGGTTCCATCCTACATCATAGCAGAACCTTACCGGGAAAATGAATATATGTATGCCGCTTATTGGGTCACCAATTGTTCGTTGGCCAACAACCTGCGTGCTGGGTTGGTACTGAACAATCCGCATAACACAGGCGTAAAAGCAGGTCTTACGCTTTTAACTGCCACAGCAAATGGCGGCGAAGCTCAGCGTGGCCTTGATTCATTGCTGGCTTACCGTTATGCGCTTACTGCAAGAGACAGGATCATTACCGTAGAAGATATAAAAAACTACTGTAGGGCTGAATTACGTGATCGTATAAAAGACGTGATCGTAAAAAAAGGAACAGCAATAAGCATCAGGCCAAAAGAAGGATTTATCAGAACGCTTGAAGTAACCATTGTACCTGTGGACTATAACACTTACAACGAAAATTACTGGCAAGGCAAAGCAAGATCGCTTAAACAGCAGATAGAACTGAAAGCGGTAGATGGAACAGAATATCGTGTGTTTGTAAAATCAGCAGAAGTATTATGAACGAAATGTTGCAATATAAAAATACACAGGTGAATGATCCCGAAACCGATTTTAGGGCAGAAGTGATTGCTGCAGCCCTTATGCAGATGGATATTCCGGCCGAAAAGATCTTCATCAGGCGTATGGGAATAAATAACCGGGCCCGTAATAAAGATATTATTGGTTTAAGAAAAGATTTTTTTGATTTTAATGAAGAACACATTGTAATTGAAACAAATAGAGAAAGTATTTACAACTATTTACCCGAAGGTATTTTTCACCCACCCACACTTGGCGGGCTTGGAAAAAATACAGAAGATATCCTTGAGCAGATGAGGCTACAGCGAAAGGCTGAAGAAGATGGAAAAAAATTCTTTGCACCTTTTGAGCTGGAGGCATATTATACAGAACTGGCAGCTCTGAATTTTGAAAATAATCTTGATCAGAAAGGAAACAACGATCACCTGCTGCATATCATTTCGGAGTTATGGCCGCTACTGGATACACTGGATAAAGCAACAGCAAAGATCTTCATTCACTTGTTACCTTTTTTTTATTTGGCCCGGGGAAACAAAATATGGTTTGAGCGATGTATGACGGCTTTTTTGGGCATACCTGTTAATATTAGTTTTAGTGAGAACCGGGTTGATGAGATTGACAATATTGAAACACTTTTTTTATCCAATACCAAGCTGGGTATAAACACCCTGCTTTGTGGAAGCCATACCGATGGTAATCGCAACTGGCAGGTTAATATCGGCCCCGTACCCACGCAACAATTGTATCGTTACGTAGCGGGTAGCAATTTTAATAAAACGCTGGCAGCGGTTTGTGATAACTGCCTGCCGGCAACAGCAGTATGGCAGTTGAATATTGTAACAGCAAAAGAAAACAATGGCCTGGTGCTTGCCGGCAGCGAAGAAGCGCCGATTTTTTTAGGATACAATACATTTTTATAAAACAAGTATGACAACTTTTAAAATATTTTTTCTTAAGTTTTTGTTGCTGCCGCTCATTGCATTATTGCTGGTAGGCGTAACGATATTAATACAAAAAAAGAATGCCGCGGCAAATAATAAAAAATTTATCGTTTATATACTGCTTGCTTCAATTGTGCTGTG
Source organism: Bacteroidota bacterium (assembly GCA_048497855.1). Taxonomy (GTDB): domain Bacteria; phylum Bacteroidota; class Bacteroidia; order Chitinophagales; family Chitinophagaceae; genus Ferruginibacter. Next base: position 8,021 of record JBEHZB010000018.1, on the reverse strand, counting down.
CCTGCCGGGTATTGGCGGCCTTGCCGGTAACACATTTAATCCTTATTGGTATCTCTTCTCGCAAATAATTTATCTGGGGCTTGGTATAGTAAATGTGAACCTGCTGGGCATATATTTCAAAAACGAAAATAACAAACCATGGTTCACTGTATTGCAGGAATGCCTGATTACGCTTATTTGTATGCTGCTTGGTGCTTACTTGTTCACGATAGTATTTAATTTGCTCAGCCCCTTCGAAGGCTTTGCCTGGATATCGGCTACCACCATATTTATTTTCAGCCTGCCATTGGTTTTCTATTATACCTGGCTGCGGTTTACCAATATTCCTTTCGATATCTATAAAGTTTGGGTTTACAACCCCGGCCAAAAAGCAGTGCATTTTGAAGATATAGATGATTTTGACAAACTAATGGTGCTGAATGTTGAGTTTACTAAAAAGCCGCAGGACGGGCATCGATTTTTAGTAAAAGCAAAATCACCGGCAGCTATTAAGCTGGGAGATTGGTTTCACCGGTTTATAGAAGATTATAATTTAAAATATCCGGCAGATCCGGTAGAAATTAATAATACCGATCATGAACCTTACGCATGGATATTTTATATAAAGCGCTCTTTTTTTCATCGCCGCAAATACCTGGATTTTGACAAAACAATTGCCGGGAACAGAATAACAGAAAAAGTAACCATTATCTGTAAGCGGGTGATAGAGCAGCACGAAGAAAAGTTAGTAACAGCAAAAAGCAACTTTTAACTGATCAATAAAAAGGGATAAAATAATGATACAACCAGTAAAAAATTTCGCCGTTAATTGGATAGACGGGATGAAGATATCACAAAAACATTTTTTGGCACAGGAAAATTGTTTTTTAGATGCTATAAGAGACACAGCGTCATTCGGTATCAACGAATACAATTATGGGCTGCTTCCTGTTAAAGATAACACTACAGGCAATTCGATATTTGATATTTATAATTCTGCTACTAATGATGTACAGTTGTTGATAAGGCAATGCCATGCCATTACTCCTGCCGGTTACAGGATTGCCATCAATGAACTTTCTATTAATGTAAGCGAACTGCCGTCGTTTAGCACTACTCAATTGAATACCGCAGAAGAAGAACATTTTTTCATTATTATTTCTGTAAATCCTTTTGACCGTGTTCCATCAGGAGAATTTGACCCGGAAGAAACACCACCACGGCATATATCATCGTTACCAAAATACCATATAGGCCTGGTTCCGGCACACTCAGTAAATAATGAACGTACCGGCGGCAATTATGTAGTAGCCGGAAGAGTTATCTTTAAAGCGGGTATGGTAAATGCAGATGCATTTTTCATACCGCCTTGCACCTGTATTCACAGCCACCCGGCTCTGCTTAATCATTATAATGAATTTGCAAGAAAGATAGCAGGCATTCAGCAGTTTGTAATGCGTATCATTCAAAAGAACAGTTTCAAAAATCAAAACTCTGTACTTGCCGAATCGATCAAAAGCCTTTGCAATGTAATGTTGCAACAGTTTGCCGTAAATTATTTTTATTATCGCAACAAGGTACATCAACTGCCCCCGGTGTATATGGTGAATGTATTTGCACAGTTGGCGCATGCAATATATAATGCGATAGAAATTATTTCCCCAAAGGAGAAAGAAGAAATGTTTAACTACTGCTACGAGTGGAGTGATGTAGCACCACATGTTTTACTCAGTAACCTTTCTGCCATAGTAGAGATCAATTACAACCACCATCACACAGGGGAGTATATGCAGATGATCAATACACTGTTGCATAATTTATTCAACATCACAGAAAAATTAAGCGGGCTGGAATATATAGGCCAGCACAAAGAAAATATTGTGGTAAAAGAGCAGGCGGTTACACAGGTGGTAAAAGATAAAAAAGGATGGAGTGTGCTGGATTAAAGTTTTCAGATCAATTATAAATCAAACTGCAAGACAATGAATTTTTTTTCAAAGATTAAGCAAAGGCTTAAGCTGGCCATAAGAGCGCCGGGTAAAGAAAATAAAGAAAAGAAGATCGACCCTCCGGTTAAAAATCAACATTCAATAAATAAAATCAAAATTTCTATGTCAATGTTTAATTACGGCGTAGGCGGCAACGAAGTAAAAGTAGATGCCAACGAAGCCATCCAGGAGATCCAGGAAAACAAAACGCTTATCGTTTCAAAACTTACAGAAGATGAGCCAGTAAATCCTGAGATCGTTACCGGTTTAAAAACCGTGGAACAAGTATTCAAATATTTCAGGCCATCTATTGCGGTGGAACATGAAACGGGCCATGGCCAAACTGTGAAAGAAGATTTCAGGTTTGCCACACTGTCTGATTTTACACCCAAAAGCATTACAGAGCAAAGCCCGTTTTTAAACAACCTTAGTTTACAGCAAGAGCAGTACAATAAAATTGTAAGGCAATTAAAGGCTAATAAGGTGTTGAAATCGATGCTGGATGATGAAGAATCACGTAAAGCCTTTGTGGACGCACTAAAAGCAGTAGCACAGGAACTGGAATCAAACAAATAATCCCTAATAATAATTAAAACAAAAGAATCATGGCAAAAGGACAAACAGTGATTGCTGAAAATAAACAGGCCGGCTTGAAGGAAGCCTCGCTGCAAAACAGTTTGCACGCATTAGCAAAGGTTGGCGGCTTTAGTTTTTTAGAATCGGTAGTAGATGGGCTTGCAAATATGAACCCCGAAAGGAAAGCAAGAAAACAAATATTTTTAACAGATGATCAAAAGAAAGGAGAGCGTGAAGCATTGTTTCAGAAGATCGGGCTTTGGCTGCAGTTGCTTGACAGTAACGCTACAGTTGATAAAATGGTAGAGACTTGCAAGAGTAACTCTGAACAGGCAAAAGCAACCTTAAGGAAAAACTTAAAGAATACATTGGCCGCTACTAAAGAATTGGAAACGTCTTACAGAACAGTTGCTCAGTTCTATAAGAATACAGAGCTGGATAAGGTGAGCAATGTGCATATTATGAATGCATCTGCCGAACAAATGGCAGATCTTGATAACCCTCTTTTTATTGACTCTGTTGCTTCAGAGTTCAAGCAGTATTATGATCGCCTCGACCTGAGAGATAATTATTCCATCCTTGCCATACCGGGATACCTGGGCGCTAATAAAGTAATAGAAAAATGGGCAAAGATCTGCAATGAAAATAAGGTAATGCTGGTTACAGATTTTGCAAACCTGGATAAACCGGATGATGTGGTAGATATGTTCAGTTCGGCTAACCTTACCGGTGGCGACCTGTATCGCAGCAATGTAATTATGGCCTGCAACTGGTTGGTAGGCAGGGGTAAGGCTGAAGAAATTGGCGAAGAAGAGAATATCTATTTGCCGCCATCAACATCACTGGCAGGTAAGATATATAAAACATTGATGTCGCAGGTGTCTGCCGGTAAAAAGCATGGCGGCATGAATGAAGTTGATGCCGTACGTTTTGAATTGAAGAAAAGTGAAATTTCCCAGTTAGAAAAAATGGGATTAGTGCCGATGGTGAATGAATATGGAAAGATCATGGCTTTTTCTGCAAAAACATTATTTACTGGAGATAATATAGGGTTACAAACCTATTCTGTAGTACGTGTATTCGACTATGTTACTAAGGTATTGCTTGATTTTTTAAACAGGAGGGCATTTGAGAACTGGAACTCTAAAAATGAAGATGATTTGAGAAGACAGATCGTTCAGTTTTTAGATAATATCAAAGGGCCCGATAAACTCATTGAAAAATTTAAGATCACCAGGTTTGAACAGGATAAGTTACAAAAGGACAGGGTGTGGCTGGATATCCGCCTTACACCATATTTCCCTGCAAAGAGTTTTGTGATAAAACTGGATGGCCATAAGGGTGATGACGGCAATCAGTGGGATGCTGAATATTCACAAGAGTAACAGGTTGGCAAACTAAATATCGGAATAGCGGCTCATTATTAGCGCTATCCCGGTATTTCTTTTTTCTTTTAGATGGCTATTAATAAAATAAAAAAATACATGCTGTTTATTTTTATAGCTTTTGCATTCCTGCAATGTATGCAGAAGGCTGATGCCCCAGGCCCCTTTTAACAAATGGCCCGGTAGCATCAAAACATTGTCCAATACTGCTAAAAAAACAATCAGCCTAAATTTTATCCAGACCAAAATCACATTATAAAAAACAGATAATAGTACATGTACTACAAATTCTGCGATTTATGGCAAAAAATTTTGGATCAGTAAGATGTGATGTTAGTATTGCGGTGTAAATAAATTATTTAATCAAAAAAAGAAATTTTTATGTCTTACAATGCAAAATTAAAATTCAACGGTGGGTCGGATTACAAAGTACTAAGTGCTAATTATAGTGTATCCCGTACCAGCGATAATAGCGGCCGTGTGGCATCGGACCCATCCAATGCACTCATCCGCATTACCGTAGAAGCAACAGACAAGAGCGACATTTTAGAAAGCCTGCTTAACGGAAAATTCAAACCCACCAAAGGCGAAGTAGAGTATGCTAAAGCACACGAAGAAGGCAAGATGATTACCATGAACTGGGAAAACGGCTATGTGATACAGCATGAAGTAAACTTCAATTCTACCGATGATAAAAGCATGGTCATCAGCTTTATGATCAGCGCAGAAACCATTAAGTATGGTAACTCTGAATACAAAGGCAACTGGCCACAAATGTAATTACAATAAGAAAGGTGCTGTATACTTTATACAGTGCCTTTCTGTTATTAAAAAATCATTCATCCTAATACTACATTTTATGTACATGCCAGATAACAGCACCAATGCCGCCATGATGGCCACTGATGTATTCGGTATTATTCATGTTACGGCCCTGCGTATCATTATCGATGGCAGGGTACTGCATCATTACGAATCCTTTGAGCTTGATCAAAGCGCATCATCGCACCACAGCTTTAAGCTGTTGCTGCAGCACGATATACTGGGCAGGGGGCAGGATCAATCGCTTGAAGATGCCCGTGATCTTTTGGGCAAGCGTATATCCATCACTTTCAGTTATAAAAACGCTTTAAAAGAAAGCCCCGAAAGGGAATTTATCGGTGTTATAATGCAGGTAGGCTTTACCGGCAGCCATGGGCACAAGGGAAGTATTGTACTTATAGGGCAAAGCCCCACGGCACTCCTTGATGCTGCGCCACATACACAAAGCTTTGGCGGTGTACACCCTGTTAGCCTGCATATTATAGCAGATAGTGTAATAAAACAAGGCCTTGGCGAAACAAAATACGATATCAATATACAACCCTCCTATACCGGCAACCTTAGCTACAGTTGCCAGTACAACGAAACAAATTATAACTATTTGTGCCGCATAGCCGCATCCTATGGCCAATGGTTTTTTTACGATGGGCAGGTGCTGCACTTCGGCAAGCCTGCCACAGCCGATCCCATCAGGCTTATTTACGGTAAAGATACCGATAGTGTACAGTTGCAGATGCATGCCCAACATGTAAACAGGAGCCAATATGGCTATAACAGCAGCGCCGATAAAAAACTTACTGCCATGCCCATACCTGCCCCCGGGCTTGATGAACTGGGCCGGCATGCTTACAATACAGGCAAAAAATTATTTACCACAGCGTCACAAAGCACAGCACCCTTAAAAGCTGTAACAGATAATGATGTAGAAGCGGCCCAAAATAGTATCAACGGCTCGGTAGCCGCCGAATCCTTTACCCTCACAGGTACCACTACAGTTCCTTTTTTATACCCCGGCTGCCTGGTAGAAATGAACTTTCGCAAACCGGAAAGCAGCGATGTAAAATATTTTTCGCGGCTGATAGTAACTGCGGTAAAACACAGTGTGGATATGAGGGGCAATTACAAAGGCCAGTTCACCGCCATTCCTTCCGATACCGGCTACCTGCCCGAAGCAAATTATAAGCTTCCGCAGGTGTACCCGCAATTAGCTTCCGTTATCAGCAATGCCGATGGCGAAGGCCGGGTGCAGGTACAGTTTCACTGGCAGCGGGGCCAGGATATGACCGACTTTATACGTGTAGCCACACCCGATGCCGGCAGCAGCGATGCGGTAGGTACCAACCGTGGCTTTGTATTCATCCCCGAAGAAGGCGACCAGGTGATGGTAAACTTTACCGAAGGCCACCCCGACAGGCCCTTTGTGCAGAGCGCTATGTTTCATGGAAAGAATGGAAGAGGAGGCGAAGAAACCAATCATAAAAAGACCATCATTACAAGGAGCGGATCTGTTATACAGTTTGATGATACAGAGGGGAAGGGCAGTATTTACATTGCCGACCCCAGTGGCAATACCTGGCATATGGACGGGGCAGGAAATATTAGTGTGAATGCACCGAAGAATATTATGCTTAATGCAGGAGAGAATATCTCATTTACGGCAGGGATGAATATCAGTGCATCTGCCGGATTAAATATATTGGAAAGCGCCGGGGAAAATAAAATGCTCGCAGTAGGGATGATACTGAAGACAGATGTGGGCGGGAATCATTTAATAAATGTTGTTGGGGATTCCATTGAAACCATCAGGGGCGATTTCAAATCTGAAGTAAAGGAGCGTACGGAAATTGCGAAAAAAGGGCATACTATACAAAGTTCCGAGGATAGTGTGTATATAAAAGCATCCGAAGAAATACAAAAGCATAGTGGTGAAAAATCTCTAAATTCTTAAAAAATGACAAAAAGAAGGCTTGTAGGTGGCAGTATTTTTAAAAACAGTACAGGATTAACAATAATGGAGGCCAAAGATGGAAATCTTGTTTCAGGAGCTGCTGAGAAAAATAATTGGCATGGTAAGGAAGGAGGGGTTAAAGAGTTTAATTATGAGGGAAAGAAAGAAGAGATAATTTCTGAAGAAAGCTACTTGAGTTTTAGAGCAACGGCAGCTGATTATACAAATGAAATGGATGAATCTGATAAAAGAGGCAATATTATAAAAACCCATATTGTTGTGCGCCAATTTGCAGTAGGTAATTTGGAGTTATACTCCAAAACAACACAAGGCGACGGTACTATTTCAGAGAAGCTGATTGATACATACAGAGCTGTAAGTGGCCCTGGATTAAACGGCCTAATTCCTGATAGCCCATTAGATGGTTATGTGTATGGCAAGCCTGTTATTACACCTGCTAATGTTGAAGCCAGATTTTTGTATGAGACAAATGATAAGTTTTCTTTCAAAATGCGGATGATACCTGATAGAGTAGGGGGGCGTGAAGCTCTCTTAATACATTCAACGAAAAAATATTACATAACTAATAAGCAGACCAAATACAATAATCCGGTATTGGAAGGCAGCACAGATGGATGCATTGGCTTATGTGGCGGACCAGAAGAGTCTCACCGGTTTTATGATAAAATGGTAAATTATTTTGGAGAAGGCCATTCAATTATTAAAGTAAAAGTGAAGATTGATAAAAATGCAAATACAAAAACACAACTTAAGTTTAAAGCACATTACTAAAAAGTATGAAAAGTATTTTATATTACTTAGTCATATCGATACTACATGGATCGACGGGCAATTCGCCACTACAACAAAAAAAGAAATTTTATCCAATGTCTATTTCAGGAACTTTTGCTATAGGCGACCTGAAATTTTCAAAGAAAATTCCGTTGCAAAAAAGTAAAGAAATTTTAAACAATTATTATAATACTTGTAACGATTCTTCAAGTGAGATTTTTTCTTTACACTGCAGAAGTACATTTATTACAAATGTTGGAAACTCACAATATTTGAGGATCAACGGGGCACAGTCCGATAGCTATTGGAGTAATTATTTCACAGTCGGCTATTTCTCAAAAAAATCTAATGAGAAATTTGTATCTGTTAATATAAAAAAGTTCACTATAAATGAAGTGCTTGAGTTGGGAACAGGCGAGGCTAAAGTATTAAGCTTAATAGGAAGCAGCCCCGACTGTATATTAAAAAGCGCTGAATTGACAGTATATAAATATTATTGGTTCAACAAGAATTCGATTGACTACGAGCAGT
>JBEHZB010000017.1:0-81758 GCA_048497855.1 Bacteroidota bacterium | reverse complement strand
CCGCTTAATTTACTGTAAGAGATACCATTGGCTACTTTCGCATCGGTTACCGCTGCATCAGCGATCTTAGGCGTAGTAACATTGGCATCCATTATTTTAGTTGTTGTAATAGCATCTGCTGCTACAACAGGGTTAGGATAATTTCCTGTAAGGTCTCCACCCGCAGTACCACTTGGCGGTAAGCTGGTAGGCGCGCCGCTTAATTTACTGTAGGAGATACCATTGGCTACTTTCGCATCAGTCACCGCTGCATCAGCGATCTTAGGCGTAGTAACATTAGCATCAGTAATTTTCACCGTAGTAATTGCATTGTCTGCAACTTTAATGGTGGTAATATTCGCATCCTGTATTTTAGCTGTTGTAATAGCGCCTGTTGCTACAACAGGGTTAGGATAGTTTCCGGTAAGGTCGCCGCCCGCAGTACCGCTTGGCGGTAAACTGGTAGGGGCGCCGCTTAATTTACTGTAAGAGATACCGTAAGCTACTTTCGCATCCGTTACTGCTGCATCAGCTATCTTGGGCGTAGTTACATTAGCATCTGTTATTTTAACTGTAGTAACCGCATTGTCTGCAAGCTTTGGTGTGGTAACATTTGCATCAGCAATTTTAGCGGTAACAACAGCATTGTCTGCTATCTTGGCTGTTGTAATATTCGCATCAGTAATTTTCACAGTAGTGATCGCATTGTCTGCGATCTTAGGTGTGGTAACATTTGCATCGGCGATCTTTACTGTGGTAACTGCATTATCTGCAATCTTTGATGTAATAACATTCGCATCCGCAATTTTATTAGTAGTGATGGCATTGTCAGCTACTTTAGCAGTAGTAACATTTGCATCAGCGATCTTGGTTGTTGTAATAGCACTTGCGGCCACTACAGGGTTAGGATAGTTACCGGTAAGGTCGCCACCCGCAGCGCCGCTTGGCGGTAAGCTGGTAGGCGCACCGCTTAATTTACTGTAAGAAATTCCGTTGGCAACTTTCGCATCGGTCACCGCTGCATCAGCCAGTTTTGGTGTGGTGATGCTGGCATCAGTAACCTTTACTGTAGTGATAGCATTATCTGCAATTTTCAATGTGGTAACAGCACTGTTGCTTATAACCGGGTTAGGGTAGTTGCCGGTAAGGTCTCCACCTGCTGCACCTGTTGGTTGTGCACTTCCTGCCGATAAAGCATAAGGTGAGCTCACCAGTTGTGTAGTACCTACATTGGTAAATGACGAACCGCCTGCAGGATCTACCTCAAGCTGTAAGAATTTACTGTTGGCTGCCCAGTTAACGGTACCGATAGAACCGGTTACTGAACTTGCGCCTGCGCTGCCTATAACAATGGTAAATAATCCGAACGCATTGGTAGTAAGCGACCTGGTTTCTGTATATACCGGTGTACCGGTAGAAGAACCATCGTGTATGGTAAGCCGCACCGTAATGTTCTTGTTGGCAATAACACTGCCCACCGAATTACGGGCTACCCCCTGGAAGTTTATTAATTGCGGCGCCTGCGCTTTGATCGTATACACAAGCAGTACCGTAAAAAACAATAATAAAAGTTTTTTCATTTTAGTTTAATTTTTATAAGGAAAAGGATTATCTGAGTTTTTGAATTTTGAAGCCGCCTTTTTTACCAACCGAGCCTTGCGATGGTACTAAGATGACAGATAAAAAGTAATGACCGTTTATGATGCCCGACATATCCCATTTCTCGATATGCCCGTTACCATAATAATCAAATTCCCGTTTACCGATCAGCCTGCCCGATTCATCCAGCAGCAGCATGGCTATCTTTCCGCTTTGTTTGCTGAAGAAATCCACTTCCAGTTGTGTTACAACGGGGTTAGGTAAAATCTTGATCTCCTCGCTTCCCCAAAGGCTGGAAGTATTTACCACAGCAGGATCAGTAGTGCCCGCCTGCAATAAGCCGGTAGTAACGATCAGCGAAGGGGAGGAAAGTGTTTCAATAGAAGCCGACTCGCCAACGTTCCACTCATACTGGTAATACGCAGCACTGGTAGAGCCGCCGCTGGCATTAATAACAGTAGGGGTAACAATAGTTTGAGCTGATAAAGCAAACGTGAAGAAAATACACGACAATAAAACTAGTAGTTTTTTGATCATAGGTTTAAGAGGGTTTTAATGTAAATGATTGAAAACGAACTAAAAAAGCGCTTAAGGCAATACGATATGCAAGCGTATATACGTGTGGGCAAGATAAGGTACGGTCTAAAAGCTTGCAGGTTCTAACGGGATGAAATATCAAATATTGTAAGAGATAAAAAAATAGATATCCACATAATATTGCCCGCAGATGGCGCTGATTACGCAGAATAAAATTTGCCAATAAGTTGATAAAACGTCTTAATACCTTACCGGCAAAAGAAAATAGTTAGATAATTTTTTTAAACCACCAACACCCAACAAATTTAATCTTCTACTTGGTTCCCCTTTAGGGGCGGAGGGGCATCTTCTCCTTAGTTCCCCTTTAGGGGCGGAGGGGCACACAAAAAAGCCGGGTCAGGCCTCTACTCCCTTCCCGGCTGGTTGATAATAGGTATTCGAATAAAGCTTTATTCTTTTACCAATCGGATATTGCTGGTTATTGTATTATCTTCTATTATCTGCAATACATACGTTCCTTTAGGGAACTTCACCATATTCACCTGTACCGTATTGTTAACAACTGCAATATTGGTGAGTACCTGTCCTAATGGGTTGATCAGTTTTACCAGGCTTTGTTTTTTAACACCGCTAACGGTTACGATATCTTTAACCGGGTTAGGATATGCAGTGATCACTACCGGTCCGCTGCAATTATTGCTCAGCGATATGATGGTACTGTATTCTTCAGCGCCATCTTTATCCACCATGCGCAAACGATATTGTACAGTACCGCCTGGTGCAGCAGCATCAGTATAATTATAAGTACTGTAACTGCCTTTAGGAGCAATAACCGCCACTTTGGTAAAGCTGGTACCGTTTACGCTTCTCTGCAATTCAAAGAAAGACGCATTGCTTTCTTCAGCCGATTTCCAGTTCAATGCTATGGTACAGTTGATTGCTTTACCTGCAAAGGTGGTCAGCTTGATCGGTAATGTCCAGTGCGGATCGCTGCTCTTGCTGTAGTAAGCTGTAGCAGAAGCGGCGCTGGTAGCAAAATCGGTATAGGCACGGCTGCGTACAGAAGAACCTGCAACGGAGCCAACGGCACCTGCACCCAATGTATTGCTCTGCCATGCGGTACCTGCCAGTGCAGGATTATCACCTGTAGGGTTAGGTGTTACACTTCCCCAACGTGTAATAAAGTGACTGGCATCCAAAAAGCCGCTTTGGTTGGTGCTGCTGTTGTGCTGTAATGCAATGGTACTGTTACCGGCAGCATTGTCTGCATAAATGTTCCAGGTACGCTGCATGCCGTTTCCACTTACACCTGTCACTTCATTGGAAGCGCTGGTGGTATAATTCTGTACCGAAACATGCATACCATTAGAAGAAACATTGGTTATTGTTGCCGGTGTATAATCACCATCGGTAATACCAACAGGATATACAAAGCTGCCCGTGTAAGGCTCTTTATAAAGATGACCCGTACCATCGGTAACCACAAAGCGGTTTACACCATAATTGGTGATAGTAGCTGTAGTGGCAATTTTAAGATCATTATTGCCCAATACCACATCATTGCCGGTAATGGCCGAGCCGTCGCCGTTAGTAGTGGCAAAATCGATAGTGTTACCGATGTACAAGGTGTGATCGGTATTGGCAGTAGTAATATCGCCGCCGCTTGCCGCTATCGGTACAGTACCCAGTACTACATTACTTGGGTTGCGAACCAGCACCGGTGCCATTATTATAGCATTGCCGCCATCAATAGTAGTAGGCTGACCTGCCCAGCTTGCCGATTCGGCACTGCTGCCAAAACTGGCGGGGTTATCAATGATCATCCTGCCCGGGCCCAATATCTGCGCCGTAGGATCAATAAAGATATACTGGCTGCTGATAATCCAGTCATCGCTGAGCGTAACTACTGCGCCGGGCCCGATATACAGGTATTGGGCATATTCTGTTTGCCCACCATAATCCTGTACGCCGGTTATAGTGGTGGCGCTTTGGGCATTGCCGCGAAAGGCAAGACCAAATACCAACACTAGGGCCAGCAGATATCTATGTATAGTTGACTTTTTCATTTGTAAAATTTTTGTGTTTATTAACCAGCCATCATAAGAAGCACAGGTAACTGTTGTGAAAAGTAATTTGTATCTGATCGTTGAATTTTAAGCATTAGTGGTAAGTAAGAGCTACCTACCACCAACACTTAACTGCTCCGTTTAAAAACCTGCCTGCCGCTTCTTTTTTTCTTCTGTTGTATCTGTACTAACTTATAATATGGTTATAATAAAACATGAATAATTGATCTTGCTTATCGGTGTATCAAAAGCACAGAGCCTATTTATGCGATGCTTTTAAAACATCTACTTCTGTTTTCAATGCTTCTACCTGCTGGCTCAGTTCTTTTACCGCATTGATAAGAAGGAAGGTATAAGCTTGGTTGCTAACCTCACGCAGATCTTTAATGTTTTTATAATCAATTTTGGAAACCATGTAAGGGGCCACCTGCTCCAGTTCCTGAGCTACTACACCGATTTGTTCTTGACCCAAACCATCGCCATAAGGCGCATTGGCATTATAATGAAAGCGTACCGGGCGGATATTTTTTATCACGGAAAGGCCATCACTAAATTCAGCATCTACAGTTTTGATACGGGCATCAGAAAAAACACCCCAGACGCCGCTTAAATTATTAGCATTGCCGTTTACTGATAACCTTTCGGTAGGGGCGCCGGTATTGATACCTACATAACCGTTATCTCCCCAGAACATTTCAAAGCTATTTTCTGAAGCTCCTGCGCCGCTGTAGCGTTGTAATGATAAACCAGCTGCTCCCGCATTGCGGGTAAACTGGTAGGCTTTTGAAGTCGCATCAAAAATAGCACCGGTAGAAGCATCCCTGTTCAAACCAAGGCCCCCCTGAACGCTTATATTTCCAACCGCACTAACAATAGAGCCATCCACTTCCAGTTTTTGTGTAGGATTAGTAACGCCTATACCTACATTACCGGTAGCATGTATAATATTTACTCCTTTTAGTAATGGTACACCCGGGCTTGATTCGGTAAAACAAAATCTAACGTCACCGCTATTGTTTTCAATGCGTAAAGGACGGTATGAATTGTAATATCCCCAATAATCCCCCGGATTGGTAAGCAACAGGTAAGTAGCACCACCATCATTCCGCAAAAAAGAGCCTATACTTGATGCGCCGGGAGCGGGAGGGATCATTCTGAATTGCCCAAATGGAGTTGACGTAGAAGCAAGTGTAACGCCAACTTCATGGTTCCTGTTGATTCTTGATGTTTTGTCGCTTCCTGCATCTGTTGAAGATAGGGGATAGGTCCACTCTGTGCTTGCCGGTGCTGTGTAGCTTACATATGTACTGCCATTCCAGATATATTGCTGCCCTTGTGTAGGCGAACCGGTAAGTGTATCGGTATAAATAGTATTGGAGGTTCCGGTACCTGTAGGTGGGCCACTGGTAAATACATTAGTTGTCAGGTTACTGGTTTGCAATCTTACCCATTTGGTACCGTCATTGTAATACCAGCCTGGCGTTACGTCATTTGGCGATGTGCCTGCATAAGCAGTATTATATACGGTCATGCCTTCTACATGTGCTGTAAGCGGCGCAGCAAGATTAGTAGCAGACAGGGCTATACGGGGTAATAACAAACCGCGTTTATTGGTTTGGTATTCTGCAATGGCATTTACGTTAATAGCTGTTGAAGCAACCGATCCATCATTAACCTTTTGCTGTGCTTTTGCTGTATTACCAAAACCCGACAATAAGGTTATAACTATTACACACGAGCTGGTGTATAATTGTGTTTTTGTAAAGTGTACTTTTTTCATAATTGTAATTTTTAATTGTTATAAACACGCTTTGTTGGATTTTTGGGTAAAAACAGCTGTCGTGTTTAATACAGCAAAACCATTATTTGTATTATTGAGGCATATTTTATCTTTTACTAATTAAAAATCGGCCAATCAACAAAGGATGAGGTGTGATATTTGGGTAAGATCAACAGCTTAAATTAAGCAGCCTTGTGCAACAGCACAGGTTAAAGGCTTTGGATGGAATAGTTGGATAAATTGTTGAAGAATACATCGAAAAGCGAAAAAATGTTATAACAACTTTTGACATGTCCTCTGGCACAAAGAGCGTAATTTTACGCATCAAAATCCCTAGAAAATCATTGAAAAAAACTAGAATAAACGCTATTTTTTTCTACTACTAACGAAAATGGGTACAAGCTATAGTATTTTTACTATCCATCTGTCTAGAATTTTTTCTAGATAGAAATAGAAGAAAGAGAAAGCAGGAAGTAGGGAATAGCAGCAGGTTAGTTTTATCGGCATGTCATACGTGAGGTAAAAATTTCGTATTTTTAGCATCTAATACGTGAGAAAGGGGCATTGCCCCTTTTTTATTTTCCCTAAATCTTAAATCAAATCAACATGACGCTGAAAGTGGCTGTGAATGATTTTTTGGCAGGAATTTAAAATTGAAATTATGTAACTGCAAATTCTTTCTTGGTATTCATTACACTTGCATTGCGTAAATGAGAGTTTTCGGGAACAACTAATTTATAAGGGCGGTTAAATGCTTCTTGTGAAACCTTGAAATAATCAGCCAGTTTTCGGATCACTTCTTTAGAAAGTCCTTTCTTATAGTTCAAAATATCGGAAACATAGCCCTTGCTTATTCCAAGTATTTCCACCAGGTCCTTAGCTTTTAAGCTATGCTCTTTAATAAAAGAATGAATTAATTGTACTGGATCTAATTCTGTAGATGAAATATGCTCAGCATCCCATTTTTCAACAAGTAGTGTAAGTAAGGCTATTTCATCTTTAGTATTCCTGTCTTTAGCACCGGAAAATACAAGTTGTTCCAATACACTACAGTACGCTTTATACTGGCTTTTACTGGTAATTACTTTGTATTTGAGTGTTTCCATGTTTCAATATTTAATAATTGCTTATTCTATATTGCTCTCCTGTATTACAGAGCTTATCATATTCGGCATGAGTACCAATCCAACAAATAAAGAGATGCGCCTGTTTGTCACCAAAAACATATTTCCCGATCATCCTGTACTTATTCCCGCCAATATCAAAAACAGCTCTGCTTGAACCTTTACCAAACAAATCCGTACTGGGAAAAGTAGCCTGCATATCTGCCGGTACTTCCCAATTTGCATATTTCAATTTTGCAAGCCATTCATTAAATGCTGGTCTGCTTTTAGCGTTTCGTTGTACAAATGCTTCTACGGTCTCTTTTCTTATCAAATGAACTTTCATGCCAAAGCTACAATTTTTTCTGTAAGTTCACAAAAAGTGAACTTACCTTCTGAATACCTATACCCGAAAACTATATTTTCTAAAACCTGGTTATGATGGATACTTGAGTGCTTAAAATAAAAAATCCCTGCAAATCAGAAATTGTGCAGGGATTTAATGATTTTTAAAATCTATTGGCGGAGAGAGAGGGATTCGAACCCCCGGACCTGTGACAGTCAACGGTTTTCAAGACCGCCGCATTCGACCGCTCTGCCATCTCTCCGGCGCAAAAGTACGTTGAGAATGTTTTCAACCCAAACTTTATTCGCAATTTTTTATATAGGCTTACTGGTACTGGGTTTCAGGGTATTTTAACCAACTATATCAGTGTAAGAAATATCTGGTATACCTTTTATCTTTTTTTAAAAGATATATTTATAGATGCAATAAAATTAATTGTAATCCCGGAAAATAAAAAAGCAGCAGTGCCTGTAAAAATTAAACAGTTTATAAAAACAGGGCAGAAAAAGAAGAGCAATTTGACGAAATAAAATATTTTTTATTAATCCATTAAAATAGTAGGGTATTAAAAATAAACTCCTATCTTTGTTGCCAGTTCTTACAATTACTTATCAAGAAAGGTAGAGGGATATGGCCCGATGAAACCTTGGCAACCGTTCCGTTCATTTGGAAAATGGTGCTACATCCATCCCGCCTGTAGCGGGATAGATAAGTCAGACGCAATGTTTATAAACAGCAACCTGTTACAATATTCAAGCACGCTGGCTACCAGGGTGCTTTTTTTATGACCTGTTGATAAGTGATGTAAAACCGGTCACATTATAAATTTCTGATCATGAAAAAGGCAACGATTCTTTTCTGCTTTACGAAAGCAACTATCCCGGCTACCAGGGCCGTACGTTGTTGTTGCCATTGCATGTGTTGTTGTATCTGATCAGCATCCCGCCACACTTTTTTCTCCTCCTTTTTTATTTTAATAATTATTCAGTATGTCGTTAGCACTGAAAGACAGCTTAGCGCACCTGCAAAACAATAGTAGTAGTTTATCCATTCCTGATATACTACAACAACTTCCTGTATTATTTCCGGGTAAGGTCACTTTTTCTACCAGCTTTAGTAATGAAGACCAGGTAATCACTGATCTTATTAACAAAAGCACGAAAGGAATTTCTCTGTTTACTTTAGATACCGGCCGCTTATACCCCGAAACCTACAGCACCTGGAGCAGAACGCTTGAAAAATACCAGGCGAGGATCAAAGCATTTTACCCTGATAAAAAACAACTGCAGGTATATGTTTCAGATAATGGCCCCAATGCTTTCTATACATCTGTGGAGCTTAGAAAGAAATGCTGTTACATACGTAAAGTAGTGCCATTAAAAAAAGCATTGGAAGATAAAGCCATCTGGATAACAGGCCTGCGGGCAGAACATTCACCGGCAAGGGAAACGCTTACGGTTTTTGAATGGGATGAAGCGAACCAGGTAATAAAATATAACCCTTTGCTGAACTGGACAACAGCCGAAGTAAAAGATTATATCCGCATTAACCAGGTGCCATATAATCCACTGCACGATAAAGGTTTTGAAAGTATCGGCTGTGCACCTTGTACAAGAGCCATACAGCCCGGTGAGGATTTTCGTGCCGGAAGATGGTGGTGGGAGGATAATGAAAAGAAAGAATGCGGGCTACATGTACATTAATACAATCACAAATAGAAGGAAATATAAACGATGAGTAATTATCAATTGGATTATTTAGAACAACTGGAATCGGAAGCGATATATATACTGCGTGAAGTAGCGGGACAATTCGAAAGGCCGGTATTGTTATTTTCAGGCGGCAAGGATTCCATCACGCTGGTGCAACTGGCATTGAAGGCTTTTCGTCCCGGCAGGTTTCCTTTTCCGTTACTGCATATTGACACGGGCCATAATTTTCCCGAAGCGCTTGCCTACAGGGATAGCCTGGCAGCAGAGCTTGGCGAAAAACTGATCGTACGGAAAGTAGAAGATACGATCATCAAAAAAAATCTTGCAGCTCCTAAAGGAAAATTTGCCAGCCGAAACTGGCTGCAGACCTATACTTTGCTGGATGCTATAGAAGAATTTCAATTTGATGCCTGCATTGGCGGTGCAAGACGTGATGAAGAAAAAGCAAGGGCGAAAGAAAGGATATTTTCTGTACGCAATGAATTTGGCCAATGGGAACCCAAACTTCAACGCCCTGAATTATGGAACATCTTTAACGGTCGTATCCATAAAGGAGAAAATGTACGGGTGTTTCCTATCAGCAACTGGACAGAACTGGATGTATGGAATTATATACGCAAAGAAAAGATAGACCTGCCTTCTATTTATTTTTCGCATGAAAGAGAAGTGATACAATACGAGGGCCAGTGGATAGCCCTGTCGCCTTATATACAACTGGATGATAACGACGTGATAGAACAGCGTAAAGTACGTTACCGCACCGTTGGCGATATGACCTGTACTGCTGCTGTAGAAAGCACTGCCGCTACACTGGATGAAGTAGTGAACGAGATCATTGCAACCAGGATAAGCGAACGGGGCGAAACAAGAATAGATGACAAAGCCACCGAAGCCGCGATGGAAGACAGGAAGAAGAACGGCTATTTTTAATTTATACAGCAATAAAAGAAGATAATGGATATTTTAAGATTTATAACAGCGGGAAGTGTTGATGATGGTAAAAGCACCTTGATCGGCCGCTTGCTGTACGATAGTAAGAACATCCTCACTGATCAGCTGGAAGCTATTGAAAAAGCAAGTAAGAATGGCAACGGAACAGTTGACCTGGCTTTACTCACCGATGGATTGAGAGCAGAGCGGGAACAAGGCATTACCATTGATGTGGCGTACCGTTATTTTTCAACGCCAAAAAGAAAATTCATTGTGGCCGATGCGCCGGGCCATGTGCAATATACCAGGAACATGATCACCGGTGCCAGTAATGTTGACCTCGCCATCATTCTTATAGATGCCCGGCATGGTGTGGTAGAGCAAACGCGGCGCCACAGCATCATCGCTTCATTGCTGCGTATTCCGCATGTTGTAGTTGCAGTAAATAAGATCGATCTTACCGGGTACTCCGAAAATGTGTTCAATGATATTGTGATAGAATACAGTAAGATAGCCAACCAGCTGGGGTTACAGAATGTAACCTATATACCGGTAAGTGCATTGAACGGAGAAAATATAACCGAACGGTCGTTGGCTACACCGTGGTACCAGGGTAAGCCGTTACTTGAATATTTGGAAGAAGTAGAAATAAGCGCTAAGGCAGATCTTGATCATGCCCGTTTCCAGGTGCAATATGTAATACGCCCACAAATAGCCGCCCTGCCTGATTATCGCGGTTATGCAGGAAGAGTGGGAAGTGGCCTGTACAAAAAAGGAGATAAGATAACGGTATTGCCTGCGGGTACCAAAAGTACGATCAGCACTATTGAAACAAATGGCAGGGAATCTATTGAAGCTTATGCCGGGCAAAGTGTGATACTTCATTTGGCAGATGATATTGATATCAGTCGCGGCGATGTAATTGTAAAAGAAGATGATCATCCTGAAATAAATAATGAGCTTGAAGTATTACTATGCTGGATGGATAAAAAAACCTTGCAAAAAGGGAACAGGTATTTATTGCAGCACAACAGCAAACTTGTAAAAGCTGTAGTTAAAGACATACGCTATCGCTTAAATGTGAATACACTTGAAAAGGAATATGCTGTAACAGCAATATCGTTAAATGATATTGTAAGCGTAGAACTTAAGCTGGCAGAGGAACTGGCATACGACCGGTATAGTGTTTCAAGATCGAACGGCAGTGTCATATTAATTGATGAAACGAGTAATGTAACCGCAGGCGGCGGAATAATCCAGTAAAATTTTTTTATGAACGAAGAACTTTTTTTGCAGACCATCAGGGAGAACAACAGTAAAGTAGTAAACTTTTTTCCTGATAAACAGGAAGCGGAACATTTCATTCACGACCTGTTTCATTTTCTTTTTGTGTGCCACCCGTTAAAACGGGCCAGTACAAGGCAGGTAAAAGAAAAGTACGACCAGTTGAAAAATACTTTTGCTGCGCTGTTGTTTGAATCGGACGGCGATGAAAAAAAAGTAGAAGATAATAATACGGTCTTCTTTGATCAGTTGCCATTTATATATGAAGCGCTCCGCAAAGATGCAGCAGCTATCCTGGCCTTTGATCCTGCGGCGCAAAGTTTTGAAGAAGTAGTAGTAACCTATCCCGGTTTTTTTGCAACGGCTATTTACCGGTTGTCGCACCAGATGTGGGAGCAGGGAATAACGATACTGCCCCGCTTATTTACCGAATATGCGCATAGCAAGACCGGCATTGACATTCACCCTGCCGCAAAGATCGGTGAATCATTTTCTATCGATCATGGAACAGGTATTGTTATCGGTGAAACATCTGTTATCGGAAATTTTGTGAAGATATACCAGGGCGTTACGCTGGGCGCACTCAATGTGGCGAAGAATAATGCCAACAGCAAACGCCATCCAACCATTGAAGATCATGTGATCATCTATTCTGGCGCCACAATACTGGGAGGAACCACTACAGTAGGGCAGGGCAGCATTGTTGGCGGTAATGTTTGGCTTACCAACAGCATACCATCCAACTCGGTAGTATATCATAAAAGTGAACTTAAAGTAAAAGATAAGGACCCGTTTCCTGAACCACTCAATTTTATCATCTAACATTTAAATACAGTAAAATGAAAGCAAATACAATTCTCGACACCATCGGCAATACACCACATGTGCGTATCAACAAATTATTTGGCAATGATCATGAAGTATGGCTAAAGCTGGAAAGGACCAATCCCGGGGCAAGTATCAAAGATCGTATCGCATTGTCTATGATCGAAGATGCAGAACAAAAAGGTCTTTTGAAAAAAGACAGTGTTATAATTGAGCCAACATCCGGCAACACCGGTATTGGCCTGGCGCTGGTAGCAGCGGTAAAAGGGTATAAACTTATTTTGGTTATGCCCGAATCGATGAGTATTGAAAGAAGAAGGCTGATGAATTTATACGGTGCCGAATTTGAATTGACACCAAGAGAAAAAGGTATGAAAGGGGCTATTGAAAAAGCAAATGAACTGGCGGCAAGTATCCCCAATTCATGGGTGCCGCAGCAATTTGATAATGCTGCTAATGTTGCCGTTCATCGCCGTACTACAGCACTCGAAGTAATCAATGATTTTCCCGGTGGCTTAGATTACCTTATCACAGGAGTAGGTACCGGCGGGCATATTACCGGGCTGGCAGAAGTGTTGAAAGAAAAATTTCCTGCATTAAAAGTCATTGCTGTTGAACCGGAATTATCACCTGTGCTCAGCGGTGGCGCACCTTCTCCGCATCCGTTACAGGGGCTTGGAGCTGGTTTTGTTCCTTCTATTTTAAAAACTTCTTTACTCGATGAGATCGTACAGGTGGGCAAAGATGAAGCGTATGATTTTACCCGAAGGCTGGCAAAGGAAGAAGGGATATTGGTTGGGATATCGACCGGTGCTGCATTAGCTGCGGTAGCTAAAAAACTGCCGTCATTACCGAAAGGCTCAAAAGTACTTACGTTTAATTATGATACGGGTGAAAGATATTTATCTATAGAAGGATTATTCCAATAAACTTATTTAGCCATGAAACAACAACCAACAGGCAAAGTAATACTTGCCGGAGCCGGAACAGGTGACCCTGAGATGATAACCATTAAGGCTGTACGATATTTACGAAAAGCAGCAGTAGTAATTACTGACCGGCTGGTAAGTGAGGATATTTTAATAACCTATGTTAAGCCTGATACTGAGATCATATACGTAGGCAAGCAGGGAGGAAGTGAAAATTCTGCGGCACAGGAAAGTATTAATGAACTGATAGTACAGCATGCCCTGCAGGGAAAACTGGTAGTGCGCCTGAAAGGCGGGGACGTTGCTTTTTTTTCCCATGTGCTGGATGAATTAAAAGCCCTCACTGAGCATAATATCCCTTACGAGATCATTCCCGGAATAACAGCAGCCTCAGGCGCATCAGCTTATGCAGGCATACCGTTAACGGCAAGAGGTTATGCAACTTCGGTAAGGATATTGACATATCATGCGCCCGGTTCTATTAATGACACGGTGTGGAAAGAATTAGCGAATACCGATGACACACTGGTCTTTTACATGTCATTAGCTAACCTGAAGGATATAGTAGAGCAGCTTACTAAAAATAATATTGCGGCAGATAAGCGCCTGGCTGTTATAGAACAGGCTACTACGCCGTTTCAACAGGTAACTGTTGCTGATCTGTATAATGCCGAAGATTTGCTGCAAAATAAAAAATTCCGTTCGCCATCTTTATTGATCATTGGTAAGGTAGTAGGCTTGCACGAACAGTTTACGTGGCTGAACAATAACTATTGCACTGATTTTTATTTTGAACCCCTGGTTACACAAAACACCAGCAAGCTTAACCATAAAGAGATAGCACATGTTAGCTGAAGCCAAACTGAAGCATTTAATTGAGCTTACACAAACATTTACCAAAGAAGAAATCATTTGGGCGAATGGATATTTGTCGGGGCTTGTGTCACATACTCCTGTTGCTGTATCCAATACAACAGAAAAAGCAACAGCCGTAAAAAAAATAAGCCTGGTATTTGGAACAGAAACCGGCAATTCAAAAAAACTGGCTACGGATCTTGCTGTGGCAGCAAAGAAAAAAGGAATTGTTGTAAACCTCGCCAGCCTTGAGCAATACCGCCTTTCCAATCTTGAGAAGGAAGAATATTTTTTTGTGATAGTAAGTACACATGGTGAAGGGGAACCGCCTGCATCGGCACAAAAATTTTTCGACCATATCCATCAAAGCAATATTGCTTTACCAAAACTGAGATACAGTGTGTTGGCTTTGGGAGATACAGCTTATCCATTGTTTTGCAAAACAGGAGAGGATATTGATAGCAGGTTGAATGCATTGGGTGCACAGCGTATTGTTGCATTACAAAAATGCGACCTGGATTTTGATTCAGATGCAGCACAATGGTTCGATAAAGTTATAACTGCTGTGCAGGCACAACATGATGCACCGGTTGTTGCAACAACACCAGCACCAACAATAAAGCCAGGGAAAAAATATTATAAGGGTCAAATAGTAACCAATATCAACCTGAATGATACTGGATCAGGCAAGCAGACTTTTCACCTGGAGATTGCTGTTGATGAGAAAGTAACTTATGAGCCCGGTGATTCATTAGCCATTACACCAGTAAATAAAAAAACTATTGTAGAAAAAATAATAGCCATTACAGGTATTGACAGCCAACTGGAAATTGCTACTGTTAAAATAAAAGCAAGTGTTGCTGAATTATTGACGAGGCACCTCAATATCTGTTATTTACTTTCCTCTACCATAAAAAAATATGCAACAATTACGGGGCATGATATACCAGCTGTACGGATGGATCTTATCGATCTGTTACATATTTACCCGGTAAAAGATGCGGCACAGTTTGCAGAAGTGATCGGCATATTAACATCAATAGCGCCGAGATTATATTCTATTGCATCATCGCCGCTGGTACATGATGATATACATCTTACCATATCAAAAACAACATTTATAGTAGAAGATGAGCAGCGCTATGGATTATGCAGTGATTTTATCGGCGACCTGCCTGAAGGAAGCGTTATTGATTTTTATATCCACCCAAATAAAGCATTCAAACTGCCACCGGTGGAAAAAGATATTATTATGATCGGCCCCGGTACGGGCATTGCGCCTTTCCGTTCTTTTATTGCAGAGCGTGATGCAATAAGTGCCACAGGCAGGAACTGGCTGTTCTTCGGCGAAGAAAATTTTACTACAGACTTTTTATACCAGTCAGAAGTGCAGCAATATTATCAAACCAATGCATTGCATAAAATAAGCCTTGCTTTTGAAAAAGAGCAGCAGCAGGAATCGTATGTACAGCACCGCATACTGGAACAGGGAAAAGAATTTTTTGAATGGCTTGAATCAGGTGCATACCTGTATATCAGCGGACACAAAACGCCGATGAGTGTGGAAGTAGAGAAAGCATGTTTGCTGGTGATAGAAGAATTTGGGAAAAAGACTAGCGATGAAGCAGCACGGTACCTGGAAACATTGAAGAAGGAGGGGCGCTATCAGAAAGATGTGTACTAAGAGGTAGGGCATAATTATAACGAAGAACATCATGAACAATAAAGACAATTTATCGGCAGTAGAAAAAATAAAACAAGCCAGCGACGGCTTGAGAGGAACATTAGCTGAAAGCCTTACCGATCGGCTAACCGGTGCATTGCGTGAGCAGGATCAGACATTGATCAAATTTCATGGCATGTACCAGCAGGATGACAGGGACAGGAGAGAAGAACGCAGCAATAAAAAACTGGAATGGCTGTATTCTTATATGATACGCCTTCGCATACCGGGGGGCTTTATAACGCCGCAGCAATGGATAGGTATTCATCATGTTGCAGGCGAACATTCTACCGGTACTATCAAGATCACTACAAGACAAACCATACAATTGCATGGCGTTTTAAAATCGCATATAAAACCCACTATCCATTCATTCGATACGCTTGCGTTGGATTCTATTGCAGCCTGCGGAGATGTGAACAGGAATGTATTGTGCAGCGCCAATCCAAAACAATCGGCCATTCATGCGCAGGTATTTCAATATGCCGCAAAGATCAGTGAATTGGCATTGCCAAAAACAAATGCTTATTATGAAATATGGCTGGATGAAATGCCATTGGCAGATAAAAAGCAGGAAGAAGATCCGTTATACCAGGATCGCTACCTGCCAAGGAAATTCAAGATCGCTATTGCTATTCCGCCTAATAATGATGTGGACATCTTTACCAATGATATCGGGCTGGTTGCCATCATTGAAAATAATGAACTAAAGGGTTTTAATATAGCAGCAGGCGGTGGGCTTGGCGCCACACATGGTAATGCTGCCACTTATCCAAGACTGGGCACAATGCTGGGTTTTATAGATAGCGAAGAGAAAGTGTTGAAAGCAGTTTATGAGATCATAACTATACAGCGGGATCATGGTAACCGCAGTGATAGAAAATTATCCCGGCTAAAATATACCATAGACAGGTTAGGCATAGCTGCATTTAAGGAAGAACTGGAAAAGCGTTGCGGCTTTACATTGGCACCGGCTAAAGAATATCTTTTCACTGAAAGAAAAGATCACTATGGATGGGAACAGGATCACCAGGGCAAATGGCACTACACCATTTTTGTGGAGAACGGCAGGGTACTGGATGATGAAAGAGTTGCTTTAAAAACAGCATTGCTGGAAGTAGCGCAAACGGGTAAAGCAAATTTCAGGTTTACCGGCAACCAGAATGTTATAGTAAGTGATATTGCCGAAGAAAATAAAATATTGATCGAAACTATTTTAAATCGTTTCGGTGTTATTGAACATACATCTGCCGCCGGTGCATTGCGAAAGAATGCTATGGCCTGCGTTGCATTCAATACCTGCCCGCTGGCCCTGGCAGAAGCACAGCGGTATTTACCATCATTGATCTCGAAGATAGAGCCTGTGCTGAAAAAATATGAGTTGCAGCAGGACGAGATCACATTGCGGATGACAGGCTGCCCTAATGGCTGTGCAAGACCTTATGCAGCTGAGATAGGTTTGGTAGGAACGGCTTACGGCCAATATAATTTACACATTGGCGGAGACAGGGTAGGCCAAAGACTGAATACCAAATTCAAAGAAAATTTAGATGAAAAAGAAATACTAAGCCAGCTTGATGAACTTTTTTCTATCTACACAAAAGAAAAAAATACCGGTGAAACATTTGGCGATTTTTCGAACCGCAAATGGATAAAGGGGGAATAAAAGATGAACAATTATACCAGCATATTTAAAGAGCGTATTGCACAGTTGCAGCAAAATAATAACTACCGTTATTTTTTGAATGTAAATAAAAGTGCCAAACATTTTCCCTGTTTCTATTTTGAAAAACAAGGACAATTAAAAAAGGCGATCAATTTTTGCAGCAATGATTATTTGGGGATGAGTGTACATGAAGATGTCATCAGCAAACTATCATTCGTATTGCACCAAAGCGGCACCGGAAGCGGAGGGACCAGGAACATATCAGGCACCACCAATCATCATCAATCATTGGAACAAACCATTGCAGCATGGCATGGTAAAGAAAGCGCTTTGCTTTTTGGAGGGGCTTATCTTGCTAATTTAACTGCACTGCAAACTATTGGCAGGCACATAAAAGACCTAGTATTCATTTCAGATGAGCGTAACCATGCCTCACTTATAGAAGGCATGCGTTCTGCAGCAAATACTAAAATAATTTTCCGGCATAATGATATAACTCACCTTGAAGCAATACTGGCATCAATTCCACTGGATCATCCTAAAATGATCGTGTTTGAATCGGTGTACAGCATGAACGGCAGCATTGCACCGGTCAAAGAAATAATAACCCTTGCAAAAAAATATAATGCACTTACTTATATCGATGAAGTGCATGCGGTGGGCCTGTATGGTAAAACAGGGGCAGGTATTTGTGAGCAGGAAAAATTATTACAGGATGTCGACATCATCAACGGCACGCTGGCAAAAGCTGTTGGTGTAATAGGCGGCTATATTACGGCTTCGCAGGTGATCATCGATTTTATCCGGAGTTATGGCAGTGGTTTTATTTTCACCACTTCGTTGCCGCCAGCTGTTTGTGCAGCTGCTGAAAAAAGCATTTTCATAATTCAGCATCAGCAGCAATACCGCATCATCATGCATGGCCAGGTCAGCTATCTTCGGCGGTTGCTGAGTAAAGAAAATATTGAATTCACTAATAATGATTCTCATATCACACCTGTAGTTATTGCTGATGCAAAGAAATGCAGGGTCATTGCAGATGAACTGCTGGATATACACGGCATATATGTGCAGCCTGTAAATTACCCTACTGTGCCTGTTGGCGAAGAATGTTTGCGGATCATTATTACAACCAAACATACAAGGGAACAGGTCAATCATTTGGTAAAAAGTTTAAAACAGGTAATGGATGAATACGGTACGCATCATATGCAGGCAAAGCAGGCTCAGTCTATTGCAGGCTGATATCGTAAAGCGAAAAATTGAATCAGTATTGCCTGCAAAAAATGTTGTCATCATTGGCCGCAGCAGTCGTGGCGACAGGGAGCTTACTGTTCCGCTGTCATCACTTGACGGTACTGACTTTTTTACAGAAGAGATCTTTGCTGCATTACAAAATAATGAAGCGGATATAGCTGTACATTCTTTGAAAGATATGAGTGCAGCGCATTTTTTCAGTCATGATGCATTTGCTGTGGTGGATAGGGAAGATGTAAGAGATATAGCCATAATCAACAGGAGTGTAATTGAAAAGATAAAAACCGGCGCAACCATTTATGTTGGCACCAGTTCGCCACGAAGGGAAGAAATGGCTGTTGGATTTTTGAAAAAAGCATTGCCGCAATTGGCAGCTGAGATCGACATTGCAACAAAGCCGATACGTGGAAATGTAGAGAGCCGTTTACAGCAATTGGATAAAGGTGATTTTGATATTACCATTTTAGCAACAGCAGGACTCAACCGGTTATTGCGAAGTACGGAGGATGCTCCTTTGATAAAGGATCTTTTACAGGATAAACAATTAATGTTTCTTCCGTTAATAGAGTGTGTGCCTGCACCTTGCCAGGGGGCGATAGTTGCAGAAGCACATCCCGACAATAAAGAAGCTGTTGCATTGTTGCAACTGATAAATGATGCTGCGTTGTTGGATGAGACATACAAAGAAAAGCAGGAAGGATATATCCATGGAACCGGCTGCCTGCAACGGTTTGGTGTAGTTACTTTAAAAACAGCACATGATAGTTATCTATATGCAGCAGGGCATGATGAAGAAGGGAAACCATTTGCCCAATGGAGCAATTTACCCATAGCAAATCGTGATGAACATAACTGGTTTTCTTCAACAAGGTATATGAAGGATTTCTTCAGGTATGAATGGAGCAATAAAATTGTTGCAATAGAACAACCTGTTGTCTTTATTGCTAACTATAAATCAATAACCAATGAGCTAAAAAATATTCTTTCTGCTAAAACTATCTGGGCATCAGGAACACGCACCTGGTTTGAGCTGGCTAAACAGGGATATTTGGTACAGGGCTGTGCAGATGGTTTAGGTTTTGAATGGCTGTTGCCTTCTTTACAAATGCCGCTGATAAATATTACGGCAAATGATATCTGCATACTTACGCATAATGAAGCAGCAATGCGATGGCAGCAAAAAGGCTATCATGCCATCAGTAATTATGAACTGGTTGCCCAAAATAATACCGAAGTAATTGCTGCAATAAGCTCGGCTGACCATATTTTCTGGAGCAGTTTTTCGCAGTATCAATATTATGGCCATTACAGCAAAGCAGCAGCAATACATGCCTGCGCAGGAGGCGAAACTGCGGCGTTGTTAAAACAGCAGGGCATAGATCCGCTCATCTTTCCAACAATTAAAGCATTTGAACAATGGAAAACATCTTATACCCGGCTACACAGCGCCGTTTAAGAACTGATGTACATATAAGAGAATTGGCTGCTGCTGTAAGGCTATCACACAAAAATTTTATACAGCCGTTGTTTGTAGATGAAGCTTTGATCGGCCCCGGAACTGTTGACAGCTTGCCTGGTGTGCCGGTAGATACAAAAGATTCTGTATTGCAAACCATAGAACAGGATATCAAAAATGGTATCACCAAATTTTTATTGTTTCCTGTACCGGCGCAAAAAAAAGAAGCCGGGTTTGTATTTGATTTTGCAGTTGATCTTACCAAAAAAATAAAAGATGTTTTTGGCGATGCTGTTTGGCTGGCAACAGATGTTTGCTTATGCAGTTATACCACACACGGTCATTGCGGTATCCTGAATGATGATCATACGGCGCTGCAGAACAACAGTACAGTAAAAGTATTGGCAAAATATGCAAGCCTGATGGCCGCGGCTGGTGCGGATTGTATCGCACCAAGCGATATGATGGACGGCCGTATAGGAGCGATAAGAAATACACTCAATGCTTTTGGTTTTGATGGAGTGAGCATCATGAGTTACGCAGCTAAGTTCAGCTCGCAATTTTATGGGCCGTTCAGGGATGCCTGTCATTCTTCTCCTTCTGTTGATGGGTTGAAGGACCGGAAAACATACCAGCTTTCACCGTTCAATATAAACGATGCTTTGGCTACTGCATTGAGGGATGAAAAAGAAGGTGCAGATATTTTAATGATAAAGCCAGCGGCCCTATATACTGATGTGATAGCAAAAGTAAAACAACAGACATTGAAGCCGGTAGCAGCGTATCATGTAAGCGGCGAATATGCTGCAATAGAAGCATTGGCAGAAAAAGGGTTGCTGAACCGTGAAGCAGCGCATGTAGAAGTATGGGCAGCATTGCAGCGAAGCGGCGCCGATATTATTATATCCTATGCTTCCCGCAATGCAAAAAAATGGATCGAAAATATTTCTTTATAAAACTGTACTAATGGATAATAGTATTGATGATATACCTGTTGGGCCACCTGTATCAGAAAAACAAAACCAGTTGTATCCTGTTTTTTTAAAACTGGAGCAACTGCAGGTATTGCTTGTTGGCGCCGGCAATGTGGGACTGGAGAAATTACGTTCATTGCTCAGTAATTCACCTGCGGCAAATATTACCATCATTGCACCGCAAATAAAAGATGAAGTAAAGCAACTGGCAGCCGGATATTCTACTTGCCAGCTTATTCAAAAAGAATTTGCAGCAACGGACATTATCGATAAAAATCTCATCATTCTTGCAACAGATGATCCTGCATTACATCAATCTGTAAAAGAGTTGGCTACAACAAATAATATTTTGGTAAATGTAGCCGATACACCCGCACTTTGCGATTTCTATCTCGGCAGTATTGTGCAGAAAGGAAATTTAAAGATCGCTATATCTACCAACGGTAAATCTCCCACCATTGCAAAAAGGCTGAAAGAAGTGATCAATGATATGATACCGGGAGAGATGGATAATGTACTTGACAACATGGAACATATCCGTGCAGGCATAAAAGGCGATTTTGAAGAAAAGGTAAAACAGCTTAATGAGCTTACTACAGTGTTGGTTTCAAAACAATTGGTTTTAAAAGATGACGAACAAAAAAAATGGCCTGTCATTGTGAAATGGTGCCTGTTTGCTTTTTGCTTTATGATCATTGGCCATACCGTATTATCGCTGGTTCCTTTTGGTAAAATAATAGATGGCATAGCATCCATTCCGCAACTGATTGATATGAAGTCGTTTTTATTGCTGCTGCTTACAGGCTTTATAGCGCAGATGGTAGATGGATCGCTGGGGATGGGATATGGTACTATTTCTACTGCTTTTTTACTGGCTAACGGGGTAAGCCCGGCTATCGTAAGCAGCAGGGTGCATTCGGCCAGGGTATTTTCGAGCGGCGTATCGGGCTATACGCATCACCGCTTCGGCAACATCAATAAAAAATTATTCAGAACATTGGTGATACCCGGCATCATCGGTGCATTGATCGGGGCAACGCTGGCTTTCTTCGGTCAAAAATATTCGCAGTGGGTGCGTATCCCTTTAGCGTTCTATACTTTTTATCTTGGTTTTTTTATCATCCGCAAAGCATTCAAAAAAAAGCAGGCAAAAGATAAAGTGAAGCGGGCCGGATGGCTGGCTGCTGTTGGTGGATTCATGGATGCTTTTGCAGGCGGCGGCTGGGGAACATTGGTTACCAGTACGCTTATGGCAAAGCGCACAAGTCCACGATATGTTATCGGCTCTGTTTGCCTGGCAGAATTTTTTGTAGTGCTGACAAGTTCTATCACTTTTTTTATCCTGTTAAAAAGTATCCCCTTGCTTGAAGTAGCAGGGCTTATTACAGGCGGGCTCATTGCTGCACCAATTGCAGCAAGGCTGGTGGGTAAGTTACCATTAAAAGCAACATTTATTGCCGTTGGCACATTAGTGATGCTGCTTAGTTTAAAAATCTTAATTAACCTTTTATGAGCATCTTAATAAAAGATGAATGGCCAGCAAGCAGGTATCTATTTACCCACGACTGCATTCATGATGAACGATGTTGGTGCTGACATAGAACTCTCTCATTAATTCATTCATTACCATTTTATTTACCAGGCGATACTGATCGCCTTAATATCATTATTATGTCAATTCAAACAAAAAAGATCATTTATATTTTTACGTTCCAGTTATTTTTATTGCAACTATTCAGCTTTGCACAATCCGATAATTTAATTGAGATCGCAGGCAGGGTTACCGATCAGCAAAGCAGGCAGCCATTGCCCGATGTTAGTGTTTCTATTAAAGGCACTGTTACAGGTACTATTACCAATGCTGCAGGAAATTTTGTATTACGAACAAAAGAAAAATTGCCATTCATTTTACTCATCAGTTCTGTTGGATTTAAGCAACAGGAATTTGAAGTGAAAACATTAGGCTCGAATCTCCAGATAGCATTATCTACCCAAACTGTTTTAGGAAGCGAAGTTGTGGTAACAGCCAGCAGGGTAGCGGAAAATATTTTAAAGTCGCCGGTAGCTATTGAAAAGCTGGATATCCGGAGCATAAAAGAATCTCCTGCACCAGGCTTTTATGATGCGCTGGCAAATGTAAAAGGTGTGCAGATGACCACTTCCAGCCTTACGTTTAAAATACCCAACACCAGAGGTTTCAATATTCCTAATAACTTCCGTTTCATGCAAATGGTTGATGGTATAGATATGCAGGCAGCTACATTGGGTGTTCCGCTTGGCAATGCCATCGGCCCTACAGAACTGGATATACAAAGTGTAGAAATAACGCCGGGCGCTGCATCAGCCTTGTATGGGATGAATGCGATAAACGGTATGGCCAACCTGCTTACCCGCAGCCCGTTCATAAGCCAGGGGCTAAGTGTTTATCAGCGCACCGGTATCAATCATGTAGATGGTAAAGATCATTCGCCTGCGGTGCTCACCGAGACTGCTATACGTTATGCCAAAGCATTCAATAATAAATTTGCCTTTAAAATAAATTTCGGTTACACAAGAGGCACCGACTGGTTGTCCAATACAAGGCTTGATCAGAATACCAATAATTTAAAAAGTGCTAATCCTGCTTATCCTGAATTGAATGGTTCAAATAATGTAGCGTTCGACGGATGGAATAAGTATGGAGATGATGCACTGGCAGGCAGCAATGTGGTATCCATAAGCGGATTAAACATTAACGGCAATGCCAACCAAACGTTACGAGTGGCACGAACCGGGTATTGGGAAACCGACCTGGTAAATCCTAAAGTAGATAACCTGAAATTTGATGCTGCATTACATTACCGGGTAAATGAAAAAACAGAATTGTCGTATTCGTACCGCATCGGTAAACTGGATGGCGTATTTCAGCGGGGTAATAAGATACAGCTTGATAACGTGATCGTACAGAACCACGCATTGGAAATAAAAGGAAAAGACTATACCATACGCTCTTATATTTCTACAGAAAATACCGGCGACTCTTATAATGTAAAACCATTGGCTGATAATATGGATCTGTATAGCGGTGGCGCCAGCGATACCAAAACGCCAACAAGCTGGGGAACAAAATTTAAAAATGCCTTGAATGCTTATGCTGCTGCA
Source organism: Bacteroidota bacterium (assembly GCA_048497855.1). GTDB lineage: Bacteria > Bacteroidota > Bacteroidia > Chitinophagales > Chitinophagaceae > Ferruginibacter. The sequence continues at coordinate 57,596 of JBEHZB010000017.1, read as the reverse complement.
AACGGCGGTGCATTAACTTCCGCTAATCTTGCTGCTGCCACGCAATACGCCCGCACACAGGCAGATGCAAGCCGTGTAGAGCCCGGTACTGCAGCGTTTGAAGCATTGAAGAATACCATCATTAAAATAAACAACTGGGACATAAAGTCAACTTCTATACCTGATGCACCTGAAACAGGTGGCGCCGCATTGGTACAACGAAGCAGGCTTTATCATGTGGAAGGGCAATGGGATCTTTCCGCAAAAGTGAAAGTGGTAAATCTATTGGTGGGAGCAGATGTGAGAATTTATCAAGTGATACCCGATGGAAATAATTTTGTTGATTTTTCGAGGCCAATAGCAGAACGGAATATACCATTAAAAGACGGAAGTTTTGGCGATGATATTTATTATAAAAAATTCGGCGCTTTTGCACAGGCAACAAAAACATTTTTCGATGATAAGCTAAAATTATTTGGATCGCTGCGCTTTGATTACAACCCGGAATTTGATCCGAAATTTACACCACGCCTTGCAGCAGTATATACGTACAAACAAAAACATAATTTTCGTTTTACCTACCAGTTAGGCTATCGTTTCCCCGCACTGTTCGAAGCATTGTCGTATGTAAACAACGGCAGGGTAAAAAGGGTAGGTAGTCTTTCTTACATCAATGAAGGGTTAGGTTATTTAGAGAATAGCTATACACAGGCTTCGGTAATTAATTTTAATGCAGTAGTGGCAGCACAGGGTAATACCGATGCAGCAGCGCTGGCCAACCGTAATTTATTGGTGTGGGCAAATCTTCCTAAAGCAACTCCCGAAAAGATCAATTCATTTGAGATAGGGTATAAAAGTGTGCTCTTTCAGAATAAAGTGATCGTTGATATAGATGCGTACAGTAATCGCTACACCGGTTTTTTAGGACAGGTGCAGGTGTATGTACCTAAGGGCGAAACGGTAGGTTCGGATGCAGCGGTATTGGCAATGCTGGATCGTAACCGTGATGCCACCAATGCAACAGGTACTACCGCAGCAAGTAAAGGGCAAGACAGGTACAGGGTTTACACCAATGCAAAAAATGCCTATCACAATTTTGGTTCGGCGCTTGGAGTTACTTATAATTTCTTTAAAAAGTATAAACTATCAGGTAATATCAGCTTCAATAAAATGAAGGCCAATACTACCAATGATATTTTCGTTACCGGCTTTAATACACCGGAATGGAGCACCAATTTATCTTTCGGCAACAGGGAGATCATAAAAAATATTGGCTTTAATGTTACATGGAAATGGCAGGATGCTTTTTTATGGGAAAGTCCGCTGGTAACAGGCGATGTAGCAGCAGTAAGTACACTTGATGCACAGGTTTCTTTTCGCATACCTAAATTAAAGTCGCAGGTAAAAGCAGGTGGTGCCAATATTTTAAACCATCACCACATTCAATATGCAGGCGGCCCTACTTTGGGAGCACTATATTATGTAGCGGTTACAGTAGAGGATCTGTTTAAATAGATAAACAGATATTTCATAAGCATTCCTTCTTCAGCCTGGAGAAGGAATGCTTATTTTATAAGTTACCTGCGAATATTTTACCTTTGCTTCTCCAATGAAGCAACTCTTTACGCTCAATAAATATTTCTGGAAATACCGCTGGCATTTTATGCTGGGTATGGTGTTTGTAGTGCTTACCAACTATTTCCGCATACTTGCCCCGCAACTGACGGGTTATGTTGTAAACACTGTTGTTCATTCTTTAGAAAAGAAACCAACAACAGCGCATGACGAAAAGAATTACGATATTATTGTTCGTGAAGTGATCAACAGGTTTGAGAATAATCCTTCGCATCAAATACTATACACTGCATTAACCTTATTGGTCATAGCCATCATCAGTGGTTTCTTTATGTTCCTGATGCGGCAAACGATCATTGTAATGAGCCGCCATGTTGAGTACGACCAAAAGAACGAGATATTTGCCCATTACCAAAAACTGGACACCAATTTTTACAAGACACACAGTACCGGCGACCTCATGAACCGCATAGCAGAAGATGTGAGCCGGGTGAGGATGTACACCGGGCCTGCCATCATGTATTTTATCAACCTGGCAGCTGTTATTGGCTTCAGCATTTATTTTATGCTGAAAGCAAGTCCCAAGCTTACATTAGTAGCACTATCGCCTCTGCCGGTATTGGCCATTACGATCTATTTGGTAAATACTATCATCAATAAAAAGAGTGAACGCATCCAGGCTTTGCTGAGCGACCTTACTACCAATGCGCAGGAATCGTATTCCGGCATCCGTGTTATAAAATCATTTGTGCAGGAAAAAGCCATGTTCGGTTTTTTTAAAGAGAACAGTGAGGCATACCGTTCCAATGCATTAAGCCTGGCCCGTACGGAAGCGATCTATTTTCCCAGTATGGCACTGCTGATTGGCCTGAGTACATTGATAACTATTATGGTGGGCTGCCTTGATGTAGTGAATCATGTAGAAGGCGCCAGTGTAGGAAAGATAGCCGAGTTTGTGATGTATATACAACTGCTTACTTTCCCGGTAAGTGCGATTGGCTGGACGGCCAGCATGACGCAGCGTGCCGTAACTTCTCAACGCAGGATCAATGAATTTTTGGATACAGAACCAACAATAAAAAATCCAGAAGAGCCGGTGGTGACTTTGTTAGAAGGAAATATCTCTTTTCTCAATGTAGATTTTATTTATCCGCATACAGGCATACATGCCTTAAAAGATTTTTCCTTACAGGTTAATAAAGGAGAGAAGATAGCCGTAGTGGGCCGCACTGGCTCCGGTAAATCAACCATTGCGCAATTGCTGCTGCATATGTATGAACCACAAAAAGGTATTATTATCTATGATGGCATACCAATCAATAAAATTGATTTGAATTCTCTTCGTTCGCAGATCAGTTATGTGCCGCAGGATGTGTTCCTGTTCAGCGAAACGGTAAGTAATAATATACGTTTTGGACTTGATGATGCCACGCAGGGCACGATTGAGAAAGCTGCTGCTCAGGCAAGTGTGCACACCGAGATCGAAAAGTTCAGGCATGGATACGATACCCTGATCGGCGAACGCGGTGTTACCTTAAGCGGCGGGCAAAAGCAGCGTATCTCTATAGCCCGGGCTCTTATCAAAGAACCGGAGATCGTATTGTTTGATGATTGCCTCAGTGCTGTGGATGCCCGAACCGAAAATGAGATCATTGGCAATCTGTACCAGTACCTGCAGGATAGAACGGCGATCATTATTACCCACCGTATCTTTTCCTTATTCCAATTCGACAAGATCATTGTGCTGGACGATGGCCGCATAGCAGAGCAGGGTACACATGAACAATTGCTGCAGCAAAAAGGCCTTTACGCCGAAATGTATGCCCGCCAACAGGAGCAGGAAAAGGCGGAATAAGGTAAAAAAAAGCCCCGAAACCCAGCAGGGAAGGGGGGTAACGAAATTTCATCAAATATTTTGCTATATCAAAAACAACTTTATCTTTGCTTCTCCTAATAAATTGGTAACCAGATAACAATTAAAAAACAACCTATAACAGTGGCGTACGAAAACAACGACAAAAAAATGGAAAGCGTTTACAGCAAACGCATCAGAGCAGGGAAACGCAGAACTTACTTTTTTGATGTAAGAGAAACCCGTGGTAATGATTATTATTTGACCATCACCGAAAGCAGGAAACGTTTTGATTCTGATGGTTACGACAGGCATAAGATATTCCTGTACAAAGAAGATTTCAATAAATTCATCAAAGGATTGGGCGAAGCAGTGGACTATGTAAAAACTGAATTGATGCCTGATTTTGATTTTGATGCATTTAACCATGATACCCCTTATGAAGGTGAAGAAGGTGGACAACACCACAGCGAAACCAGGAACATGGCTGCTGAACCTGCACAGGAGATCATAACTGAAAAGACTGAAGAAGCCCCGGCTGTAGAAAATAACACGCCGGTAGATAACGGAAGCACTGAGGAGGTTGACAAGTGGTAATTTAAACCAACACCAAAAGTAATTGCGAAAAAAGCCCCTCGGTAGAGGGGTTTTTTAATTTGATGCTCTTGTTTTATTTACGATTTACGAATGACGATTTACGATTTTATACAAATCCGGGCTCACTGCAAATTTCACCTTTCACTTTTCACCTCTTACCTAATAACCATTAACGATTAATTAATCAATTATTCATTAACTTCATAGCTCACCAAATAAAAAGGAGGTATTCATGCAATCTACAGATAAGACGTGGGCACCTTCGGTTAATTTTTAAGTAGCCGAAAGCTCTGACAAATAATCTGTCCCGCAATAAGCGGGAAAGGCCGCTGGTTTTTCCGGCGGCTTTTTATTTTAACCGCAAAGACATGAAGGCACAAGGTTTCGCTAAGAACTCATTGTGAACTTTGCGTCTTTGTGCCTTTGCGGTGAAAGCCACAAAACTTATTCCCTCATTTTTTTATACGCATTGATCAATCCATTCGTAGAAGAATCATGTGAACTCACTTCCTTATCATCGCCCAGTTCCGGCAATACTTCTTTAGCCAGTACTTTACCCAGCTCCACGCCAAATTGATCGAAACTGTAGATGTTCCAGATAACACCCTGTACAAATATTTTATGTTCATACAAAGCGATTAGCTCACCCAGCACAAAAGGATTGATCTCGGTAACTAAAAAAGAATTGGTAGGCCGGTTGCCTTCAAATACACGGTAAGGGTTATCATTAGAAGCGCCATTCATCAACGCTTCTGTTTGTGCAAAGAAATTGCTTAATAATATTTGATGATGATTGCCTATAGGGTTATGTGTTACAGCAGGTGCAATAAAATCACAAGGAATAATTTGATTGCCCTGGTGTATCAATTGATAAAAAGCATGCTGGCCATTGGTGCCCGGTTCGCCCCAGATAACAGGGCCCGTAGCATACGTAACCCTGTTGCCATTTCTATCTACATACTTACCATTACTTTCCATATTGCCCTGTTGAAAATAAGCAGGGAAGCGGTGCATGTATTGATCGTAAGGAAGGATAGCTTCTGTACGTGTACCAAAGAAATTGCCATACCATATCCCGATCAGCGCCATCAGTACCGGTATATTTTTTTCAAAAGCTGTTTCTTTAAAATGATTATCTACATTATGTGCGCCTTTCAGTAACTGTTCAAAATTTTCATAGCCAACAGTAAGCACTATTGATAAACCAATGGCGCTCCATAAACTATATCTTCCGCCAACCCAATCCCAGAACACGAACATGTTTTCCGGCGCTATGCCAAATTTTACCACATCTTCTTTATTGGTACTCAGTGCCACAAAATGTTTGGCAATATGCGCTTCATCCTGTGCAGCTTTTAAGAACCATTCCCTTGCCGTGTTAGCATTGGTCATGGTTTCCTGCGTGGTAAATGTTTTGGAGGCGATGAGAAAAAGTGTTTCATCAGGTGTTACCTTCTTTAATGTTTCAGCAATATGCGTACCGTCGATATTGCTTACAAAATAAGGCTGCATGCCTTCTATCCAGTAAGGCTTCAATGCTTCGGTAACCATCACCGGGCCAAGATCGCTGCCGCCGATACCGATATTGACGATGTATTTTATCTTTTTTCCGGTATAACCCGTATGCTCACCACTGTGAATTTTTGCTGCGAATTCTTTCATCTGTTGTTGTACAGCCTGCACATCCGGCATTACATTTTTACCGTCTGAAAAAACAGCATCGCCGGAAAAATTGCGCAAAGCAATATGCAGAACAGACCTGGCTTCTGTTTCATTTATCTTTTCGCCGCTGAACATAGCGCTTATGGCATCCTTCACTTTACAATCATCAGCTAACTGCAGCAGCAGGTCCTTTGTTTTTTTGTTGATGATATTTTTAGAATGATCAAAAACAATATCACTGATAGAAAGCGAGTAATTGGAAAAGCGGTCCTTTTCATTTTCAAAAAGGTCTTTCATCTGCACGCTCTGCATTTCAGTATAATGATCTTGTAGTGCCTGCCAGGAGGGAGTGGTCGTAGGATCGATCTTTGGAAACATCGGTTTGTTTTGATAGTAAAGGTAGGGAAAAGCCCCAAGCTACAAGCTCCAAGGGATAAGGCTTTTGTTTGAAGAGTTTTTGTTTTTTCGCAGCAATTTTGTTTTAGCATGCTTATCCCTTGAAGCTTGCAACTTGCAGTTCTCCTCACGCTTTCAGTTTCTCCACCGTAATAAATTGTTTCGGTCTTAAAAAGAAAAGATAAACCAAGTAAAGCAGGGGCAAATTTGCCAGCAACATAAAGATGTACAAATGCAAAGCAAAGAACAGCACGAATAATAATGCACTGATCAATATACCGCCCCAAAGTCGCCCGTTATCTGCTTCGCAGCCTACATCAATATACAAAGGAGAAGTAAATTCCTTAGTGATATAAAGCGGTTTGGAAAAATGAAAACCATTCTTTGCGGTGATCTTTACCGGCAATTGATCGCAATTGATAAGCAACGGCCGTTCTTCTATCAACTCATAGAGCTGTGTATCATTGATCACAACATACAGCTTCAGCACCCGCAGCAATAACTGGCGTTCCCTCAGGATCACTATGGTTGGTGTATTTTGGATTTTATGTTTTGGATTTTCCTGTATTTATTGCTTTGTTGGTATCAATCCTCTTATGCCCATATCTACAACCTGGTCGCCGGCAGAAGGATCGTAGGTACTGTTGCCATCGGCGCTTATCCATTCAAAACTTTTATTGGTAGATAAAGAAACAATGATATTGATATCTGATGTTTCATGGCCGGTTACTACCAATGGCGTTGCAAACTGCCCGGTAACCAAACAGGAGCCTGCCGGAATAGGGGAGCTGGCAAATAACGGATTGGGAACAGTAGTGGCACCCGGAGGCGCTTGTCCGCTGGTAACAAAACCAAAGCCCAATGCCTTTCCTTCAATGGCCCAATAGCCCTGCAGCTTATTGCCATTCACCGTTACGGTAGAGTCTTTTATTTTATAGTTGGTGAGATAAGTATTAAAACCGATAAAGGCCGCAACGGTTGCATCAATAGATTGTCCTACGGCATTGATATACACATTATAGTTTTGATAAGCCAGTGAAACACGCAGGTAATTATAAGTGCCGGGTGTTACGCTGGTTAAGGGCACGGTAAGAAATGTTTGATTGGGCCCTGCAAATTTTGATTTGGAAAAATCAATCGCATTGCTGCCACCTGTGGTTACTTCGGGCGCTTTAAACAATACATCGCCTGCACCCGGTAAAGTAGTGGCACTGGGGCTAAGCTCCAGGTAATGTGCACTCATGGTATTAAAACGCGGCGATTGTGCTGCATGGCCTGCCGGAACCGGTGTTGGTACACCTGAGCCATTGAGCCTTACCTGTGTAGAATCGAATTTAAAAATGAAGTTAACATTAGGTGTTGCAGTACCGCCTCCGCCTCCGCTGCTGTCATCTTTTTGACAGGAAGAAAACAGCACAGCAGTAAGCACAAGGGCAAATGAGAAGTGTTTCATTTTAGGTGGTTGGTTTGAGTATTAACGAATAGTTGGCGTAAATATTTCTCAACTATAATGCCGCTATCAGTTCAATCAGGTCTTTTATCATTTCTTTAGTAATGTCGAGATGCGTTACCATGCGTACCTGTGTTGGAGAAATAGGCAGGCACAGTATATCATAGCGTTTCAGGGTATCGCAGAATTCGTTTGGCGTGTAAGATCCGGTTACTTCAAAGATGAGGATATTGGTTTCTACGGGCATCATTTTACCAATAAAATCTTTTTGCAGCAGCTCTTCTGCTATTTGCTTGGCGTGATGATGATCTTCACTTAAACGGGTAATATTATTTTCTAGTGCATAGATACCGGCCGCTGCCATATAGCCTGCCTGCCGCATACCGCCGCCAAATACCTTACGTACCCGGCGGGCCTTTTTAATGTAATCAAAATCGCCCAGCAGCAAACTACCCAGCGGCGTACCCAATCCTTTGCTGAGGCAGATGGAAATACTGTCGAAAACTTCACCATAAGCTTTCGGGCTTTCGCTGTTTGCTACCAGTGCATTCCAAAGCCTGGCGCCATCCAGGTGAAGCTTCAATTTATTTTGCAGGCAAACTTCTTTTATCAATTGAAATTCATTGAAATCGTAACAGCTTCCACCGCCGCGGTTGGCTGTGTTTTCAAGGCTCACGAGGCTGGTTCTTGCCTTGTGTACATCATCAGGATTGATGGCTGCTGCAACCTGCTCTGCTGTTATCCTTCCCCTGTCGCCCACCAATGCCTTTACCTGGCTGCCGCTGTTAAAAGCAATACCGCCGCCTTCATAAATGTACACATGGCTCTGCTGTTCGCAGATCACTTCATCGCCGGGTTGGGTGTGGCATTTGATACCGACCTGGTTGGTCATGGTGCCGCTGGGGCAAAATACCGCCGCTTCCATACCGAACATTTCGGCGGCCATAGCTTCTAATTGGTTAACGGAGGGGTCTTCGCCAAACACATCATCACCAACTTTGGCGTTGAACATGGCTTCCAGCATGGCTGGTGTTGGCTTGGTAAACGTATCGGAGCGGAGGTCGGTTATCATGGGGCAAATATAAGCTGCAAGCTATTAGCTACAAGGGATAAGCAGGCTAACTTAAAAATCTTTAGAAAATTGAAAAGCTGCCGGATTTAAAAACTTACACCCTTGAAGCTTGCATTTTGAAGCTGTTCTCAAACCCCTTGAAGCTTGCTTCTTGCAGCTGTTCTCAAATCCCTTGAAACTTGCCTCTTGAGGCTATTTTCCCCCATTTATCCCTTTTTTTGCACTAACACTATGAAATGACGCTGTTTTAACGTACTTTTGCAAACTATTTTCAAGGAATTTATTGTATTAACACTTCCCGTTGCAACTATTTCCAAACAAAATATGTCTTACTAGCGTTATAAATTCTGAATTCAACCCAATACGATGAGGCAATTAAAGATCGCAACGCAGATTACTAACCGGGATTCACAAGCGGTAGAGAAGTATCTGCAGGAAATTTCGAAGATCTCGATGATCACTCCTGAAGAGGAAACCATTTTGGCACAAAAGATCAAGATGGGCGATCAGAGAGCCTTAGACAAATTGGTGCAGGCCAACCTTCGTTTCGTGGTATCTGTAGCTAAGCAGTACCAGCACCAGGGCCTTTCTCTTAGCGATTTGATCAACGAGGGCAACCTCGGCTTAATTAAAGCGGCACAACGCTTCGACGAAACCAAAGGTTTCAAATTCATTTCTTACGCTGTGTGGTGGATTCGCCAATCTATACTACAGGCGCTGGCAGAGCAGGGCAGATTAGTCCGCTTGCCTCAAAACAAAATTGGCACTTACAACAAAGCCAACAAAGCGTACATGGCCTTTGAACAGGAACATGAGCGTGAACCTTCTACCGAAGAGCTGGCTGAATTACTGGAGATGAGTGAAACGGAGATCAACAACATTTTCCAAAGCAACACCCGTCATACTTCCCTTGATGCCCCTGTGCATGAAGCTGAAGATGTAGCCATGGGTGATCTTTTGCAGGGTGGCGATGATACCGATGAGGATGTAATGCACGATTCATTGAAAAATGAGATCCGCAGGGTATTAAAATCACTGAGCCCGCGTGAAGCTGAGATCGTTAATGCGTATTTCGGCCTCGACGGCGAGAACGGCGTTACCATCGAACAGATCGGGCAGAAATACGATCTTACCAAAGAACGTATCCGCCAGATCAAGGAAAGAGCTATCAAACGCTTGCAGAAAGCTAGATATAGCGGTGCGCTGAAGGCTTACCTGGGGTAAGGTAAAAGTGAAATGTAAAAAGTTAAATAGGCCCTCCGAGAGATCGGGGGGCTTTTTTGTGGGGGACGAGCACTTTGTAAAAAATAGGCAGTGATATATTTTAATGACCTGTAAAATGTCAAAAAATAGGTAACTGTTAGATTAAAAATAGAAAAACACCTTAAAATATTGAACAAAAAATAAAAATTATGTAAATCCACTTAATATTGCCAAGCCTAAAGCCATTACCCAACTCTAAACTGTATTTCGGTATGGCTAATATTCTTGTAGTAGAAGATGATGTAGATTTACGTGGATTATATAAAGCGTTTCTTTCTTTCCGTGGCTTCTTTGCTACTACCTGTGGCAGTAAAGAAGAATTTATCAACTCTATTGAGCAACAACACCCCGACCTTATAATTTTAGACGTTAACTTATCAGGTGCTGACGGCAGAGAGATATGTAGAGAAATAAAGGGAAACCCTAAAACTGAAAAAATCCCCGTTATATTAATCTCTGCGAATTCTGAGTTATTAAAAACCTATAAGGAGTATTGTGCAGATATTGCATTGGCAAAACCTTTTAATATTGATGATTTGATTACTGCTATCAATAAATTATTGTATAATTAATATCTATTGATTAGCACCTCGGCAATCCTGTTGAAATGATTATAGGGAAACTCCTATTTTTCTTTTTTTTAAAAACTTCTTTTGCTGCTTCCTTTCGCTGTGGCAGGTATCACTTTCTAACAAATTTAAACCACCTACCTATCCCAAACGCCGTTGCCTGGTCTTCGACCAACGAAAACCATAAGCCCACTGTTAGTTTCCTAAATCAATTCGTCGCTGGTCTAAGATCAGGCGACGGCGACTCAGGTGAAACAGCTGACTTACCTGTGTTTAGTGATATCTACAGCAAAAAAATCAATTTGTCAGCTTTTTGTATGACAACCTTCTAAATAAATTGATTGATATTTCTCAAACGCCCTCGTCTGGTCTTCGACCAACGAGAACCATAAGCCCGCTGTTAGTTTTCTGAATAGTGTGTCAATCACTATACCTTAAATTCGTTCGTCGCTGGTCGCAGACCATGCGACGGCGGCTCACGGCAGGCGGTGATTGGCTTACGTGTAGTTAATTGATATCTACAGCGGTGGGAATTTTTTGCCGTCATAACTATCTTTCTCTAACAAATTTGATCTTTCTACCTATCCCAAACGCCCTCGTCTGGTCTTCGACCAACGAGAACCATAAGCCCGCTGTTAGTTTCCTGAATAGTGTGTCAATCACTATACCTTAAATTCGTTCGTCGCTGGTCGCAGACCAGGCGACGGCGGCTCACGGCAGGCGATGATTGGCTTACGTGTAGTTAATTGATATCTACAACGGTGGGAATTTTTTGCCGTCATAACTATCTTTCTTTCTCTAACAAATTTAAACCATCCACCTATCCCAAACGCCCTCGTCTGGTCTTCGGCCAACGAGAATCATAAGTCCGCTATTAGTTTCCTGGGTAATTTGGCAATCATTATGCCTTAAACTTGTTCGTCGCTGGTCAAAGACCAGGCGACGGCGGCTCACGGTAGGCGGTGATTGGCTTACGTGTGCTTAGTTGATATCTATAGCGGCGGAAATTTTTCGCCATTGCATATATCCCTTCCTAACAAATTCAAACTATCTACCTATCCCAAACGCCCTCGTCTGGTCTTCGACCAACAAGAACCATAAGCCCGCTGTTAGTTTCCTGAATAGTGCGACAACATTTTAAATGCATCTATTCCGTTATTATAAAAACCTGCAGAGGAATAATAATAATCCTCAGGATAAACGGATATGCCTGCTGTAACGGGATTGTAATGTATATATTCCAGCTTCTGGGCAAACACAGCAGCAGATCTTAATTCAACACTTAATGGCTCCCGTTTCCATATCTGGTAAGTGCGGTCATGTTTATTAACCCTATGAGCCTCCAAGGCTTTTTTATCGTTCTCAAACAACCTGTTTTTTAGTTGCTTTGAAGTATGTTTCATAAAAGAAGCTTGAATAGTGGAAGGGGTAAAGCCAAATAAAGGTTGCCATATCAAATGAATATGGTTGCTCATTATCACAAATCCAAAAAGCCGTATTCGTTGTTGAGCTACCAGGAACTGTAAGCTTTCTATTATGATATCCTTATGCTCATTTTTTGAAAGTAAATATTTCCACTCATAAATAGTTGCAGTAAAATATTGCGGCCAATGTTCGGGGTAAGTTTGGTTCATTGTGCTAAGCTAATAATAATTACACTATACCTTAAATTTGTTCGTCGCTGGTCAAAGACCAGGCGACGGCGGCTCACGGAGAGAAATAGCTGACTTACGTATGTTTAGTTGATATCTACAGCAAAAAAATCAATTTGTTAGCTTTTTGTATGACATCCTTCTAAATAAATTGATTGATATTTGGGCCAACGAGCACGGCAAAGCCTTCACCTGGTACAGTGGGAAGTATAGGAACACCAAACCTTTGAGCAATGATTAAACTAATTAACCGTAATTATTAATTATGGTTTTTTTTATGCTTTATTCCGCACATAATTAAGAAACGCTATCACCGGATTATAATAATACATCACCTGATTATTGTACATCATCATCAAATTATAATCGAGTCACTACAAATTAAAAGAAGCTGCAATAAAATTATAATCAGGCAGCACATGATTATAATAATTCATTAGGTAATTATAATGGTGCAGTAAATAATTATAATTCAGCAATAGATAATTAAAAAAAATATCAGGAAATAATAATTATGTGGCAGAAAATTATAATTAGTCGATACCAAATTATAATTCGTATAAACGAAATTAAAAAAAGTCATAAAAAGCAGGAAATGACAGTGCCGTTATTATTCGCCGTTAAAATTTTTTATAAATATTTTTTTGCAGCATGCAACCCTTACGCAAAAAATTAAGTCTTAAGAAGGTAAAATAATTTATAATCTTAAAATTCCTTTTTTATGGGTGCTAAAACATCAGGCAGAATTAAAATTCCAAGTAATCCAGGCGATAAAATTAAGCTTGCAGAAAAAGTGTATCAAAAACACCTGGACGATGGCAGTACTTCTAAACTGCTGGCATTGTCAGATCACGACTGGGCCGTAACAGGACCAACAGTAGCTATTGCCAAAAGCCAGCATGAGCAGGCAGAAGCTTTTTCAAAAAAAGCAGAAGAATTGTACAAGTCACGTGATCTTTTATTAACAGAGATCAATGGTGCATTGTCAGCAAGCGCCAAACTGTTAAAAGGCGCACATTCAAAAAATCCTAAAAAGCTGGGTGATTATGGATTTGTTGTTGATGATTCTAAACCAACACCAAAGCCCAAAAAATAGTATATACCGTTTAAAATGACAGCTGGCACCAAGCTAGGCTAGGGTAGGCCCCTTCGAGTAATCGGGGGGCTTTTTTTGTAACCACGAATTACACGAATGAACACGAATAAATACAATTCCATATTCGTGGCTATTCGTGTGATTCGTGGTTTCCCCCAATTCACCAGGATGAAACAATTAAATAACAAACCCGCAAATAATTTTTTGTATTTTTCTGATCCTAGTTTCTTTATTCTTCACGCTTAAAAATTATCCTTATGATCATCGTTCATGATATTTTTATCTGCAAGCCCGGCAATGCTTCAAAACTCGCCAAACTTTTCAAAGAAGCAATGGCCGACAATGCCGAACTGGTTAACGTTATGACCGACCTTGTTAACGACTTCAACAAAGTGGTAATGGTAACTAAGTATGATAATCTTACCGCTTATGAACAAAGTTTTCAGAAGTATACCGAAGGCAGCGAGGAAATGAAAAAAATGAAAGAGAAGATGCAGGGCTATCACGACCTGTATCTTACCGGCTCAAGGGAAATTTACCAGGTGTGGTAATTAATTACACTAATTATACGGATTACACGGATAAATACAACTCCGATATTCGTGCCCATTCGTGTAATTCGTGGCTTATTTTCAGGCAAGCGTTGATCCGTTAATTGGTTAATCCGTTTAAACGGATATACGGATTAACATTTAAACCGATTACCAGCCTGCACTTTTTTTATTTCCATAAATGACAGTATATTAGTAGTTTATATCCTGTGACCAAAACTGCAAGAACCCCGTGATATACTTCTGCGCACAAAACTTTAACCTATATATTATGACCTCTACCTTCAAACCATCAAAGCAACTTGTTGTTTGCTTTATAGCAGCAGCGTTGTTTTTCCTGCAGGCCAACGCACAAAACGAAGCATTGGCCAATGCAAAGTTCAGCGATGCTCAAAAAGACTATGATAATGCGGTATCGGAATTGCACGCCCCGGATTATTCACTGGCTGCCGACAAGAATATTTCCATCGCCGGTAAACTTGCCGGGGCAGCTGCAAAGTGTGTAGATTCAAAAAGTAATTTAGGCAAATGGGCGCCTGCAACGCTGGCGCTTTACTTAAAATGTGCCGATCAATACCTGCATGTAGAACATTTTGAAGATGCCACAAAATGGAACATGATGATATATGAAGGCCCGGTATTTATCAGTTACCTTTCTTCAGAAATATTCGGTTATGCTAAGTTTCGCCCCAGCTATGATAACTATAAAGAGTTGTATGACCTGAGCGCTGCACTGCTTGCCGATTACCCATCCGATAAAGCCGGTGAGATAAAAGATATACAGGCCCGCTTTAAAGAACAAATGGACCTTACCGATTTTGAACACAACCTTACACCCGATGATGCAGTAAAATTCCTGAACTCCTGTGCACAGAAATTTCCGGCCATGGTACATTTTAAAAAACGCAAAGAAGTAGATGAACTGGTGCAATGGAACATCACTTTTACCGATAACAGGTACCTGAATTTTTTTGCACCACAGTTGCCGGATAAACCTGCTGTTAAAATAGACATGACAAAGATCTCTGCGCTTGCGCTTTTTGACAGGGATAATGCCGGTATATATGATGACCGCAGTATAATGTTTAAAACCGGGTCGCCCTGCTTTGTTATGCAAATGAGTACAGAAGTGATACAGATCGATAAAGCATTTTATTATTCGGGCCCGTGGGGAAAGAATTCTTTGGGCGTACTGCTGGATGGTTTTGACTGCACCACTTTCGAGATGACAGACGGTTATATACCTTTTCCTAATTTAAAAGATATGAACGAGTATTGGAAGGAGCGTTATCCTTTCAGAACGGCCAGGGCGCTTTTGGTATTGTATGAAATGGCCCGCAAAACAGCAGAGGCGCAGGAAGTAAAACAGGCACCTGCACCGGTTAAAAGAGAGTTTGGTTTTTAAGGCCTTGCTGCGATATATTTTTTGGCTACAACAAAAGCAGATTTGGCTACAGCTGTTTATGGATGATGCTGCAATTTTACAGCATCAAAAATTACAGCAATGAAAATAGTATTAACAGGATCAATAGGGCGTATCGGCAAGCCGCTTACAGAGGCGCTGATACAAAACGGCCATTCCGTAACAGTGATCAGCAGCAAAGCCGATAAGCAAAAAGATATTGAAGCATTGGGTGCAAAAGCTGCAACAGGTTCAATACTGGATGCCGGCTTTTTAACGGCAACCTTTACCGGCGCAGATATTGTTTACCTGATGGAGCCGCCTTTTAATTTCTTCGATCAGCATACGGATATGAATGCTTACTGGATAGCAATTGCCAACAATTACCAGCAGGCAGTTCAGCAATCGGGTGTAAATAAAGTGATACATCTCAGCAGCATTGGCGGCCATACCGATAAAGGAGTAGGCATGCTGGCTACACATCATTACGTAGAGAATATTTTACAGGAACTGCCCGCCAATGTTTCTATAAAAACCATGCGGCCGGTAGGATTTTACTACAACATGTTTGCCTTCATCCCCACGATAAAAAATGCAGGCGCTATTGTTCAGAATTATGGTGGCGATGAAAAAGAACCCTGGGTTTCGCCGCTGGATATTGCCGATGTAATTGCCGAAGAAATGGATAAACCCTTTAAAGGCAGAACGGTTCGCTATATTGCCAGTGATGAAGTTTCGCCAAACGAAGTAGCGGCGACTTTGGGTAAAGCTATTGGTAAGCCTGATCTGCAATGGCGTGTTATTCCTGACGAAGAATTTTTAAACAACCTTTTACGTGCCGGCTTCAATCCGCAGGCGGCTGAAGGTTATACCGCAATGAATGCCGGTCGCCGCCATCATATGTATGATGATTACAACCAACACAAACCGGTATTGGGCAGGGTGAAGCTGGTGGATTTTGCCAGGGACTTTGCTGCAGCTTATGGTAATTAGTAATTGGGAGTTAGTAATTAGGCATTAAGATTGAAGCTATTAACGAATAACCAATAACGAATAACCAATAACGAATAACCAATAACAATTAACGAATAACAAATAACAAAATGAACACAAAAAACAAAATTGCCCTGGTAACCGGCGGTAGCCGCGGCCTCGGAAGGAATATGGCAATAGCATTGGCCAAAAAAGGACTTGATGTGGTATTCACTTACAACTCCAATAAAGATGCAGCGGATGAAGTGGTGAAGGAGATACAAGCGCTGGGAAGAAACGCCTTTGCATTGCAGTTGGATACCAGTGATATCAAACAGTTTGACAATTTCATCAAAGAAGCCACTGCTCATTTGCAGGAAAAAACAGGCAGCTCCAATTTCGATTTTTTGATCAACAATGCAGGAACAGCTTTGTATGCACCTGTTAGTGATGTTACCGAAGAGCAGATGGATGCGATATACAATATCCATTACAAAGGCATCTTCTTCTTAACACAAAAAGCATTGCCATTTATAAATGATGGCGGCGGTATTGTAAACATATCCTCCGGCCTCACACGCATTACTATGCCAGGTTCATCTGTGTATGGTTCGTTGAAAACAGCCGTTGAATCGCTGACACGTTATATGGCAAAGGAGCTGGGCCCGAGAAAGATCCGTGCAAACGTGGTTGCCCCCGGCGCTATCGAAACTGATTTTGGCGGTGGCCGTGTACGGGACAATAAAGAGATCAATGATCATGTTGCAAGCATCACAGCTTTGGGCCGTGTTGGTTTGCCGGATGATATCGGTGGGGTAGTGGCTTTTCTGTGCACGGAAGAAGCGTATTGGATCAACGGGCAACGCATTGAAGTTTCAGGCGGACAGGCGTTATAATAAAACTACTTTTGCACCATGGCCAGTCAGCAACCATACCGGTTAAAAACCATCAGCGAGTTCCATCAGTTCAATGGCTTGCCTAAACCGGAGCATCCGCTTATCAGCATTGTAGATTATGCAAAGCTTAATCGGGCAAGAAGCGAAGATTTCACCACGTTGATCTTTGGCTATTATACCATCTCTTTAAAAAGAGGCGTGAGCAAAATGTTTTACGGTCAGCAGGAATATGATTTTGATGAAGGCGTATTATATTTTATGGCGCCCAACCAGGTATTACGGGTAAATAACAACCAGGGCGAATCGCAGCGTTCGGGCTGGTTGTTGCTTATCCATCCTGATTTTTTGTGGAACACATCTCTGGCAACAAAGATCAAGCACTATGATTTTTTTGATTACTCCGTAAATGAAGCGCTCTTTCTTTCAGATAAAGAAGAAGGCATATTGAACAATATCATCCACAATATCCGGCAGGAGTATCATACCAATATTGATAAGTACAGCCAGGGTATCATTATCTCGCAGATTGAAACATTGCTCAATTACTCCGAACGGTTTTACCAGCGGCAATTCATTACCCGTAAAATATCCAATCACCAGGTGCTGGATAAACTGGAACAATTGCTTAATGATTATTTCGACAGCAGCAGTATTATAGAGAAGGGATTGCCAACAGTTCAGTTTGTAGCCGATGCACTGAACGTTTCGCCCGGTTATTTAAGCAGCCTGCTTAAAGTGCTCACCGGGCAAAGCACACAGCAGCACATCCACGAAAAGCTGATCGACAAAGCCAAAGAAAAATTATCTACCACCAATCTATCTGTCTCCGAAATTGCCTACGAATTAGGCTTCGAACATTCCCAATCTTTCAGCAAACTGTTTAAGAACAAGACGAATTTGTCTCCTTTAGCATTCAGGCAGTCTTTTAATTGACGTTAACCGGTTGATCCGTATATCCGTTAATCCGTTCAAACGTTAATACGTTAATTGGTTTAAACGTTAATACGTTTAAATGGATCAACCAATTAACTAATTAACTAATTAACCAATTAACTAATTAACGGATATACGGATCAACCGATTGATGTGTTATATATTAAAAATTCCATATCTTACAGCACACACCCTAAATCTTACTATTATGAGAACATTGCTTGTTGTTTTGGCATTCGCCACGCTCACCATTTCCTGTAAAAAAAGTAAAGATGATACTTCAACTACCAATCCGCTGGATGGTAAGTACCGCATGGAAGGAACGCTTACTGATAATAAAGATGCGGCGTATGTATGGCCCGGCAATACCTATTTATACACGTTGGAAACATTGTCGCCAACACAGGTAAAACTTATGTCGATAGACCTGGGAATTGCGGGCCACCTGCTGAAGAACGGGATCAATTTAACGTATTACGGAACTTTCGGCCTGGTAGTAACTTTCGATCCTTCTACCCATAAAATAACCGCGTTGACCAACTCGTACGGGCAGCCTTCCAGCAGCGGCCGCAGTGCAGTGCTCGATCCTTCCGGTGTTAATACCTGGGATCCCACTACCAAGAATATCAAGATCAAATACTGGATGGATGAAACGGGTTTTACAGGGCACAGAACTTCTTTTGATGAAACATGGGTATATGTAGGAACGAGGTAGGCCGCAATTAATAGTTTACATCATTTATTCTCAACAGGGGCGGCCGGCAGGGCGCTCCTCAATCCTTTGATATCTACAACTTTACCCCATAAAATTTGTTATAGTTGTACCGCAAAATTTTCGAAGCATTATTCGCTTAAATTTGCAGCAACCAGCATTTATACGAAACGAAGTTTATGGAAAATAACAGCACAGAAAAAGTACATTGTTTAATAATCGGGAGCGGGCCCGCAGGTTACACTGCAGCCATTTATGCCAGCAGGGCAGGACTGAACCCCGTTCTTTATCAAGGCATTCAGCCAGGCGGACAGCTAACGATCACTACAGAAGTAGAGAATTATCCCGGTTATCCCGATGGCATACAGGGCCCTGATATGATGGTGCATTTTGAGAACCAGGCAAAAAGGATGGGTGCCGATATCCGTTATGGTCTTGCCACAGCAGTTGACTTTACCGGCCCGGTACATAAGGTGCAGATAGACGATGAAAAATGGATAGAAGCCGATTCGGTGATCATATCAACAGGAGCATCAGCAAAATGGTTGGGCTTAGAAAGCGAGCAGCGCCTGAACGGTTATGGTGTAAGCGCCTGCGCAGTGTGCGACGGTTTTTTCTTTAAAGGGAAAGAAGTGGCCATCATCGGCGCCGGTGATACCGCAGCGGAAGAAGCGTTGTACTTATCCAAGATATGCAGCCAGGTGCACATGATCGTTCGCAAAGGAGAAATGAGGGCCAGCAAAGTAATGCAGGAGAGGGTATTGAAAACAGCCAACATAAAAGTGTACTGGCACAGCGAAACCGACGAGATACTGGGCGATACAAAAGTAGAAGCGGTTCGCATAAAAAATAACGTAACCGAAGAAAAGCAGGAGATACCTGTCAGCGCCTTTTTTGTAGCAATAGGCCATCAACCCAATTCAGAAATATTTAAAGGCTGGCTGGAAATGGACGAAGCCGGTTATTTAAAAACCATACCCGGTACTTCCAAAACAAATGTTCCCGGCGTATTTGCCTCCGGTGATGTGCAGGATAAAGTGTACCGCCAGGCTGTAACAGCAGCGGGCAGTGGTTGTATGGCAGCGCTGGATGCGGAGAGGTATTTGGGGGAGTTCTTTGGGTAGTTCGTTTAAACGTTAATCCGTTAATTGGTTAATCCGTATATCCGTTAATTAGTTAATTGGTATATCCGTTTAAACGTTTTTACGGATTAACGTTTAAACGGATCAACGGATTAACGTTTAAACAGATTAACGGATATACGGATAAACAAATCATAAATCACAAATCTGAAATCATACATTGTTCACCATCCATCTCAATAACCTCACTTTCTTTGCGCATCACGGTTTGTATAAAGAAGAACAGCTGCTGGGTGCGGAGTTTGAAGTGAATGCAGCGATCACTGTTTCGGCCAATGAAAAGATCACCGACATTGAACAGACCGTTAATTATGTAGCGGTGTATGGTATGATAAAAGAGCGGATGAAAATTCCTACACCGCTTTTAGAAACTTTGGCACAGGATATGATCGAAGAGATCTATCAATCCGATAAACGGATAGTTTCTATCAGCGTATCTATAAAAAAAATACATCCCCCGCTAACCAATTTTACAGGTAATGTGAGCGTTAGCTTAATAAAGCATTTTACACTATGAGAATAATAGCCTCGTTAATACTTTCCCTTGGTTTTTTTTTAACAGCAGCTTCGCAGGATGTAACAGCGCTTATTAAAGAGGCCGACCGGCTGGAAGCGATACCGAATGAAAAAGCGGCCTTCAATAAATTCAAAGAAGTATTGAAGATACATCCCGATAATTTATATGCCCTGGTAAAATGCAGCGAGCTGTGCAGCCGTGTGGGTAAAAGAGAAACCACCAAAGAATCACGGGCAAACTATTATGAAGCAGCTAAGATATATGCCACCACTGCATTGAATGTAAATGCCAAAAGCTCGGATGCCAATGTGGTAATGGCCATTGCACTGGGGCGCATAGCGTTGGAAAAAAGCGGCAAGGAGAAGATAGCGGCAGTAAAAGATATAAAAAAGTACGGCGAGCTGGCGGTACAATACGATCCCAATAATTTTAAAGGCTGGCATGTGTTGGGCAAATGGTATTATGAAGTAAGCAACCTGAATGTGATAGAAAGAACAGCAGCAAAAGTATTTTACGGGGGACTGCCTTCGGCTACGTTGAAACAATCCATCAGCGCTTATGAAAAAGCAAAGGCCCTCAACAGCAAATTTTTACTGAACTACCTGGAACTGGCAAAAGCCTATAAGCGCAATGATGAAGATCAGAAAGCCATTGATCTTTTAAAAGCCATGCCTTCTCTTCCAAACTTAACAGAAGATGATGCCCTTATAAAAGAAGAAGGCGCTAAACTGCTGAAGATACTTCAATAATATATCCGTGTTGAACGGTACCTGATTTTGGTCAGCTTTTATTTATCTTCGGAAGATAAAATCAAACCAAATGTCAAAAAAGATATTCGTTCTCCCGGTTATGTTGCTTTGCTGTCTTATTGCCGCTGCGCAAAATGACGACGATACATTAACTACCAAATATGATCCGCACGCTTTATTCTCTCCCTTATTTTATCCTACAGGCGGCACCATAAGCAGGGCCGGTACAGGCGAGCCCAATGTTGGCTACTGGCAAAATGCAGCCGATTACCAGATCGCTGCTTCGCTGGATGATATGACGAACGAGATCACCGGCACCGTTACCATTACCTATAAAAATAACAGTCCGCACCTGCTGCCTTTTTTATGGCTGCAGTTAGATCAAAATCTTTTTAATAAAGACAGCCGCGGACAGGCACGCATGCCCGTGGGCGAGCGCAGCCGCTATGGCGATTCCAAAAGTAATTTCAGCGGTGGGTATAAAATAAGTGCTGTAAAACTGGTGAACACAAATACCAATGCTGATTATATTATCGACGATACCCGTATGCAGATACGCTTACCCAAGCCAATGACCCCCGGCGGCGATGTGATAAAAATTAAAATTGATTACGCCTTTACGTTACCGGAATACGGCGCTGACCGCTGCGGTATATTAAAAACAAAGAACGGGAACATATTTGCGGTAGCGCAATGGTATCCGCGTATGTGTGTGTTTGATGATGTACGTGGCTGGAACACTGATCCTTATCTTGGCCCAAGTGAATTTTATTTAGAGTACGGCAACTTTGATGTTTATCTTACTGTGCCTGCATCGCATATTGTAGTATGCAGTGGCGAACTGCAAAATGAAAAAGATGTACTGACCGCTGCGCAGGTTGACCGTTTGAAACAGGCAAGAACTAGCGATAAGACCGTAATGATACGCACCGAACAGGAAGTGAACGATCCGTCCTCCCGCCCGGCAAATGAAAAAGCACTGACCTGGCATTTTAAAATGAACAATGCAAGGGATGTGGCCTGGGCATCATCCAAAGCATTTATATGGGATGCCGCAAGAATAAATTTACCAAGCGGTAAAACATCTTTGGCCATGAGTGTATATCCCGCAGAAAGCGCCGGTGCAAAAGGATGGGGCAGGGCAACAGAATATACCAAGGGCAGCATTGAAAATTACAGCAAGCGCTGGTACGAATTTCCTTATCCTGTTGCCAGTAACGTAGCCAGCAATGTAGGCGGCATGGAATACCCGGGCATTGTATTCTGCGGATCAAAAGCGCAGACAGATAACCTGTTCAATGTAACTGATCATGAATTTGGGCACACCTGGTTCCCTATGATAGTAGGCAGCAACGAGCGCCGCTATGGTTGGATGGATGAAGGGTTCAACACGTTCATCAATTCGTTGGCAGATGATGATTTTAATAATGGTGAATATAAAAATAAACCAACCACGATGGATTTTATGGGAGCCTATATGTTTGGCCCCAAAACAGAACCGATGCTTACTACGCCTGATGCAATGAGGGAATCCAACATCGGTGTTGCATTATATTTTAAACCCGGCTATGCGCTGGAACTGTTGCGCAACGAGATACTGGGCCCCAACCGTTTTGATTATGCCTTCAGGGAATATATCAGGCGCTGGGCCTTTAAGCATCCTACGCCGTGGGACTTTTTCCATACCATGGAAAATGTAGCGGGCGAAGATCTTGCCTGGTTCTGGAAAGGATGGTTCATTGAAAATTACCGGCTGGATCAAGGCATCCTTGCTGTAAAGAACGATGCTGCTAACGGCAATGTGGTTACGCTGGCAAACCTCGACCAGATGGCGATGCCCGTGATCATTGCATACGAAACAAAGAGCGGCGTAAAAGGTATCATGAAAGTACCGGTAGAGATCTGGAACAATACCGCAACGTTTAAAGTAAAGCTGCCGGTTAATGAAGAACTGCGGAAAGTAGAGCTTGATCCTGAAAGGATATTCCCCGATATGAACAGGGGGAACAATGTGTGGAACGGGAATTAAGGTAAATTGATAAATGGTTGAATGGTTAAATGGGTTAATTGTTGATAGAACAGTTAACCCATTTAGCAATAAAGCAATTCTGTAAATGGTTAAATGGATTTATTGATTAATTGTTTTACCAGCAATTAATCCATTTACCAATAAAACAATTTACTATATTCTGTTCCGCAGGAACATTTGGTTGGTAGAAAAAATGTATAAGATCAGGAGCCCGTTTCGGAGGAACGATTGGTGCTTTAATGCAAAACATGATCTTCTCCTTTTTTCCCCTTTAGAAGGATAGGAGGGAATTTTTGACAGCTAAGCGAATATTGCTGTCATACAGGCAGGAGAGGGATCTTGTGAAACGCTAAAATTGTGGACCTTACCCTTTTATTGTAACATAAATTGTTGATCTTAAATAAATTACATCATTTGATGCCGATTAGTTGCTTTGATTCTAAGGAGACCTTCGGTATGATACCGGTTCCTTCGCAGGAATCCTGGGAAGCTTTCGGCATGATGCCGGTGCCTTCCCGGAAGTTCCGGCAAGCTTTCGGCATCGTACCGAAGGGCTGCCAGAAATCCTGGCAAGCTTTCCGGTAAAAATGCAATAAATCTTAATATTTCAGCTGATTTGCCGGGTCTTATGAATTGCCTCGCCCTTTAGGGCGAAGGTGAAAAATGATCTATTGACTCCCCGATCGCCGTTGGTCAAAAACCAGACGGCGGCGGTTCAAAACTTGAACATTGAGCATTGATAATTGAGCATTGAACATTTTCTTCTTCCAACAAAACATCATCTCCCCGCAATTCCCCCTTCGGGGGTTAGGGGGCTTTATAACACAAGCGCCCTGCTATAAGGGCAAGACGCTGTGCTGCTTGAACAATGTGCTTGGTCTTCATCGGGATTTTTCTGAATACAGTTTCCTGTGTTCCAGGGTAAGCTAGCTGCTATCATGCGAAAGCCGGCGTGGTCTTCAGTTTGATGCTCAACAGCGGCAAATGACAGGTATTGATCAGTCGCTGTGTATGCGGGCCAATATAATTTGGCTTGGTGATGGCATCTATCGCTGAAGTAAGTACCACTAATTCGGTATGGTTATATTTAGCGTAATGAAAAATGTTTTCTGAAATGGCGCTTCCGTTTGCCCATGCCACACTTGTGGTTATGGTATCACTGTCCAGTTGCTCCCTTATCTCGTCAATAAGCTTATCCAGCACACCGGTCTTTTCCATAGTAAGGTAGGAGAGGCCGAGCACCTGCAGCAACGAGCCGGTTTTTATGAACTGGCAAACCATGTTAAAATATTTCAGCGCCCCCGGCACTGCACGGATTGGGAACAATACCTTATGAAACGCACTCACTTTCTTTTTAGGCGGTATGCTTAGCACCGGGCAGGCTGCATATTTAATTACATTATACGCATTGCTGCCAACGTAGCCATCCCTGAAGCCCGAAGCGCCGTGGGTGCCGATAACTATAAGATCGCTCTGTTCTTCTGCCGCAGTGGTAATGACCGCTTCCACCACATTTCCTTTTTTACGGATAAGCGCCGAATCGATATCCTGCAGGTGACTGATGCTGCTGGTCAATGCGATCAGTACATCGGCATCGGGATGATACGAGCTTTTGAATTTATGCTGATCTGTTTCGCTTATTGCCTGTTCTGTTACATTCAGTACCTGCAGTACCGCATTATGTTTCTTTGCCAGGTGCACAGCAGTTTCCAACGCATTTAATGAAGTCTCACTAAGATCTACCGGCACCAATATTTTTTGTATAGAATAATTGTCCATGCTTGCTTCAACTAAAGTCAACTCAGTATGGCAAGTTGCAAAATATCCGGTAAGAAGAAAATGATAAGCGATTAGAATGTTATTAGAATACACTCAGGCGCCCGGTGATGCTGCGGTTGGCAGGGTAATAGAAAAACTGGTGCCTGCATGAAGCTGCGAAGCTGCTTTTATTGCGCCTTTATGCAGCACAATGATCTTGAGCGCCAATGCCAGCCCCAGGCCAAAACCTTCGCTGCTGCCATCTTTTTGTACCCGGTAAAAAGGCTGAAAGATATTATCCAGTTCAGTTTCAGGAATGCCATCGCCTTTATCGCTGATGATAATGGTGATCTTTTTATCTACGATCTTCAACAGGATCATGGCGTGATGATCGCCGGAATATTTACAGGCATTTACCACGATGTTCTTGATGGCCATTTCCAGTAAAGGTTCGTTGCCAAATACCAGCAGGTGTTCTTCTTCTTCGGGCAGCTTATCAAACTGCAATGAAACGGAATAGGCAGGATTGAGCCGGGCTACCTGCGACGGCAGGCTTAAAATTATCTCATCTATACGAACAAGGTTGATCTCCAGCCCATTGGTACTGCCGGATGCTTTGGCAAATTCCAAAAGGGTTTGGGTAAGCTTGCTCATGTGGCGCACATCCTGGTAAACGGATTGCATGAGCTGCTTGTATTCTTTTGCATCGCGGTCTTTTTGAAGGGTTATTTCCAGCTGGCTTGATATGGAAGTAAGTGGTGTGGAAAGCTCGTGCGATGCATTGGAGATGAACCTTCCCTGCAATTCAAAACTATCCTGCAACCTGTCCAGCAATTGATTTAATGTGCTGGCAAGCTGGTACCATTCATCTTTGCTTTTGCCCGTTTTGATGCGGCGTGCAAGGTTTTGCGCAGAGATATAGTCCACATCGGCGGTTATCTTTTTAACCGGCTTTAATAAACCGGCCGAAAAGAAATAACCTATTACGAGTACAATAACATTGCCCCCCAAAAAACTAAACAGCAATATCTTAAATAAGATGTTGAGGTTCTGTTTACCGTCAACATCTTCAGCAGCCGATACCACAATGATATTGGCATTGTTGCTGGTATAATGATAAGCGATCACTTCTTTATTGCGCATCCTGAAAAAAGAAGAGCCCTTTGTTCTTACATCGTTCAGCTGATCGGTATCAATATTCAGTGTATCTCCCGGCACACTGCTGTAGCTGTATATCTTATTGTTCAGCGAATCGTATGCCTGTACTGTCTTTCCTCTTAACGCAATAGTGGTTAAGGAATCCAGCTTTTGAACCAGCTTAATATCGAAGGTTTCTTTTTGCGCCAGCAGTCTTGCGGTGTTGGTGGCCCGGTTCGTTAGCCTTGTTTTCATGGCATTCATCCTTGCCGTGTAGGAAAAGTAATAGATACCGCTGCACACCAGCAGCAGTATACTCATTACCAGCAACGTAAATAAAAAAGTAAGTCGTAAGCGAACCGGCATAGTTAACCGTTTTCTTTTAAAATATAGCCCATCCCCACATGGGTTTGAATAAGCTTATGTTCAAATGGCTTATCTATCTTGTTGCGCACATAATTAATGTACACATCTATTACATTGGTGTTGGTATCAAAATCAATATCCCATACATTAATAGCAATATCGGCACGGGATACTACCCGGTTCTTATTGCGTAAAAGATATTCCAGCAACTGAAATTCTTTTGCAGTAAGATTGATAAGCGTATCATTCCGTTTTACTTCTTTGCTGTCGAGGTTCATTTCCAGTTCGCCGGCTTTTAAAAAATTGCCGATGGGCACAGCATGCATGGTGCGTTTCAGCAGCACCCGTATCTTCATCATCAGCTCTTTAAATTCAAATGGCTTGATGATGAAATCATCAGCACCGGCATCATAGCCTTCTATCTTATCATTCAGTGAGCTAAGTGCTGTAAGCATAATGATGGGCAGTTGTGTATTTTTAGATCGGATGGCTTTGCACAATTCATAACCGTTTATGCCCGGCAGGTTGATATCCAGTACCACTAATTTATAAGAACGTGTTTCGAAAAAGTTCAACCCTGCCTTTCCATCGTAGGCAACATCTACCGTATAGCCGTTTTCGGCAAGGCCAAATTGCAGGATGTCTGCTATCTTTTGTTCATCTTCTACCAGTAATATCCTCCTGTCTTCCATGCATGCAAGGTTATGGCAGGCAATTTAGTAAACTTCGTTTCAAGTTGGGGGGGCTTATGTATGAACGGGAATTTCTAATGAGTTTCTAATCTTAAACTAATGCCCGTTTAATATGTGATGAGTAGATTTGAGCTATATAAAATACAGGATGCCAGATTATTTTAAAAAGATCTTAGTGCCTCTCGACCTTTCGATAAATTCAGAATCGGCGGTAAAGAAAGCTCTGGAACTGGCGGATGAAGGTACTGTCATCTACTTATTTTATGTAAAAAGTTCTGCTTTTCCTGCACTGGCAGGCGTGGTAAAAAGATATATAACAGAAGAACAATTGCTGGCGCTCAGCACCATAGAAAAAAAACTGGCGCAATGGAAGCGAAGTATTGAAGAAACCAGGAGTGACATTATTGTTGATACCTGTATTGTAGCGGAAGAGTCCATTCAAAAGGCAATAGAAAAAAAAGCAAAAGAGTTAGCTGTAGATCTTATTATCATTGGTAAAAACTCGCATCATTCCTGGTTTCCGTTTTTTAATACGGTAGCACCCGGCAAGCTGGCGCAAAAAACGGGTATTGGCGTACTTACCGTTAAGCCGGGTGCTATTTATAATAAAATACAGACCATAGTGGTGCCAGTTACCAATGAAACGGTACTGCACAAAAGAGAAGCCATTGCGGCCATTTGTAAAAAATTCAGGGTTAAGGTTTACCTGGTGATCTTTGTAGACAACGATGAAGAAGTATCAGGCCTTTCTACTTCCTCCTTTTCTTTGCTGGAACTGTATAAGTGGGTAAGGTCAACACATTCGCTGGCCGAATATGCCGTATTGCATGGCAACAATAAAGCAAGGGCAATATTGAATTATGCAGAAAAGATAGGGGCAGATATGTTGCTGGTGCAGCCGGAAAAAGAAACGAAGATCAGCTGGCTGGGTGTACACATTTCCGATGCATTGCCTGCCGGATCCAAGATGCAGGTATGGGCAGTGTAACAAATACTTTTTACATGCAATTGATCACGATAAATAAGAACACGTTTTCAACAGAAGATCGTTTTTTTGGTTTTTTTTGATTTTTTAAATTCCGTAGAGATTTATGAAGCAGTCAATTGCTTAGGTTATCTGGTAGTTGGGTAAACAAAGGGCATATTGTTTTTAGCGCAAGCGGGCAATATGTCTTTTTGTTTGAGGGCAGCTGCAAGCCTTTGGAATAGCTTCAAGCCACAAGTCTCAAGGGATAAGTTTTTCAATTTAAAGAGTCTTTATTTTTTAGTAAGAGTTTGCTTTACTATGCTTCTCCCTTGCAACTAATTCCTTGCAGCTTTTTATTGACTTACCGGCAATTCCATGCCCTGTAAGGGCAAAAGATTGGTAGCAAAGATTTATATATTTCGATAAACCCCTTTAGGGGTGACAGATACCCTGTCGTCCCTAAAGGGACTTTAAAAATGAAGGGTGTTGAAAGCTACCAGGCTACTGTCCCGATGGGACAAAAAGTAACTGAGCCGTACAACGCTAAACATTTGAACATTGAAAACCTGCCTGCCTGCCGGCAGGTTGATCATTGAATATTGAGCATTTTCCTGTTCCTGCATGCTTCTCACTTGTATCTTGCAACTTGCAACTTCTTATTGCCTGATAGCAGACTACCGTAGTTTTTAAAAACTACGGTAGTCTTGCACATAAGGCTCATCATTTGAACATTGAAAACCTGCCTGTCGGCAGACAGGTTGATCATTGAATATTGAACATTTTCCTGTTCCTGCAACTTGCAGCTTTCTACTGCCTGATATATGTCTGCGAGCCTAACAGGTTACCTGCATCATCTTTAAAGCGAAGCAGGTAAACGCCCGCCTGCAAACGCTGGTTCTTTAATGCTATTATTCCTGAGCCCGGCTGTACCTGCTCTTCCTGTGTATTGATGAGTTGTCCCAATGCATTGATGTATTCTATACGCAGCCTGGTAACTTTATCGGTATAGATATTTACATAGGCTGATGACACACCGGGGTTAGGATAAATATTGCCGATGCTGAATAATTTATCATCGAACCTGAAACGCAGTACGCCGCACAGATAGCTGTACCGGCCATCTATATCTATTTGCTTTAAGCGATAGAATACCTGCCCGTTGCCCCCTGTATTATCAGCATAACTATAAGCACCTGCATTAAGATTGCTGTAAGGCATAGTTGCAATAGTGGTATAATGAGTGCCATCTGTACTTCTTTCCAGTTCAAAGCCTTTGCTGTTAATTTCCTGTGCTACTTTCCATTGCAGTGTAATACTACTACCATTCTTTACGCCCCTGAAATCGGTGCAGGTAACCGGCAATGCAATGGCAACCGCTGCACCAACACCAAAGCCACCCGAAACACCGGTATTGAAAGAAGCCGTGAAAGAACCGCCCACACCGGGTATATCATTATAGGTAACTGCTGCCGCAACAGTATTGGCACTTGTTGCGCCGCTATATACCGAAGCGCTTGTTTTATACATGCTGAATGCGGTGCGTGGGGTAGAAGTAGCCGCTTCAATGGCCAGTATTTCCTGTTCGGTATAATATAAAGTAACATTGAAAGCGCCGGATGGATTATCAACGGCAGGTAAGATGCGTTCTATCTTATCACCAACAATATGGCGGTAGGTGCCGGTGCTGTATAATATGAACGAACTGTTTCCTGCATTTTCAATGGATGCAGTAACACAACCATACACACTTGCATCCTGTTGATTGATGGTAGCAATGATATCCCTGTCCTGCACACTATAATAATAGGCTTCGTTAGCCTGTATAGTATTTTCTGTTGCGTAATGATTGATATCTGTTTCAATTCTCACCCCGGCAGATTTTAATGTTACATTATCAATACTCACACTTACCGGGCCGCCTGCATTGGCATCATTCTCCCAGCGGAAGCCAAAATAGAATTGCCGGTTGTTGAGCGCAGCGGGAAGCAATGCACTGTACGTTCCTGCTGTAGGAGTAAGCGCTGCAAAGCCTTTGGGTGAAAGCTCTGTCCAGGTAGTACCATCAAATGAATACACTACCGACATATAATCGAATACAGGGAAATCATCCGGCGTAGTGCCACCCGAAGTAGCATCTACTTCGCCCTGCACATTGTAATCAAAATGCAGCAACAGTTTATTCAATCCTCTTGCATCAACCTTTTGATTGGTATGAATAATTGTTTTGCTCGGACTAAGCGGATTGTATGTTCCGTCGGGCAAAGTAATAAGATCCGTTTTACCGGTAATGCCGATACTGTTATTGATAACACCCCAATGATTATATCCTGTGGTAGCAGTAGGATCGGGATTGCTTACTTCAGGTATCTCCAGTGTTTCGCTCCAGTTCGCAGGCATGTTGAATGCAGAAGAGGTATTGGCATCAGCAAATGTTTCATTCATCAGCACAACAGAATCTGCAGCAAATACCGGCAGCACATCATCATCAGTAAGGGTGATGGTATAATTGGTATTGACAGGATTAGCGCCTGTATTGGTTACTGCTACAGTAAGGTCTATGGTTTCATCGGCTTCTATTGCAGCATCATTTTTTATTGTTACTGCAACTGTATCCTGTTTGTTATCCGTTACAGAAACATTGGTGAGTGTTGTTGCTGATAAAGTATAGTCTGCATTGATCGTTGCAGAACCATTTGCAGTGATGGAAGCAGAAGAATTAGGCGGCAGCAATACCGGAACATACATTGTTTTTACTGCTGCACAACCGGAAAGAACAGTGCTTTCATCCAACGAAATGCCGGGCTGGTAAACAAAGCCGTAAGTAGTAGTGCAGGGTGCCACAAAAGCAGCGCCTACACCAACAGCATACCAGGCATTGGTTACCGATTCTACCAATGGTCCGCAGGGATCGCCTGTTAATGCAGCAGCAGCCTGTATGCTTACTTCTCTTGCTTCATTATAATCAGCAGTAGAAGTTAATAAGGTTTCCATGATGTAAGTAACTTTTTCGGAAAGGTCGAACCCAACGCCATTCACCCTGTAACTGCCGCCGCCATTGGGTACACCGGGAGCATCCCGCAATTCATCATCCGAATCGATGTTATAATAAGATGCAGTTTCCAGTCCTGCCGGCCTTGTACCGTTCAATGAACCGGCAGTCAGTAAAAAGAACCAGTGGTTCAATATGCCGCTGTTGGTATGCACACCACATTCGTCATTAACCAATGTAGCGGTACAAATTGGGTTGATCCAGTTCTCGCCGCCGTATGTATCAGGATTGCTTTGTGCTTTCGGGTTGTCCATTCTTCTCAGCGGGTGATCGTAATCGGCACCTATCTGTTCGCCGATATAAAAACTGCGGTACTTGCCCAAAGGCACGGTACTGCCCGCTCTTGTCATGGCATAATGTTCTATGCAGGCAGCCCATATATCACTCAATGCTTCATTCATGGCGCCTGATTCACCAACATAAGCCAGGTCGGAAGTGTTGCTGCAGATACCATGGCCGATCTCGTGACCGCAAACATCAAGCGATGTTAATGCACTGAAACCGGAGGCAGCTGTGCCCGATCCATCACCATAGGTCATTACCGATCCGTTCCAGAAAGCATTATCATAAGCAGATCCGTAATGGATGTAGCTTTTTATTTTTCCGTTTTTATTATCAAAGCTTAAGCGGTTATGTTTTTCCAGCCAGTAATCATATACTACACCTGCGCCCCAATGTGCATCCCAGGCAATATCATCGTTTTCCATTTCGTTGGCACCGCCATAAACTGCTCCTCTTGCATGCTCTGCCGAATCCCAGTTATTATCTACATCAGTAAATGCTTTGGATTGGGAATACACTGCTGCCGGTAACGAAACAGGTAAGCCGCCAACAGCATTCATATCATAGGTTTCTATGCCGCCGCCCTTGGTATCATCCATCAATACATAAGTAGATGAACCGGCGATATAACCGATATCACTGCCGGTAGATGGATGACTGCTTACCATGGTAAGTCCTGAATTAGGATCCAGCGCAGGGTTAACTACAGGCGTACCTGTTATTTGCTGCACCATGATAGCCTGTGTGCCTGCATAACGGGTATGTACATTAGTGGTTACTGATGGCGGAGGGGCAGCAGATTTGGGATCATCTCCGGCATGCTTAAGGATATGATCGATCAACAATATCTTTCCATTTATTGCATCTACATATACCCACTCACGGCTTAGCGGCACCGAAGCGTAGATGTTGAATTTATAGGCCAGCCGTACACGTGCGTACACAGTTTGGGAAAAATCCTTCACAATTACCAGTTCGCCTTTGGGTAAGTATTCCTGTAATTCTTTGTTCAGTGATGCTCTTAGTTTTACATCAGTTGCTGTTGCTAAATATTCCTGCGCTTCTTCCCAGGCGTATTTGGTAGCGCCTACGGCAGATCTTGCTGAAGCCAGTGCCTGTGTTTCTGTGATGGCGGGCTGTACGGACATATCAGCCGGTGCAGTAAACCATGCACCGTTGAAGAATTGTATATCACCATTCTTTACCAGTGCCGTAAACGTTCCGTGATCTACTTTAATGCCTTTAAAGTATTGCTGGTACTGCAATACCTCTACAGCATCTTTCATTGCTGTTTGCCGGGCGGGCTGCAGTTCATCAAGTCCTTCACGCATACCCAGATAGGTTTTCAGCAATGGCAATGCCGCTGCTTTTTTATACGCATCCTTCTTTGCATCCATTACTATCAGCGCAGGCGTTTGCCTTTCTGATGACATGGTTACTGATGCCACGTGCTTGTCGGCCAATATTTTTTGTTGAGCTTTTAGTACTTGTGCAGTATTCTTTTGTGAGAAAGAAGGGAGTGCAATAACGGTAGTTAAGAGCAGTACAATACTGCTGCGGAGTAAACGTATATCCATACAGATGTTTTTTAAAGAAATGATTGAAAAACGGCTCTGTAGGTGTTAGGCGAAGTTTTGCGAAAGGGATTGGAAGTTGTTTTAAGAGTATGAGAGAGGGTTCAATTATTATGCCAAGACCAGCCGCAAGCTATAAGCCTCAAGGGATAAGTTTTTCAAATAGCTTTAAGCTACAAGCCTCAAGGGATAAGTTTTCAATTTAAAGAGTCTTTGTTTTTAGCAAGAGTTTGCTTTAGCATGCTTCTCCCTTGTAGCTAACCCCTTGCAGCTTTTCATAAGGCTCGTCATTTGAACATTGAAAACTTGCCTGCCGGCAGGCAGGTTGAGCATTGAATATTGAACATTTTCTTCTTTCATTATGCTTCTCCCTTGAAGCTAACCCCTTGCAGCTTCCTTCCACTTGCCGCTCTTCAAAAAAACAAACGCCATTAAAAATATTGTTGACCAATACACCAGTTCATTGCTCCAGGCCATAGCAAGGGAGATATAATGCACTTTCATGAAGATCCAGGTGTAGATAAGATATATGGTGATCGCTACGATCTCGATAAGCAGGTTCATTTTTGTTTTGCCTGTGCCGGTAACACCGTTGAGCCAGATATTGGCAATGCTCATGAATAATAATCCTACCGTTACTATACGTATCACAGGAATGCCTTGCTTTACAAATTCATCGCCCTGGCCAAATACACTGAAGAATGCAGCAGGAAAAAGATTAACGAGCAAACACATGAATGTGCAAAAGCTGACGCTCAGTAACATGATCCTGGTGATTGCTGGTAAAACAAGGTCTTCTCTTTTTTGCCCCATTAAATTACTCACCATTACATTGCTGGTGCTGGCAAAGGCCCAAACGAACATACCGGTTAAGCCAAATACATTACGCATGGTATTGCTGATGGCTTTTGCAATTTCATCGTGCCGTCCTTCAATGAGGATAAAGAAAACCAGCCAGGTGGTAACGCTGATAACATACTGAACCACTAAAGGAATAGAGACGTTCAGTATCTCTTTGCTGATAATTTTATTGTAGGTGAAATCTTTTAAAAGAGAATATTGTTTTTTCAGTCCCGATCGCTTTATCACCATGAATACGATGATCATACCGATTACTTCTGAAATGACGGATGCAACAGCAGCGCCATTAAAGCCCATTGCCGGAAAACCGAGGCGTCCCTTGATCAGTACAAAATCGAGCAGGATATTTATAGAAGCCTCAAATATAAAACCGATCATCAGGTAGCGGCTGTTGAGCGATGCCACTAAAAATGCATTGCCCATCTGGAATAAATACAAAAAAGGAAGGCCGAAGATGCGGATCTTCAAAAAAGCCATTTCCTGTGGATAAGCTTTGCTGTCGGCCACCTGCTGCATAATGAAAGGTGCAACCAACCAGGTGAATAATATACCGATCACTGCAAAACGTAAGCAGATGCGTAGCCCTTGCGATAAGATCGTTTTAAATACCTGGCTGTTATCACTACCTGCATATCTCGAAAAAACAGATTGCATGGCATTGTTCAACCCATTGCCGGCTACGGCAAAAATGAGATAGAACACACCGGTAACCCCTGCATTGCCCAGCGCTTCGGTACTGTATTGCCCCAGGAAGATGCTGTTGGTAAGCATGTTGATCTGTGGAATAAGAATAGACAGCGTAATAGGTATTGCGATCGACAATATCTGCCTGTTGGTAACCTGAACCTTAAGATCTTTTATTACTGCTGTACTTTCCATAAAGTCAGCAAAATTATCTTATTTTGCCTGCCAAAACTCAGACCTTTTGACCCCTTCATTCAATATACGATCAACAATAAGCTCCACCGCACAAACACATTTACTGGTAGAAGCAGGGCGGCAGGGCATTTCATTTACTGTAAGAGAAGGAAGCGAACTGTTCTCCAATGTAGTGTGCTATCATTTTGAAACAGGTGATGATATAGCCGGTCAATTGCAGCAGTTATTAGCCGCAGAAGAATTATTGCAGCAAAGTTTTACCAAAACAGATATTGTATGGTTGTTTGCAGAAAGCGTGCTGGTGCCGCATGACTATTTTAATTCTTCCGCCACCAAAGAAACATTGGAACTGGTGTACGGCGATGCAGAACAGGGAGAAATAAAAACAGATTTTCTTTTCCGGCACAATATGCACAATATATACCGGGTACCAGCAGCTATAGCAAGTGTTGTAAAAGCAAAATTCCCTTACGCCAATCAATCGCACCTGTATTCGTTGCTGCCTGAATTGGCAGGTAAAAAAGATAAACAGCTGTTTGCCATATTTTATCCCAGGCAATTGACAGCTGCACTAATAATAGATGGCAATGTACAGGTAATGCAAACTTTCTCTTACGCCAACGGCAGGGATGCAGCGTATCATTTACTGAACATCTGCCAGCAGTTTGACTGTAAACCCGATGAAACGCAACTGCATTTAAGCGGCATGATCGATGAACGCTCTAACCTGTACAGCGAATTGTATAAATATTTTCTTCACCTGCAGTTTGAATCTTTGCCACAAAGTTTTGAATATGCTGATGCCATAAAAGAACATCCGCAACATTTTTTCAGTCATTTATTTGCAACAGCAGCATGCGTATAATCAGCGGCATACATGGCGGCAGACGAATCAGTCCGCCTGCAAAAATGCCTTACACAAGGCCCACCACCGATATTGCAAAGGAAGGGCTCTTCAACATTTTACAAAATAATTTAGCCATAGATGAATTAAAAACGCTTGATCTTTTTGGCGGTACAGGCAGTATCAGTTACGAACTGGCCAGCAGGGGAGCGGTTGATCTTACGATAGTGGAGAAGGATAACAACATGTATGATTTCATAAAGAAGACAGCAAAAGAACTGGAGCTGGAAAATTTTCATTTAGTAAAATCCGATGTGTTCAAATTCATTGATACCACGCAGCAGCAATACGATCTAATCTTTGCCGGTCCGCCTTATGCATTGACCACCATTGATGATCTTCCCATAAAAATATTTGAAAAGAAACTGCTGAAGCCTAAAGGTTGGTTTATACTGGAGCATACGCCAAGAAATGATTACAAGAAATTTCCGCATTACAAAACAGAACGTAATTACGGCACCACTATCTTTTCTATCTTTATAGAAAGTGAAACGTGAGACGTCAAACGTGAGAGGTGAAATGATAAACGTGAAAGTTAGCTTTAAATTTCTCTGCTGGCAATTGACGCCTCACATCTCATTTTTCACTTCTGACGTTTCACTTTTCACGTCTGACGTCTCACATTAAATGATGCACCATGTTAAAAAAGGATATCCGCAAAATATACAAAGACAAGCGTCAGCAATTATCACACTCCGAAAAAGCAAAGCTGGATGACCTGCTGCTGATACAGTTTCAGCAATCAGGTATTGAGATACCTTCGCTGGTAATGACCTATGCCGGGCTGGAAAAGTTCAACGAATTTGATCCGTATTTAATTACCGATTATTGCAGGTTCAAACACCCGCAGGTAGTACTGGCTTATCCTGTAATGAACAAAGCCAATCACACGTTGCAGGTGGTAAGCGTACATGCAGATACCGCTTTTGATGTGAACGAATTTGGAATAGAAGAACCTGTAGATGGTATCCCTGTTTTCTTTCATGAAATTGATATGGTGCTTACGCCGTTGCTGGCATTTGATGAAACCGGCAACCGTGTTGGCTATGGCAAAGGCTATTACGACAGGCTGTTGCATGAATGCCGCAAAGATTGTATCAAAGTTGGCTTCAGTTATTTTGATCCTGTAGATGCTATTGATGATGTGAATGAACACGATATAAAACTGGATTACTGTATCACTCCCGGTGGTATCTTTGCTTTTTAAAATCATTAAAGGGAGTTCATGCTGAAAAGTTTCCGCTATTTATTGTTGCCTTTTTCATTGATCTACGGCGCTGTAATATTACTGCGGAACTGGATGTACAATAAGAATATCCTCAAATCTTCTTCCTTTAATTTTCCCATCATTTGCGTAGGCAATCTTGCTGTTGGCGGTACGGGTAAAACACCTATGGTGGAATATCTTATCCGCCTTTTACAAAAAGACCATAACACTGCAACACTCAGCCGCGGCTATAAAAGGAAGACAGAAGGCTTTGCCATTGCCGGTGCAACTACTACAGCGCTTGATATCGGCGATGAGCCCATGCAGTTCCATCAAAAATATCCCGGTGTAACTGTAGCAGTAGGCGAGGAGCGGCTGGTAGCCATTCCGCAATTGCTGCATGATAAACCGGAAACACAGGTCATTATCCTGGATGATGCTTTTCAGCACCGTGCAGTAAGGGCGGGGCTCAATATTTTATTGACAGAATATAAAAACCTTTACACCCGTGATCTGATGATGCCGGCCGGTGACCTGCGTGATGTAAGAGTAAGCAGTAAACGGGCAGATATCATTATCATTACCAAATGCCCGAAACTGGGCAAAGAAGAAAAAGAAAATTTACGCAGGGAGATCGCCCCTTCGGCAACACAACAGCTTTTTTTTACAGAGATCGTTTATACAAAACCCTATCATCTTTTTACAAAGGCCCTCTCCAGTATTTCTGCCAATACAGATATCTTACTGGTTTGTGGTATCGCCAATCCCAAACCATTGAAAGAGTTTTTGACGGAACATGTGCATACCTATGATATGCTGCGCTATCCCGATCATCATATTTTTCATACCAACGACCTTGATGATATAAAGCGCCAGTTTGAAAAGATCGCATCAACGGATAAGATCGTTTTAACAACAGAAAAAGATGCGGTGCGCTTACAGAAGTTTGAAGAACAACTGAAAGACTTTCCCATTTATGTAATACCTATCGAACATAATTTTTTGTTTGATGAAGGCAAAGTGTTTGATAAGGTAGTTGTTGATTTTATTAGTAAAAAGGATTACACTAATTAGAGCGAATTACACGGATATTTTCACGCAAAGCCGCAAAGAAAGCGCCAAGGCGCAAAATTCTTTGCGGCTTTTATATTTCATCTTTGCGTCTTTGCGTGCAGAACATATAGAATCCGTGTAATCCGTTTTCATTCGTGTAATGAACAATCAAAAAAATATTCTTCCCTATACCGAAGGATTTAGTAAGTTGTTACGTCTAAACTTAAACTTCGGCCGAAATTTTGACAGAAAACGAACTGATCCTCCGTTTAAGGGAAAGGGATGAAACTGCATTCAGGGAACTGGTAAGCCGGTACCAGGACAGGGTATTCAATACAGCCCTGGGTTTATTGCAGCATCATACCGACGCCGAAGATATTGCCCAGGAAGTTTTTATACAGGTATATCATTCTATCAGCGGCTTTGAACATAAAGCAGCATTGGCCACCTGGATTTACCGCATCACTGTAACGAAATCACTTGATCATTTACGCACCAAAAAAAGAAAAAGAAGCACCGGCTTTTTACAGATGCTTTTTGGCAGGGATAACCAACCCATTCATGAACAGGAGGATTTTAATCATCCCGGAGTAAAAGCAGAACGGAAAGAAGATGCTGCACTGCTTTTTAAAATGGTAGACCAGTTGCCCCAAACCCAGCGCACTGCTTTTATATTGAACAAAGTAGAAGAGCTGAGCTATAGAGAGATAGCAGAGATCATGAGCACCACCGAACCTGCTGTGGATGCACTGTTGCAGCGGGCAAAACAAAACCTGCGGAAAAAATTAAACCATTCGCCATAGCGAAGGTTTTAAAATAAAACTACATCTAATTTATATAAGGAAAATTCTATGACAATGACAACTAAACGAACCGAAGAGATACTGGAAAGCCTGGACGGCCTGCAAAAAGCAACAGCGCCCTACTATTTATATACAAGGCTGATAGGGAAGATGCAAAATGAACTGCCCGTTAAAAGAAAGCCATTCGTGCTGCTGCGCCCTGCATTTATTACGGCTGTATTAGCAGTAGTGCTGGTAATAAATGTAGCTTCTTTAGTACTGTTAAATGACAAGCCGAAGAAAGAAAAAGCAACGATCGAATCCTTTGCAGAAGCATACAATCTTAATTCTCCATCTCTTTACGAATAATCATGAACAACAACTCCAATAAACGTTGGCTGGCTATTGTAATAGCAGTGTTGCTCATTGCAAATGTGGCTACACTGGTATTGCTCTGGTCCAATTCGAAAAGCGGCAGCAATAAGGAAGATGCCCCACCGCAGGGACAGGTGTTTGAATACGTGGTAAAAGAACTGCAGCTTAACCAGCAGCAGCAGGATGCTTATGCAAAGCTGCGGACAGAACATCAACAGGGGCAGCGCCTGATCTCGGACAGTATCCGCAATGTAAAAGACAGTTTTTTTGCTTTATTGAAAGATCCTGCCGTGCCCGATTCTGTTGTTGCAGCCAGCAGCCGTAAAGCGGCCGAAATGGAACAGCAGCTTGAACTGCTTACATTCAAACATTTTCAAAAAGTAAGAGCAATATGTACACCGGAACAGCAACAAAAATTTGATAAGATCATTGAGGACGTATTACGGCGTATGGCAAGACCAAGGGGTGGTCCGCCACCACCGGGCAGGGGAGGACATGGCCCTGAAGGAATGCCGCCACCGCCACCTCCTGAAAAAAAATAAACAGGCAGCGAAGGTTTATTGCAAATAATACATCTAACTATAAATCACTTTAATAAAACTTACATGAAACAACTGACTGGAAAAATGATGATAAGCTTGCTGGTATTGATAACCGGCATATCCTGCTCAAAAAGTTCGGATGATAGTAGCGGCGGCGGCGGAACAGGTACAACTGTACCGGCTATTTATAATAAAATATACGGTGCATCGGATATGTATGTAGAAGGGAATTATGTAGTGATCAAAACAACGGCATTGCCCGATCATAAAAGCCCGTATTACCAGGGCACTGCATGGGCCGCTACCAAATACGAGGCTTATAACGGCACTAATCCTGCCTGGTCGCAAAACCCGAACCGCATAGC
Source organism: Bacteroidota bacterium (assembly GCA_048497855.1). Lineage (GTDB taxonomy): Bacteria > Bacteroidota > Bacteroidia > Chitinophagales > Chitinophagaceae > Ferruginibacter. The sequence goes on along the minus strand of JBEHZB010000017.1, from coordinate 17,737 downwards.
ATCGCAAAGCATAACATTTAAGATACCCATAAACCCTGTTGTGGCTAGTACTCATAGCGCAACGCCAGGTGGCGCCATAGGTATTGCACTGAATGGCGTTACCTTCTTTAACCAGTATGCTGCAATGGGAGCGCCATTAACCGGCGAGATCAACAGCTTTGACCAATATAACGGCCACCCGCAAATGCAGGGTAGCTATCATTATCACGTAGAGCCTACGTATCTTACCACCAACAAAGGCAAAGATGCCTTACTCGGATTTTTGCTGGATGGCTTTCCTGTATATGGTCCTACAGAAAACGGTGTTACCGTTACCAACGCCATGCTCGACAGTTATCACGGCCATACTTCAGCAACAGCTGATTATCCTAATGGCATCTATCATTATCATATCACCAGCACGGATCCTTACATCAACGGAAGCGGATTTTATGGGACACCTGGCACGGTTACACAATAGTATTATTTCAGGGGTAAGTTGTTTGTTATGGTTATCCTGTACTACCAGGGTTAACCAGCCGCAGGCAACTTTTTTTATTTTAGCTGATACAGTAAATGTTGTTACAAAACAGGGCATTACTTATGTCAATGATGTTCCCGCCAATGGCATATTGTTTTCTTTATACAATAAAAAAGATACGGCATTTATAAAGCCGTATAGTAACGGTAAAGAAAATGGTACCGTTAGAACATGGTACAACAACACTCAGCAGAATGAGATACGCCATTATGAAAATGGCTGGCAGCAGGGAGAAGCAAAAGCCTGGTGGCCAAACGGCAAACAAAAATTCATTTACCATTTTACCAACGATGTGTTTGAAGGAAATTTAAAAGAATGGTCGGTGAGCGGCATGTTGGCAAGAGATATGAATTATGCAAAAGGGCAGGAGGAAGGCCCGCAAAAATTGTGGTACGATAACGGGCTGCTCCGCAGCAATTACATCATTAAAAACGGCAGACGATATGGCTTACTCGGCACCAAGAACTGTGTCAACGTGGTGGATAGTATTCCTGCTATGCGTTAGCAGTGTACTGTTATATCAATGCAGCAGCAAGCCCGAACAGGCATTACCGTATTATAACTCACCTGATTTTACGCCTTATTTTAACGGCAGCACTGTCAAGCACACCATTGATACCTTTTCTTTTACTGACCAGGATGGAAAAACCATCAATAATAAAACAGTAGCCGGGAAGATACATGTGGCCAATTTCTTTTTTACCTGGTGCGGCAGTATTTGTCCTTCGATGATGGATAACCTGAAACAGGTGCAGGATACTTATGGAAAAGATACCAACGTGGTTATATTGTCTTACACCGTTACACCATGGATAGATTCAGTACCTAAATTGAAAACTTACGCCACGGCCCGTGGCATCAATAGTTTTAACTGGCATTTACTTACCGGCAATAAAGCAGCCATTTACAACCTGGCCCGCAAAAGTTATTTTGCTGAAGAAAGTTTTGGCTATAATAAAGACAGCACCGAATTCCTGCACACCGAACATTTTTTGCTCATCGATAAACAACAGCACATCCGGGGAATATATAACGGCACGCTAAAACTGGAAGTAGAACAGTTGGTGAAGGATATTGCGTTGCTGGAGAAAGAGTAGGAGGATTTACGATTTACGAATGACGATTTACGAATTCATTAGGCTCTGTGTCCTGACGGGGTTTTCACTCCTTACTGTAATGAAATAATATACACCTGTGTGAAACCCCTCTGCAATTCTCCGCCTCTGCGGTAAAACCATGAAACACCAATTTTCCTTAATGCGTATTGCCTCCAAACCTCTGCGAAACCTCCCCTTAACTCTATTTCTCTGCGGTAAAACCATAAAACATCCCCTCAAAACTATGAAACAACCGTACGCAACTATGTTTTTCAACTTAAAAACTATGAAACAACCGTACGCAACTATGTTTTTCAACTTAAAAACTATGAAACAACCCTACGCAACTATGTTTTCCAACTTAAAAACTATGAAACAACCGTATGCAACCATGTTTTCCAACTTAAAAACTATGAAACAACCGTACGCAACCATGTTTTCCAACTTAAAAACTATGAAACGACCGTGCGCAACTATGTTTTCCAACTTAAAAACTATGAAACAATCGTACAACAGACAAAACTTAATCTTCGCAGGTTCCCCCTTCGGGGGCGGAGGGGGCTTGTTCCCCTTCGGGGGCGGAGGGGGCTTGATTATTTCGCTATCTCCATCTTCACCTTCTTCCCCTTTATCTTCTCATTCTTTATCAACTGCAGCACATGGCTCATTTTTACTTTGCGGATAGCAACGAAGGAAAAGAAATCCTTTACTTCTATTAAGCCGATATCTTCTTTTTTCAGTTGACCTTTATTGGATAAGAACCCAACGATATCAATTTTATTCACCTTATCTTTTTTGCCGGCGGCAATGAACAAGGTACTCCACTTCGGTTTTTCAGGAATAACAATTGTAGCAGGCAATACTATTTCTTCGATATCTTCCGGAACATACGCAGGTAATTTTTCTTCCGGGCCAATGATGAGAATAGCAGTGCCGCTGGCTTCCTGTCTTGCGGTACGGCCGTTGCGGTGTGTAAACACATCTTCACCCGAAGGCAGGTGATAATGAATGATGTAACGGATGTGAGGAATATCCAGTCCGCGGGCAGCAAGATCTGTGGTCACTAAAATGTTAGAAGTGCCGTTGCGGTATTTACATAACGCACTGTCACGTTCCTGCTGCTCCATACCGCCATGATAAAATACATTGAGTATTCCTTTTTCAGACAGGAGATTACTCGTTCTTTCTACAGCTTCCCTGTGATTGCAGAATACGATAGTAGAGCGGTTACCTAACATACAGATCAAACGGAACAAGGTATCCAGTTTATCTTTATCTGCGCTTGACAGCCATTTGATCTCCAGCATATTTTCTGCAGCAGCAGCTTCGCTTAAGAAATTCAAGCGGGCAGGAGATCTTACACCAATGAAATCCGGTACTATAACAGAATCTGTAGCAGAAGTTAAGATACGTTTATTGATATTGGGCAATGAGCCAATCACAAAAGACATTTCTTCTAAAAAGCCCAGTTCCAACGATTTATCAAATTCATCCAGTACCAGTGTGGTAATAGTTGTGGTAGTAAAATTATTGCGGCGGATATGATCGCCCAGTCGCCCCGGTGTACCAATGATAAGGGCAGGTTGTTCTTTCAGGTTATTCTCTTCTGTTTCCCGTTTATGGCCACCATAACAGCAGGTTACTTTAAAGCCGGTTTGCATTTTGCGAAACACATCATCTATCTGCAAGGCCAGTTCCCTCGACGGTACAATGATCAGTGCCTGCACACCTGCCGTATTTTTTTGTAAGCGCTGTAATACCGGTAATAAAAAAGCCAGTGTTTTGCCCGAACCTGTTGCAGATAATAAGATCACATCTGCATGTTGTTCATTAGCTTCCAGTGAGGCCCGTTGCATATCGTTAAGCTGGTCGATCTTTAGATTAGCCAGTAGTTGTTGTATATCCATAGCGGTAAAAGTAGGCATTAAAGATGTAGGATTCAGGATTTTTGATGTATGATTTATGGATGGTGTCAATAGAATCGTAGATCTGAAAAAACGATGATCAGATTTATTTGCTTAGGTTTGATAACGTAATTAAAAACAATGCAGCAATGAAAATGATTCCTCTTCTCTATTGCCGGGATATGAAAGAAGCTATTGATTTTTATACCGGCATACTTGATTTTAAAGTGAAGTATGCAGAAGCAACTGCCGATGATGGAGTAGTGGACCTGGTTAATGGAGATGCAGAACTGCAACTCACCAGCTTTGAAGGGAATCAAAAGCAGTTGATCGCAGTAAATGTAAGGGTGGAAGAGGTAGATAATTTATTCGCTAAATATATCAGCAGGGGGCTGGATACTTCCAATAAAAAAGAATCGCCTGTGCACCAGGGGCCATTAGATCAAACCTGGGGTACGAGGGAATTTTATGTAAATGATCCCACAGGAAATACATTACGCTTTGCGAAACCGATTGAATAAGAAAAAATAAATTGATAGTAATAGTATGATCATCAAATCAAAATTGACCAGGCAGGATTTTATCAATACCAATTTTATTGTACTGTACAGCAAGCCTGCTATACGTTTATTTACGGTGGTTGTTTCACTGGCATTTATCTTCTCCACTTTATCAGCGATCCTTTCCGGCAGGATTGCTTTAGTAGAGATCATACTGCCGTTAATAATGCTGTGCATTTTACCAGTGATCATTTATTTCAACGCCGGCAGGGTATATGCATCCAGCAGGATGAGCGAGGCAATAGAATATAAATTTGATGATCAATATTTCACCTTGAAAGGAGAAACGTTCAATGGACAGATGAGTTGGGATAAGATATATAAAGTATCACGAACAAGGAACTGGCTGCTCATCTGGCAAAATAAATATATCGCCAGCCCCATACCAAAGCGTGATATCACCGATGAAACAATAAAAGCGATAAAAGAAATATTGAAGAAGAACAAGGTGAGAAATAATTTATAGCCTCATTATTAACTCTTCCCCAAAAGCAATCTCTCTAAATTAAATGCTTCTCCCTTGCAGCTCCTCCCTTGCAGCTTGTACTTTGCAGCTTGTGTCTTGCAGCTTATTTTGTAAGTTAGCTGAATGAAAGAGCTGAATAAACTTCCACAGGTAACTGTCGCTTTCTGGGTAATGAAGATATGCGCTACTACGCTTGGCGAAACTGCGGGCGACCTGTTATCCATGACAATGAATGTTGGCTATGCAGTAAGTTCGCTCATTTTACTAAGCTTCTTCTTTGTTACATTGATCATACAGTTGTTGTCAAAAAGATATCACCCGGTAATATATTGGCTCGTTATTCTTGCTACAAGTACAGCAGGTACAACCATGTCGGATTTTATGGACAGAACATTAGGCCTTGGTTATGCTGCGGGTTCATTGATCCTTGTTACGTTATTGATACTAACACTTGTTGCGTGGAAGTTTACTGAAAAATCATTGTCGGTAACAAACATCCGTTCATTAAGAGGAGAGTTGTTTTACTGGACAGCCATTTTATTTTCCAACACCTTAGGAACTGCATTGGGAGATTTTCTTGCAGATAATTCCGGACTGGGATTTTCAGGCGGGGCAATACTTATCGGCAGTTTGTTGGTATTGGTAGTACTGGCATATTATCTTACTAAAGTATCCCGTATCGTTTTATTCTGGATAGCTTTTGTATTGACAAGGCCATTTGGCGCTACCTTCGGCGACCTGCTTACCAAGCCTTACGAGAAAGGCGGTTTAAATTTTGGAACTGTCGGATCATCAATGATATTGTTTGGTATTCTTGCTGTATTGATCGTTATAGCAACGATCCGTATAAATACAGAAAGAAAAAAAGCACAGGCTCCGGAAATGTAACCAGCGTTATTAAATCTTCTGTAATCCTTTACTGTGGCGTAATTTTTGCTCCTTAATTACCGCAGTATATTCTGTTACCCCACTTTTATAATCCTTATTTATGAAAAGAATGCTACTCCTTGGTATTGCTTACTGTATTACCACTATCGCAACTGCACAGCCTGTAATTGGATTTACAGAAGTTGTTAACGGGCTTACCAACCCGGTTGATGTAGCCAACGCCGGTGATGGCAGCAACCGCCTATTCATTGTAGAGCAAGGCGGTACGGTAAGGATTTATGATGGTGCTTCTATTTTACCTACACCATTCCTGGATGTTTCTTCATTGATATCAGGAGGAGGGGAGCGGGGTTTATTAAGCATTGCCTTTCATCCGCAATATGCATCCAACCGTTACTTTTTTATTTATTATACCAATACGGCCGGTGATATTACTGTAGCGCAATACCGCACAGGAGCAGGTACACCTAACGTTGCCGATCCGCTGTCGGGAAATGTTTTGCTCACCATACCCAAGCCATTTGCCAATCATAACGGCGGCAAATTGAATTTTGGCCCCGATGGAAATCTTTATTTTGGAACAGGTGATGGCGGCAGTGGCGGTGATCCGAATAATAATGCACAAACAGGAACTTCCAATCTTGGCAAGCTGATACGTATCAATGTAGATGATTTTACCACACCGCCTTATTATACCATACCGCCAACCAATCCTTTTATCAGTGATCCTGCAATCAACGACGAGATATTTGCGCTTGGCCTGCGTAATCCCTGGCGCTGGAGCTTTGATAAACTGACAGGTGATATGTGGATAGCTGATGTGGGCCAGGGCGCATGGGAAGAAGTAAATTACCGTACACAGGCAAACATGAGCGGTGTAAATTATGGATGGCGCTGCTTTGAAGGAACGCATGACTATGATCTCTCGTTATGTTCATTGCCTTTGGCCAATTATGTTCCGCCAATATTTGAATATCCTCATGATGGGGCTACGGGCGGCTTTGTTGTAACGGGTGGTTATGTTTACAGGGGAACAGAATTTACGCCGCTGCAAGGCTATTACATTTGTTGCGATTATGCTACTACCAATGGCTGGCTCATTAAAGATAACGGAGGAGGAGTGTTCAGCAGCAGGCGCCAGAATAATTTTCCGGCAAATGTTGCATCATTTGGCGAAGCCGAAGATGGCACTTTATATACACTTTCAACAACGGGCAGCTTATCTAAAATAATACTTACAGGCGTTTTACCATTGCGTCTTCTTTCTTTTACAGCGTTGCCGCAAGGCAGCAAAGATCTGCTACAATGGAAAGTTGCCACCAGCGCCGACCTATCGCATTTTGAAATAGAACGTTCTTCAGATGGCGTAACATTTCAAAACATTGGTACAGTAACAGCACAGGCAGGAACTGTCAATTATCAATTCAATGTTTCCTTAATAACCAATAGCGCCACAAGATTTTACCGGTTAAAATTATTGCTGAAAGATGGCAGTGTTCAGTATTCGGATATCGTTAACCTCAATACCAATTTTGATCAAAAGATATCGGTTCGTTATAATGGCGCACAACAATTACAGGTATTTACACCGGTGCCGTTAAAGCAGTTGCGCATTGTTAATAATATGGGGCAGGTGATCAAAACGTTCGCCGGTATTTCCAGCGGATCGCAATATATAGCAACAGGTAATCTTTTGCCTGGTATATATTGGGTACAGTGCTTTACTGAGAATGATGTAGAAAATTTTAAGATACCGGTAATGAATCCATAAGCGATATTTTTCTACAACTGTGGAATAGGACGTACAACATGCAAGACAATTGTATTAAAATAGTGTCATTCTAAACTGGCACTATTTTTTTGTTATGGAATAAAATAATCAAGACGATGAAAGGAAAGAAACAGGTAGAAGATAAAACACAACCGCCGCCAAAACATCAATGGCAGGGCATAGATAAAGTTCCGGGCGAAGAGCTGGATAAAGGAGAAAAAGTAACGCCGCAGGATATCAAAGGAAAAAAAACAGATGCAGATCCTTCCATACCGGAAGATCAACCTGCAGAATAGATATTTATTATTAATCACCATTAAATTCAATCATCATGGCTAAGTATTCAAAAAAAGCAGGCGACAAAGTGGAAAGGGCAATGCATGAGAAAAAAGCAGGCACTCTTAAAAGCGGTAGCAGCGGCAAAAAAGTAACCAGTAAAAAGCAGGCTATCGCTATTGGTTTATCCGAGGCTCGCAAAGAAGGCGCTAAAGTGCCAAAGAAAAAAGCAGCAACTAAAAAGAAAGCAGCAACTAAAAAAAGCGTCACCAAAAAATCGGCATCAAAAAAATCAGCAAAGAAGAAAAGTTCCTGATCGCATAGTGCAACAATGAAAAGAAAAGGCAGCTGTCGGGCTGCCTTTATTTATTATAAAGGTATAGTTATAAAAAAGTCCCGGCGTTAGCCAGGGACTTTATATTAAATATTTATGCCTTCTCTACGACGGTATTACCCGTATCAGATAATTAAGCGTGTGCTCTCAGGTTTTTTGAAAACCACCGCAAGCATAAATAAGGAACTCAATAATTGCAACCAATTTTGTGCCAGTTGTTTTTTAGATGAGCGTGTGATGCAATTCACTGTAAATATTATCCAGTACCTCAACTACGGCTGCAACCTTTATATCTGTAAATATAATGTCAGCGATCTTGTAGCTGGTTTTACCGTCATTATCCAGGTAAATATTTCCTGTAGCCGGAACAAAGGGTAGTTCAATTTGCTTTACAGGTTTAAATTGTTTCTCTTCTAAAATAAACAGATCTATTTTCATAATAATGATTTTAACAGGAGTAAATCAAAAAGCGGACCTAAGAAAATATTATTTGCTTAGGTCGCTTTAACGGGCCTCCAGTTAAAAGCAAATGTACATAATTACCTTATAATTAACATTATGTTAAGTAAAGTAAATTCAACAAAACACAGCCCTGTATTGACTTCCCTGTTTCTACCTTCTCCTGGCTTCGTATTTTTTAGCTAAATCAGGTTGATTGAGCATAATGAAATTTGAGATCAATAATTGCAGTGCCTCGTTATATAACCCCCTATCAGTATTGGGAAATTTATCTGTGATCTCCCGGAGATATTTGTTGGAGGATCTCAAACTAGCTTCAATATTCTTTCTGTAAGTATTTATAGTTTTGGCATCAGCAGTCACCAGGATCTTCTTTTGCCAATCGGCTGCCTGGTTGATATAGAATTTGCCAAACAATAATTTCCCGTTCACGGCCGCCGGGTTTTGCCTTGTATATATAGTTAACTGCTCTTCCAGCAGCTTCCGGTAATCCATTGCAGAGCCTGTTACGTCGGTGCCATTCTCGCCGTATATATAGTTATAGATATCCAGCAAAAAAGCATACCTATATTCCGCTTTATTGAACCCACGATCAAATAACGCTTTGTAGTTGGGATACAACTGATGATATTTCTTTTGCTCTCTTAACCAATCAATATAATTTAACCGGAAGTATGGCGATAATGGAAAAGCAACGTTGGCAAGGGCCGTGTATTTATTCATCGCAGCTTCGTTATTTTGCTTGCGGTAATTAAATACCAGCCATTGGTATAACGACTCAAACCCTTTATTGGCAGCAGTTTCATTGATATGGGCATCAGCTATTTTTTTTATAAGATCAACTGCTTCTTCTGTCTTTTCGGCCCTGATAGCCGCTTTGGCGCTGTAATAAAGATTGTTGGTATCAATGGCCTGCAGTCCCCATTTATTAGTATAGATAATGGTTCCGATGAGGCTGGCTTTCTTAAAAAGATTTAATGCTTCAAGGTACAGCGCCTTATCATTTACTTCTGCTGCAGTATTAAATACAGCAATACCGTCATCGGAATATCCATTGTATAACTGGAAAGGCATTGCAAAACTGTCTTTCTTCAGTTCATTGGTAACACGGTCAAGGTTCAGTTTTACCGCTTTTTGCAACGCCTGGATGGCTTCCATCCTGCCATCTGCTACCGAATTTTGCAACACTGCGTCGCTGCTTATTGCGTTGAATATCCTTGCTTTCAAAAGCCAGCCCTCAACATCGTTGGGCTGTGCCGCTGTATAACTATCAACCTGTTCCCTTGAAGCGGCCAGCTCATGCTGCTGCCACAATTGCTGTACTTTTACAAGGTTCTGGGCCTCGGTTCCGGGTAAAAAAAATATCAACCCCAATACAAGGATTGATATTCTTTTTTTATAACAAATAAAGCCTTTCATCTATTGATTATCAGCTGACTCATTGCTGTCTTCTGTATCAGTATTATTGTTGCTTTCTTCACTTTCCGGTGCATTTTCTGTTTTTGTTGCGTTGCTCACTTCTTCCTCTACTTCTTCTTCATCCAGTTGCGTAATAGCTGCTATCTCATCGCCTTCATCTACTTTTATCAGTTTTACCCCTTGGGTAGCTCTTCCCTGTTCGCTGATCTGGTTTACCGCCATACGGATAGTAATACCGGATACGCAGGTTATCATCAGGTCCTCTTTTTCAGTAACAGCCAGTAAGCCTACCAATGAGCCGGTCTTCTCTGTAACACTTATCGTTTTTACACCTTTACCGCCACGGTTAGTAATCCGGTAATTAGCTTCGCCGGTTTCCGGGTCATCAAGGAATGTCCTTTTGCCATAGCCTTTTTCGCTTACTACCAGTACGGTCTTGGTCTTGTCTTCTTTATTTACGCAGATCATTCCCACTACTTCATCATTCTTATCATCTACCTCAATTCCGTAAACACCTATACCGCCACGGCCCGTTGAGCGTACCTTTTCTTCAGGGAAACGAATAGCACGGCCGCTTTTCACTGCCATCATAATTTCGCAATTACCATCAGTAAGTTTTGCTTCCAGCAACTGATCGCCTTCCTGTATATTGATGGCATTTATACCCGTTTGTCTCGGGCGACTAAAATCCACCAGGTCGGTCTTTTTAATAATGCCCTGCTTGGTACACAAAACAATATAATGCCCCTTTACATATTCCTCATCGTCAAAATTCTTCACGTCAATTATTGCCCTTACTTTATCATCGGGCGGTATCTGCACCATATTCTGTATCGCCCTGCCTTTGCTGGTCTTATCGCCTTCGGGTATCTCATACACTTTCAGCCAGAAGCATCTTCCTTTTTCTGTAAAGAACAATAACGTATGATGTGTTGATGCTACGAAAAGGTGTTCAATATAATCTTCCTGCCTGGTGCTGCTGCCTTTAGCGCCACGTCCGCCGCGGCGTTGCTGGCGGTATTCCGCAGCTGAGGTACGTTTGATATAACCTAAATGAGAGATCGTTACCACCACATCTTCTTCTTCAATAAGATCCAGCATATTGATCTCGTCATTTGCATATACGATCTCTGTTTTGCGTTCGTCGCCAAATTTATCTTTTACTTCCTGCAATTCTGTTTTAATGATATCAAAGCGCATGCTTTCATTGGCCAATATCTCTTTCAAATGCTCGATCAGTTTCATGATCTCAGCGTGCTCTTCACGGATCTTATCGATCTCCATACCTGTCAGGCGCTGCAAACGCAGTTCCAGCACAGCTTTGGCCTGAATCTCACTCATGCCGAAATTGCTCATCAATCCTTCCTGTGCAATACCCGGAGTGGCACTTTCACGTATCAATTTGATCACAGCATCCAGGTTATCCAGTGCAATGATATAGCCTTCCAGTATGTGAGCACGCTCCTCTGCTTTTCTCAATTCATATTTTGTACGGCGGATCACTACTTCATGACGAAAATCTACAAACTCTTTGATCAGCGATCTGAGATCAAGTATCTGCGGCCTGCCTCTTACAATAGCTACGTTATTGATACCATAAGATGTTTGAAGTTCGGTATGTTTGTACAGTTGATTGATCACTACCTGCGCTACTGCATCTTTTCTCAGGTCGATAACGATACGTGTTCCTTCTTTGCTGTTACTTTCATCATTTACATTGGAAATACCTTCAATCACTTTTTCATTGATCAGCTCACCGATCTTCGCGGCAAGGTTATCGATATTTACCTGGTAAGGCACTTCATAAACCACGATCTTTTCCCTGCCATTGGCTGAGGTCTCGATATTTATTTTGGCACGCAATACAACGCGGCCACGACCTGTACGAAACCCGGCTTTAACACCTTCCATTCCGAAAATAGTGCCCCCTGTCGGGAAATCAGGCGCCTTTACATACTGCATCAATTCATCAACAGTAATATCATTATTGTTGATATAGGCAACACAACCATCCACAACCTCAGAAAGGTTGTGCGGCATCATATTGGTAGCCATACCCACGGCAATACCGCTCGAGCCGTTTACCAGCAATTGCGGAATACGTGTAGGTAATACAGTAGGCTCCTTTAATGAGTCATCAAAATTGAGTTGAAAATCTACGGTCTCTTTTTCAATGTCATCCAGCATTGCTTCTGCAAGCTTTTCCATACGCACTTCCGTGTATCGCATTGCCGCCGGCGGATCGCCACCCTGGCTGCCGAAGTTACCCTGCCCGTCGATCATGGTATAGCGCATTGCCCATTCCTGTGCCATACGCACCATGGTATCGTATATAGCGGTATCACCATGAGGGTGATACTTACCCATCACTTCACCCACTATACGGGCGCTTTTTTTATAAGGTTTGTTGCTGGTGTTACCCAGTTCACTCATGCCGTACAATACGCGGCGGTGCACCGGTTTTAAGCCATCACGAACATCAGGTAATGCCCGTCCAACGATAACACTCATCGAATAATCGATGTAAGATGTTTTCATTTGTTCTTCAATATTCACAGGTATTATACGCCCCCTGTTGCTGCTGTTTTCGCCGTTTAAGTTTTCAGTATTTTCCATATAGTTTTTCCCGAAATCATCGGGATGCGAAAGTACCGATTTTTGCCCGTTTTTCCTTGATAAATAAGGGCTTTTATCGCTATATTTTTACACATTTAACAGGGCGTTGTGGACAAAAAAGAATCTGTGATTTTTGATGTTTTTTCCGCAGATAACGCAAATTTCGCTGATCATCTTTTCTGCGTCATCTCGCTATCTGCGGGAGATAAAAAATTCCTGGCAATCCTTTTAATCTGTGGCAAAACCCCAAAATGCCGCAGGCATAATTTACCTTGCAGCCAAAATTTTTAAGACTTGAAAACGATATTGCTTTTTGGTGCCGGTAAATCAGCCACTGTGTTAATAGATTATCTCATTGCAGAAGCCGCCGCCAATGACTGGAAGATACTTATCGCTGATGCCAGTAAGGAACTGATCACTTCTAAAACCAACAATGCTTTGTGCACCACTGCTGTTGAAACTGATGTGACCAACAATGAACAGCGATCTGCATTGATACAGCAAGCTGATATTGTTATTTCTATGATGCCCCCTGCCCTGCATTTTTTAGTGGCAAAAGATTGTGTGCAGTTTGGCAAGCATTTATTAACGGCTTCTTATGTTGACGATAATTTAAAGACGCTGCAACATGAAATTGAAAGCAAAGGTTTGCTGTTCCTTTGTGAGATGGGATTAGACCCGGGCATTGATCACATGAGTGCTATGAAGATCATTGATGAGATAAAAGAAAATGGCGGCAACATCACTTCTTTTAAAAGCCACTGCGGCGGACTGGTAGCTCCCGAAAGTGATGATAACCCCTGGCACTATAAAATAAGCTGGAACCCACGTAATATTGTTCTGGCGGGCAAAGCCGGTGCAGTTTATAAAACCAGCGGCAATATTGTTAAAGAACGCTACGAAGAATTGTTTGAAGCAGAGCGTGGCATTACCATAAATGAAGAGATCGGTTTTTTAAGTTATTATCCCAACAGGGATTCGCTAAGTTATATTGATATCTATGGCCTGCACGATGCAGATACATTCATAAGAACAACCCTACGCTACCCCGATTTCATGTATGGCTGGAACAATATCATCGAATTGCAGCTCACCGATGAAACGCCTGCCTATGATACCGACGGTATGAGCCTCGCTGCATTTTTTAAGGAACATTTTGAAAGAGTGAATTTCAGCGAATGGGTAAATAAAAAACTGGAAGAGCGACTGGAATTTGTAAAAGGACTTACCGAAAAGATCACCAAACTTTCGAAAGCTGAAGAAGAGCATGCTGCCGCAAAAGAAGATAACCCTGGTCTTGAACCGATAAAAGATTTTTCTATCGTTGACGAAGAAGGTAACCTGCAGCATATTGATATTGAAGAAATGAAGAAGCGTGCGGCGCTTGCTGTTGCGCATAAAATGCATGAGGCTAATCAAACACTGAAACAACTGTTCTATTTAGGGATGGATGATGACCAAACTCTGATTAATAAAGGCAGGTGCAGTGCTGCTGATGTGCTGCAGCTGTGCCTGGAAAAAAAACTGGCCCTGCTGCCGGAGGACAAGGATATGATAGTGATGCTCCACGAATTTGAATATGAAACAGGAGCAGAAAAAAGATCAATAAAAAGTTCGCTGGTGGTAAAAGGCGAGAATAGCCTGCATACAGCTATGGCTAAAACAGTTGGCTTGCCATTGGGTATTGTCGCTAAGTTAATTTTAAACGGAACTATACAACTAACCGGTTTACATATACCTACAGTAAAAGAAATCTATCTTCCTGTATTGAAAGAGTTGGAGGAGAATGGGGTTAAATTTTTGGAAAAATAAGGTTTATACGTATAGAATATTTATCTTTGTCGTATAAAAAGAATGCGTCATGGATGCCAAGATCACGTTAAGTTTCGACGAAACAGTAATTACAAAGGCAAAGAAATATGCCGAAGCAAATAATATAAGTTTATCCAGGCTTACCGAATTTTTATTAAAAAAAGCCAGCACTGGTAATTACAAATCTCTTGAGGATTTTCCTATTTCTGATTGGGTAAAAGAAATTACTGAAGGTAAAATTGAAATCAAAAGACATAAAAAAACAAGATCATTGGCAAAAGAATATTTTAATAGTAAGAAATGAAGATTTTTTTAGATGCCAATATCTTGGTTTCAGTTTTAAACAACGAATATCCTTCCTATACTTATACATCAAGAATTTTAAGTTTAGCGGATTCCAGAAAATTTACACTTTATACTTCACCAATTTGCTTGGCTATCGCATTTTATTTTGCAGAAAAAAAAGCAACTGCTGCGATAGCTAAAAAAAATATTGGAAAACTTACAGAAAGACTATCCATTACAACTGTCACAAAAAATGAAGTGCATGCAACTCTAAAAAATAAAGCAATTCATGATTTTGAAGATGGTCTGCAATATTATTCGTCTGAACTTGATAATTGTGATATAATTATTACTGAAAATGTTAATGATTTTTATTTTTCTAAAAAGCCTGTTTTCGATCCAGAGACGTTTTTTAAAAGTGTTTTGGTTATTTCTTAAGCAACTCTCTCAACTCCTCCACCCCTTCTGTTGCGGGTTTTTCAATGATATGCAAATTCGGGATATGACTTACAGCAGGGATCTTTCTATCAATAATATATTTAGGAACACCTGGCGGCACAAGATCGAGCAGACCGGCAGCAGGATAAACCTGTAACGAAGTACCTACCACTACAAATATATCTGCCGTAGTGGTTATCGCTGCTGCTTCAGTGATCATAGGTACCGGTTCTTCGAACCATACAATGTGCGGACGAAGCTGCAATCCGTATTCATCTTTATCGCCTACATTGATATCGCCTCTTATTTCATAAATAACTTCATCGCTTTTTACGTTACGCATTTTAAATATCTCGCCATGCAGGTGCAGTACATTTGTTGAGCCGCCACGCTCATGCAGGTCATCTATATTTTGTGTTATGACCGTTACGTCAAAATCTTTTTCCAGTTCAGCCAATCCTTTATGAGCAAGGTTGGGCATTGCTTCGGCAACATCTTTTCTTCGCTGGTTGTAAAAATCCAAAACGAGCTGCGGGTTTCTTGTAAAAGCACCGGGTGTGGCCACATCTGTTACTTTATGTCCCATCCATAATCCATCGCTATCACGAAATGTTTTGAGGCCGCTTTCGGCACTGATGCCTGCGCCGGTAAGAACAACGATATGTTTTTTATCCATACTTAAACTTACGGATTTTGAGTTATAGTTTTTGAAGGCTTCCATTTTTTCCAGGCAATATAACTTCCCAATAGTATTAACAATAATGGCCAGATAGAAATAAGTGTTACAAAAAGATCAGCTACCCAACTGGCTCCTGATTTAAATGCATTACTTAGTCTTGTAAAAAAGGATGGTGTTTCGTCAGAAGGTTTATATCCACTCATTGGCTGATAGAACGTAAGGTTAATGGTACTGAAAGCGGATTGATGTGAAAGATAGGCTACTCTGCCTGCAGCAGATTCTATTGCTTCCTGTATGCCGTTGATCTCGCTTTGCACCTGCATTACTTCTTCCATATTTTTTGATTGTTTGAGGAAGTCAAGGTATTTCAACCTTACTTCTTTTTTGGCTTCCAGCCTGCTTTTGGTGTCAACTACTTCTCCTGTTACATCTTCTGTTGTGATCTTTCTTTCCATTACATTCACATCTCCTCCGGGCAGTTGATTCATCATGGATTCAAATTCTTCTACCGGTACTTTTATGGATACAACGGTTTCTGTTTTTTCGGGCGATAAGTTTTGTTCTTCCTGGGCAATGTAGCCGCCAAACTGTTTTACTGTTTTATGAACTACATCATTATAACTTTTGAAATCTTTTACTTCCAGCTTAAGTGTTGCTGTTTTAATTATTTTCTTGTCCCAGTCAGTGTTTACTGAAGTTCTGTTTGCAGGTGATGCTGCTGAATCTGTGAGGGGTTGTTTTGAATTGCCAACAGGAATTTGCTGATCTGCTTTGTCTTGTTTGTTTAAGGGTATTTGCTTTGTTTCGGATGATGGTGTATTTAATAAGGCATCGTAACTTTTATTTTCTGCTTTATTGCATGCGATGAATGCGGTGCATACTATAATTACAACAACAGAGAGTTTTGTTTTCATAACAATGAGTTTTAATTATCAGATACTCATTGATACTATTTGCTCAACAGAAGTAATCCATACCAAATGTTAAATGAAACAGAAAGCCTGTTACTCTCCTGCCATCTCCATGATCATCTTCCATTCATCTTCCTTTACGGTTTGTACCGAGAGCCTGCCTAAACGTACAAGATCCATATTGGCAAAGCGCTTATCTTTTTTTAAAATATCCAGCGGTACTGCTTTCTTTAATTTTTTTACGACTTTTATATCCACTGCTACCCAGCGGTCATCGTCTGTAGTAGGATCTTGATAAGCTTCTTTTACCACTTTGGCAATGCCAACGATCTCTACTCCTTCGTTGCTGTGATAATACAATACCTCCTCTCCTTTTTTCATTGCTCTTAAATTGATCCGTGCCGCATAGTTGCGTACTCCGCTCCAGCAGGTTTCTTTTTCTTTTACCAATTGATCCCAGCTGTACACTGAGGGTTCTGATTTTACTAACCAGTATGACATGCTCTGTTATTTAGGGGACAAATTTAGGTATTGTTTTAATTGTTAAATGGCTTTATGGTTTAATTGTTTAATTGTTTAATGGTTTTATGGTTGCATATGGGTAGAATTGGTTTGCATGTCAGTAGAATTAGCTTGCATGTGGGTAGAATTGATTTGCATGTCAGTAGAATTAGCTTGCATATGGGTAGAATTGGTTTGCATGTCAGTAGAATTAGCTTGCATATGGGTAGAATTGGTTTGCATGTCAGTAGAATTAGCTTGCATATGGGTAGAATTGAGTTGCATGTCAGTAGAATTAGCTTGCATGTGGGTAGAATTGATTTGCATGTCAGTAAAATGGACTTTCATGTGTGTAGAATTGATTTGCATGCCAGTAGAACTGGTTTTCATGACAGGATGATTGTTGTTCCTGTCATGCAGTGAGCTTCTCCTAATACCAGGAGCACCATCCGTTCTTATGGAACGGGTACTCCGCCTTGTATATCTTCTACCGACGAAATGTTCCTATGGAACAAAGGGGCTTCTTCTTTTAGAGTTTTATGCTTTTACCGCGGAGAACGGAGTTGAACGGAGGTTTCGCAGAGGTGATTTCACATTTCTTATGGAACGGTGCATTGCCATGTATATCTTCCCGACGAAATGTTTCTATGGAACAAACGGGCTTCTTCTTTTAAAGCTTTATGCTTTTACCGCGGAGAACGAGAGTTGAACGGAGGTTTCGCAGAGGTGATTTCACATTTCTTATGGAACGGTGCATTGCCATGTATATCTTCCCGACGAAATGTTTCTATGGAACAAACG
>JBEHZB010000016.1:0-85681 GCA_048497855.1 Bacteroidota bacterium | reverse complement strand
ACCCGAGTGACACTATTTTTTAATTCAACAATTTCAAATTTTTTCTATTTCACTCCCATTACTGTGAATCCCGATATTGAATCGGGACGTGTCTACCAGCTTGCTCCGTACTTGTTTCGGAGTTCCACCACCCGAGTGACACTATTTTTATTTACCAAGCTTTAAACAATGCTTAGTAGTGAAAAAAAATCCCGACAAATAAACGTCGGGATAACTTTTGAGCGGAAGACCGGGCTCGAACCGGCCACCCCGACCTTGGCAAGGTCGTGCTCTACCAAATGAGCTACTTCCGCAATAATGATAAGAACTCTTCCCTTTTTTCGGATTGCAAAAATAAGGGTTGTACTATTACAACAAAAATTTTTATTTGTATTTTGGATTGTACAGGGTGTTTTCCGGTACATTCACTTCAGGCTTGCCTTTATAACGGTGAGTATATAAGTTGAAACATCCGCCTAAAACGAAGGCTATAACTAAGAACACCTGGCAAAACCAGATAAAGCGGGAAGATGATACCCAATTATGTGTAAAATCTTTGTGACTGTTATCTATAACTTCCTGTTCCATTGATTATCAATTTGCTTTGCAAAAATAAGGTGTACAAGGCAAAAATAATTATTTGTTACCAACAATTTCTAAAAACGTTTTTTGCTTTCGTATGAAATGCGCCCAGGCTACCGATCCTTTATACCAGCCGTTTAATTTGCCGCTGCGCTTAACAGCAAATACCGATCTTCTTTTTTTGAACAGCAGCCAACCGATAAAATGCCAATGCGCTTTTATCACCGCTGTAAAATAACCACCATCGCCGCTGAATAAACCACGCAGGGCCGATACAATATCGAGCCACATGCGGAAAGGTATTTTCCATATCGCAATACCCATCGGAAGATTCTTGGCCAGCATGATAAGATTATTTCTGAAGTTTAAAAATGTTTTTCGCTTATTGCCTTTTGGTAAGGTGCCGCCCCCTACATGATATACAACCGATGCAGGCTGCACCATTACTTTATAACCAGCCAGTTGCAATCGCCAGCAAAGATCGATCTCTTCCTGGTGGGCAAAAAAGAATTCATCCAGTCCGCCCGCTTCATGATACGCTTTTGCCTTAACAAACATTGCAGCACCCGACGCCCAAAAACATTCCTCCACGTTATCATATTGACCGTTATCCATTTCGCAATTATCAAACACACGGCCTCTCGCAAAGGGATAGCCCAAATTATCCAGCCAGCCGCCACAGGCACCGGCATATTCAAACTGGGCCTTATTATGATATGCCAGTAATTTAGGCTGGCACACAGCTATCGCTGCATCGCTTTCCATCAGGTTGATCACAGGCTTTATCCATCCCGGTGTTACTTCTACATCGCTGTTCAGCAATACATAATAATCGCTTTCCACTTTTTTTAAAGCGCTGTTATATCCTTTTGCAAATCCTTCATTATATGGATTTTCTATGATCCGTATTTGCGGGTAAGCTGTTTTCAAAAATGAAACAGAATCATCTGTAGAAGCATTATCTGCAACAATCACATTCATATTGCTATACACCGATGCCATTACAGAGGGAAGAAATTGTTCCAGGAATTTTCTTCCGTTCCAGTTCAATATAACTACAGCTACCGAAGGTTTTTTGGCACCAGCTGTATCAAGCGCTTGATCATCGTTGCGTTGCAGTTCGTTCATCGGCATTACTACTATTTAGCCCGTCGATCGGCAGGTTTAATTATGTTTTGCACAAACATAATTTAAAATAATTGATGCGGTTAAACTTATTACCACTTTAGGGTATTGACAATACCCTTTCCGATATATTATCTTTATCTCTAAAGTTACCCGACATTCCTTTTTGAAAACAACTGCCGGATTTTTGTGAACTGATCTCTAATTACCTCGTTCAGGCATGCCTCTATAAGTTATTGCAGCAGCTGTAAAACTGTTGCCGGTTATCGTATGTCTGATTAGTAAGGCTACATAGTTGATTTGTAGCTCAACATTTAGTATTTAACCTAAACTATACTATTATGAAAACAACAACAAGGTTTAGTCCCACATTTGTGATTGTCGGGGCTTTATTTGTTTTGGCCATTATTTTTACTGCCCTTGGCAATAAAGGCCAGGTAAATAATCCCCCTACCAAAGAACGCAACTGGCAGCAGTACCCACCAACAGCAACCGGCTTTTTTGTGCAACAGCTTCGGGAGCCTTTACCCACAGGGGAAAATATGATCATCGAGATACGATATGCAAAAGGGGAGGTACAGGACAGGGAAATTACACTTTATCCTAACGAAAAAGAAAAGCTTACTTTTTATGATGATGGCGACAAAGCACATGGCGATGCAAGACAGGGCGATAACATCTTTTCTGCATTTGTAAAAGAAGACCTTGAATCTTTTAAGCGCCAGGCGCAGCTGTACCAGGCCTATTTTGAAAAGAACGATAACCGTTTACTGGTGTTCAAACACAGGGTAGGTAAAGAAGTACTGAGAAGGGCGCCACTCTTTGATGAGAAATCATTCAACGCCTTTGAAAGAATAGAAATATCGCCGGATATCTTCCATATCCCTGTTTATACAGATCCTATGGCGGGAAAATATACACCCATACCGGTAAAAGTAAAGTCATACACCGGTAAGTTCTTTCCAATTATCCCGGTGGTTGCCCGTGATCATGCCATGAACGATTATCTCCCTGAATTTTTAAAACAGGGTTATGGCCCGCCGCCTCCTCCGCCACCAGTAACTAAAGAAAGATCATTGTTCATTACTGATCTTTCTGTAATAACCAATCCTGCAAGAACATTTAATCCATGTACCAATGTGGGTACGCCTACAGGAGCATGGACATTCGGCACACTGATAAAAGGAATGGCCAATCAAAATGTTACCGGTGTATCAGCAAAAGAATTTACCAAACACTGGTTAAGGCGCTGGACAGTAGATACTACCATTAACAATGAATTTGTAAAGAACAGGTCAACGAAGATGATCAACATGATCATCACACCGTGGATAAGAAAAGCAAGACATAACAATGCCTTGGTTATCTCAGCTGCCAACTGGCAAACCGAATGGACCAACACACACCAGGACAGTTTATTGAAATATGCACCGTTCAGTCTTAAAGCAATTGTAAACAGGCTTGATCTTAGGGGCAACTTTGGCTATGGCGGCAGCACCAATAATTCAGGCGAGACCCGTTTTATATTTTCAATAATACAAAATACCAGTACCGGTAATTGCAGGGATTCATTAGGCAACGCCGGCTTCGATGGCTTTAATGTGATCTTTGAATATGGTAATGTACAAACCAGCTGCAGTTCTATAAAGGCTTACGGACAGCAATGGGCCGATCTCAGCAATTTTTCTGTAACATCCGAAGCATATCGTGTTGCGCTGGAAGCCATAACACACCAGGTAACCGATTCCAATACAAAAGCATCAAAACCAAACCGGAATGCACTGAACCAGCTTCGTACCAACGAGATAGCGATAACCAATACCAGTAACGTAACCAATGATAAATCGCCCCGCTGGCAATTCAGGGAATTTCATATCATGGCTGCCAATCATCAACTGGAAGAAGTGCCCATACATGATGAGCCTGCTGATATCTATAACGGGGCAGATGGCGCTTCGGCTGCTAATGTTGCTATTTTGGCCAACTGGGTAAATACCAACGCAGCAGCTATTATTGTACAGGGGCCTGCAAGTGTGGTGCCGCCTATGATTGGTGCTAATTTCTTCCAGGCAGGTAAAATAAATTATCAAAGTACTTCGCCGCTGGTGGCTCCGGGTTTTTGGAATGGCAGTGCTTCAGGTGCAGGGCTTATAACCAACGACAGTGCCCGCTTTTTCTTTTCACTGAATACCTGTACCGGGTGTCATAGTGCAGATACGCATACTGATTTTACCGAGGCAAATTATGTAGGCATTGGTACAAAGTACGATGCCTTGACCAACACGCCCAGTGTGCTGGTATCGGGTACCGAACATAAAGTAGATATATCTCCGTTCCTTACCGGCAGGGATGCGATCATCGTTAATGGAAATCCTGTTGCAGGAGATGATTCAGTTTCTGTTGCAGAAGATAATACCGACTTTACCTTAACAGGATTGTTCTATGCTAATGATGCCGCAGGAAGAAAATATCCCGGCACCAACATCACCAGGAAATGGGGCTTTAACGATCTGCAAAGAAGATTACAGGATCTTAATAATCTCATTACGTCAACCTGTCTTCCTTCTTTTGTTTTCAACCTTGCCAATATCGCCTTCTTTATACCGGTGAATATGTCGGATTGATCTTAAGTAGTTGTGGTTTAATAAGGGGGCTGTAGCATGATACGGTCCCTTTATTTTCTCATCGTAATTCTTTCACTTTTCAGCGTTCTTTTACGTATTGTGTTTTGTTTTTTACCAGGGATAGAACAGGATTATTTAAACCTTTTTTTTGTAACCGCTTAATTTATAATTGGTACAGCAGCAAGTTATCGGATGAATACGTTGTAGTACCCACAGCTGCTGCATTAAATCAGTATTACCAGTTTGGCCCGCTATTGACAAAACAGAAAATACGATCTATTTTGTTTTTTTAATCTAAACCTTATTTAAAATGAAAACGAAGTATTTAATACCTGCCCTTTTTATGCTTGTATTAGCCAGTTGCAGAAAAGAACAGGAACTGGTGATAACACCTCCGCCAAACGATAATGCAATTGGTATTGGCAATACCCGAAGGGGGGCGGGTAACAATGAAGATTTTGAGACCGGTACTAAAGGATCTTATGCGGCAGCAAATGTTACCATAACCACAGGCTCCTGGTATTTTGACGATGCCTTACTCGGCTCGCTTGCCACTGACCGGAAAGTGGGAAGTAAATCTGCACGTATAATCAATACCGGTAGTATTTCCATGAACTTCAACATGACCGGCGTATCAAGAGTATTTATCCAGCATGCGGTTTTTGGATCGGACGGCAGCAGTAAATGGCAGCTCTTTGCATCCGATAACAACGGTGCATCTTATGTTGCGGTAAGCGATACCATCACTACTTCTTCTACAACCTTAACAACAGATTCGTTTACCCTGAATGTAGCCGGGGATGTGCGGATCAAAATAAAAAAATTAACAGGCGGAGGTAATCGTATTAATATTGATGAGGTATTCTTTGAAACCTTTGCAACACCAGCCGATAACGATCATATGCTTATCGGCAATCCCAGCCATGCTGCTTTTACCACCGATAGTTTTAACAATTACCTGATGGATAAAAGTTTTTATAAGCTATCGTATAATAAAACAAGGGCAACACCTAACTGGGTAAGCTGGCATCTTAACCTCAATGATATTGATACAACAGACCGTCTTAATAATTTCCGCCAGGATTCTACTTTGCCCACCGGGTGGTACAGGGTAGGCTCTACAAGCTACTCCGGCAGTGGATTTGATCGTGGGCACAATTGCCCTTCAGCTGACAGAACATTGTCTTACGCATCCAACTCTTCTACTTTTTTAATGACCAACATGATACCGCAGGCGCCTAATCATAATGAGCATACCTGGAATAATATGGAAGCATATATCAGAACTCAGTTATCCGGCAAAGAAGCGTACATCATCATGGGATCGTATGGTACAGGTGGCACGGGAGATAATGGCTACGCTACCACTATTAACAGCGGCAAGATCACCGTTCCGGCTTCTATATGGAAAGTAGTGGTGCTGATACCCGATGGCAATAACGACCTGTCACGTATTGATACCAGCGCAAGGATCATTGCAGTGGATATTCCCAATAATAACAGCGTAAGCACCAACTGGAAACTTTACCGCACCAGCATCAGCACTATTGAAGCTGCAACAGGCTATGATATATTAGGTAATGTTTCTGTATTGGTAAAGAATTACCTGAAAGCAAAGGTAGATGCATTGTAAAATTAAAAAAGGGCGAAACCGAAAACCCTTATAAACGAGTAGGTATTATTTGATCCTTAAACTTTTGGCAGTTTTTATAAAACTGTACCAACACTATGATCACTAAATTTAAACAACTGGGTAAGTTATTATCCAGCGAAGAATTAAAAAGCATTAAAGGTGGAAATGTGTTACCGCCGCCATGTTCACAGGATTCGGATTGCGGCGAACTGGCCTGTCCTAACGGCAATGAGACCTTTGGTTTTATTTGCCAACCATGCCTGTAAGTGGGCGGTTTGCGCTTAATAAATCATAGCCATGATCTTTAAAGCCGTTCAAAGAACGGCTTTATTTTATTTTTTTAAACTTATAATGATCCTTAATGTACCTGTTAAAATAAGTGCCTTTTGAAAATGAAGCTTTCATAGCGGTATACACTGTTTCAGGCACGTTGAGATATTCATACACCGTTCCTGAAATAAATACTACCTGCAATACCTTTCGCTTATCATCATAATGAAAAGCAGAAATGACTGTTGACGGCATATGTTATGTTTTACATCGCCCTGCACTCTTCCGCACACCTTTTACACGATGCTGCACATTCTTTACAATGCTCGTTATCATGTTTGCTGCATTCATTGGCGCAGGCTTCACATATATCGGCGCAGATGCGGCAGATGTCTTTTGCTTTTTCACTGCCAAGGCTCATCAGTTGTGCCGAAGCATAACACAGCGTTGCGCATTCCATATCCAGTTGAATACATTTTGCCATCATGTTTACATCTTTTTCCTGTGTACAGGATGACGCACAGTGGTTGCAGATAGCAGCACATTCAAGACAGGCTTTTATACATTTTTCGTAAGTGTGATAAGATGCTTTCATACGTTTGTTTTTTATTTATTGATAACTTCCATTTCTTCTACAGGATAAGTGCCGGTGGTAAGTGTACAGTTGAACGAATCGCAATAGCTAAACAATTCTTTTGCTGATAACATATCCAGCTTGAATTTTTTAACGGGGATCTTGCCGGCATCGGAGTTGCCTTCAAATTGCCGCATTTTATCCAGGGCATAAATGGTTATCACTGTTTCGTTGCCTTCAAATAAACGTACGGCTATTGCCTGCAGCCTGTCGCGGTTATAAGTAGGTATATGCTGGGCGCAAAAATCATCCAGTGTAATACCGTTGGCAAATGTTACAGAAGCTGATCCTGAAAGGTCGCTGTGTTCGGTATTGAATTCCGGTTGCATAATATATAGTGATTAGTTACACTAATCCCGTAAATAGTATGCCAATAGTTGCCTTGCTTAAACAGGGAGGCTATTTAAAAAATGATGGGGAAATCGTTGCACAACTTACTGTTACTTGTATGCATATTCAACCGAACCTGTCAGCCTGCCTTCTTTGGTGTAGCAGCGTTCCATGGTACGCAGACCATTGTCGTAAGTGTATTTCCAGGTAAAATAATAAGCGCCTTCTTTTTCAGAAGCTACCATTTGGGTAATAAGGCCTGCGCTGTTGTAATCAAATTTATAATCGGGGATAAGTTTGTTCCGGCCGTCATTGTAAGTATGCACTACATCGGTAAGATTATTTTTCCTGTCGTAATAATAGTAATAGATATCACCTGTCTTCACGCTTTTTTCTATAGCAATATTATTATTCTCATCTGTCTTAAATAAAAACTCAGCCGTATCCTTATTATTGTTGATCACCCACAGCCTGCTCAATAAACCATTGGCATCATATTGATAAAGATGTTCTTCAGTAGTATTATCAGCATAATCATCCGAAACAAAATGGGAGGAAGAAACTATTTTTAACAACTGCTGTTTATCATTGTAAGTGTATACAGCTGTTGTTGAAGCCGCTTCAGTGCTGTCCACACTTTGCAGCAACAGCCCGTCTTTCGAAAAAGTGGAAGTGAAGGTATTGGGATAAGAGGTAGCAGTCCTGGTATTTATCTCCACCTCTGTATAATTCTTACTGAGCTTCTTCTGGCAAAAAAAGCCTTCACTTTCCACGCCATTATCTTCCAGTGAAGTAATATTTACTGTTCTTATCTTTTGCTCTTTCAGCCTGCCCATTTCTGCAGCCAGTTGATTATTGATTATTACATCCTTATAATAATACTGTGCGTAGCCGGCGTTTGCTGCTACCATTGCAGCTATTGCTATTAATACCGGCTTTATCAATTGTTTAGATTTCATCTGTCAAATTTATACTTTCTTTTATAACGTAAATAATCATACCAAGCTATAAGCAGTTAAACTTTGTTATTTTTAACAAAAAAACTACTCCTTGAGCCATCTTAAAGAACGAAAAGAAAAGAATTGCCTCAATTGTAATGCGCAGGTGTATGGCAAGTACTGCCACATCTGCGGGCAGGAAAATATTGAACCCAAAGAAACGGCCTGGCACCTGGTCAGTCATTTTTTCCAGGATATCACGCATTTCGACGGCAAGTTCTTCAGTACGGTAAAGCAGCTGATAACAAGGCCCGGTTTTTTATCGAGGGAATACGCGGCAGGACGGCGCATGAGCTACCTGAACCCGATACGTATGTATATCTTTACCTCGGCCGTTTTCTTTTTGATTTTTTTTTCTATCACCCATTTTGATAACGAAGATGATTCCGATAAAAGAAGTGCTGCAAAAGTTATGGAATCGCTGCAAAAGAAAGAAAAGAGTACATTGGAAGCCCTTGACGGCCAGCAAATAGGTATAGCTAAAGATGCTTTATTGCAACGGCTGGCAGATATACGTTCCGACATAGAACTTTTACGCAAAGACAGTACTGCTATCGGTAAGCTTAAAACAAATGCTTTTAACGGAATTTCAATTTCTGCACAAATGTATAAAACAGTGGCCCAGTACGATTCTATACAACTGTCGCTGCCCGTTGAAAAAAGAGATGGCTGGCTTTCACGGATATTTTTGCGCAGAACATTGGAACTAAAAGAAAAGTATAAAGATGTTTCCATAGAAAATGCATTGCTTGGAAAGTTCTTTCATACTTTTCCGCAGATATTATTCATATCACTTCCTTTATTTGCGCTGTTGCTGCAGTTATTATATTCCCGCCGCAAGCAATTCTTTTATGTGGATCACGGCATTTTTTCTGTTCACCTGTATATTTTCTGCTTTCTTACCTTCCTTACTGTAATAGGTTTGAATACACTGGAAGACTGGCTGAGCTGGGAATGGCTTTCTGTTGTGAAAATTATTTTAAGTGTGGGTATCCTTTTCTATTTATATAAAGCAATGCGGAATTTTTACCAGCAGCGCAGAGCAAAAACGATCGGGAAATTCATCCTGCTTTGCATTTCGGCATTGTTCATGTTCGTATTCCTGTTCATGGTATTTTTTATTTTTTCTTTCTTTCAGATATAAATCTTTTTTATGCAGCAACAACCGGCAGAAGCTTTTAACAGGTTAATAAAGATCATGGACGATCTCAGGGAAAAATGCCCCTGGGATAAAAAACAAACCATCCACACCCTGCGCCAGCTAACCATTGAAGAAACTTATGAACTGGCTGATGCGATCACCGACAGCGACTGGAAGGGTATCAAAGAAGAGTTGGGCGACATCATGCTGCACCTTGTTTTTTATTCAAAAATAGGAGCGGAGCAAAATCAGTTTACGCTGAACGAAGTGATCAATGGTGTTTGCGAAAAACTCATCCACCGCCACCCGCATATTTATGGAGATGTAACAGTAAATGATGAAGAAGATGTTAAAAGAAACTGGGAAAAGCTGAAATTGAAAGAAGGCAAGACCTCTATATTGAGCGGTGTCCCTAAGGCCCTGCCCTCGATGGTAAAGGCAATGCGGTTGCAGGAAAAGGCAAAACAGGTTGGCTTTGAATGGGAAACAGCGGCACAGGTATGGGATAAAGTGAAGGAAGAAGAACAGGAACTTTTAGAAGCCATTGAAACTGGCGACAGCAATAAAATAGAGGATGAATTGGGGGATGTTTTCTTCTCTTTGGTAAATCTCGCAAGGTTTTTGCAGGTAGATGCTGAAAATTCGCTGGAGCGTACTAATAAAAAATTCATAGACCGGTTCACTAAAATGGAGGCAGAGGCATTGCAAAACGGGCAGCAACTGCATGATATGACGCTGGAAGAAATGGATGCTATCTGGAACAATATCAAAAAGCGCTAACTCTTTTTAACTCAATACTTGCAAAACGAAATTACCTTTCGCCGTTTTTTATACAAGAACAGTTACCTGCTGGTGGCAGCCGCATGGCTCATCACCATCTCTTTTATCATAGACAATTATTGGTCGGGCAATTCTTCTCTTACAGCAGTACAAAAGAATATACAGGAGTATGTACAAAAAGAGGAAAAGGATTTTGATAACACGGTGAAAGATACCGGCATTGTTAATAAGCTGCTGTTGAGGAATTATGATGATGTTTTCCTTGACAGGCTTACGCACAAAAAATACTTCCTTTATCTCTACTTTGTAAACGATATTGGGTTATACAATATCATCTTCTGGAATACACAGGCGGCACAACCTACCGAAGCAATATTACAATCAACAGAAAAAACAGGGTTCCTGAAACTGCCCAATGGCTATTATGCCTGGCGCAAAATCGTGCTTAACAAAAATAATGTTGCCGTTGGGCTGGTACCGGTAAAATGGAATTATGTGGTTACCAATGATTATCTTGATAATACTTTTTTAACAGGCAGGGACATTGAAAATAATTTTGACATTGCAGAAGATGGCGGTGGCGCAGCGGTAAAATCTATTGAAGGCAATGAATTATTTTCTATAAAGAAGATCACTGCCAAAGACCTGGTAGAAAGGAACAGCCCGGTATCGGTGTGGCTGCGCATTATTGCAGTAGTGCTCATCTTTCTCTTTATTCATTTTGCGGCTACCTATATTGCACGCAACGACCATGTATGGAAGGCCGTATTCTTTTTGTTTGCTGTTGTTGTGCCATTGCGGGTACTCAGCTATTATTTTCCTATTCCGCTGAACTTCCGGCAGTTTGAATTGTTTGCTCCTTCGGTGTATGGCGCCAATGCTGTGCTGCGGTCGCTGGGCGATCTGCTGATCAATGCGCTTCTTTTTATGTGGGTAATGCTGTTTGCACATCATCATGTGCAGGAAAAGAATGTTGGCCTGCAGATAAAGAACAACGTAATGAAATGGGGCTTTCTTGTAGTTGCAGTAGGCGTGTTGCTTGTTACTACATTTTCTTGTGGTCATGTTATCCAATCCATGATCGCCGATTCAAAGATCTCTTTTGATGTGATCAATTTCTTTGCGCTCAATATTTACAGCGCAATAGGATTTGTGGTATGGTGCTGTATAGCGATCGGCTATTTTATGTTCAGCCAGATCATCATGCAGTTGCTGAAATCCATCTTTGACAATAACTTATTGATCATTTACCTGGCTGTTGCAACAGGGGGGTTGCTTTATCTTACTATAGGTCTCAACTTTTCTGCTGTTATGTTCGAGTTGTGTATGCTCGGCTGGCTGCTGATCTACCTGCTATTGCTCAACACCAATTATTTTACATTGCTGGCCTATAATATTTCTTCGGCAAGACTGGTATTCTGGCTGTTCTTTTTTTCGGTATCCATCACTACGGTGATCATGCTGGAGAATAATAAAAAAGAACTGAGCGAAAGAAAACATCACGCCGAAACGCTTTCTGCAAAAGCAGACCCTGCCAATGAAACGCTCATCAATTCGATGCTTACCGATTTCAGGAGTGAATTTATCTCGCCCAATTTTGAGCGTTTTAAAGACAAGGCTTCCAGCCAGTTCCTGAAAGACAGTATTATCAATGGTAATTTTTCCGGCTATACCGATAAATACGAAACCAATATCTACACGTTTGATGCCAATGAAAAAGCCTTGTACAACCGCGATTCAGTAAGCTTTAACCAGCTTAACATGATATTGAATACGCAGGCCAAGCCAACCGGTGTCAATGATCTTTTTTATTACGATGAATCGTACGACAGGTTCAGTTATATCAGCCGGAAAGATGTACTGGATACAGAAGGCAAACCAAAAGGCTATGTATTTATCCTGGCCAATCCTAAAAAGAATAAGCCCGAAGCGCTGTATATTGAATTGTTTTCCAAAGGGCATAATAATGGTATCGAAAATTCAACCGAATATGCTTTCGCACTATATAATAACCTGCAGCTGATAGATAATCACAATGATTATGCTTTTCCTACACGATTAACTGAAGACCAGGTTCCTAAAAATGAATTTGAACTGGTTAAAAAGAATGATTATGATGAACTGTGGTATAAGGCCGGCCCCGGTGATGTGGTCATCATTGCAAAGCAGAATAATTTTCTTATCGAATCTATTACGTTGTTCTCGTACCTGTTTTGCTCCTTCCTGCTGGTTACCGGTATTTTCTGGCTGCTGAATATCTTTATCCGGTCAAGATTAAATAAGGAACGCTTCAGGAATTACTGGCGGCTTACCATCCGCAGCCAGATACATGGCACCGTTATTTTTATCAGCATACTTTCTTTTTTAATTATCGGTATAGCTACCATTTTATTTTTCATCAGCCGCTATCAGAATAATAACCGGGAAAGATTGAGCCGTACTATTCATGTCATGGAAAATGAAGTGCGGGCCTCACTTACCGATCTTTCCATTTTTGATGATGTGATAAAAGTATATGATGAAGGCTATCGTCAAAAGCTGGAACAAACCATTGCACGGATATCGGAGATACATGCCAACGACATCAACCTGTATGATATCGACGGCAACCTGCAGGTGTCTTCATTGCCTTTTCCTTATAATAAAGGGATCATCAGCACCAAGATGGATCCTGTGGCTTATTATCATCTTAATAAACAAAAAGAGATACAGTATTTTGGAGAAGAGAAAATAGGCAAGCTGAATTTTGTAAGCAATTATGTACCGGTGATAGATGAAACAGGAAGGGAATACGCTTATCTCAATATCCCTTATTTCATATCGCAAAGCAAATTAAAGCAGGAAATATCCAGTTTCCTGGTTACCATCATCAACCTGAATGCATTCATATTTTTGATAGCAGGTATCGTGGCGCTGTTCATCACCAATCGCATCACCCGCTCTTTTTCTTTTATCAGCAATAAAATGAAAGAAGTAAACCTGGGTAAAATAAATGCAGCTATAGATTGGAAGCGTGATGACGAAATAGGGCAACTGGTTAAAGAATACAATAAGATGGTAGGCAAGCTGGATGAAAGTGCTGCGGCATTGGCCAAAAGCGAAAGAGAAGGGGCGTGGAGAGAAATGGCACGACAGGTAGCCCATGAAATTAAAAATCCGCTTACACCAATGAAACTGAGCTTGCAATATCTGCAAAAAGCTATCAACAGTAATGCAGCTAATGTAAAAGAGCTTACAGAAAATGTTGCCAAAACGTTAGTGGAACAGATCGATCACCTCAACCAGATAGCCGGGGAGTTCAGCCAGTTTGCCAACATCGGCAATATTAATAACGAGATCTTCGATCTGAATGAATGCATTAAAGCGGTAACGCAATTGCATGCTATTGCCGATAAATTAGATCTTACCTGGAAACCTGCGGCGCAAAAGGTTTTCATCAATGCAGATCGTACGCATATCAACAGGTTATTTACCAACCTTATCCTGAATGCATTGCAGGCAGTACCTGAAAACCGATCTGCTGTGATTGAAGTAAATGAAATACTGCATGATGATAAAGTTTTGATAACTGTAAAAGATAACGGGAGCGGTATTCCGCCGAATCTTCACTCGAAAATATTTACGCCCAACTTTACTACCAAAACATCCGGCACCGGCCTGGGATTAGCCATGAGCAAGGGCATTGTAGAACAAGCTAAAGGAACTATCTGGTTTGAAACCGCCCCCGGTGAAGGCACCACTTTTTTTGTGGAGCTGCCGGCGCTAGAGGCCAAACCTGAAACGTGAGATGTCAAATTCAAAATCCAATTACCAACTCCTAATTCCCAATTCCTCACTTCTCTTACAGCTTCACTTTCACCCCTCCATTAATTACAAACCCTTCTGTATGGTTCCAGATATCATCAAATGCAGGATTGGTGTAAGGAGCATTTACAACAGGCTTATAGTTGCTTTGACGTTCATCAGTAAAATTCTCGAAGTTGATGAAGAAAGTTATTTTCTTAAATGTCTTTTCTGCCATGGCGCCAAACTCCCAGAACGACGGTGTTTTATAACCATTGTATAAGAACTGCCTGTCGGTGAAATAACCTTCCAAACCGATCTTGATATCATTTTCCTTTTCATAAAGCAAAGCAAGATTGATCTTGTTCTTTGGTATCAACGGTAAAAATTGATTGCCGCTTAAATATTTTGCCTTTGCATCAATAAAAGTATAGCCAGCAAATAATTTGAAACGTTCCCTGAATACCAGTTTCACATTTGTTTCAAACCCTTTGCTGTGCACCGGCTGAGTAAGGTTAAGAAAAAAGTTATCGCCAAAACCATTCGGAATTAATACCAAAGGCTTGTTGATAGCAGTAAAAAAGAAGAGTTGATTTATACTGAGCTGTAATTCCGGTAACAAAGCCGTTTTATAATTTACATCAATAGTACCGCCAATGCTTTTCTCTGCAGTATTACCGCCCGATGCAAGCAGGTGTTGATATTGCATACTCTCCGTTTGTTCGGTAAATATGGTGGGCACTTTATAACCCAACCCTCCGCCAATGCGTGAGGAAACTTTATCGCTTAGCTTAAATAAAGCAGAAATACGGGGCAATACAAATGTTTGCTCATTGTTGGAAATTACATTGCTGTACCGGACATGATCAATGCGAACGCCGCTTTCCATTTTTATCCTGTCTGTAATATCCCAGGTATCCTGTACATAGATACCTGCTGTAAAGGACTTGCTTGCCAGGTCAGCATTGCCCGTGTGTTCCTTTTGCTTAAAACGATCAGCAATGATATTGATACCGCCGATGAAGGTATGTTTATCTTTTTTGGAGATATACGATGCATCCGTAAAACTGTTGTAATTGATACCGGAAAAAATATAGCCGGGTATAGTTATCTTCCTGTCGAAAATACTCAGGCTCTGCTTTACTTTCAGGCTGCTGTTATTGATCCGTTTTTTATCCAGTTCAAAAGTAGTGGTGTTGCGGATGGTATTGTTTTCTTCAAAGTAAATATGGTCATTATCAGTCTTTCCTTTCAATACAAACATATCGCCGCCTTTATTATCACCCTTTGTAAAACTATTGCCCAACATGATAGTTGTTGATGCATCGGGATAATAAAATAACCTGGGATTGATAGTGAAGTTGTTGCTTTTTGGCAATTCAGAAAAATGATCATCATCCACATCATACGCTTTTTGAAAATTTGCCAATGCTAAAACTGCATAGCCCCATTTCCCTTTCTTTTGCGCAGCGTAGGCACCAATATTCGTTTGCCCGATGTTGGATTGATTCAATAAAAAAGTGTACTCCGCTTTTTCCTTCGGCGTTTTAGAAATGAAATTGATAACACCTGCAATAGCACCGCCTCCATATAATGTAGAAGCCGGGCCTTTGATCACTTCTACCTGTTTCAGGTCGAGCGGTGGTATTTCCAAAATGCTTAAACCGCTGGCGAAATTGCCAAAGTTGGGATAACCATCTTTTAAGAGTTGTGTATAGCGGCCATCAAGTCCCTGCACACGTATGCTGGCATTGCCTGATGTAGCAGAGGTTTGCTGCACCTGCAACCCGGTGCTTTCGTGCAATAACATAGAAACATTGGCGGGCCGCATGTTATTCTTCTCTTCGATCTCTTCGCCATCAATAGTTTCCACTCTTGTAGGTGTGTTGGCAATAGTGCGGCTGGTACGGGTAGATTGTACCACCACTTCTTCCATATCCGTTTCTTCAGCAGTCAGCAATATCTCTATTGCTTCCGCAGCAAATGGAAATGTAAAGGTTTCTGTTCGTGGAGCATAACCTGAATAGGTAAAAATAATCTCCAATTTTCCATCTGGCACATTGCCTATTTCAGCAATACCATTAGCATTCGTTATAACCGTACGTATATTTTTTAAAGCGACAGAAGCCCCGGCCAATGGGGTTTTGCTCTCACTGTCTTTAAGTATAAATTTTATTTTGGTTTGAGCAGTAGTATATAAAACGCTCAATACTGCTGTAAGCAGCAATGCCATTTTTTTCATGTAATAAAAATGTTTAGTTGATAAATAAGTAGCAAAAAGAAATCTTATCAACTATATCTCGGAGGCTGCCAGATAGAGTGGCTGTTGTACGATGTAAAGGATTGATCGGTGATGGCGAAGGAAGTAACTACAGGTTGGAGTTCCGGTTTTGCCATATTGAAATAGCGCTGGTAATAAAAGGTAGCACTGGTGCAGCAGGAGCACGCACAAAAAGGATTGCAGTTCTCCTCTTCATGATCATTATGGTGATGCGACGGTGAAATGGCCTGCTGTTCGCTACGCACCGCTCCCTCCATCACATCGCAAAAACATGGGATGCAGGAAAGGGTGAGTATATACAATGCAAAGAATAGCAATGGCCATTTCATGGCGCAAAGATAGGTTGCTTTATAAAAAACGGCAGATCAATTTTTCTTTAGGGATATCGTATCGCCTGCAGGTGTTTTTATCTTTAAAACAGAAGTAGTAAGCTCAACGATCTGAACTGTATCGCTTTTCCCCTTGGAGTCGGCATCGGTAGTGATCAGTTTTTTGCCGCCATCGGTCATTTTATACTCATAGCTGGAAAGTGTATCAGTTCTGCCATCAGCAGTAGAAACAGAATAACATTTTTTGTCGCTTTTAAAGATGATCACTTTGTCTTTATTGTTTTGATCAAACGACCAGCTTCCAACGATCAGTTTCTCATTGGAATTAGAACCGCAGGAAGACAGAAGAGAAGCAACGATACCAATTAATACAACAGCAGTAAGTTTTTGCATAAATTTTTTTGGGGATAAGATAAGGTTTTTTTAGCAAGGAGAACAAAGAGAAAAGGAGAAAAAAGAGAAGTGGTATTTTTAGGCAAAGAGAACAAGGAGAAAAAGAGGAAAAGGAGATGTATCATTTTTAAGCAAAGAACAAAAAAAGAGAAAAAAGAAGATGCTATTTAAAACAGCCCTCTTTTTTCTCTTTTACTCTTTTTACCTCTTAGCAAACTACGCTACCGCCTTATTCACCAGCGCAGCAGCTTCACTCAGCAAAATAGCGCTCTGTACTTTCAGGCCGCTTTCGTCAATTAATTTTTTAGCCACATCAGCATTGGTGCCTTGCAGGCGCACAATAATCGGTATTTCAATATTGCCGATAGATTGATAAGCATCAATAACACCCTGAGCCACACGGTCGCAGCGAACAATACCGCCAAAGATGTTAATGAGTATTGCTTTTACTTTAGGATCTTTTAAAATAATACGGAAACCGGCTTCCACTGTTTGGGCATTAGCCGTACCGCCTACATCCAAAAAGTTGGCAGGTTCACCGCCGCTCAGTTTGATCATATCCATGGTAGCCATTGCCAGTCCGGCGCCGTTTACCATACAACCCACATTACCATCCAGCTTCACAAAGTTCAGGTTGAATTTACCTGCTTCCACTTCAGTTGGGTCTTCTTCGCTCACATCACGCAGTGCAGCCACATCAGCATGGCGCATCAATGCGTTATCATCAATATTCATTTTACAATCCACCGCAATGATCTTATCATCACTTGTTTTGAACAACGGGTTTATTTCCAGCATCGCACAATCCAAACCCACATAAGCATTGTATAAATTGGTTACAAATTTCACACAGTTCTTAAACGATTCTCCGCTCAGCCCTAAATTAAAAGCGATCTTCCTTGCCTGGAAACCTTGCAGACCGCCGCTTGGGTGAACCCATTCTTTAAATATTTTTTCCGGCGTATCATGCGCCACATCCTCAATGTTCATACCGCCTTCGGTGCTGTACATAATTACATTTTGTCCCTTAGCCCTGTCCATCAGCACGGATAAATAAAATTCCTTTACGGGGTTGGGTCCATCATAATATACATCCTGCGCTACCAGTATCTTATTCACTACTTTACCAGCCGGTCCTGTTTGAATAGTTACCAAAGTACCGCCCAGTAAATTCTTTGCAATCGTCAATACATCTTCCGCACTTTTTGCTACAGCCACACCGCGTTGTTCTGTACCTTCTATCTTTCCTTTGCCACGTCCGCCGGCATGAATTTGCGCCTTTACCACGGCAAATTTGCTGCCGTATTGGGTATGAATTTGTTTGTATGCTTCCTCCGCTTCGCCGGGGGTGTTGCAGGCAATGCCTTCCTGTACTGGAACATTATATTTTTTCAACAATTCTTTCGCCTGGTATTCATGAAGATTCATAATAAAAAATTTTGGCGAAGATAATAAACAGTTGGCAGTTTACAAGAGTAAAGCTGCAAGTTGCAAGCTGCAAGGGATAAGCCTGTTTTATATGAAAAACTTTAAGATTTGAGAGGTAATATCAGGTTTCACCTTATTTTTTTGTGGGACAAACATTAGTGCTTTTTCATCTTTATTGGCGTCGCACTCTTGTGCTATATATCTTTATTAGGCTTTTATTATGTTTTATTCTTTTTACCGCAGAGAAATAGAGAAAGCAAAGTTTACGCAGAGGGTCTCTGCGCAAACTCTTTTAAACTCATTTCTCTGCGGTGAAGAATATGCGATTCTTTGTATAACATAGAAAATTCTTTAGAATTACTCGATGATATTCGAGAACACTCGAGTGTTTATAAGAAACACTCGAACGTTTGTTCGAGACACTCGAGTGTTTGTTGGAGACGCTCAAGTGTTTGTTAGGAACACTCAAGTGTTTGTTAGTGACACTTAAGCGTTTGTTAGTAATACTCGAGTGTTTGTTAGTAACGCTTAAGTATTTATTAAGAACACTCAAGCGTTCGTTAGTGATGCTCAAGTGTTTGTTAGTAACACTCGAGTGTTCATTAGTGACGCTTAAGTATTTCCTTGTACTTCGTTCATGCGTTTTTTTTTGATAATTTTAATCAAGAAAATATTTTAAATTATCCTTCTGATATGTCAGTTAAAAGCGATAAGATCTTAAAAGAGTTTGGAAAAAATCTCCAGAAGATGCGTATTGCAAAAGGATTAAGCACCCGGCAGTTTGCTTATGAAGCAGATATAGCGCACAGTTCGGTAGGCAGGTTAGAAGCCCGACTATCCAATCCTTCACTGACTACCTTAATAAAGATCGCTGAAGCATTAGGAATGGAAGCAAGCCAGC
Source organism: Bacteroidota bacterium (assembly GCA_048497855.1). Taxonomy (GTDB): domain Bacteria; phylum Bacteroidota; class Bacteroidia; order Chitinophagales; family Chitinophagaceae; genus Ferruginibacter. The sequence continues at coordinate 66,470 of JBEHZB010000016.1, read as the reverse complement.
TTATACCATCAAAGTAACCTGTTTTTAAATCAAAAAAAGGAAAATCCAAAATCACCACCTAGTTTTGCACCCTAAAAAATAACCATGAACACTCCACTAACAACAGGCAGAATAGAAACCAACAAGGGCGTTATGTCTTTTGAATTGTATGACGATGATGCACCTATAGCAGCAGCTAATTTTAAAAAACTGGCCGAAAGCGGCTATTACAACGGCGTTAAATTTCACAGGGTAATACCACACTTTATGGTGCAGACCGGCGACCCTACAGGTACCGGTGCAGGCGGCCCGGGCTACAGCATTAAGTGCGAAACTACCGGCAGCAAACAGGTACATGACCGCGGCGTACTTTCTATGGCGCATCGCGGAAAAGATACAGGCGGCTCACAATTCTTCATCTGCCACGAACGCAGGGGCACCCAGCACCTTGACGGCGTACACACCTGCTTTGGAAAACTTACCGATGGATTGGATGTGCTGGATAGTATTGTGCAGGGAGATGTGATGGAGAAAGTGATTATCAATTAATAATTACTAATTACTAATTAATAATTGATAATTAACAACCAGCAAGCAATAGCCAATAACCAGTCACCAATCACCAATAACAAATAACTTTCCCCGGCAGCGCTTCTTTATTAAGAGGCGCTTTTTTGTTTTCCTGCCTTGATTTATCTCCCAATAAAAAATAATTACTTTTAAATGATGACCTTTTGCTCATAACTGGGTTTCATTTTATAATGATGCCTGCAGAGAAAATATTTCTTACAAAAAATAACAGCTAAGCTTTTCAATTATTCCTGAACCCGCCTGGAATTAATTGATCTCTGCGCCTCCGCGTCTCTGCGGTTAAAAATCACATCAATAAGAGCAAATGTTCAATGTTCAACGATCAATGCTCAATGCTCAATGTTCAGGTTAAAAACCTTAACAACCTGCCGCTTCCAACTTAACACATACCTCCTTACCTTTGGCACTCTAAAAAACACCTGTTACTTATGCTATCAAAGATCAATGAAGCCGTTACCTGCATTAAAAACCTGTACGATCAAAAACCGGTTGCCGGCATAGTGCTCGGCAGCGGCCTCGGCAGTTTTACCAGTGAGATAAAAATTGAAAAGGAAATACCCTACAGCGAAATACCCCATTTCCCCATAAGTACGGTAGAGGGCCACAGCGGCAAACTCATCTTCGGCGAGCTGGGCGGAAAAAAAGTAGTGGCTATGGCGGGCCGCTTTCATTATTACGAAGGGTATTCGCCTGAAGAAGTGGTTTTCCCGATACGGGTAATGAAATTCCTCGGCATCGAAACCTTATTGATAAGCAATGCAGCAGGAGGGATGAACACTACGTTTAAAGTAGGCGACCTGATGCTTATTAAAGACCATGTTAGTTTTTTTGCAGTAAATCCATTGCTGGGTAAAAATATCGATGAGCTTGGTCCACGCTTCCCCGACATGAGCGAACCGTACAAAAAAAGCCTTATCGAAAAAGCAAAGCAAATAGCAGCCGCTAAAAATATTGAGTTGAAAGAAGGCGTGTACTGCGGCGTTACCGGTCCTACATTTGAAACAAGGGCCGAATATAAATTATTGAACATCATCGGCGGCGATGCGGTAGGCATGAGCACAGTGCAGGAAGTGATAGCAGCCGTGCATATGGGGCTGCCGGTATTTGCCATGAGTGTGATCACCGACATCGGCATACGGGAAGAAGAAAATGAGATCACCCATGCAGAAGTGCTGCAGGCCGCAAAAGATGCAGAGCCAAAGCTTACCCATATCTTTAAAGAACTGATAGCACAACTGTAAGCTGCGAAATGAAATATTTCTCTATCGTCATATTGTTGGTGTTTGCTTTCAGCTATTCCTATGCACAGGATCCGGTGCTGCAGCAACTGCCCGGGCGAAATAATCCCACCAATAGTAATGTGCCAGGCAACAGGACGGTTGTAACCAAAACCAATAAAGATTCGCTGGCACTTGGTTTTGTACACCGCGATGACAGCAAGGATTCTATTTCCATAACGTTTAAATACCTGGATTCTGTTCGTGCTACGCCGCTGGATTTTTCTATCAATGATTTTGATAAATATTTTTCCATACCATCTACTTACCAGGCACTGGGTAATAATGGCGCTGCGGCATACAGCCTTATTTATGCGCCCTATGCTAAAGCGGGCTGGGATGCAGGTTTTCACACTTTTGATCTTTATCGTTTTAAACTGGAAGACAGTAAGTTTTATAAGACCAACCGCCCTTTTACACAACTCGGCTACCAACTGGCATCGGGCAAGGAGCAGATGATAAAAGCTTTTCACACCCAAAGCCCAAAGCCCAACTGGAACTTTGGTTTGGATTACCGGTTGATAAGCGCCCCGGGTTTTTTTGTAACGCAGAATACCAATCATAAAAGCTATCGCCTGTTTACCAATTACCAGGGCAAAAGAAAACGCTATGCCATGTACCTTGTACTCATGGGCAACACGATAAAGAACTCGGAGAACGGCGGTATTGTGAACGATTCGCTGTTAGCTGATCCTGATAAGAAAAAACGTTTCAGCATACCGGTGAATTTGGGTAAAGCAAACCTGTACGAACCCAATCCTTTCAATGCTTCCGTAACAACGGGAAATATTTATAAGGACTTTACTTTCTTTTTACGGCAGAGTTATGATATCGGTAAAAAGGATTCAGTAGCCATCAATGATTCTACCACCGAGTATTTATTTTACCCAAAGCTAAGGGTGCAATACACGTTTACGTACAGCACGTATAGTTACCTGTTCCAGGATCTGCAGGCCGATTCTGCTATTTATAAGAACTGGTATAATATCGATTTTCCTAAGCCGCTTGATACGGTATATGTAAGAGATAGATGGACGGTTATCGGTAACGACTTTTCTTTACTGCAATTTCCTGATACCAAAAATTCCGCACAGTTCTTTCTTGCCGGTGCAAAGCTGGAAAATATAAAAGGCGAATTAAAAACCGGTACAAAAAATTATTATAATGTTATCCTTCATGCAGAGTACCGCAACAAGACCCGTAATAAATTATGGGATGTTTTGCTGAAAGGCGAATTTTATACCGTTGGCCTTAACAGCGGCGACTACAGTGCTTATGCCACTATTGGCAGGTATCTGAACAAACGATTTGGTGATGTGCGTTTGTATTTCAACAATGTAAACAGAACGCCATCATTTATTTATAATGATGAATCCAATTTCAATTTTGGTAATCCAACTTTATCAAAAAAAGAGAACATTATTACTTTCGGTGCCGAAGCAAACAACTCCTTTGTTAACCTCGGTTTCAGAAATCATATCATCACCAACCTGGCATATTTCACCGATTATTATCATACCACGCAAAGCAGTAAAGTGGTTAATGTGCTGCAATTGTATGCTTCTAAAAAGATACGCCTTACCAAGCGATGGAACTGGTATGTAGATGCTGTGGCGCAGCAAACCGATGCCAACGGCCCGGTGAAAGTGCCGTTGTTGTTCACCCGCAGCCGCTTTGCCTATGAAGGCACTTTCTTTAAGAACCTTAACCTGAGTACCGGCTTGGAAGTGCGCTATTACACACCTTACGAAGCCGCGAATTATTCACCCGTGATGGGGCAATTCATGCCGCAGGATACCACTACTATAAAGAACCTTCCTGATGTAAGCGCTTTTCTTCATTTCCGCATCAAGGGTTTTACCGCCTACCTGCGTGCCGAAAACCTTAATACCGTGAGCTTTGAGAATGGCTTTGGGTTTATCAATAATAATTTTGCCGCACCGCACTATCCTACACCCGGCTTTATCTTCCGTTTTGGAATACTGTGGAATTTTGTTAATTAGTCGATGGTCGATAGTCCATGGTCCATAGTTTATAGTTCATGGTTCATAGTGGTGGTCCGTCGTCTGTAGTCGGTCGTCCATCTATTAACCATTCATTATCAATTTTCAATTCTTAATTATCAATTGTTAATTACCTTTGTACTGTAAATGAAAAAGATCTTCATCGGCATAATGACGGTAGTGTACATGGTGATATCATCAGGTATCGCTATGGAAATACATTATTGCATGGGCAAACAGGCCGGTGTTGAGTTCTATGGTAAGGACTCGGACAAGTGCAGCAAATGCGGCATGAAAGATAAAAAAGGCTGCTGTTCCGATGAATATAAATTTTACAAGCTAAGCGATTCACATAAGAATGTAACCAATGATATTAAGTTTACTACCGGCGATGTTGCTGTAGTAACTGAATATCCTTCTTTCGATTGGCAGCTTCCTGTTACCTCTACTTCAATCGCAGTAGCTAATTATTCTCCGCCTGATAATACAGGCCCTTCTCTTAATGTTCTTTATTGCGTCTTCAGGATTTAGAATTATCCTTTAAATAGCTAGTGCCTGTTATTTTTTGATACAGGCTATATCCTATTGTTCATCACCGTAGAGTTTGTGTTGGATTAAGCCGAAATATCGCTTACTTGTACAACATATCACTCTGCATCATTTCAGATCATTTATTATTTAACATACAAAATCATTCAACAATGAAAACAATAATAGCATTCGCTGCAATTTTATTCAGCGCCTTTATCAGTAATTCCGCCACTGCACAAACTCAAAAAAACGAAACCATTAAAGTATGGGGTAACTGCGGCATGTGCAAAAAGAAAATAGAAAGAGCTGCGAAAGGGGCAGGCGCTACCACAGCCAGTTGGAACGAAGAAACAAAAGAGCTGAAAGTATCTTATGCAGCAGAAAAAACTTCCAACATGAAGATACAGGAAGCGGTAGCTAAAGTAGGTTATGATACACAGGATGTTACTGCAACAGACAAGGCTTATCATAAACTGGATGCCTGCTGCCAGTACGATAGAAAAGCAACAGATAAAAAAGAGTAACAGTAACCGCTAAAAAAATACAAGATGAAAAATATACTATTGATCATCGCTGTTCTTTTTTCCGTTACAGTTCATGCGCAGGTAAGTAAGATAAGCCTGCAGGCCAGCGGCTTAACCTGCAGTATGTGCAGTAACGCTATCAATAAATCTTTGAAGTCGCTCGACTTTGTAGAGAAAGTAGATGCCAATATCAAAAATTCAAGCTTTGAGATCACCATAAAACCGGGCAGTGTTGTCGATTTCGACAGGGTGAAAAAGAAAGTGGAAGATGCCGGTTTTTTTGTAGCAAGGCTTGTGGCAACCATCAATTTCGATAATGTAAAAATTTCGAACGATGAGCATATCAACATTGGCACTACCACATTTCATTTTTTGAATACCAAAGATGAAGTGCTTAACGGCGACAAAGAGATACGCCTCCTCGATAAAGGCTATGTTTCTTCAAAGGAATATAAAAAGAACGGCAATCTTACAAAAATGGAATGCTACAAAACCGGCGTTGCCGGCAACTGCTGTGCAAAGGATAATTTGCCTGCAGGTAAACGCATATTCCATGTAACCATTTAATTGCAATGGCGGGGCGCTGAAATTTTTTTTCAGCGCTTTTGCCCCTGCAAAAACACTAAACAATGAAGACCGCATTTTTAATAGCTGCACTTTTTTTGGCAGGCCAGGTAAAAGCGCAGGAGTTATTTGTATTTACAGAACCGGCCAGTAATATGGCAGCAAAAAGTATCGGGGCCAGGTTGGATAATACGTTTGCAAAAAATGACCGCACAAAGAACACGGTATATACCTTAGCCCCCGAAGTAATGCTGGGGATATCAAAGCATACCATGCTGCATGTTGGTGCTTATTTCAGTAATGCTACCGGAAATTTTAAAACAGATGGAGCCGCCGTATATCTCAAATACCGTTTTTACAGCATTGATGATGTGCATGATCATTTCAGGATGGCAGCATTCGGCAGGCTGGCCGTTAACAACAATAACATCGATCAGTATGCCGTTACATTGGGGCGGCAAAATTCGGGTTATGAAGGCGGAATTGTAGCTACAAGGCTTATCAGCAAAGTGGCGCTTTCTGCAACAGCATCATTTGTACATGCTATGGATAACGGCAGCAACAAATTTATATTCAATGATAAATGGCGCAATGCGGCTAATTATTCGTTGTCTGTAGGCAAATTAATGCTGCCCAAAGAATACACCAGTTACAAACAGGTAAACATGAATTTCATGCTGGAATTATTAGGGCAAACCAACCTGTATAAAGGATATTCGTACCTTGATATGGCACCATCGGTACAGTTCATTTTTAACAGCCGTATGCGGCTGGATCTTGGCTATCGTTTTGCAATGATAAAAAAATTACCGAGGTACGATGAGCAGAGCGGCCTGGTGCGTTTGGAATATAATTTTTACAATGTATTTAAATAAGATGAAAAAGATATTGAAATTCATATTGTCGCTATTTCAAAAAAAACAATGTTGTAAATGAAAAGAAGTTTTTTAGTTGTACTTGTTACGATCATTTCTTTAACAAGCAAGGCGCAGCTTACTGTTGGCACAATAGCTCCGGAAATAACCTTGCCCGATGCAAAGGACAGTGTTGTTAACCTGTCTTCTTTTAAAGGTAAAGTAGTGCTGATCGATTTTTGGGCAAGCTGGTGTATGCCTTGCCGGGCCTCCATCCCGGGCGTAGTGCGGTTATATAATAAGTATAAGGATAAAGGATTTGTGGTGTTTGGTATTTCTATCGACAGAAGAAAATCCGATTGGCTGGGTGCAGTAAAGCATGATAAGATAACGTATCAGCAGGTAAATGATATCACGGGCTGGAACTCTAAAGTAGCAGAGGCTTATAATGTAAACGAGATACCGGCTACTTTTTTACTGGATAAGAACGGCAAGATCGTTGCTGTGGATGCAGAAGGAAAAGCATTGGAAAATAAAGTAAAGGCATTGCTGCAATAAGATCAGGCTAAAACAACCAGCAGGTTCTTCACTACTTCTTTACTCAATGTCCTGCGTTCTTTGCGGTTCACTTTTACATGAAACGAGTTGTCGAATTCTTCAATAGATTCTACCAATATCTCATCGCCCAGCTTAAGATTGCTTTTGGTAAGGAACTGCAGAAAACTGTTGGAGTGATCGGCAACGCCGGTAAATCGTACTTTATCTCCTGCATTACAATCCAGCAATGGCTTACTGCTGGTTTTGGCAAAACGGCCTTTCGCATCTGGAATAAGATCGCCGTGAGGGTCGGCTTTAGGATAGCCTAAATGTTTATCCAGTAATTCAATAAGCTCATCGCTTATCACATGTTCCAGCTGTTCTGCTATCTCATGCACTTCATCCCATTTAAAACCAAGCTTATTTACCAGCCATACTTCCCACAGCCTGTGCTTGCGGATAATGTTCACTGCAATTGAACGGCCCTGCTCTGTAAGCCGTACCCCTTTTGACTTTTCATAAGAGATCAGTTTCTTTCCCGCCATCTTCTTTATAAAATCCGTTACCGAGGCCGCATTGATCTGCAGGGTATCCGCCAGGGCAGAAGTGCTTACCATTGCGCCGCTTTTTTCATGCAGCTTGTATATCGCCTTCAGGTAATTCTCTTCTGCTAACGAGGTCATTTTTAAGAATTTTTACAAATGTGGGATTATTTTACGAAAAATAAAATTAGGTAAGCCTAATTATGTATTTTTGTCGGCAGCATAAAATATTTAGCCTGATGAAAAAATCGCACCTGGTTGTAACAGCTTTACTGGTATTGATCGTTTCCATACCGGCGTGTTCAAAATTGGCCCCTTCATCTGCACCCGATGATCAGTTGCTGGATGGCCCTGTTGAAGGGCTTAGCTATGCACAAGGCAAACAATTCCTTGCAGGCGATGAAGCTTTTAACGGGGAGATATTTACAGCACAAAAAGGGCTTGGGCCACTATTTGTTGCTACCAGTTGCGGCAGCTGCCATGCCGGTGATGGTAAGGGCCATCCTTTTACTACACTTACACGGTTTGGGCAAACAGACAGTACCGGAAATAAATTCCTGCATTTGGGAGGGCCACAATTACAGAACAGGGCATTACCCGGGTATATACCGGAACAGGTTCCTGCAGGTGCAACATTTTCAAAATTCACGCCCCCGGCAAATACCGGTTTAGGTTTTTTGGAATTGATCTCAGACGCCGATATACTGGCAATGGCAGACCCCACAGATGCGGATGGTGACGGTATTTCGGGAGTACCCAACTGGATCGCCCTGCCATCTTTTATTTCACCCAATACCAATGCTGTTTCACAAAATGGTAAATACATTCATCGCTTTGGAAAAAAAGCGGCTGCGTATAATTTATTACAGCAAACAGTAAATGCGTATAACCAGGATATGGGCATCACATCTTCCTTCGACCCTAAGGACGTTTATTCAGGATTGAATATCGGCGCCGAAGTTCCTGATGTGACCGTGCGAAATGTAGTTTTCTATTTGCAAACATTAAAAGCGCCTGTGCAGCGTGATCAAAATAATGCGGAAGTAATAAAAGGAAAAAATATTTTTCTACAGCTTGGTTGCGAAAGCTGTCATAAACAAACATTGGTAACCGGCGCTTCTCCCGTTGCCGCACTTTCCCATACAATGATCCATCCTTATACCGATCTGCTGTTACACGATATGGGGCCGGGTTTAGATGACGGCTATACCGAAGGAACTGCTAAAACCTTTGAATGGAGAACACCGCCATTGTGGGGTTTGGGCTTATCACCCGGTTCGCAGGGAGGAGAATATTTTTTGCTGCACGACGGAAGGGCAAAGAGTATTGAACAGGCAATTCAGCTTCATGGAGGAGAGGCTGCGGCAAGTAAAAATAAATTCGTTCAGTTAACGGCAACAGAAAGAAATGCTGTCATCAGATTTTTAAAATCACTATAAAAATGGATAGAAAAGAATTTATAAGAACCTGTGGCTTTGCTTGTGTTGGCGGAACAGGAATGGCTGCTTTATTGCAAAGCTGCGGCACAACAAAATTACTGGGCGGTAAGATCATGGGTGATAACCTGGTAGTACCTGTCAGCGATTTTGAAACTAAGAATGGCGGAGCTGTTTACTTTAAAAAATATGTAGTTGTTCAAAATGATATACTGCAATATCCTGTTTGTATCTATCGGTTCAATGAGCAGGAATATGCCGCATTATGGATGCGCTGTACGCACCAGGGAACAGAGTTGCAGGTATTTGGCGATAAGCTTCAATGTCCTGCGCATGGAAGTGAATTTGATAACAAGGGCAATGTACAAAGTGGTCCTGCGGATATAAAACTCAGAACATTTCCTGTAACGATTGAAAACGGTCAACTTAAAATTTCATTGAAAGCAATATGATAAAGCTGTTTACTACAATTATACTGCTGTTTATAATTAGCAATGCCATACAGGCACAAATTGATCCGGCCTTATTAAGGCGTATCCCAAAAGATACAATAAAGCAAACGATGAATATGGATGCGGTATATGCCCGCCCGTTTGTTACAGCTGGAAAACTGCCTGTTTCATTAGGCGGCTACATGGAAGCCAACTGGCAGCATTTATCTACCGACGGTATTTCAGAAGGGCATCAATTTCAATTTAGAAGAATGACTTTATTTGTTTCTTCTTCCATTGGCAAGCGGTTAAAATTTTTAAGCGAAATAGAATTTGAAGATGGTGCAAAAGAAATAGCTGTAGAGTATGCGGCCCTTGATATTGAATTACATCCTTTACTGAATGTACGTGGAGGTATGATCCTGAATCCTATCGGTGCTTTCAATCAAAATCATGATGGCCCTAAATGGGAATTCATTGATCGGCCTATTGCTGCTACACAAATGTTGCCTGCCACCTGGAGCAATTCGGGCTTTGGCTTATATGGCAAGCACTATAACAACGGCTGGATGGTAGGATACGAGGCTTATCTTTCCGGCAACTTTGATAACAGCATTATTGATAACAAAGAAAATAAAACCTTTCTGCCTGCAGCTAAAGAGAACCCTGAAAGATTTGAAGAGATCAACAGCGGCCTGCCGCTTTTTACCGGCAAGCTTGCCGTGAAGAATACTAAGGCAGGGGAGTTGGGCTTGTCGTATATGGGTGGCGTGTACAATAAATTTGAGGAAGATGGAATACAACTGGATGATAAAAGGAGAGTAGATGTAATTGCAATAGATTTCAATGCTACCTTGCACAAACTGAAAACATTTATCACTGCTGAATGGGCCTGGATAAAAATAAATGTGCCGGCAACGTTTACACAGCAATACGGCAGCAAGCAACACGGTGGTTTTATAGATATCGTTCAACCTCTGTTGCAGAAAAAAATGTTTGGCTGGGAAAAAGCATCGCTTAATCTTGCCTGCCGTTTGGAGTATGTTGACTGGAACGTCGGTAAATTCACTTCAACAGGTGGTAATATCGCAGAAGATACCTGGAGCATCATGCCCGCTATCAGTTTCAGGCCAACTTCTCAAACGGTATTGCGTTTAAATTACCGTCATCAACAGCAGCGGGATATATTGGGCAACCGTCCTGCAAAGACCGGTGGCTTTAGCTTTGGCCTGGCAACTTATTTTTAAAGATCATGCAATGGCAGCTGCAACACCAACTACCAGGTACTCCAGGTTCTTTTCTTTGAAATAGGTTTTAGCCATTGCATCTGCTTTCAATAATATTTCTTCCAGCTTCAATTGCTTTGGGCCGGTTAGTTTGTATGCTTCTTTTAGTGCTTCAGCATCTGTAGCAGAGGAGGTTTGCTGCAATGCTTCTTTTAATGCAATGATGCGGAGGCCATCATCTTTTAATTTGCCCAGTTCTGCTATCATCCAGCTTAATGCATAAAAATAGTTTTGATCAAGCAGTAAAAAAACTTCGTTGCCTGCCGCTTCCGGCATTTTATTAAAAGGAGATGTTATGATCGCTTCGGTAAGATATTTCTCTAAATGCTTTGGCGCTTTTTTAGCCTGGCTCAATTGAATACAGCCACGCACAGCCTGCGGGTAAATGCTTAACCAGCGAAGCTTGCGGCGCAACTCGTGCACATCGGCCTCTACATTTTCAAAATGAAAATTTTCTTTTTCCGTAAAGGCCACGATCTCGTAAATTGACTGGCCGTAAAATTCATTCATCTCTTTTAGTTCATCTTCCGGCTTCAGCCAATCGGCTTCGCTTAATTTCTTTTGTATCTTTTTGATACGTTTATTATCATCGCCCAGCCATTCTTTTTCTTTCAGCAGTTCATTAAGGCTTTGTATTTTTTCTCTTGTCTGCGCCTGTAAATATGCAGTTACCGTTGCAGGTATCTTTTTATTTCCGCTAAACTCTATAGAAAATGCATCATAGTAATCTATAGCGCCCAGCACATCTTCTACCAATTTGAATTGCTCTTTCAGTTTCGTGAATTTCTTTTTGTTGTGTATAGCGATATACATTTTTGCCAAACCTTCCAGCATGAAGAAAGGTGTGCGGGCATTATTTTTATATAGCCACAATGCAGGATTTTTTTGCTTTGCTGCTTTTGCCAATAACTCATTTACCTGGTTAAGAAAATAATCGAATCTTGCCTGTCCGTTTTTCATTTATAATTTTTTTTATGAAGAAAGGGCTAAAGCCCGGGATAAATATTTATGTTCCCTGGCCTAAAGGCCAGGTCTATTCATTCATAAGTTGCTATAGTTTTTTAATCATGAATTGCCACGGCCTTTAGGCCGTGGACAGCTTTCAATCGCCATGGCCTTCAGGCCATGGATAACTATTATTGTTCAAAGAATGCTACAGCGCCGCCAACCCAATCCTTATCTTTATTATAGCGGGTGCCTATCATTTTGCCTTTGCTTAATCTTGCTAAATTATGTACTGCTTTTGGCCTTGCCCAGCCATCTTTCCAGAAATAGAATAAACGGATCTCTGCTTTGGCAGGTCCGTCAGGTGTTTCTATTACATCGGCATATTTTACTTTTTGCTGTAGTATCCAGTTCTCCGGATCTTTTACTGCATCAATATCAGCTTGCGTTACATCTATCACTACACCCATACCTGCAAAAGAAAACAAAGGTTTCAATACATAATTTTCAAGATCAGCAGGCACCTGTTTCAATTCATTTAAAAAATACGTTTTGGGTACATAGGGATTGCGGATAAAAGGCAAGGTGAACTTGCTGATGCGGTAAAACCAGTTGGGGTGCGGCACCCATTCCACAGCATAATCTTTGGTAAGGTCGATGATATCACCCAGCCCTTCCTGTTTTTGCAGATCATCAAAAATGAGGCGGTTGTAAATTCTTTTTATCTCTGTCTTCTTACCGTTATTATCATAATACAGTTTGTTGCCTTCGGCAATAAGCTTGGTAAGGCAAACTGTTTTGATACCCAGCACCTGTTCGGTACAATAAAAATCAATCCTTGTTTTTTGTTGCTCAGGAAATATCTCTAGCAGGATAACATTTTCCGGATCAAGATCGCCAACGATAATATCTTTTAATAACTGTAAATAACTTTCTTTATCATAACCATTCAGGTAAGAAGAAAAATTAGCCGGTACATTAGCATACTCAGCAGTCAGTTCACTATGAAAAGCCTGGAAGGCAAAAAGGGTGGGGAAGCCCTGCATTTCTATCAGCTGTGGTTCCAGTTCGCCTTCTTCATTTTCGCAAATGCCAAAATCAAATGCAATAAAATGGGAGTGATCATTTTCGTTCGGCACTTTTACATTTTCCGGAATACCTCGCTCTGTTATAGCTTTGAACTTTGGATCAACGATCACATCAATGATATCTTCGCAGGCATCCAGCATCTTTTGTGTGAAAGCTTTAGGAATAAAGATGGGTGTTTCGGCATTGCGAAAATCCAAAGCACCCGGATGCAGTGCCTCTATCTTCGCCATGTAAGCCTCGTATTTTTCTTTTGTAAAATTGCTGTTGAAGTTGTGCCGTAATGCCTTGATCATAAAGCGCTTGATTTTATTGATTGGATACAATAAAAATAATCATTCTGGGCGACATTGAGTTGCAGATGTTAGAAGTGAGATGTCAGATTTGAGATGTCAGATGTCAGATGTGAGAAGTAAGACATGGACTTTCTGACCTTAAAGCATTCGTAAATCGTCATTCGTAAATCGTAAATATTTGTCCGTGAAGCGTTAGAAGTGAAACGTGAGATACTTGGCCCTAAGGCATTCGTAAATCGTCATTCGTAAATCTGAAATCACAAATCCTAAATCATAGATACCTCCAGGTTGCCCACCGCATGGCTCAAAAAATTAGGAAGTATATGCGCATAGGTCAGCATGATCTTATCCGGGTCGTTCAGTTGTTTGATCATCGACTCCCATTTTTCGAAGCCATGATTTTCGATGACCGTTTTTTTCTTTTCTTCTGTTTGAAGATAAAGGCTCATACCAATTGCATCCGCTTCGGGATGAAACTGTGTGCCGATCATATTTTCATTGAAGCGGATCGCCATGATCGCCCTTTCGAGCGGAACATGCGGCCTTTCTTTTTCAATAGCCAAAATTGTAGCACCCATTTCACGAAGATGATTATGATTTGGTTCTACCACCTGGAAATCGCGGCTGTCCACGCAGTAAAAAGGATTTTTAAGCCCGTTGAAGATCACTTCATTGCTGGCATCGTTCATTAAATGTATAGGGAACACACCGAAAGAAGTGCTTTTACGTTGCGTAACTTTTGCAGCTTTAAAATACCTGCAGGCCAATTGATAAGAATGGCAGATAAAGAACACCTGCTTTTTTTGTAAGTTGGCAGGGTTATTATTATAACGCTCTACATTGTTGATCCATTTGAAATAAGCATTTTCCCATTCCGAGCCTTCGCTGTCCAACGGGCTGCCCGGACCGCCGCTGGAAATATAAATATCGTAGTCCATGCCCGGCAGGTGCTTTTCACGACGTACTTCAAATTCATCCCACTCTACATCAAGATTTTCATTGTCGCCAAACTGGTTTAAAATTTCACGAAGGCAACGCATGCCCTGGTTGGCAAAACCTTCATAAAGATCTAATATAGCTATGCGAACAACTTTTTTTTCGGTCCAGTTCATATGACAAACATAACAATTTTTTAAAAAAGAGGTTTTGGCAGGTACCGCCTTATTTATTAACGTGCTGTGGACAGCTTTTTGTATATCAGAAGGGCCTGCGCAGCAAATATTTAGATATTCGATTTTTTTTTACCGCAGAGAAAAAAGGGAGCTGAGTTTTCGCAGAGAAAAAAAATCTCTGCGAAAACTCTATTTTACTCAATTTCTCTGCGGTGAAAAATATCGCTCGATCTACCGTATCAACGTAACCGTTCCTTTATCTTCCACTGTTCTGCCAAAGGCATTAACGCCTTTTATGATCCACACATACGTATCGGGCAATTGTGGCTTTCCTTTGAAAGTGCCGTCCCAGCCTTTAAGATATTGATTGGTTTCAAACATGATCTGACCATAGCGGTTGAATATTCTGAAGTAAGTAATGCTTTTTATGCCCGAAGGAATCGGCCGGAAAATATCATTGAGCCCATCACCATTTGGTGAGAAGGCATTAGGCAAATAGAATGTAGGGCCCTCATACACTTTTACAAAAATATCATCAGTAGCCGTGCAGCCGATAGCATCTGTTACCAATACTTTGAAATAGGTATCTACTCTCAATATCGCTACAGGATCAGGACTGGTAGCATCATTCAACGGCCCGGCCGGCGACCATAAATATTGCACACCACCTGTTGCATGAAGTTGATGCGGTTTGTTTACCATAGCAATGGTATCATTGCCCGCAAATGCCGGCACCGCAGGCTGAATGAAAACTTCCATCGTATCGGTAACAACAAAATTACAGCCATAGCCATCTTTAATGATGAAGGCATATTTCTGTGCGCTGTCTGGTCTTGCAGTTGCTTTTATAGAATCGATTGAAGTGTAGGTAATTGCAGCATCGGGGCTCCAGGAATAATATGCTATGCCCGAAAGATTGGATGCTGTACCGCTAAGGAAAGCCGGCGTTTTAGCACAAATAGTAGTATCCTTTCCGGCATAAGCAACGGGCTTGTGTAATACATTGATGGTGATATCATCACTGCGTTTGCAGATACCGAATTGTGCGGTAAGAAAATATTTTGTGGTATCCAGCGGAGTAGCTGTTGGATTGGCAGCGCTTATGCTGCTTAGTGTACCATTGTTTGGTGTCCAGGTAAAAATGCTGGTTTGCGGATTGGTTTGTGGTATCAGCACCACCTGCTGCCCGAAACAAATTGTAGAATCAGGCCCCAGCTCCAGGCGCATGGTATCGTTCAGCATAACAACAACAGTGTTCACCATAAATTCGCAGCCATTAAGATCTTTTACTTTCAGTTTATTGTAGGTGGCGGTATCAAGGCCGGTAAAAATATTACTGCTTTGATACGTTGACCCACTATTGATGGAATATTGATAAGGAGCAGTTCCGCCAGTTGCCGTTACCGTTATTTCGCCATCATTATTGGCACAGCTTGCCGGTTTGGTTTGTGTTGCCGATGCAGATAAACCCGCAGGTTCTGTAATAGTTGCTGTAGTAGTATTGGTACAATTGATACTGATCTGTCTTACAGTAATGGTATAAGTTGCGGCAGGCACAGTAAATATTGGCGAAGCCTGCCAAGTACTGCCGCCGTTGATAGAATATTCATAGTCTGAACCTACAGGCGCAGTAATGGTAATTGTTCCTGTAGCCGAACCGTTACATGTAGCAGGTGTGGTAGTTTTTGTGATCACCATCGGCGCAGGATCAGTTATTGATATAGGAGAAGATGTGCCTATACATCCTGTTGAGATTGATCTTGTTTTGATCGTATAACTTCCTGCACTAACTGTAAATACATTAGAAGCCTGCCATGTGGTTCCGCCATCTATCGAATACTCAATGTCTGAACCGGTAGGCGCAGTTACTGTTATTGTTCCGGTAGCAGTAGCGGGGCAGTTGGGCGGTGTTGCATTGGTAGTAACAACAATCGGTGGCGGCGCATTTACTGTAACAGTTGTCTTACCGGTACAGGTAGAGCCGATCACTCTTGCAGTTACTGTATAAGTTGCCGGTGCCACCGATAAAAATGTAGTTGATGTTTGCCAGTTTGTTCCGTCGATAGAATATTCAATATTGGCTGCAACAGGACTGTTCACAACGATCTTGCCATCTGTCGCGGTAGCGCAGGTTGGCGCAGTAGCTGTGGCATCAACCGGGTTAAGTGTTTTTTGTACGATGATGGTATCAGAGCCTTCTGTTTCCTGTGCAGGATTATCACACTGTTTGTAAAATGCTTTTACCACATAGCTCATGCTGTCTTCACTTTGGCAAACATTGGGAAAAGTAGCTTCCAACTCACCCGTACCAAGATCAACAATGGTAGGTGTTACAGGGATGAGCACATTATTTTTATACAGCTCTACACGATTAAGTAAAGAACCCGAGCCGTTGGGAATATAGCGGTAACCTTCATGTGCAGCTTCCCAAACTGTTCCGTTCTTGCCGGGCAATGTTACAGCCGCATCCTGTTTCCAGTTTTGCAGGCCTGCAATTGCAAGGCCATTCTGATAAGAAAGACAGGCAGGCTTGTTCTCATAGAACACATCTATCAAACCCGTGCCTTCGTACAACACTACCTGCATGGTAGTGTTGAGATTGATACATGAACCGCCGCCTTCGTGATAATAAGCAACATTAAAAAACGACACTACCATTTTTCTGCAGGGTGCCGAGCCTTCCAGCCGCCATTCGATCTTCCTGTTGGCAGGAGATTGCCCGGTGCGTGGGTCCATATCAAAATACGCCAGGAAGATACTTGCTCTCGGGGCATAGAACACTCCTGCATCGCCGGATGAGCCACCTGAATAAAATATTTTATTGCCGGGGCTGATGACATAAGATTCATCTGTTCCGGCATTTTCAGCTACATCAAATGTCAATACACCATTGGAGCCCACACTTACCTGTGTATAGGTATTTCCATAAAAGCAAAAAGGAAAAGGAAGATCAAGCGGGTCAGAAAATTTATCATCCTGGTACAATAAGGTCAGTTCATTTCCTGCGGGAGAAGTAAAGGGCAGCGGTGTATATGGAATGGTAACTACTTTATAATCATCCGAAGTTTTTACATCGGGTACCCTTACTTTAATATCCATGCAGGTAGTTGTGCAGGAAGTAAAAATATCCGGCCCTGCAGAAACATTAAAGCAGGACTGGGAATAGACATTGGAAGTAGCGGCAAAAAAAAGAAAAAGAAAGCCCGGCAAAATTTTTCTCATTGCTAAATAATAATAGGATAAAAAATGAAAGCAATGAAGTTAACAAAAAATATGGTCAGGCACGGGGCTAAAATTTCCACCTTACAAAGGCTTCCATAGCGGCATACTGGGTAAGGCCGAGTTGGGCGTAAAGCTTAGCGGTATTGGCATTCCGCTCTTCTGCCCGCTGCCAGAATTCCCTGTCATCGCTGCCTTGGAAGGGCACGCTGTCTTTTTGCGACTGGTGAATAAATATGCCATGCCGTTTCTTTATCACCTGGTCGGGGCTCATAGGCACGGCCATTTCTATCTCGTTGATGTCCCATTCCTGCCAGGCGCCTTTGTACAGCCAAAGCCAGCAATCATCAATCCACCTGTCTTCAACTTTCAATTTTAAACTTTCAACTTTCAACTGTTTTAAAGCTTCCATCACTACATCAAAACAAACTTTATGCGTACCATGCGGATCAGCAAAATCGCCGGCGCAATAAATTTGCTGTGGTTGTATCTCATTTAACAATGCTATCGTTCTATCTACATCGGCTTTCCCCATCGGATTTTTTTCAATGGTCCCTGTTTCATAAAAAGGCAGGTTCATAAAATGTATCTGCTCCTCTTTTAAGCCAACATATTTGCAGGTTGCTTTTGCTTCGCATCTTCTTATCAAACCTTTAATGGCACGAATGGCTTCTGTATCTTTTTCTGTAGACCGCTTTATTTTTAAGAAGGCCGTAGCCTCTTCCAGTATCTTTTTACTTTTCGTTTCATCAATGTCGAACATGTTTTCAAAGCCTACGGCAAAATCAATGAACCGTGTTACAAACTCATCGGTAACAGCAATGTTGCCGCTGGTTTGATAGGCCACGTGTACATCATGCCCCTGGTCGTGCAGGCGCATGAAAGTACCACCCATGCTGATGATATCATCATCGGGGTGAGGGGAGAAGAGCACCACTTTTTTAGGAAAAGGTTCGTGCCGCTCGGGATGTGATGAACGCTTTTCAGTTGGCTTGCCGCCCGGCCAACCGGTAATACTATCCCGTAATAAATAAAATACCTGCAGGTTAATTTCATAAGCATCGCCTTTTTCTACCAGCAGGTCACTAAGGCCGTTATCATTGTAATCGTTGTTGGTTAAACTCAACACCGGCTTGTTCAATTTTAATGCAAGGTTCACTACGGCACGCTTCATCATCCTATCATCCCAATCGCATTCCCCGGTAAGCCATGGGCTTTTAAAACGGGTAAGCTCAGCCGCTGCCATTTCATCCAGTACAAAAGTGCAGTCATCATGATTTTGTAAAAGCGATGCCGGTATATCTTCGGTATCATCACCCTCTACCGCTTTTTGTATCACGGGAGCTTTTGTTTGTCCCCACGCCATTAAAATTATCTTCCTCGATTTTAAAATGGTGCTGATGCCCATGGTGATGGCCATGCGTGGCACTTCGCTCATGTTGCCAAATTCGTAACTGTTGGCAAGGCGTGTACTGTTATCTAAAGTGGTCAATCTTGTTTTGGTGTAAATGCCGCTGCCCGGTTCATTAAAACCGATATGCCCGTTAACACCGATGCCCAATATCTGTAAGTCGAGGCCACCAGCCGCTTCTATCTGCCGCTCATATTCCAGGCAATGTTCTTTTACTTTATCTTTCGGCACCATGCCGTCGGGCAAATGATAATTGCTGGGATCGATATCCGTTTGTTCAAACAAATTCTTCCGCATGAAATAATGATAGCTTTGCAGCGCATCTTTATCCATCGGGTAATATTGATCAAGATTAAAGGTGATAACATTTTTGAAACTCAGTCCTTCTTCTTTATGCATGCGCACCAATTCTGCATACAATGTTTTTGGAGATGAGCCTGTTGCTAAACCGATCACACATTTTTCACCGGCCGCTTCTTTTGCTTTTATCAGCGAAGCAATTTCATTAGCAACAAATACAGAACCCTGCTGCGATGAATCAAATATTTTTACGGGGATTTTTTCTAGTGAATCAGTAAGATCGATCTTGTGCATATTGATAATATCGGTTCAGCTAAAATTACGGTAATATTTTTTTTGAACCAACGTCTTACCGACTTACCGGCAAATAAAAATAGAGTAATGTGCAGTTGCGTTTTTGTGCGGTTTTATCTTTTAACCACGAATTACACGAATGAACACTAATTGGTGTAATTCGTGCCTATTCGTGTAATTCGTGGTTTAAGCTTATTCTACTTCAATTTCATCTACAAATAACCACGCAGGGTTACCTGCGCCAGGATTACCTTGTGGGATGATGCCATAATTTTTGACAACAATTTTTATATAACGGCATTGCTGTTCATTTTCAATTACAATTGTTTTAGCGCCTTTATAGGTTGCAGGGTCAATATTCAGTATTTTTTTCGGAGCAGCAGAAACTATGTCGGCAGTAAGGACGCTATCTGGTAAATAGGTTACTTCTACCTGCGACGGTAAGTATATCCAACTGCCACTTTGCTCCAGTACATGAATAGTTATTTTATTTATGGTAGTATTGCCAAGATCAATAGCCACATCAAGGTCTTTTCCTAAAAAACCTAAAAACTCATTGGACTTTTCTAAACCTTTTGTGTTTTGTATTCCATCCACCAACGTAAAAGCGCCATTGCCGGGATAGGCTTTTGACAGAGGCGTTACAAGAGTTATTTTTTTGCCGGTTGCTTTGTTGAAATTAAAATTCTGGTGTGTGCTGATAAATGGCATTACCTCATGAAAAAAATATTCAAAAGGATAGGGTGCCGGATACGGTGGCCCTACATTAAATAAACTGGCAGATACCCACTTGGTATCTTTATCAATATTGAGATACACGGTATCAGCATTAGTATCCTGTGTGTAGCCATAACTTTTAAGCAGCGAAGAATCTTTTATGCGCCCGTTCTTATCATGCCAATATTTTACTGTTAAGGTATCGTAGGAGTAATACTGAGTTGTTACAATAGTTTGTTTGGCATTCTTTCTTTTTATTACCCGGTAAATGATCCCATTATTATTTGCTGCCGGAAGAACATCTTCCTGCAGATCGTAATAAGCTTTGCTGTAATTTATATGTTGCTCTTCCAGCCTCTGTAAAAGAACCGGCAAACGTTTTTCAAAATCGCCCCAATTCTTTTTTTCTTTTGGTGTCCACACTACTTCACTTAACGCAGCCATGCGTGGAAAGATCATGTATTCAACTTTGGAAGCATTCGACATATATTCTGTCCACACATTTCCTTGTGCGCCTAAAATATGTTTGGCCTGTTGTTCATTTAAAGCGGCAGGTACAGGATCGTAACTGTACACTTTTTCCAGTGGCAGGTAACCACCTATCGTTACGCTGTCTTCATTCTGGCTCTGGCTGTGATCTATATAGCAATAAGCGCCAGGTGTCATTATTACATTATGATCCTGCTTGGCTGCAGCAATACCGCCTTCTTCGCCACGCCAGCTCATTACTGTTGCGTTGGGTGCAAGGCCACCTTCCAGTATCTCATCCCAGCCAATGATCTTTCTGCCCTTGCTGTTGATATATTTTTCTATGCGCTGTATAAAATAACTCTGCAGCTCATGTTCATCTTTCAGATTTTTTTCTTTGATAAACTGCTGGCAAAAAGCAGATCTTTTCCAGGCTTCCTTCGGGCTTTCATCTCCACCGATATGAATATATTTTGAAGGGAATAACTGCATCACTTCACTTAATACATTCTGCATAAAAGTAAAGGTGTATTCATTGGGGCAAAGCACATCTTCAAAAACACCCCAAGTTTGCTGCACCTGTTTGCCTGCAGTACTTCCTGCCCATGTTGTATTATCGGGTACTTTGGTAGATTCATCCGGAAAGCAGCTCAGTTGAGGATATGCGGCAATGGCAGCAGAAGCATGCCCCGGCAGTTCAATTTCAGGGATGATGGTGATATGCCTGTCAGCAGCATATTTCACCACTTCTTTGATCTGCTGTTGCGTATAAAAACCGCCATAGCGGATGCTGTCATTTCCTTTGCCGGGATAGCGGCCAATGATGGTGCCGTTTCTGTAGCCACCAACTTCTGTAAGCCTGGGATATTTTTTTATCTCAATACGCCAGCCCTGGTCATCTGTTAAGTGCCAGTGAAATGTGTTGAATTTATAAGCAGCTAAATAGTCGATGTATTTTTTTACAAAAGCAACAGGGAAAAAATGACGGGCAACATCTAAATGCATACCACGGTATTTAAAACGGGGATAGTCCTTTATTTTACAATGAGGAATTACCAATTGATGGTTACTGTTCCTGGTAATTAATTGTTTTAGTGTTTCGAAGGCATAAAATTTTCCTAAAGCAGAACCCCGGATAGTGATCTCATTTTTTGTTACTTCCAGTTCGTAATAGCCTTCAGGTTTATTCCCTTCTGCTGTAGAATAAAATATTTCTGTAGGCAACCCATAGCTATGTGTATCACCATCTATAAAAAGTATAACGTTATATGTTTTCCGTAAATATTGCTGAAAGCTTTTCACTCCATCATTGCCGCCTTCTTTGTCGTAATCGGCAGCAATAAAGCCTACCGGTTCTTTAATAACACAAAATCCTTTTTCTACCTTAACCTCTGCCGGCATGGGCACTACATTTATTTGCGCCGATGACCGCACAGCAGCGATCAATGATAATACAACGATCATTTTTTTCATAAGCAGGGTTTGTTCAGCAAATTATCTTAAAACCGGTAAAATAAATTTTGTCTGATCATTGATATCATGATAGATACGGATGGTTGCCTTTTGAAAATCAGCATCGGTACAATGATAGATATCAACAAATTTTTGCGGGTTCCTGTCAGCAATAGGGAACCAGCTGCTTTGTACCTGTATCATTATCTTATGTCCTTTCTTAAACGTATGCGCTATATCGGGCATGGTATATTTTACCTCGGTTATTTTACGGGGCACAAAAGGCTCAGGTTTTTCAAAACTGTTCCTGTAGCGCCCCCGCATGATATCGCCACGTACCAGCATTTGATATCCACCCATCGGGTAGCTGCTGCCGTTACCTTTGCCAACCTGTGCTTCATCATATTTAAATTCATCGGGAAATACATCGATCAGTTTAACCACAAAATCAGCATCGGTAGTAGAGATGCTTACCATTAAATCGGCAACCAATGGGCCTGCAAGCGTAATATCTTCTTCCAGCACATCACTGCTAAAGGTCAGTACATCTGTACGGCGGCTGGCAAAACGCTGATCATCGGTCATGTATTCTCTTGTTCTGCCAAGATGCACATCTTCTGTATAAGGAACGGGATGCGCAGGATCACTGATGTACTCGCTGAAGGCTGCAGGGCGCTTGTTCCTGTCTTCCGGCTTGATCATAGCAGCGCCATTATCAAAGGAGAGTTTGCCATCCCATTTAATATAGAGGTTCTTATAAGCTACCTCTTTTGGCGGCCATTGTTCCAGGTGCTTCCATTCATTTTCACCGGTAAAGAAAACATTCGCTTCGGCAATATCCCTTACCGTGCCGGTTAGTTTTAAATAAAAATTAAAGAAAGGGATCTCAATATTGCGTTGATAATATTCGCTGGTCTTTTTCCCAAAGCGGATATTGCCCATGTAAGTGCCGTCGCTTCTGCCGCCCCAGCCACCATGAAACCAGGGGCCCATTACTAACCTGCTATCTGTAGGCTGACTTTTCTCTTCAATAGCCTTGTATAAATTCCATGCGCCAAAACAATCTTCGGCATCAAATAAACCGCCAACTACCAGCATGGCAGGTTTTACATTGGTAACGAAGTTCCTGGGATTTCTTGCTTTCCACCAGGCATCATAATCAGGATGATTCATGAGGTCTGTCCAGAATTTTATACTGTCGCCCATCAAAACAGAAAAATTTTGCAGGGCACCTGTTCTTAAAAAGAAATCATAATTATCCTGTGAGGGGATCCTGTAACCGGAAGGGATCTGTGTAGTTGGTTTAGGTCTTGGTTTGCCAAAGCCACTGTAAAAACTAAATCCATCCATCAGCATAAAAGCACCGTTGTGATGGAAGTCATCGCCGATGAACCAATCGGTAACCGGCGCCTGCGGGCTTACCGCCTTTAATGCTGGATGACCGCTCAATGCAGCCATGGTGGCATAAAAGCCGGGGTAGGAGATACCAAAACAACCTACCCGTTTATTATTGCCGGGGATATTATTGATCATCCAGTCGATAGCATCATAGGTATCGCTGGCTTCGTCGAATTGTGTTCCTGTTTTGTTGGGGATAAAAGGGCGTACATCTACAAATTCACCTTCGCTCATCCATTTACCACGCACATCCTGTATGGCAATGATATAACCTTCCTTCAAATAGTTTATCCAGTACGATTCATACAAACGAGGATTGAATTTATCTTCTCCATACGGCGAACAGGTGTAGGGCGTGCGGTTCAGCAGTATCGGGTGTTTCTGCGATGAATCCTTTGGTATATAAAACGCAGTAAATAATTTGATACCGTCCCTCATCGGCAGCATGCGCTCTATCTTGTAATAATTCTCACGAACCCATATTGAATCAGCATTTTGTGCCTGTACAAGTAGTAACGAAAAGCAAAGCAGTAGAGGAAGAAGGAAATATTTTTTCATCAGATAAAAATTTGAGTGTTAAATTTAACGAAACTAAATTGGTAATGACAGCGAATAATGAGGAACTGATCAACAAATTTTACAGCGCTTTTCAAAAGCTTGACTATGCAACAATGAATAGTTGCTATAGTGAAGATGTAGTGTTCTTCGATCCTGTATTCGGCCTGCTGGAAGGGGATATGGCCAGGGCGATGTGGGAAATGCTGTGCAAAAATGCCAAAGACTTCTCTTTAACATTTGGTAATATCATTCATCTTGATGAAGAATACAGCACCTGCGATTGGGTAGCAACCTATACCTTTTCCAAAACAGGGAAAAAGGTAGTAAATAAAGTAAGGGCCAATATGAAATTCTACGAAGGCCGCATCATCGAGCACAGCGATGCTTTCAGCTTACACCGGTGGAGCAGCCAGGCCCTGGGTTTTAGCGGATGGCTGCTGGGATGGAATAAATTCTTTCAACGGAAAATAAAGAATACGGCTAAACGGAGTCTCCTGAATTTCGTGGCCGCCAAAGGTTAGTTCCCTTCGTTTTTGTTATTATGCAGAATGATATTTGTAAATAGGCAAAAGAAGTATTACTTTTTCAGTAAAATATTCTTAACCAAAACTACACTATCATGGGAAATCTTTTTGATTACATTAACTGGATAGCCGTGCTTGTTGGCGCACTTGGCTATTTTGTATTAGGCGCAATCTGGTATTCCAAAATATTGTTTGCCAAAAAATGGATCGCTTATAACAATATCAATGTCAATGATGCCGATGCAAAGAAAGGCATGGGGATGATGTTTGGCGGTTCATTGGTATTAATGTTTGTAAGCAGCCTTGCTATTGCCATACTTGCAAACAGGATAGGCCTGGTGGGGAACTGGATGAGCGGCGTGAAACTTGGCGCACTTACCGGCTGTTGTTTTGGCATGGCAGGCATCGGCATCAATTACCTGTACGAGAAAAAACCTTTCGGATTGTTTTTGATCAATGGCTTATACCAGGTTTGTGGAAATATTATTGCCGGAGTGATTATATGCAGCTGGCCTTGATTAGTTATTTGTATTTGTTAATGGTTATTCGTTATAACTTCGTAATAACGAATAACCATTAAACCATTAAGCCGTTTAACTATTAACTAATAACCAACAACTAATAACTAATAACTAATAACCAATAACGAACAACTACTCCACCTTCGTGATCTTTACAATGTTCGTTGGTAAATGCAGGTCAACCGGCGTACTGCCTGTATTAACTACTACATCGCCGTTTTTTAAGTAGCCCCTTTCTTTTAAGATATTGATCTGGTCAAAGATGATATCATCAAGACTTTCTTCTTCACTGTAATAAAAGGCCCGTACGCCCCAGCTTAAACTTAACTGGTTGATGAGGCTCTTCTCTTTACTAAAAATATATAAGGGAGATTTTGGACGATAGCTGCTCAGCATAAAGCCCGTGTAGCCACTCTGCGTCATTCCCACCAATGCATTGGCCTGTGTATCTTCCGCAAGTTTACAGGCGGTATAGCAAACAGCATCGCTTAAAAAACTGGGAGAATGCTTTTGCGGTGCCAGGATGTCTTCTTTATTATAATCGTACACCGTGTTCTCTACTTCTAAAATGATCCTGCACATGGTTTGTACTACCAGTTCCGGGTAGCTGCCCATAGCCGTTTCGCCGCTAAGCATTACAGCATCGGCGCCTTCCAGTACCGCATTGGCCACATCGGATACCTCACTGCGGTTGGGTTTGGTGCGGTCTATCATGCTTTCCATCATCTGCGTAGCCACAATTACCGGCTTTGCACGGTGCATGCTTTTCCTGATCAGTTCTTTCTGGATAAGCGGCACCTGCTCTACCGGAACTTCTACGCCAAGATCGCCACGGGCCACCATGATGCCATCGCTTTCTACAATGATATCACGGATATTCTGCAAGGCTTCCGGCATTTCGATCTTTGCAATAACTTTTATCTTACTGTTCTTTTCTTTGATGATCTGTTTTAACTCAGTAATGTCGATCGTTTTACGAACAAAGGAAAGGGCTACCCAGTCAAGGTTTTGGGCAATGATAAAATTGAGGTCCTCTTTATCTTTTTCTGTCAGAGAAGGCATGGTCAGTTTCGAATCAGGAAGGTTGACCCCTTTCTTGGGAAGCAATATGCCACCCAATGTTACGCTAACCAATACTTCTTTATCGTTCAATACTTCTTTTACGGCCACTTCCATTTTACCATCATCTAAAAAGATACGCTCGCCGATCTTTACATCCTGCGCCAGCATTTTATACGACACATATACTTTTGATTTTGTGCCCACCATTTTTTCTGTAGTGAAGATGAGTTCCTGTCCTGTCTTTAATTCGATATGCCCGTCTTCAATTTCACCTACTCTTAATTTGGGGCCTTGCAGATCGCCCAGTATGGCAATATTATAAGGTTCTGTTTTATTGATCTGGCGGATAAAATCTATGATCGTTTGTTTGTCTTCGTGTGAGCCGTGGGAGAAATTGAGCCGGAAAACATTTACACCGGCTTTTACCAGTTCCAGCAGTTTTTCGTAAGTACTGCAGGCCGGGCCCACCGTAGCAACGATCTTTGTTCTTTTTTGTGAATGCGCTATTCCAGCTTCATTGTCCATCTGCCTGTGCAGGTACTTACCTAAATTCTTGCTCATAATTTTTAATTTCTTAAGATTGGTTAAAAGCCCCTAAATCCCCAAAGGGGACCTGGAACTCACGGTATCAAACAACTTTGATTTTTTGTTGAGCAATACATTTTTTATTCGCTTCGATTTTCTCCATTTCCTCCCCTTTGGGGAGATAGAGGGGCCTATTAATTAGCTGGACAATATTTTAACGATATTGATCCATTGTTCGCTAATGTATTGTTTTCTTTTTACTGCTTCGTTCAACGGGATATAATGCATTTTATTATTCATGATGCCTACAAATACATTATGTTTTCCTTCCAGTAAACATTCCACTGCATGAAAACCCATGCGACTGGCGATCACCCTGTCCATACAGCTTGGCGAGCCGCCTCTTTGTATATGTCCTAAAATACAAACCCTTGGTTCCTGGTGCGGCATTTGTTCTTTTATCATGCGTGCCACATCATTGGCGCCGCCATGCTCCTGTCCTTCCGCAACAATGATGATATTCACCAGTTTTTTGCGGCGTTCTTTTTCTGCCAGCTGTTTGATCAGCTCGTTCATATCTGTTTTACGTTCCGGTATCAATATGTTTTCCGCGCCGGTAGCGATGCCACTGTGCAGTGCAATATATCCTGCATCACGCCCCATTACTTCAATAATAAAAAGGCGGTCGTGTGCATCTGCCGTATCACGTATCTTATCGATGGCTTCTACGGCAGTATTAACAGCGGTATCAAACCCTATTGTAAAATCAGTACCGGCAATATCTTTATCAATAGTTCCCGGAAGACCTATGCAGGGGATATCAAACTCGTTGGAAAAAATCTGTGCGCCCCGGAAACTTCCGTCGCCGCCAATGATAACCAATCCGTCAATACCTCTTTTCTTTAAATTCTCATAAGCGATCTTTCTTCCCTCAGGTTTAAGAAATTCTTTGCAGCGTGCCGTTTTTAAAATAGTGCCGCCACGCTGTATAATATTAGCCACACTTTTGCTTTCCATCCTCACAATATCATCTTCTACCATGCCGCTGTAACCACGCATTATCCCGTACACTTCCAGCTTATGGTAAATGCCTGTTCTTACCACTGCACGGATAGCTGCATTCATGCCCGGACTATCGCCGCCAGAGGTTAATACGCCAATTCTTGTTACTTTCTTTTCCATCGTTTAAAGATACAATAAAGCCATTAAATTTAATTGCGTCAAAAATACACATTAAATAATAAAGCGGCAGAAAGCGCCTTTATGCATGAAATTTGCAGTATTATATTTTCATTATGGATACCACAAAAATTTTACTGACCGGGGCCAACGGATTACTGGGGCATCAATTGATATCAATACTACTGCAGCAACCGGGTGTCAATATTATTGCAACGGGCAAGGGGGATAACCGGACTTCTTATATTAATGATGAACGCTTTACTTATTACCCGCTGGATATAACAGATGGCGTAAATGCCAGCGCTTTTTACGAAAAGCATGCGCCCGGTATTATCATACATGCTGCGGCAATGACCAATGTAGATGAGTGCGAAGACAACAAAGTAGATTGCTGGAATACCAATGTAACCGCTACCCGGTTTCTAATTGATGCAGCAAAAAAGTTTCATCCTTATATCATTTTTCTTTCTACCGATTTTGTTTTTGATGGCCTGAACGGTCCATATACAGAAGATGATATTGTTGGCCCTGTTAATTATTACGGAAGCAGCAAGGTAGCAGGGGAGAAGGCGATAATGGAAAGCGAACTCTCCACTGCAATAGTAAGAACCTGTTTGGTATATAGCAATACGCTGCCGGGACAAAGGGATACTATCATAAGCAAGGTGAAAAACAGTTTGACGGAAAATAAAAAGATACTGATCGTTAACGATCAATGGCGCACCCCGACATATGTAGAAGACCTTGCCCGGGGAATAGTATTGCTGGCGCAGCAAAAACTCAACGGTATCTTCAATATTTCAGGGAAAGAATTTTTAACACCCTACGATATGGCGATGCAGGTTGCCGAACGTTATAACCTGGATAGTTCATTGATAGAAAAAGCAAACAGCACTACTTTTTCGCAGCCCGCCATGCGGCCGTTTAAAACAGGTTTTATTATAGATAAGGCAGCAGCCCAATTAGGCTATGCTCCTTTATCTTTTGCGGAAGCGCTACTGAAACTGAAGGATTAAATAAAATGCTTCTTGCTTAAATAATCAATGATAAGCTTAGCAACAGTTTTACCTGTTTTTGTTGAGCTGGCATTTTGATCTATGGAGATCGTAAAATCTGCAATATGCCCGCCACCATTTTTTTGCAGCATGCAGTTGATCTGCTTGGTGATGAAATCATTGTTCATTTCATCTTTTTGGTAGCCGGAATTTATTTTATCAATCACTAAATAATAAGGCTTAACAGTTTCTTTTATCTTTCTTGCGATCTCAGACGGCGTTTCTTTAGCATCGTAAAAATGCATATCGCTGGTGATACTTCTTCTGTTGAGTGCGCCCTGTATCTGCTGGCTGATGGTCTCGTACATGCCTTTATCCTCCGCCATGCTTACGGAGATAAGGGTAATGTCAGTAACTCTTTCATTGGGTAAATGCACCACATCATTATTAAGATAGGCTGGCTTTACGAAAGCCTGTGTAGTGCCGCAGGAGTCAAATAAAAGCATTGCCGATACAGCAATGAAAGCAGTTAGTATATATTTCATAAAAAATGTTTTTTACATTCTTTCAGGAACATCAATGCCTAATAAGTGCATGCCGCTTTTGATGACATTGGCTGTCATGGAAGCCAGTTTCAGCCGCAGTTGTTTTTTTGCTTCCGACTCCGCATTGGCAATAGAATGCTCCGTATAAAATGAACTGAACGTTTTTGCAATATTATAGATAAATATAGCAATTACAGAAGGATTCATTTCTTCTCCCGCTTGTTTTATTACAGCAGGATATTGTTCCAGCGCCACTACCAATTCTTTTTCCAGCTTCAATAGTTCTTCTCCTGCAACAACAGTATTGTCTATTTCATTTTTCCGCAAAATACTTTTTATCCTGGCATGGTTGAATTGGATGAACGGCCCGGTAAAACCGTGAAAATCTATGCTCTCCTGCGGGTTAAAGATCATTTTCTTTTTGGGGTCAACCCTCAATAAAAAGAATTTCAATGCACCCAATCCAATAGTATGATAGAGTGCAGTTAATTCATCTGCTGTAAAATCTTTTACTTTACCCAGCTCTTCCGTTTTTTCTTTTGCTACGGTTTCCATTTCGGTTACAATATCATCAGCATCAACAACGGTTCCTTCACGGCTTTTCATTTTGCCGGTAGGCAGTTCCACCATGCCATAGCTTAAGTGATAGATATTTTCAGCATTGGGCAACTGTAGTTTTTCAGCGATCAGCTTCAACACTTTCATGTGATAATTCTGCTCATCACCGATCACATAAATGCTCTTGTCAATTTTGTATTCATCATATTTTTGCTGCGCCAATCCTATATCCTGTGTTATATAAACTGAAGTACCATCTTTACGCTGTACTATCTTTCTGTCCAGGCCATCTGCAGTAAGGTCTATCCATACGCTACCATCTTCGTCTTTTACAAATACGCCTTTTTGCAAACCTTCTTCCACTGTTTTTTTGCCCAGCAGGTACGTATTGCTTTCGTAATAAATGATCGCAAAATCGCTGCCGATATTTTTATACGTAGTATCAAAACCATCATACACCCAACTGTTCATTTTTTTCCAAAGCGCCATTACTTCCGGTTTGCCAGCTTCCCAATCCAGCAGCATTTGTTGCGTAGCTTTCATGATGGGCGCTTCTTTTTCTGCTGCTTCCTGCGTTAAGCCTTCAGCTTTCAGTGTTTCTACCTGGCGTTTATATTCATCATTGAATTTCACGTAATAGTCACCTACAAAATGATCGCCTTTCATCCCTGTACTTTCAGGTGTGGCGCCGTTGGCAAATAATTCCCAGGCTATCATACTCTTGCAGATATGTATGCCACGGTCATTTACGATACAGCTTTTGATCACTTCATTACCGGTAGCTTGCAATATCTCAGCAACGCTCCATCCCAAAAAATTATTTCTTAAATGACCAAGATGCAAAGGCTTGTTGGTATTGGGAGAAGAATATTCTACCATTACTTTTTTACCGTTGGGTGCAGCCTTGCCATAAGCTTCATTCTCATAATTACTGTTCAATACATCCTGCCAATAGGTATCATTAACGCTAAGGTTCAAAAAACCTTTTATGATATTGTATGCCGTAAATAATTGCGGATAGTTCTTTACCAAATGCTCACCTAACCCATTGCCGATAGCATCCGGCGAAAGCTTCAATGATTTTACCAACGAAAAAAGCACAACGGTATAATCGCCTTCAAACTCGGGCTTGGTTTGGTTTACCTGGAAATCCTTATCAGTAAATGGCTGATTGTATAAAGCAGATAAACTCTCTACCGTACATTGCTGTAATTGACCTACTATCGACATGTTTCTTATTTCTATGGCTGCAAAAATATGTATTCTTATGCAAGCGGGCTATTGTGATTACCGGCGGCAACCAATACCTGTGTAATACCGATAGCTTTATCATCATGAAGATCAACTAAAAGTATAGCGTATGAAAAAATATCTTCTTGCTGTTGCAGCGTTGTTGACATTGCTTTCTGCAAATGCGCAGAACACCTCAAACCCCTGTTCGGCACCCGAAGCCAGCCAGTTCGATTTTTGGGTAGGCTCGTGGATATTGTATTCTGCCGATACCGTTACCGGCTCCAATACTATTTATAAGATCATGGATGGTTGTACGGTGCAGGAAAATTTTGAAAACCCGAAAACCGCTTATTCGGGCAAAAGCTGGAGTGTATATAACCCGCAATCCAAAATGTGGCAGCAAACCTGGGTGGATAACCAGGGCGGCTATATCGATCTAACCGGCAAATTTGAGAATGGTAAAATGACCTTATTTACCCAAACCCGTACGTTGCCTAATGGCAAACAGCAGCAATTCAGGATGCTGTACAGCAATATCAGCGATAAAAGCTTTGACTGGGACTGGGATGTAACCACTGATGGCGGCGCCAGCTGGAAATCGGGCTGGCATATCCATTATATAAGAAAATGACCTGCACACCGCTGTATTAATTATTCATTACTCATTATTAATTATTCATTCCCTTGCGCTACCTTTGCACACTTTTTAATAATTATGATAAGTGTAAATAATGTAACCCTGGCCTATGGTAAAAGGGTGTTGTTTGATGAAGTAAATATCAATTTCACCAAAGGGAATTGTTACGGTATAATTGGTGCCAATGGTGCCGGTAAGTCCACCTTTATGAAGATCATCAGTGGTGAGATAGAGCCGAACAAAGGGACGGTTGATATCACCCCCGGCGAACGTATGGCAGTGCTGAACCAGAACCAGTTTGCTTTTGATGAGCATACCGTTTTACATACCGTAATGATGGGCCACAAAAAAATGTGGAAAGTGATGCATGAAAGGGATGCTATTTATGCCAAAGAAGATTTTACAGAAGCGGATGGTATAAAAGCCGGTGAACTGGAAGAACAGTTTGGCGAAATGGGAGGCTATACTGCTGAAAGCGATGCTGCTACTATGCTGAGCGAACTGGGCGTTAAGGATGAATTGCATCAGCAGTTGATGAAAGATATTGCGGCTAACCTGAAAGTAAGGGTATTGCTGGCGCAGGCGCTTTTTGGCAATCCTGATATTTTATTGCTGGATGAGCCTACCAATAACCTTGATGTGGAAACCATCAGCTGGCTGGAGAATTTTTTAGCTGATTATGAGAATATTGTATTGGTGGTGAGCCACGACCGTCACTTTTTGGATGCGGTTTGTACGCACGTGGCTGATGTGGACCGAAGCAAGATCAAGATATACACCGGTAACTACAGCTTCTGGTACGAAAGCTCGCAACTGGCGGCAAGGCAGATGAGCGATAAGAACAAGAAGATGGAAGATAAGCGTAAGGACCTGTTGGAGTTCATTGCCCGCTTTAGTGCAAATGCTTCTAAAAGCAAGCAGGCTACCAGCCGTAAAAAAGCATTGGAAAAACTGGTTATTGAAGAGATACAGCCAAGCAACAGAAAATACCCGGGCATTATCTTTAAACAGGACAGGGAAGTAGGTAACGAGATATTAAAAGTAGAGAACCTGTCGAAAGCCGTTGAAGGCAAAACGCTGTTCAGCAAAGTTAAATTTGATATACAGAAAGGGGATAAGATCGCTTTCATCAGCCGTGATCCGCTGGCGTTAACTACTTTCTTCGAGATCATCAATGGCAAGATGAAAGCAGACAGCGGCACTTACGAATGGGGCACAACAGTTACTACTGCTTATCTGCCCAACGACAATACAGAATATTTTGAAGGCAGTACATTGAACCTGATGGACTGGCTTCGCCAATACGTACCGCCAACAACCAAAGATGTGGATGAAGATTTCTTACGTGGTTTTTTGGGTAAGATGTTATTTAGCGGAGAGGAGATCCTGAAGAAAACAAACGTACTGAGCGGGGGCGAAAAAGTTCGTTGTATGATCAGCAAGATGATGCTGCAGAACCCGAATGTGCTGATATTGGATGAACCTACGAATCACCTTGACCTGGAAAGTATCATTTCGTTCAATGATAATATGGTGGCCTATTCCGGTATTATTTTATTTACCACGCATGATCACCAGTTCATGCAAACCGTTGCCAACAGGATCATTGAATTAACACCGAAGGGTATCATTGATAAATTAATGACCTACGATGAATACCTGCTGGATGAAAGGGTAAAAACAAGCAGGGAAGAATTATACAGTTAATGTAAAACTATTTTGGCTAAAGAAAAGATCATAGCATTCATTGATTTCTTTTATCCTCCGTTCCGGCGTTTTATGCCGGAGCAAACCTTTCGCTATGCAGCATGCGGCGGAGTTAATACGTTGCTTGGATTGGCGCTTTTTAAAATATTGCTCACCTGTGTATTTAAGAATGAAAATGTAGAGTTGGGTTTTTATACGTTAAAGCCGCATAATGCGGCCTTGTTCGTTTCCTTCTGCGTGAATTTTATTGTTGGCTTTATTTTAATGAAGTACGTGGTATTTGTTGATTCTAATTTAAAGGGCAGGATACAGTTGTTCCGCTACCTGTTATCTTTTGTATTCAACCTCGCCCTCAATTATTTCCTGCTTAAAATATTTGTAGAGGTATTGGTATGGAAGCCATTCCTGAGCCAATGTATTACTACAGTAATTATTATTACCATTAGCTATTTAAGCCAGAAGCATTTTACATTTAAAGTAAAACAATAGGCAATAGTAATCGCCGGTAATTACAAATTGTATTACGGATATACTGATTAACTGATTAACGAATTAACAGATCAGCAAGACTTTACAGGTTAACAAAATCCCCCGCCGCAGCGCTATATTTCTTAACACCGAATTTACCGGCATCCATTAATTTTTTATGAGCAGCTTTCAATGTTTTGATACGTTCAGCATAAACACCGCCGCCTACATTCAATAAATTGGTATAGATCGTTTGCCTGTTGGTAGTAGCAGTTAAAATGGCCATGATCTGGCTTACTTTGGCCCTGCCCTGGTGATGGATATCGCAGATAACATGACAGATATAATCGGGCCACCCGTCAAGATTGTAGCGGGTATTATATTGTATCATATTCTTTTTAAACAGCTCCATAGCGCAGGATACCTGCAAGGCACGGTGAGCGGCATCATTCTGGCTCCAGTGTACCATACGTGCAGCGCTGATGAGTTCCTGGTTATCAAGGTTGCTTTTATCTGGGTTTAGATAATTCATTAAAGCCTGTGTGGAATTATTGTCTTCCAGTTGATTTTGGCTGTTGCCGTTATTGTACCAGATACGGTCATTGCGTAATTCTAAAAAAGGAAAATAATCTTTAGCATTAGGCAATTGCAACAGGCGGCGCAGGAATATCACAAAGTCGCCGTTAGGCACATGAGCCGCATATTGCATAAAGGTGAAGGTAAAAGCAGCCCTGTCGTATGTATTCAGACAATGAAATGAACCCTGGCTTTCGCACATGGCAGTGGGGTAAACAAAATCAGCCCAAAAACCGAATTGGGGCTCATAAGCAGCCGGGTCATATATAAGGGCAGGTATCTGTTGCAGGTTGCTGAGACCATGATTACCCTGGTACACCACATCGCTGCCGATATAGAATTTAGGGCCGCCGTTTGCGCTGCCAAATTGTTTGCTTTGCTGTGTACTGAAGGTAAATTGAATGGTGGGCATAGTTTAGTGTTTTCTGTTTTGAGTTTTGGGTTATCCGTAAGTCACGGGTTAGCAACTAAAGTACAAATGAAAGCGCCAATATCCAATACCACTTAATGGTATTTTTTGACAGTGGTTGGGTAAAGACCATAATGGGTATCAAAAAAATGTTCAATGTTCAATGCTTAATTTTCAATGTTCAAATAAAAACATTTCAAAATAGCCAGAACAGTACTTGTTGATCTCCGCTTTAATCTCCTCCATGGTTCCCCTTTAGGGGCGGAGGGGCGTATGACAAAATAGCACTCTAAAACGCTATGGCACAATCATTGTCACTGTATTTATAAATAAAATACAATTTAATATGGGAAAAATAATAGGAATTGACTTAGGAACAACCAACAGTTGTGTTGCCGTAATGGAAGGTAACGAACCAGTGGTGATAGCCAACGAAGAAGGACGCCGTACAACCCCGTCTGTAGTGGCTTTCCTTAAAAATGGGGAACGCAAGGTGGGAGACCCGGCAAAGCGCCAGGCTATTACAAATCCGCATAACACCATTATGAGTGTAAAGCGTTTCATGGGCCGCCAGTTTGGAGAAGTTACGGAAGAAAGTACCCACTGGAGCTATAAGGTAGTGAAAGGTGACAATAATACGGTTCGCATTGACATAGATGGCAGACAATATACTCCGCAGGAGATCAGCGCTATGGTGCTGCAAAAAATGAAGAAAACAGCCGAAGATTATCTTGGCCAGGAAGTGAACGAAGCAGTTATTACTGTTCCGGCTTATTTTAACGACGCACAGCGCCAGGCTACAAAAGAAGCCGGTGAAATTGCGGGCCTGAATGTTCGCCGTATCGTAAATGAACCAACAGCCGCAGCATTGGCTTATGGTTTGGATAAAGGCGGCAAAGATCATAAGATCGCTGTATTTGACCTTGGTGGCGGTACATTCGATATCTCCGTTTTGGAATTAGGCGACGGTGTATTTGAAGTAAAATCTACCAATGGCGATACCCACTTAGGTGGTGATGACTTTGATAAAGTGATCATGGACTGGCTGGCAGATGAATTTAAAAATGATGAAGCTATTGATCTTCGCAAAGACCCAATGGCGTTGCAACGTTTGAAAGAAGCTGCTGAAAAAGCAAAAGTGGAACTGTCTTCTTCTACAGAAACAGAAATTAACCTGCCATACGTAACAGCAGTGGATGGTGTGCCAAAGCACTTAGTAAAAAAGCTGACCCGTGCAAAATTTGAATCGCTGGCCGATAAACTATTCGACCGCTGTTTGAAACCATGCGAACAGGCATTGAAAGATGCGGGCATGAGCACTTCAGAAATTGATGAAGTGATATTGGTGGGTGGCAGCAGCCGTATCCCTAAAGTACAGGAAATAGTAGAAAAGTTCTTTGGCCGCAAACCTCACCGTGGTGTGAACCCGGATGAAGTAGTTGCCATTGGTGCAGCTATACAGGGTGCAGTATTGAGCGGCGACATCAAAGATGTATTGTTGCTTGACGTAACCCCTTTAACATTAGGTATCGAAACTGCGGGTGGTATCATGACACCATTGATCGAAGCGAATACAACGATCCCTTCAAAGAAATCGCAGGTGTTCTCTACTTATGCCGATAATCAACCGGGCGTACAGATCAATGTGATACAAGGAGAACGATCTATGGCGAAAGATAACAAGAGCCTGGGTATATTCAACCTGGATGGTATTCCGCCAGCCCCACGTGGTATCCCTCAAATTGAAGTAACCTTCGATATTGATGCCAATGGTATATTGCATGTAACGGCAAAAGATAAAGGCACTAACAAAGAACAAAAGATTCGTATCGAAGCAGGCAGCGGATTAAGCAAAGAAGAAATTGAAAAGATGAAGAACGATGCCAAGATGAATGAAGCATCTGATAAAGCCGAAAAAGAAAGAGTAGAAAAGATCAACCAGGCGGATAGTCTTATCTTCCAGAGCGAAAAACAATTGAAAGAATATGGTGATAAGATACCTGCTGAAAAGAAAGGTGCTATTGAAGCCGGTTTGGAAAAATTAAAAGAAGCGCATAAATCACAGGATATTGCACAGATAGATGCTGCTACTGAACAACTGAATGCAGCATGGACAGCAGCGAGTGAAGAAATGTATAAGGCTACACAGGATGGTGCTGGTGCTCAGCAAGGTGGTGGTGAACAACCGAATGGTGGCGCACAACAGGGTAGTGGGGGAGATCATGTTGAAGATATTGAAGCTGAAGTAGTGGAGGATGATAAGAAGTAATCTGATCGAAGATTAAAAAATTTAATATTAAGAAAAACCGTAGCTTATTAGGCTGCGGTTTTTTATTAAACTGCTTATTATGTTATACAATATTATTGAAGTAAAAAATTTGAATCACTTGAGTGACGAATTAAAGTTGTTATCTCCTGTGCAAGGTGGTTATGTGAGACTGTATCGGGGACAAAATAGTGATTACGAGTGTATGATACCTTCTTTTTATCGGAAAGGATACCCATATAATTCAGAGGATTATTCTTGGAAATTAGCAGCGCAGCGAATAATAAAAGAAGATGTTTTAAAGATCGGATCAAAAAATGTTGCTGAAATAAATCAACATAATATTAATTTTCCTATGAATGGATTAATACAACATTATGGAAGACGATCTGGTGGACTAGATGTAACAAGTGATATAGAAGTTGCTTTATGGTTTTCACAATTTAAGAGAAATGAAAGGAATGAAAAGCAATACTTAAAAACTGAAAATAATCATATAGGATTATTTGAGTTTACAAGAGTTACTTATGAACCTTTGGACTCAGATTTTTCTTACTTATATGTATTTGATTGTCCGGTATGGGAATCAAAAAATAATCCCAAAAATGGTGACTGTGTAAATTTGGATGAATGGTTTGGAAATCATGCCTCAAGACCGATACGTCAAAAAGCTTGGTACATATATGCAGATGACTATGCTATTCCTAATGGTGACTTAAAATCATTTATAACAGTTATCTTTAAAATACCTAGATCAATTCGCCTGGAAATAAACTTAAATAAAAAAATATCAGATTTTTTTCCTTTACCAACAGAAGATAAGCTTTTTGAAAGATTGTTGAATAGTTATTTTATAAAAAATGAGCATGAAGTTTTTGTTAGGGTTTTACAAATACCAGAATATTATAATAAACTGTATCCAAGCGAAAATATGTTATGGGAAATGGATATTTATGTACAAACAATAAGATTAACGTCTTGTAATAATTATTTTGATAGCTTTTTAAAGGCCATTCCAAGAGAACACCAAGGACCATCAATAAAACATGAAGGGCAAGAATGGTTTATTAAGAATGCAAGCTTAATAAACATGGAAATACCGGATTGGCATATAGTTTTAATGGAAGCAGATAAAAATGGAGATTTCTATATTCCTAAATTAGAAGATATTGAGCTTCCTTTTGAAGGAATTCAATATAACTATTTTATTGAACTAGCTAAACAAGAATTAGTTGCTCCTAAATGTCCTACAGATAGAGTTTTAAGAGGTGTGTGGATAGTTCAAAATGATAATCTTATTGGGATATCATTATACTATTGGGGAAAAGATAAATTTTCCTATACTAAAGTAATATGGTATTTAAAAAGTCAAAATGGCGGAGTATTTTTAATAAGTGCTCAAGAAGAAATTGGAGACGTAAATTATTTTAATAATTGTCTCATAAATGCTTTAAGGACGCTCCAAACATATTTAAGGATACCTTATTTTAAAAAGTATAAACCCTTTAAGCTAACGTATGGTGAATCTTCTTTCTAATTTTTAATAATCAAAACAAATTACACCCTCACAAACAACTGCCACATCAAAAATCCAAACGACAAAATAAAGCTCACATATTCCAGCGGATGAAATGGCGGCCGCAATAAAAGAAAGAACCGCAACGGTAGATAAAATACAAATAGACAAATTATAGCCAGGTATGGCGCAGCTATCCACGAAGGCTGCCAATGCTGTAAGCTCACCAATAAAAATGCGTAGCTGAAAAAGAAGAACAGTGTTGTAATGATATTATTCACCAATTTTAGAAGAGGTGTGTTAATTTTTAGCAGCCCTTTTTTATTATTAATACTCCCTGCTACCACGCCAATGAACGTAATGAAATAAACGGTCATTCCTGCTATAAAGCCGGTCTCTTTTACTCCCATTGTTTTTACCGCTGCAAAGGGCACCAGCCACCATAAAAATGCAAGACAGGAAATAAATGCTGACAGGCCAAGCGCAGCCCTTTCAAATCCTGATAAAGAATTCCTGTATTTGGTCAATGCATCCATATCGGCATAACCGGTAAAGAAGGTATAGCAGCCAAGCCCAACTGCAACAATATTCAGCAGCATTAAAAGCGTACAGGATAAAGCCAGGTGCTGCAGTTGCCATTTCATTAACGGATCAAGAAAAAAAAAGTACAATAGCAGGAATGCAATATCAGTAACAAATTTTTGCCAATTGATCGTATTGCTTGTTGTTGAAGACATAAATAATAAGTATATCTAAAATAATCATTTTTATATTTGAAAAATAAAATCAATTTTAAATGTTATCACCAGTCTCTGGCAAATCTATCTTCTTCTTTATCTTTTTTCTTATAATTATAAACAGCGCATCGGCACAGGAAAAGAAAGTGGCGCCAACCTCGCAGGAGCTCTACAATGAAATTGCCCGTATGGATAGTGTGCTGTTCAATGCGTTCAATACACAGGATATGGCCAGGTTCAAACCTTTGTTTACCACAGACCTGGAGTGGTACCAGGATAACGGCGGACTGATCCCTTACAAAACAGTTTTTACCAATTTTTCCAATACCTTTAAAAAAGAATTTAAACTGACAAGGGAATTGGTGCCCGGCAGCCTGGAAGTACATCCCATAAAAGGTTATGGCGCCATTGAGATCGGGGTGCACCGTTTTCGGCATATAGAAAACGGGAAAGAAGAGATCGGTACATTTAAGTTCTTAATGATATGGCAGAAAAAGAATGGGTTGTGGAAAATATCAAGAGTAGTAAGTTATGATCACTAAAATTAAACTATAATTCAAATGTCACATTTAGTTTCCGGTATCGGCGGTTTATTCTTCCGTGCAAAAGATGAAAAAGCATTGGCACAATGGTATGCAAAACATTTTGGTATCCCCGCAGTTGGGGGCGAAGATTTATGGCAACCGGAAAAAGGTGTCACTGTATTCTCGCCATTCAAATCTACTACTACTTATTTTCCTGCTGAGCAGCAGTTCATGATCAATTTCCGTGTAACTGATATCGACAAATTCCTGGAACAATTAAAGGCCGAAGGTGTAAAGATAGATGAACAGCGTATGGATGAATCCTATGGCCGGTTTGCATGGGTGTACGATCCTGAAGGAAATAAAATTGAGCTTTGGCAGCCGGTTGAATAGATGCAAAGCAGCTATAACAGTTTGTATTGAAATGTAATGTATCACCAATAAGTATAAACGAAATGTAATGTAAAAGCCCTGGTCATTGATCAGGGCTTATTTTTTTATTGGGTGATGCAACTCTTTTATCAAAAAAACTGTCTTATGTGCAAACAAATAATTTAGTTATGAAAAAAATGATGTTCGCAAGTGCTTTAACGTTAGCAGCATTTGTAACAAAGGCACAAACACAGCAAGGCGATTGGCTGATCGGCGGTAATTTAAATTTCAGCGCTGCAAAGCAGAACACCCAATTCGGTATCGATCCGGATGCAGGCTATTTCTTTGCAGATAATTTTGCAGCAGGCGCCAGCATTGGGTTTAACTACAAAAAACTGGGCGACACAAAGTCTACGATTTTCAGTGCAGGCCCGTTTGCCCGTTATTATGTAGGTAATATTGAAAAGCCTTTCCGCCCTTTTCTGCACACTGAAATAAAATTCGGCACTCAAAAAACAACCGGCGAATCATCTGCCAGCAATACTGCATTTTACCTGGCTCCGGGAGCATCTTATTTTATAAATAAGAACGTGGCTGTAGAAGCAT
Source organism: Bacteroidota bacterium (assembly GCA_048497855.1). Classification (GTDB taxonomy): domain Bacteria; phylum Bacteroidota; class Bacteroidia; order Chitinophagales; family Chitinophagaceae; genus Ferruginibacter. The sequence continues at coordinate 25,696 of JBEHZB010000016.1, read as the reverse complement.
TGGCTGGTTACCAGCATAGTAAAGTAAAAGGTGTGTCGGGTTCCGGGGGATTCTTGCTGAAAGTAGGTTTCCAGATATATCTTTCCAAAAGACAGGTAAGTGAGCTGAGAAAAAAAATGTAAGTCGTGTTTTAGCTAACCGGTTATAGATAGGGGTTACAGGCAACTGTAATCCTTATCGTACCGGCTTTATAAAAAAGACACCATTGGTTAAAACCTGCATGATGCCAAACGCTTTGAATGGCCCTTCATATTCACCGCCTTCTACCCGGGCAATAAAAAAGAACATGACCAGCCCGATCAATACCGTGCAGCTTATTAAAACTGCAGAAGCCTTGCGGTCTTTTTTAGGCGCATAATCTATACCCGAAGTGTAGCTGATCATTGTTGCAAAAATTCCTGCAACACCAAAGGTTACCACAAAAAGGGCAACCGAATAGCCACGCGGATACATTGCAGCAGTAAAAATATCCAGGAGGCTTGCTGCCAGTAACATTCCGAAACTGGTAACAAGGCAGAACAGTACCATTTTTATATATCCGGGTTTCTTCATTCACACAAGTTAAAGATACGTTTCATATTAGGGAAAATTCTTGCGGAACAATTTTTGCACTTGCTTATTACTAAACAAGCAAAAAAATGAACAGGCCAATACATTTGGTTGGCATCTCGGGTAGTTTACGCAAGGGTTCTTACAATACTATGCTGCTTAATGCTGCTGCAGGTTTACTTCCTGAAGGTGTTACTGTAGAAACAGTATCCATAGCGGATATACCGGTTTACAATGCCGATCATGATATCCCGGCTTCGCCCGAAAGGCCCCAAGCGGTCCACACTTTTCGTGAAGCCTTGCGAAAAGCCGATGGGATAATCTTTGTTTCCCCAGAATACAATTATTCCCTGCCCGGTGGATTAAAAAACGCCATAGACTGGGCATCCCGTGGAGAAGATTCCCCACTTTTAGGTAAACATGTTTCCCTGATGGGCGCCACACAGGGGCAATGGGGAACTGTGCGCATGCAGGTGGCTTTTCTGCCCGTTTTTCACACGCTTAAAATGCCCCATATCAATAAATTTGAAGTATTTGTCTCTCTTGCACCAAAGAAATTTGATGAAAAAGGGGAATTGACAGATAGCGATACAAGAGAATTGTTGAAAAAGCATTTAGAGGTTTTTAAAGAAACGATCATTCATCAATAACAACCAGTATGGAAGCAAGAAGAGCAGATATTCCGTTAAGGTGGGTGGCACTGATAGTGGCTCTTATCAATATTGCATTCAATTCTATACTGGATAATTTTACCAGCATACCATCCATCAAGGATCTTGCATATCACTATAACAACCTGTTCATCCCCGCCTCGTATGCTTTTGCGATATGGGGGCTTATCTATCTTTTATATATAGTTTATTGCATCATACAATTATTGCCTTCGCAAATAAATAAAACGGGATATGATAATCTCAACATCCCTTTTATCATCATTAACCTTTTGGGCATTGTATGGGTATATGCTTTCCGGCAAAGCCTCGTGGCCTTCAGCGAAGTGGTGATCATTGTAATGCTCCTTTGTTCTGTTGTATTGTTCTCTATGAGCCAACGCATGATACGGAGACTCAATTACAGCAGGTGGCTGTCGGTACCTTTTTCAATGCTGATGGGCTGGCTGTCAGTAGCAGTGATTGCAGGTACTGCTGTTTTCCTGGTTTCGGTTAACTGGGATGGAATGGGTATCGGCGGGGCCAATTGGGTAATGATCGTATTGGGCGGCGCATTATTATTGGCGCTGTTAATTGGTGTTGGTTATAAAGATATAACGTATCCATTGGTAATAGCCTGGGGCACATTTGCGGTATGGGCAAATTTAAAAACTGATCTTCCCATACCTGCGCAGGCAGCATTAGGAGTTGCAGTTGTCTCTTTACTGATAGCTGTATGGGCCATGGTAAAGCAATTGCGGTATAAGAACAAAAGAGAAAGTAGTACAGAAGAAGATTCTTTGTAAAAAAAAGATTAAAATTTAAAGGCGCTAAACTATGCGGTGTTTTGTTTATTATCAATTCAATATCTTTAATTTTTTCGATAAAAAAATGACTGTCAGCCACAATGCACAAACTGTTAGCGTATTGCTTCATACTATTTATTCTCACTCTTCCGCAACTTGCTGCTGTGGCACAGCAAAACGATAAACAGGATGTTTTTTTCCTGGCAAAGAAAAAAGGGCTTTTAGGAAAATTAGGAAAAAGCATTTCCACCAGTCCCGATGATCCGCCGCAAAGAGTAGAAAATCCATTTTTACAATACAAAGGAAAGATCATCCGCTCTATAGAAGTAGTGCGCCTTGGCTTTGAATGTGACATCAACGATTCCTGCGCTGTAAAAGATAACCTGGGTATCCGCATCGGGAAAAAATTTCATAAAAACTCTACTGATAAAGTTATCCGCCGCAATCTTTTTTTCCAGGAAGGCAGCCATCTGTACCCTTACCTGATGGCAGATAATGAACGCTATCTGCGGGCACTTGTTTACCTGCAGGATGCACGGATACTGATCGATTATTCACCGGGCACAACAGATTCGGTAGATATCACTGTATTGACAAAGGATATCTTTTCTTTAGGTGGTAACCTTGCCATCAGCAGCAAAACAAGAGGCAGGGCAGAGTTGAAAGATGAAAATATAAACGGCAGCGGTTCAAGATTATCCATCAGTGGATTTTATGATAAAGACCGTCACCCTGATGGGGCATTTGGCGCAGAATGGGTAAAAAGAAATATCCGTGGTTCATTTATCGACTGGACAGTTGGGTTTCAAAATTTTCGCTCCACCTTCAGCAGTTTTCAAAATGAAGAAGAAGCTATTTATACCAGGATAGAAAAACCATTGGTAACACCTTATATACCCAGCACCGGCGCATTGGAAGGAGGGTACTTCAGAACTATCAACGGGTACAACCAGGATTCTTTATATCACAGCGATTACCGATACGCCTATTATAACATCGACGGATGGTTTGGCTATAGCCTCGACAGTAAGCGTGCGCTGTATGAAGAAAAAGAAATACGGGTACACCGCTTTGCAGCTATACGTGGTTTTTACCAGCATTTTTTAACTGTACCGGTAAAATATAAAACACAATACGATTACCGCTATGCTGATTTTAATGGTGCATTGGCTTCTATCAATGTTTTCAGGCAAGTATTTTATAAAACCAATTTCATTTATGGCTTTGGTAGAAATGAAGACGTGCCCGAAGGATTTTCTGTAGCATTGACAGGCGGATGGGTAAACAAACAGGCTGCCAAACGGCCTTACCTCGGGCTTGATGCACAGCTTAATAATTTTATCAAGAACGGTTATTACACCAGTTATACGTTCAGGGCAGGTGGCTATTACTATCATCACCGTTTTGAAGATGTTGACCTGCTGTTCAATCTCGATAAATTTACCCGGTTAAAAAAATTGAACTCCGCCTGGTTCTTCCGTTGTTTTTTCAGTACCGGTATCACTGCACAGGTTAACCCTGTTTTGAATGCCCCGTTGTTCCTCAACAGTATATATGGATTGCCTTATTTTGATGATGGTATTATCAATGCCGACCTGCGCACAACCGTAAAAGCAGAAACTGTTTTTTATAATACCAAAAAGATATTAGGCTTTCGCTTTGCGCCATTTTTATTTGGCGACCTTAGTATGCTGAAACCGATGAAGCAGCAGCTGGATAAGAGTGACCTGTACAGTGCCGTAGGAGGCGGCATCCGCACAAGAAATGAGAACCTTGTATTTGGTACTATCGAATTGAAAGGATATTATTTTCCCCGGGTAAATGAAACCATGAACAGCTGGAAGGTAACATTAAGCACAGATATACGCTTCAAATACAACAGCACTTTTATCAAGCGACCCGATTTTGTGATCGCCAATTAAAACCTGCGGATTTTTGCGGCAATAAAAAACCACCCGGTTTATACAGGGTGGTCAGTAAATAATTATACAAATAGCCTTACATCAGGTCGAGAGCCTTGGCTAAGAAAGTAGTATTAAAAGGGAGTACCATAGAACAATAAGCACCTATCGGCGACATATATACAAGAAAAAAAGCAGCAACAGAGGCTAAAAACAATATCCAGTATAAACCTGTTCTTTTTTTGGTTGTTTCCATTTGTGATCTTTTTTTGCAAATATAAGGCAGAACCTTTTACCCCTTCCTTTTTTTTAGATAATATTACACCTTGGTTTTTACACATAAAAGGATTTTAATGTGTATTTTTTACATTTTGGTTTAAACAGGCTATCTTGCCATCTCTTAACCCGGTTGCTGGATGACGTTACATTTTTATTTACAATTTTCTACACGCTTTGGACAAACCCTTTTTGTAAGTGGCAATATTGATGCATTGGGTAACGATGACCTGGAAAAAGCATTTCCGTTAAAATACCTCAACGACCAGTTATGGCAGGGTTCTATTGCTGTTGCCGATATAGAAGAACCGTTGCGCTATAAATATTTATTGCGCCAGGAAGATGGTGACGAAGTAGTTGAATTCAGCGATGACAGGCAGATAGATATTTCCACTGTTACCGTACCGGATATTGTAACGATTGATACCTGGAATTATCCCGGCAATATTGAGAATGCTTTTTACACACAGCCATTTCAAAATGTATTGCTTAAAACAGGAGCCGCGGCAACGGTAAAGCCGGCAAAGAAAACAAACAAGTCCTTTACGCACCAGTTTAAAGTAAAAGCGCCACTGCTTAAGGCAGATGAGGTGTTATGTATCGCTGGTTCTGCAACAGCATTGAATGAATGGAAAACAGAAAAGCCTTTATTGCTTGCCAAAGAAAATAACTGGTGGACGATACAACTCAATCTTTCCAAAGAAACTTTTCCTGTTACCTATAAATATGGTGTTTACAATACCAAAACAAAAGCATTCAAAAAATTTGAAAGCGGCGATAACAGGATAGTATTGGGTGACGCTGCAAAGAAGAAAATTACCATTATTCACGATGGATTTGCTGCATTGAAGAACGGTACCTGGCGTGGCGCAGGTGTGGCTATACCGGTATTCAGCCTGCGCAGTAAAAATGGTTTTGGTACAGGCGAGTTTGCAGATATAAAATTATTGGTCGATTGGGCAAAGCAATCAGGCGTTAAACTGATCCAGTTGCTGCCGCTTAATGATACCACCGCTACACATAGCTGGAAGGATTCTTATCCTTATGCAGCCATCTCTGCTTTTGCATTGCACCCGCTTTTTCTTAACCTCGAAAAACTGGCAGGCGCCGATGGCGCAAGTGTGATAAAGCCATTACAGAAAAAGAAGAAGCAGCTCAATGAATTACCTGATATGGATTACGAACAGGTAATGAAATTTAAATTGTCTGCCATCAATGAATTATACCAGTTGCAAAAAGAAGAATTCAGGAACGATGTGAATTATTTTGAGTTCTTTAATGTGAACCGTCACTGGCTGGTGCCCTATGCAGCATTTTGCTATTTGCGTGATAAATACAACACATCCGATTTCAGCAAATGGAGAAGCAATAGCGAGTACGATGAAAATGCGATACAGCGTTTGGTAAGCCCGTCGCAAAAACACTACGATGCAATTGCCATTCATTATTTCATCCAGTATCATTTGCATTTGCAGTTAAAAGAAGTTACCGCTTATGCGCATAAGAATGGCGTGATCGTAAAAGGCGATATCCCGATCGGTATTTACCGCTATAGCGTAGATGCCTGGATGGAACCTGCTTTATACAACATGAATGCGCAGGCCGGGGCACCGCCTGATGATTTTGCGGTGAAGGGCCAGAACTGGGGCTTTCCAACTTACAATTGGAAAAAAATGCAGGAAGATAATTTCACCTGGTGGCGGCAGCGTTTCGAGCAGATGAGCAATTATTTCGATGCCTTTCGCATTGATCATATACTCGGGTTCTTCCGTATCTGGAGTATTCCATTGCATGCTGTAGAAGGAATAATGGGAAGATTTGTTCCCGCCATTGCAGTACACAGCAACGAATTTTTTGAACGGGGAATAAATTTTGATAAAGACCGCTATTGCAAGCCTTACATCACAGAACAGGTACTGCAGCAATTATTTGGTGATGAAGCCAATTATGTAAAAGATACTTTCCTGGATGGCTGCCAGTTAAAACCTTCTTATGATACACAGCGAAAAGTAGAAGATCATTTTGAAGGACAGAACGGCGACTCCGATAAAATAAAGAGCGGGCTTTTCAACCTGATCAGTAATGTTATTTTATTTGAAGAAGAAAATTCCGGCGGACAGAAATTCCATTTCCGCATTGCAATGGAACAAACTTCATCCTTTAAAGATCTTGATACAACTACACAGCAGCGGTTAAAAGAACTATACGTTAATTATTTTTTCCGCAGGCAGGATGAGTTCTGGAAAAATGAGGCGATGCATAAATTGCCCGGTTTAAAGCGCAGCACCAACATGCTTATCTGCGGCGAAGACCTGGGCATGGTACCACATTGCGTTCCCGAAGTGATGGAACAACTGGGCATCTTAAGTTTAGAGATACAGCGCATGCCGAAGAAAGCAGGCACCGAATTCTTTCATCCTAAAGATGCGCCTTACCTCAGCGTGGTAACGCCATCTACACATGATATGAGTACCATACGTGGCTGGTGGGAAGAAGACAAATCAAAGACACAGCGTTTTTACAACCAGGTACTCGGCCATTACGGCGAAGCGCCTTTTTATTGTGAAGCATGGATCAATAAAGAGATCGTAGTACAACATTTATATTCACCTGCTATGTGGTGTGTTTTTCAATTGCAGGATCTGTTGGGCATCAACGAAACCCTGCGAAGGGAAATACCTAATGATGAACGCATCAATATACCTGCCGATCCCAATCATTACTGGAAATACCGCATGCACCTCACCCTCGAGGAACTGATCAAAGCAAAGGCATTTAATGAAGAAGTGAAAGCTTCCATCAGCGAAAGCGGGCGGTAATTCACCGCAGAGACGGAGAGGCGCTGAGTAATTATATCTCTGTGTCTCCCTGCCTCTGCGGTTACTCTCAAAGTCCTATCTTTATCCCATCATGAAACTCCGCTACAAAAGATACGATCTCCCGTTCATACATCCTTTCACCATTTCAAAAGGCACCAAAGCACACCAGCCCACATTGATCGTTGAGCTGGAATATTTCGACATCACAGGCTATGGCGAAGCGCCGGCCATCAGCTATTATAATATCCCTGTAGAAAAAATGATAGAGGATATCGAAAGAAAAAAACAGTTTATAGAAAAATTCTCTTTTACCGATCCCGAGCGGTACTGGCATTACCTGCATCATTTATTTCCTGCCAATTCATTTTTGGTATGTGCGCTGGATATGGCCGGGTGGGATATTTATGGTAAGATGAAAAGAAAACAACTGCACCAGTTATGGAATCTGGATACAGCTACGTCTCCTTTAACCGATTATACCATCGGCATTGATACCATAGAAAAAATGGTAGAGAAAATGAAAGAAAAGCCCTGGCCTGTGTATAAGATAAAAGTTGGTGTAGAAAACGATATAGAAATGGTAACCGAATTGCGCAAACATACCGATGCTGTTTTTCGTGTTGATGCAAATGCAGGCTGGACGCTGGAGCAGGCTTTAGAAAAAATACCGGTTTTAAAAACCTTAGGCGTAGAACTGATAGAGCAGCCTCTTGCAAAAGACAATTGGGAAGGCATGAAAGTATTGTATGAGCAATCGCCTTTGCCGTTATTTGCTGATGAGGCTTGTGTAGCAGAAGCAGACGTAGAAAAATGTCACGGGCATTTTCATGGCATCAATATAAAGCTGACCAAGTGCAGCGGCATTACACCCGCCCGCCGCATGATAGCCAAAGCAAGAGAACTGGATATGAAAGTAATGGTAGGCTGTATGAATGAAAGTTCTGTTGGTACAGCAGCTATTGCACAACTGGCGCCATTGCTGGATCATGTGGATATGGATGGCCCGTTGTTGTTAAAAGAAGATATTGCAGAAGGGGTAAAATTTGATGCAGGAAAAATTATTTATACAGAGAATACCGCTGGTTTGGGATTAACTGAAATAAATTTTCAACCATAAGCATGATCACAGTAGCTGTTATATTTTTAATAACCATGATGGTGTTTGCTTACATGAAGAATAAGCAGGAGAACCGCAGGATAGAGCGGAGGGAAAGACTCAGGGAAAAGCAGGAAGGATTAATTGAGGCATTAAAAAAAGATAAGGAAGAATGATAGAAGAAGAATTACAGGAAACAGAACCTGCGCACAAGCCCGAAGATGAACAGGCCAAAACATCATTGTCAAGAACACTGATAAGTCTTGGTTTATTTATTGCGCTCGATTACTGGATGTTTCAAAGCTGGCAGGCCGTGCTGATATTGGTAAGCGTGATCGTTATTCACGAAGCCGGTCATTTTATTGCCATGAAGATATTTGGTTACAAAGGCGTTAACATGACCTTCGTTCCCTTTGTAGGAGCGTATGTTTCAGGCACTGCTGTCAATCTTTCCAAAAAAAATAAATTGTACGTGATACTGGCTGGCCCTGTGCCGGGCATCATCATCGGCTGTATCATCTTTTATTTACATCAAACTACATACGAGCATATTTATTTCCAGGTAGCATTACCTTTTTTAGCATTGAATGTATTCAATCTCTTACCCATATTTCCGCTGGATGGGGGGCAATTTTTTCAAACATTATTTTTTCATGGCAGCAGGATCATCCAGTTACTTTTTCTTTATCTTTCTTTAGCAGCACTGATCTGGCTATTTGTAAAACTGCATAATGCCTGGCCTTTATTATTGATCGCTGCATTGTTGCTGTTACGTATCAGCATGCTGCGTTTCATCAACAGGGTACGCAGGCGGCTGGATGAAGAAAATATCGACTATGCCTGCAGTTATGATGACCTAACCGATGACCAGTATTGGGAGATACGTAATGTAGTTGTTTCAGAAAGCAGGATATTGAGCCGGAAATTTGAGCCCGATGTACCATCAGAAAACGAACAGCAACTGGTAAAACATGTAGAAAATGTGCTGACACCGGCTTATGACGATGACCTGCAACCCATACACAAAGCCATTTTCAGCCTGGTTTGGCTGTTAGCGTTTGCCACACCGGTAGTACAATGGTTGTTTTATAAAGGGGTATTGTAAAAAAATATTTGGTCAGTTAAATTATCCATCTTTACTTTGTGCCAGCAATGCAACAAATCATAAACATACATCACCATCATCATTTTTTACCTAAGGGTAAGCTATGTTGATTGGTATGTAGTTAAACATATTCTCAAAAAGGGCTTACTGAAAAGTGGGCCCTTTTTGTATTTATACGATTCAATAGATTAAAATTATGCTGAAGATCGCAATTCAAAAATCAGGAAGGCTTTATGAAGATTCAACCAGGCTGTTAAAAGAATGTGGCATTGAGTTGAACAATGGTAACAAACAGTTAAAAGCAGTGTCTTATAATTTTCCGCTGGAAATTTATTTTTTAAGAGACGATGATATTCCGCAATACGTATATGATGGCGTGGCAGATATCGGTATAGTAGGGGAGAATGTATTGCTGGAAAAAAATAAGGATATCGACCTCGTTTACCGGCTGGGCTTTGGCAGGTGCAGGTTAAGTGTTGCAGTGCCTAAGCATATGAAATATACTACGTTGCAAGACCTCAATGGATTGAAGATAGCCACTACGTATTCCGGCATACTTCAAAAATATTTAACCCAACAAAATATTGATGCAGAGATCCACGAGATCAACGGCTCTGTAGAAATTGCGCCGGGCATCGGTTTAGCAGATGCTATCTGCGACCTGGTGAGCAGCGGCAGCACGCTTTTTACCAATGGGCTGAAAGAAGTGGAAGTGTTGCTGCGTTCAGAAGCAGTGTTGGCGGCCAATAAAAATTTATCTGCTGAAAAACAAAGGTTGCTGCAAAAATTATTATTACGCATTGTAGCAGTAAAAACGGCGGGCAACAACAAATATATTCTACTGAATGCACCCGATTACCAGTTGCCCAACATTACAAAAGTATTGCCCGGCATGAAAAGCCCGACCATTGTACCACTGACAGAAAAAGGCTGGAGCAGCGTACAAAGCGTAGTGAATGAAAATGACTTTTGGGAAGTGATCGAAAAGCTGAAAGAGTTTGAAGCAGAAGGCATCTTGGTATTACCCATCGAAAAAATGATCGTTTAAAAGTTATGGAAAATATTTTTATAGAACCAGCTAAAGCAGATTGGAATACGATCATTCAACGGCCTGTTACAGGTATGCAGCAATTGGAAGCAACTGTACAACAGGTGTTGAACAACGTAAAGGCCAAAGGCGATGAAGCAATAATGGAATATGCGCTTCGCTTTGATAATGTTGCTTTGGATGATCTTAGGGTAAAAGAAGAAGAGATAGAGAAAGCAATGGACTTGGTGGATATGGATCTACGGTCTGCCATTCAAACCGCGAAAGAAAATATCACCACATTCCATAAAGCGCAAATAGAAAAAGAAACGGTCATTGAAACCATGCCGGGTGTTTTTTGCTGGCGCAGATCAGTGGCTATTGAAAAAGTTGGATTGTATATTCCCGGTGGCACGGCCCCGTTATTTTCTACTGTATTAATGTTGGGTATCCCTGCGGTACTGGCTGGCTGCAAAGAGATCATACTTTGCACTCCATGCAATACAGATGGTAAAATAAACCCCGTAATTCTTTATGCTGCTCAATTGATAGGCATAAAAAAAATATACAAAACAGGTGGTGCGCAGGCTATTGCAGCAATGGCCTACGGTACGGCTACAATCCCTAAAGCAGATAAAATATTTGGCCCAGGTAATCAATATGTTACCTGCGCCAAACAATTGGTGAACAGGGAAGGCATCGCAATTGATATGCCTGCCGGTCCGAGCGAAGTAGCTATTTATGCTGATGCAACGTGCAGGCCCGCATTTGTAGCTGCAGACCTGTTGAGCCAGGCGGAGCATGGAGCAGACAGCCAGGTAATATTGCTCGCTGCAAATGAGTTGATCATTGATGAGGTTAAAAAGGAGATAAACCATCAGTTGCAGGTATTGCCAAGAAAAGAAACAGCTGTTGCGGCATTGCAGCACAGCCGTTTCATTGTACTGCAAAATGTTGAAAATGCGTTTGAACTGTTAAATGAATATGCACCGGAACATCTCATCATTGCTTCGGATAATGCAACAGCATTAGCAGCAAAGGTCATTAATGCAGGCAGTGTTTTCCTGGGGCATTATTCTCCTGAAAGTGTTGGTGATTATGCTTCGGGAACCAATCATACATTACCTACAAATGGTTATGCAAAAACCTATAGCGGTGTTTCGATAGATAGCTTCATAAAAAAAATAACCTTTCAGCAATTGAATAAACAAGGCATTGTAAGCATCGGCAATGCAGTACAGCAGATGGCTGAAGCAGAAGGATTGCAGGCGCATAAAAATGCGGTAACAATAAGGCTCGAAAATCTATAATTACAATAATGAAATTTGATCTCGATAATTTAACCAGGAAGAACATTAAGGAACTAAAGCCTTATTCATCTGCACGCCATGAATTTACCGGCAATGCAACTATATGTTTGGATGCAAATGAAAATGCGTACGGTTCCCCGCTCGATTCATCATTTAACCGTTACCCCGATCCATTGCAGTGGCAACTGAAATTTCAGCTGGCAAAAATAAAAGGTGTGCCTGCCGAAAATATTTTTATCGGCAATGGCAGCGATGAAGTGATAGATCTTGCGTACAGGATATTTTGCGAACCGGGAAAAGACAATGTGGTCATTTGTCCGCCGACATATGGTATGTATGAAGTAAGCGCCAATATCAATGCAGTGGAAATAAGAAAGGTTGCTCTTACTACAAACTTTCAGCTTGATGTGGAAGGTATATTGGCTGCGGCAGATGGCAATACCAAATTATTATTTATCTGCTCGCCCAATAATCCTACCGGCAACAGTATGAACCGCACGGATATAAAAAAACTACTGGAAGAATTTAACGGCATAATAGTGATCGATGAAGCTTACATCAATTATGCTGCTCAAAAAACATTTATTGAAGAGCTTACTGTGTATCCTAATTTAATAGTGATGCAAACGCTTTCCAAAGCATGGGGACTGGCTGCATTGAGGTTAGGACTTGCTTATGCATCAATGGATATCATTGACCTGTTCAATAAAGTGAAGCCACCGTACAATGTTAATGCAGCATCGCAGCAACTGGCAATAGAAGCTTTGCAAAATACAGTGCAGGTAAATGACTGGATAACAGCAACGGTGCAGCAAAGAAACTATTTAGCCCAACAGCTTTCCCTTTTTTCTTTTGTAAAAACAATTTATCCTTCGGATGCAAATTTTCTTTTAGTAAAAGTCAGCAATGCCGACGAACTATATCAATACCTTACCTCCCGTGGAATAATTATTCGCAATCGCAGTAATGAACCGGGCTGTGCCAACTGTCTTCGCATTACAGTAGGCACACCTGGAGAGAACCAACTATTGTTAAACACTTTAATAGAATACAAAAAATGAAAAAATTATTGTTTATCGACAGGGATGGTACATTGATCAAAGAAGCGCCGCCAACTTACCAGTTGGATGATTTCAGCAAACTGGAATTTTACCCCGGTATGTTTTATTATATGCGGAAGATAGCTGCTGAATTGAATTACGAATTAGTGATGATCACCAACCAGGATGGTTTAGGTACAGCATCATTTCCCGAAGTAACTTTTTGGCCGGTACACGACCTGGTGATGAAGAGCCTGGAAAATGAGAATATTTATTTTACAGAAGTATATATTGACAAAACATTTCCAAACGATAATGCGCCAACCCGCAAGCCGGCAACAGGCATGTTAACGCAATATCTTAACAATGCGGAGTATGATATCGCCAACTCTTTCGTTATCGGCGACAGGATAACAGATATGCAGCTGGCAAAGAACCTGGGCTGTAAAGGGCTTTGGCTGAATAATGATGCAGCATTGGGCGCTGTTGAGACAAATGATACTGTTGATGAGTTACGAAAAGACACCATCGGTTTGGAAACAATTGAATGGAAAGATATTTACGAATATTTAAAACTGCCGCCAAGAAAGATAACGCATCAGCGTAATACCAATGAAACCAATATCGTAATAACAGTTAACCTGGATGGCAAGGGTACTGCAGCCATTCACACAGGTCTTTCATTTTTGGATCATATGCTGGAGCAGATCGCTAAACACGGGCAACTTGATCTTGCTGTTACCTGCGAAGGCGACCTTCACATCGATGAACATCATACTATTGAAGATACTGCTATTGCATTGGGAGAGGCTTTTTTAAAAGCATTGGGGAATAAAAAAGGTATTGAGCGTTATGGTTTTCTGCTGCCGATGGATGATTGCCTGGCACAGGTAGCCATTGATTTTGGCGGAAGAAGCTGGCTGGTTTGGGATGCTGCATTCAAAAGAGAAAAGGTAGGAGATGTACCGACAGAAATGTTCATTCATTTCTTCAAATCATTCAGCGACGCTGCAAAATGCAATCTGAATATCAAAGCAGAAGGAGATAATGAACATCATAAAATAGAAGCCATATTCAAAGCCTTTGCCAAATCAATAAAAATGGCCGTGAAAAGGGATATCAAAAATGATTCGCTGCCATCAACAAAAGGAGTGTTATGATCGCTATTGTAAAATATAATGCAGGCAATGTGCAAAGTGTGCAATATGCGTTGAACAGGATAGGCGTGGCATCAGTAATTACAGATGATGCAGCAGTGATACGTACTGCTGATAAAGTGATCTTTCCCGGTGTGGGCAACGCCGCTTCTGCTATGCAGTATTTACAAGAACGCCAATTGGATAAATTGCTGGTTGGTTTACAACAGCCGGTACTGGGCATTTGCCTCGGGTTGCAGTTATTGTGCAATCATTCAGCAGAAGGCGATACAGATTGTTTGGGTGTATTTGACACAGCAGTAAAATTATTTCCGCAAAACAATTTAAAAGTACCGCACGTAGGATGGAACAATATTGCTGCAGGCGAGAACATTCTTTTTGAGGGCCTGCAAAACAATGCATTTGTATATTATGTGCACAGTTATTATGCAGCAGTGTCATCGCAAACTATTGCAACAACAGAATATATACTGCCCTTTGCTGCTGCATTGCAAAAGGATAATTTTTATGCCGTGCAATTTCATCCTGAAAGATCGGGCGAAGCCGGTGAAACAATTCTAAAAAATTTTAGCAAGATAAAATGATCATAATTCCAGCTATAGATATTATTGACGGTAAATGTGTGCGCCTGACCAAAGGCGATTATAGCCAGCAAAAAGTTTATAATGAAGACCCTGTAGAAGTAGCGAAGCAATTTGAAGCCGCAGGATTAAAGCGGTTGCATGTAGTGGACCTGGATGGGGCTAAAGCAGGTAAACTCGTAAATCTAAATGTGCTGGAAGCTGTTGCATCTGCAACAGGGCTGGTAATAGATTTTGGTGGGGGCATCAAAGACATAAATGATGTCAACAGTATTTTTAATGCCGGTGCAGCAATGGCTACTATCGGCAGCCTTGCTGTAAAAGCGCCTGCAACGATCAAAGAATGGATGACAACCTTCGGTAAAGAAAAATTTTTCATCGGGGCAGATGTACTGAACAGGAAAATAAAAATAAGCGGTTGGATAGAGGACGGCGGGATGGATGTATTTGATTTTATACGCAGCATGGTAGATATCGGCGCAACCAATTTATTCTGTACCGATATCTCAAAAGACGGGATGATGCAGGGGCCTGCCAGTGAATTATACCAGCAGCTTATCAACACAGAGCCTGCCATTACTTTAACAGCAAGCGGTGGCGTAACAACAATTAATGACCTGGAAGAAGTAAAGAAAGCAGGTTGTGCAGGTGCTATCATCGGCAAGGCCATTTATGAAGGAACAATATCATTACAACAATTATCAAGCTTTACATAATGCTGGCAAAAAGGATCATACCGTGCCTGGATATAAAAGACGGGCGTACTGTTAAGGGCATCAATTTCGAAAATATAAAAGATGCAGGCGACCCTGTTGAGCTGGCGGTGCAATATTCAAAACAGGGTGCAGATGAACTGGTGTTTTTAGATATTACGGCTACTGTTGAAAAAAGAAAAACACTGGCAGCATTGGTAAAGCAGGTGGCACAGCATATCAACATCCCTTTTACCGTAGGCGGCGGCATCAGCTCAATAGCAGATGTAGAAATATTATTGGCATCAGGTGCAGATAAAGTTTCTGTAAATACAGCAGCTTATAAAAATCCTGCGCTGTTGCAGGAACTACAGCACGCTTTCGGCAGCCAATGCATTGTATTGGCGATAGATACCAAACAGGAAGCTGATGGCGAATGGTACGTGTATCTGAATGGAGGAAGAACAGCGACTACAACTAAAACAATTGATTGGGCAAAACAAGGTGTAGCGCTTGGCGCAGGAGAAATATTATTAACTGCAATGAACAACGACGGTACAAAGAACGGCTTTGCATTAGATATTACAGGAACATTGGCAGGCACATTGCCTGTTCCGGTAATTGCATCCGGCGGTGCAGGAAGGCCGGAACATTTTGCCGATGTATTCACTATAGCAAAAGCTGATGCGGCCCTTGCCGCCAGCGTGTTTCATTATAAAAAAATTGCCATCCCTTCATTGAAAGAATATTTACAGCAACAACAAATACCGGTAAGACAATAAAAGACGAATAGTATGACGATCAATTTTGAAAAATACAGCGACGGCCTTGTACCTGCAATTGTACAGGATAACAACACAGGAAAAGTATTGATGCTTGGCTTTATGAATGAAGCTGCGGTAAACGCAACCAATGAATTGCAAAGAGTTACTTTCTTCAGCCGGAGTAAGAACAGGCTTTGGACAAAAGGAGAAGAAAGCGGTAATTATTTATTATTAAAAGAAATAAAAGTGGATTGCGATAACGACAGCCTGCTCATTAAAGCGTTACCTGTTGGCCCTGTATGCCATACTGGCGATGATACCTGTTGGGGAGAAAAAAATATACCGGCTGATTTTTTAACCGAACTGGAAACCATCATTGCCAAACGAAAAGCTGATCCTTTGGGCGATTCATACACCAGTTCTTTATTCAACAAAGGCATTAATAAGATAGCGCAAAAAGTAGGAGAGGAAGCAGTGGAAGTAGTGATAGAAGCAAAGGATAATGATGCAACTGCATTTAAGAATGAAGCTGCAGACCTGCTTTTTCATTATCTCATATTATTGCAGGCCAAAGGGCTTGTACTGAATGATATTGTAGCTGTACTGAAAGAAAGGAACGAAAAGAAACGATCCTCAACTGCCCATTAACCTGTTCTTCTGGGCAAGATATTCTTCCTGTGTAATAGCGCCGCGTTGCAAAAGATCAAATAATTTGTGCAGTTCATCAGCCACCATTTGCTGTGAAGCCTGGTTGCTAACGCCGCCACCGGTTTGTTTGGCAATGGCCTGTGCAAGCTGATTGGCCTGGCTGGCAACAGCCGCTTTTTTATATTCTTCCTGGGCCTGTGTAATGGTATCTTTCAATAATTTGGGGTGATGAATAAGATCGTATTTTGTTTCGCCCAGTTCCGCTGCAGTTTGTATATCTACATCGCCGTAGCCAAATATCCTTCCCCAAATTGATTGATTATATTCCACATTGTTGATCTTATCCAGCGGGCTCTCTTTAGAATAGCGGGTAAAAAAACCGGTCTCATCAATTACCCTTAGGTTGGTAACTGCCCATAAATTATGTTTCCAGTTGAGGTACATAAAAAAGGGAATTATTGCAGCCACCAAAATGATAATGAATGTAGCGGAAAGGCTGAACCAGCCCAGTACAAACAACAGGATCACTAATAACAACCAGGCAAAAAAAGGCAGCACCAGTTTTAGCCAGTGCTGCCGGATTATTAAAAGTAATTTTTCGTCTTTTTTTAATGCTGTTCTCATGGGTTGAAGATAATAAAAAAGCTACAAGATACAAGCTGCAAGCTGCAAGGATATTTGAAGTACATCCTGTATGCCTGCAATTTTCAGATTGTGTCTATAACTTAAAGCGCTTCCCTTATCCTTGCAGCTTGCGTCTTGCAATTACCAAATCCTCACCCTCAAACTATCCGCCCTGTACATTGCATCGCCGGGCTTTACATTGAATGTACTGTAAAATTCATCCACATCCGAAAAAGGCCCGTTCACCCTGTATTTGGCAGGGGAGTGAACATCAGATAATAAGCGGCTGCGCAGTTGCTCATCTTTTTGCTGGCTCAGCCAGCCCAATGCATAACCCAGGAAGAAACGCTGCATAGGCGTAAGTCCCGCTATCTTTTCGTTCTTTTTGTATTGCTCTGTTTTTTTGAAAGCATCAACACCCAATAAGATACCGCCAAGATCAGCAATGTTTTCGCCCAGTGATGCTTTACCGTTGATATGGTAACCCGGCAAAGGCTCATATGCATCAAACTGTTTGATCATCAGCTGTGAGCGCTTGTTAAATTCATCCTCATCTTTTTTCGTCCACCAGCTTACTAAATTTCCTGTAGCATCATACTGCCTTCCTTCATCATCAAACCCGTGAGTGATCTCGTGCCCGATGGTAGATGCTGCTGCATAACCGTACGTCAACGCATCATCCAGCTCTTCATCTTTGTAACCCGGCACTACCATCTGCGCAGCAGGCAGTACAATTTCGTTGTTGGAAGAATTATAATAAGCATTATAAGTTTGCGGCGACATATCCCACTCATCCCTGTCAACCGGTTTACCCAGCTTATTCAGTTCATGATCAAAGCCCCATTTATTGGCGCTCATTAAATTCTGTACATAGCTTTCAGTACCAATTTCCATAGCAGAATAATCTTTCCATTTATCAGGGTAGCCTACTTTCTTTTTCATGGCAGCAAGTTTGACATATGCTTTCTGCTTGGTGCTGTCGCTCATCCAGGTCAGTTTGCTTATCCTTTCTTTCAGCGCATCACGTATGGCTTCTACCTGGTCGGAGTAACGCTTCTTAGCGGTTTCGCTGAAAAATTCTTTTACATACAATTGTCCCAGCAGTTCGCCCATCAGGCCATTCTCCATTTGTATCACTCTTTTCCATCTTGGCCTGCGCTCTTTGGCGCCGCTCAATAATTTATTGAAATTGAATGCTTCAATACCAAACCGTTCCGGTAATGCGGCAGACATATCGCTGATCAAATTGAACTTCACATAATTCTTCAGGTCATTGATCGGTGTGGTTTTTAAAATATTATCCAGTGCTTTAAAAAATTCCGGCTGACCTACGATCACGGAATCAATATTCTTTACACCGGTGATACCTAAGTAATCTTTCCAGTCTATAGCGGCAGATAGTTTACCCAGATCGCTGATGGCCATCTTATTATAATTGGCATAGGGGTCACGCAGGTCTTCTATCTTGCGGGAAGCGGTAGCCAGTTTGGTTTCCAGGGCCAGTATATTTTTAGCGGCGGCGCTGGCAACAGCAGTATCTTCACCTGCCATGCTCAGCATCTTACCAATATAAGCCTGGTATTGTTTGCGGATATTAATAGTAGCCGAATCTGTTTTAAAATAATATTCTCTTTCCGGCAAGCCGATACCGCCCTGCCATAATTTATACGCCATCACATCACTTTTCTTATCATCCTGCGAAACAAAATCACTGAACAATGTACTTGAGCCTAACCGTTTGAATTCGGCAATAGTAGCCAGTAATGATTTGGTATCGGTGATCGCATTGATCTTATCAAATTGTGGCTGCAATGGTTTTAATCCCAGCGATTCTATTTTAGCGCTGTCCATTGCAGTGCTCCAGAAATCGCCGATCTTTTGATCGGTAGTGCCTTTTGCAGCATTGGCTTTGGCAGCCTTCTCACTTATTTCACGCAGGCGGGTAAGGTTCTCTTCATTCACTAACTGCCCGATACCCCAGCTGCTGAGGTCGCCGGGAATAGGGTTGTTCTTCAGCCAGCCATGGTTGGCGTACTCAAAAAAATCTTTGGCCGGGCTGATAGTGGTATCAAGATGTGAAGCCAGCGGATCTTCTTTGGAAGTGCCGGCCGGCTTATCATTGCAGGCTGAAAAACCTGCGCATACTAATGCTAAAACAAGCAATCTGTTCATGATAATAAATTTTAGGTTGCTAAAAATATTGAATGATTTGGTTATGGCAACAGTTTTTTGATGGGTGGGGCTAATGGCTGAATTGCTTTATGGTTTAATGGTTTATAAGCTGCTTAACAACCATTCAGCAATTTATCCATCCAACAATTACCCCCGATGTAAAAAACCGAAACCTCAATATTCCTTATTTTTGACGTTTCACTTTTGACGAACTTAAAACTTAACACTCACCACTTAACACTCCAATGACCCCCGAACGCAACAACCGCCTCACTTCCGTACTGAACAAGCGCCAGCCCGATCTTACCGTGGTGCTGGAAAATGTATTCGATCCGCATAATATCTCTGCCGTAATGCGTACCGCAGATGCTGTAGGCATACAGGACATTTTTATATTGAACGATAAGATACCGCCGCACCGTAAATGGGGCGCCAAAAGCTCGTCCAGCGCAGCCAAATGGCTTACGGTGCATCAATTCACCAATGCCGATGAATGTTTTGAAGAACTCCGCAAACGCTATAAAAAAATATATACCACGCATTTAAGCAGTGATGCTGTTGGTTTGCACGAACTCAATTTAACCGAACCTGTGGCATTGGTTTTCGGCAATGAGCACAGTGGTGTAAGTGAGGATATTATTGCCCGTGCAGATGGTAATTTCATTATACCGCAGGTGGGCATTATCAAATCGCTGAATATCTCTGTTGCCTGTGCCGTTACGTTGTATGAAGCCTATCGACAAAAAAGCAATGCCGGGCATTATGATCATATCAAGCTGGAAGGAGAACGGTTGATCAACTTAAGAAACGAATGGGGGTTCCTGGAAGGTGAGGAGTAGTTTTCACCGCAGAGAACAGAGAAAGCAGAGTTTTCGCGGAGTACCTCTGCGAAAACTCTTATTAACTCATGTTCTTTGCGGTGAAGATGAAATGGTTTACTTTTTCCAAACAACTCCCACCAGCAAACTCACAAACCCTGTAATAACAGCCATCTGCCGCCACTGAAATATCTCGAACCATTTCGTTCTGTGCTCCATCCAGTTGGCAGGAATATGACCGGCGCTCCAGGTATTGATTACATCATTGATCGGCAGGTTGCCTTTCAGCGTAAGCACTGTATCAATCACCAATGCAATGAATGCAATAACAGCAGTAATAAAAACCACGCCGCCCGGATTCTTGATAGTAACGATCACCGATGCAAGACTGGCAAGCAGCGCAGCATATACCACATAGGTTAAACTTCCCCTCATACTGGTGTCTGTCAATTTTCGTAAGGCAGTATAAGCATCAGCATCAAGGTTAAGCTGAACCTGTTTCAGTGAAAGAAGGTACATAAAAGACTGGCTTACGATAATGCTGTAAGCAAGCAGTGTCAATAAAAAAATAAGCTTTGTTGTCATGATAGATGGTTTTGTTTTGATGATGCAAAACTACCCTGTGGTGATGGTGGTGTACCGGACAAATGTCTAATAAGCTACAAGTTTCAAGCTGCAAGCCTCAAATCCCAAATCCCAAATCCCAAATCCAAATTACCAATTACTAAATCCCAATTCCCAATTACTCTACAACCTCCGCTCATATAAAAAACCTCCACCCCTGCGCTTCATTGCCGCATTTCCAATAACTTTAAAAGATCAAAACTTTATTCATGAAGAAGGCCCTCTTACTGCTTATCTTACCAATAAGTATTACTGCAATTGCACAAAAGAAAAAACCACTCGATCACAGTGTGTACGATGGCTGGAAAAGCATCGGCGAACGCATGATCAGCAACGATGGCAAGTTTGTAGTGTATGCCATAAACCCGCAGGAAGGCGATGGCGAACTGGTGATACAGAATGCAGCCACAGGTTATAAGAAAATAATTGCCCGTGGTAATGGCGCTGTAATTACCGACGACAGCCGTTATGTTATCTTCAAAATAAAACCTTTCTTCCAGGATACCCGGCAGGCAAAGATCAAAAAGAAAAAGCCCGATGAGATGCCAAAAGATACATTGGCGATCATTGAACTCGGCAATGAAGAGATCACCAAACTGCCGAGGGTAAAGACATTTAAAACACCGGAAAAAGCCCCGGGCTGGGTAGCCTATAATATGGAAAAGCCGTTGCCCGACACTACGAAAAAGAAAGCAGCAGCAGTGCCTGATACAGTGAAGACAAAAGTTGATATGCTGGTGAAAATAGCCGATTCGGTTATTAAGCGATCCATTGATTCGGTAAGAGGAAAAGTAGAAAAAGAAGAAGTGATAGCCGCTGCACAAAAAGCAGCAAAGGAAATATTGAAGAATGCTAATGATGAGATATACTTAGATGCTGATGGCGATGATGCACCCGGTGGCAGCGCATCCGAAGGAACAGACCTTGTAGTAAGGCGCCTTAGTGATAACAAAGAGAAGACCTTTAAACTGGTAAGCGAATATTATTTTGATAAAAAAGGAACAAGGTTATTAGTCGAAACTACGAAGAACGCAAAAGACAGTAACAGCAAGGCACTGGTGTTATTGTACAACCTGCAGTCGGAGAAGACGGATACGGTAATGAAAGGCTTCAACGACAGTAAGAATTTTGTTTTTGATGAGGAAGGAAAACAAATTGCTTTTGTTGCCGAGCGTGACAGCAGCGCTAAATCGTTGCAGAAGTTTTATAAACTATGGTATTATACTAATGGGCAGGACAGTGCAAAACTATTGGCAGAAAAAAATACCGCAGGCATGAAACTGGGCACTACCGTAAGTGAGAACGGCAATGTATTGTTTAGCAAAGATGGTAAGAAGCTTTTTTTTGGTACAGCAGCTATAAGGCCACCGAAAGATACCACGCTGGTTGATTTTGAACTGGCACGTGTAGATGTATGGCATTATAACGATGATTACCTGCAGCCGCAGCAGTTGAAGCAACTGGATGCTGAATTGAAGCGAAGTTATACAGCTGTTGTAAAACCGGGCGAAGACAGGATAGTACAGCTTGGTGCAGATGATGCAGAAAATATTACGCTGGTAAATGAAGGCAATGCGGATTATGTGATGGCGCAATCTTCTAAAGGCAACCGCATTGAAGCGCAATGGACGGGCAGGGGCAAGCAAACGGTGCACACTATAAATACGGCAGACGGCAAACGTACATTGGTAAAGAAAGACCTGGAAGCATTTGCACAGGTATCGCCGCAGGGAAGATTTATTTACTGGTACGACGGTGCACAGCAGAATTACTTTGCTTATGAAGTGGCAACAGGCACCACACGCAACATCACCGATAAAATAACCGTGCCCTTGTATGATACGGAAAATGATGTGCCCGATTA
Source organism: Bacteroidota bacterium (assembly GCA_048497855.1). Taxonomy (GTDB): domain Bacteria; phylum Bacteroidota; class Bacteroidia; order Chitinophagales; family Chitinophagaceae; genus Ferruginibacter. The sequence goes on along the minus strand of JBEHZB010000016.1, from coordinate 3,173 downwards.
CCCGGGCGCAGCGGGCACTTCCGGGTGGGTTGAGAACGATCAGTATATTTTAATAAACGATGAGTATGATATCTGGCAGGTAGATCCGCTGGGTGTGCAGTTGCCTAAGAATATCACCAACAGCTCAGGCAGAAAAAGTAAGATCACGTATGATTATGTACGCCTTGATCCTGAAAAGCGTTTCTTTAAAGCAGATGAAACAATATTGTTGCGTTCACTATCCAAACTGAATAAATACGGCGGCTTCTATTCTAAAAAAATAAATGAAGTAAGCAACCCGGTAATGCTGCAGAACGGGCCATACTCTTTTTCTAACCCTATAAAAGCAAAATATGCCGAAGGCTATATTTACACCCGCAGCAATATCAGCCAATCGGAATTATTTGCTGCAGATGATATGGGTAAAGCGGCAACACAGCTCACCGATATTGCCAGCCAGCAAAAAGATTATAACTGGCTTACTGTAGAACTGGTACGATGGAAAATGTTTGACGGTAAAATGAGCGAGGGCTTATTGTACAAACCGGAAAATTTTGATCCGAAGAAAAAATACCCTGTCATCTTTTATTTTTACGAACGTGATGCAGATGGATTATATAATTACAGGGCGCCTGCACCGAGTGCATCTACCATTAATGTACCTTATTTTGTAAGTAATGAGTACCTTGTTTTTGATCCCAATATTTATTATAAAACAGGTGAGCCGGGCCAGAGCGCTTACAACAGCGTGGTAAGCGCTGCAAAATATTTATCAAAAATGCCGTGGGTAGATAGTACCCGTATGGCCATACAGGGGCAAAGCTGGGGCGGCTACCAGGTAGCGTATTTGGTTACCAAAACCAATATCTTCCGTGCTGCCGGTGCCGGTGCGCCGGTAAGCAATATGACAAGCGCTTATGGCGGCATACGCTGGGGCCCGGGCATTAACCGCCAGTTTCAATACGAAAAACAACAAAGCAGGATAGGAGCTACACTGTGGCAGCGCCCCGATCTTTATATCAAGAACTCGCCTTTGTTTGCTGCGGATAAAGTAACTACACCGTTGCTTATCATGCACAATGATGCCGATGGTTCCGTGCCGTGGTACCAGGGTATCGAATTCTTTACGGCGCTGCGCCGCTTAGGTAAAAAAGTGTGGATGCTGGAATATAATGGCGAAGATCATAACCTGGTAGAGCGCAAGAACCGTAAGGATCTTTCTGTGCGCCTGGGCCAGTTCTTCGATTATTATTTAAAAGATGCCAAACCTGCCAACTGGATAAAGAATGGTTTGCCCGCAACAGATAAAGGAAGGGATTGGGGGTTGAAGGTGGAGTAGCTTTTCAGTTTGGGGAGTCTGTATCGTCCATGGTCCATGGTCTATGGTCCATGGACGATCGTCCGTCGCTTGTGGTCTGTGGTCCGTTGTCTGTCGTCTCACATCTCACATCTGCATGTCCGTCAAAATAAACCATATAAAAGATAACAAACCCGCCCTGTTCGATTGGCTGGTGCTAATGCTCAGCATTTCGCTGGGCTTTATCTTTCCTTCTTTAAAAGATTTTGTTCACTCCCCGGCATTTTCCAACCTTATACTGGCGGCGCTGGTGCTTTATGTTGTGGGAACCTGCCTCAAGCATCAGCCTTTGTATTACCGCCTTTCTATGTCGGGAACGAAGCTGGAGCAGATACCTTATCTTTTATTTCTGCTCATCGGGCACTGGTCTATCATTGTGGCATTGGTGATAGTTTCCTCATCAGCCTTCAGAAGAATTACCGGGATACCGGCTTTCGGGGATGGCGAGGTGCCTTCCTGGTGGTTGATAAGTGTTGTATTGGTTGGTGCCGGTTTTATAACCTGGCTGGCTTTTCGCAGGGGGCCAAAGGTTACCAAAACATTCTCTCCCCAATATATTTTTTATCGTGAGCTGGCGGCAGATATATTGCTGATCACAGGCGTAGGCATACTTTCTTTTATATTTTGGGAAAAGGGGGTAATGGGCGCCTTTGATCATATGCCCCTGGAAAGCTTTGGCGATGTGGTGGGCATTTTTCTTTTTCTTTCCATTGCCTATATGATGTTTTACCTGCCGCTCCGGTACCTGTATCTAATAGAAGATCATTTCAGCAGGCGGGCATGGAAGCGGTTGTTGCTGATCTTTTTGGTGGTGTTGATACGGTCGTTAATTGCTTCTTATTACACTGATTAAAATTCTTATTACACGGGTTGGAACGAATTACACGAATTAAAATAATTCGTGTAATTAGTCTCAATTCGTGTAATGAAAAAGTAACTTTCATAACACCAGGTTGTTTTAATTCCCGGATACCCTTCTATATCTTCCGGACCGCCTCGCCGAAATCGTGGCGCCCTTTCCGGAATGCCGGATTCTTTGCCCGAAATTGTGGCAAGCTTTCCGGAATGCCGGATTCCTTCCCCGAAACTCCGGCATCCTTTCCGGAACATCTGACGCCTTGCTGGAAACGCTGGCAAGCTTTCAGGAGCATCTGACACCTTGCTGGAAACGCTGGCAAGCTTTCAGGAGCATCTGACGCCTTGCTGGAAATGCCGGCAAGCTTTCAGGAGCATCTGACGCCTTGCTGGAAATGCCGGCAAGCTTTCAGGAAGACCTGACAGGCTGCCGGAAATCGTGGCAAGCTTTCAGATAAAAAAGAGAGAGTTGTCTTTGTATGATATTTAATTCATACCTGTAACGCCTAACCTCTTTTTATCCCTCTCTATTAAGAATAAATAACATACCTGTTCCCGTTAGTCCCGAACGTATAATGATCTGTCCATATTTCAAGGCTTTTTTAAAAATATTTTTACTTTTTTTCCACCTCCATGCAACCTTTTTCCTTTTTTTTTAGACTTATGTAGGAGAAAGCTGCCTCTAACGACAGGGTTCTCTCATTCATAAATCGAACGGGTTGTTTCTACAACCTGTGGTTTTAAAATTTTAAGTTTTAAAGTTTAAGATTTAAGGGGTAGTTCAAGCACACATGGCTCTGCATTTATGCAGGGCTTTTGTGTTTTTAAAACCGCAGAGGCGGGGAGGTGCAGGAGTTTGGATTGTTTCTCTGCGTCTCCGCGCCTCTGCGGTAAAATAAAAAAAGCCCTCTCCATTTGGAGAGGGCTTTTAGTTTATTTAGAGATAGTTTTATCTCAGGATCAACACACGTCCCATCGCTAA
>JBEHZB010000015.1:0-87554 GCA_048497855.1 Bacteroidota bacterium | reverse complement strand
GGTAATTGGTAATTGGTAATTGGTAATTGGTAATTGGTAATTGGTAATTGGTAATTGGTAATTGGTAATTGGTAATTGGTAATTGGTAATTGGTAATTGCAAAAGTACAACTTAATACTTATTCCCAACTCCCAACTCCCAATTCCTAACTCCTAACTCCCAACTCCCAATCCCTATTTAACACCCAACTTACTCAACGCATCTTTCGCTTCTGCAAAATCAGGATCATAGCGCAGCGCTGTGCGGTAACTTTCAATAGCTTCGGCAGTGCGGTTCAATTTTTCAAGGCAGCGGCCCATCCAGTAATAGCCTTCGTCAAAATTATTTTGTAAGGTAATGGCCCTGTTCAACACATCCAGCGCTTCTTCATATTTACCGGCATTATATAATACAATAGCTTTTTCACGGTAAGCAAACATGAATGTATAATCAAGCTCTATACATTTATTAAAGAAGTCAATAGCCTTCTGGCTGTCGTTGGTATAACTGTAATACAAGCCTTTTATAAATAATGCTTCTTTTTCTGCATGTGCTTTTTTGCCGATCAGTAATGCATCAGCAACTTCCAGCGCTTTTGGGTTTTTGGTTTCTGCATATTGCGAGCCCAGCGACATGATGTATTCCGGGTCAGGAAAGATCTCTATCGCTTTTTCATACGCTTTAATAGAAGCCATAGTGTCGCCATCTTCAAAATGAAGTATGGCTTTTATATCCCACAATCTTGGATTAAGACTGTCTTTTGTAATAGCAGCATTGGTAGTGGAAATGGCCATATCAAAATTGCCATTGTCTCTATAATATTGTATCAGGTTCTCTTTCAGTATAAGCGAATCAGGATATTGTGCAATAGCATCTTTCATTTCTTTTTCCTGTACAGGAATAGCATTGTTGCTGCTTTGCTCATGCTCACTTTTATTATTGCAGGCAGTTATCAAAAGCGCTGCTGCCAAAACGTTCCAAATTTGTTTCATAAATAAAAATCTTGGGTAAAATTACAGCTAACCATTCAGTCTCGTGACAATTTTTTGACAAATCAAAAAATGTGCAGCATTACCTTTGCCACTTATTAAAACCAGTACATGAAACGATTTGCATTTGTAGCAGTGGTTGCGGCCGCACTAAGTCTTATTATAAGTTCTTACAAAACTAAAACTGCTGTTCAGTCCCCGCTTTCCAATCCTCCATCCGACAGTATCCATTTTGCAGGCGAAAAACATTTTGCCAATGTGCAGCAGCTGACCTTTGGCGGTGATAATGCTGAAGCCTATTTCAGCTTCGACAGCAAATGGATCATCTTTCAACGTACCAATCCTAAGCTGGGCATCATGTGCGACCAGATGTGGATAGGAAAAGTACCCGAACATCCTGGTGATAAATTTGAACCAAGATTGATAAGTTCCGGCAAGGGAAGGACTACCTGTGGTTCTTTTACCAAAGATGGCAAACATGTTATTTATGCAAGCACGTATTTAGCTGCAGATTCCTGCCCGCCGGTGCCGGATCGTAAAAAATACGGCAATAAATATATCTGGCCCTTATACAGTTCCTTCGATATTTTCATGGCCGATCTTAATGGTAAGATCGTTAAGCGCTTAACAAAAAGCAAAGGCTATGATGCTGAAGCAACGCTGAGCCCAGATGGAAAGAAGATGGTGTACACCAGCACCAAGGATGGCGATATCGACCTGTATATCATGGACCTGAAAACGGGTAAAGAAAAAAAGTTTACCAATACCTTAGGTTATGATGGCGGTGCATGGTTTAGCCCCGACGGAAAAAAGATCATCTGGAGGGCCAGCCGTCCAAAAACAGATGCTGATGTAAAAGAATACAAAGATCTTTTAGCGGAGAATTTAGTAGCGCCAACCAATATGGAAGTATTCATTGCCAATGTAGATGGTTCTGACGTAAGGCAGGTTACTTCATTCGGCAATGCCAACTGGGCGCCTGCTTATTTCCCCGACAGCAAGCGCATCATCTTTGCCAGCAATTTTCAAAGCCCGAGAGGTTTCCCGTTCAATCTTTATACCATCAACGAAGATGGCAGCAACCTGGAAAAAATATCGCAGGAAAAATCATTCGATGCTTTCCCGATGTTCAGCCCTGATGGTAAAAAGCTGATCTTCTGCAGCAACCGCAACAACGGTGGTACAAGGGATACCAATATCTTTATTGCAGACTGGGTGGAATAAAAGAGCAGGTCGTTTGGCATGATATTTTCGTAATGAAAATAAACTGTCAAATGATCAAACGATTAGCCGCACTTTATATTCCTGTTTGTTTTTTTATCATTCTTAACAGTTGTTCCAAAAAAGATGACATTAGCGGGCTGCCTGTCGGCAATACTGCTAACACCAAAGCCGTAGGCGCATCTGCCAATGACCTGTTGAGTGCATCCAAATATTCATCTGTTATCATCGAAATACAATACATGCCGGGCTACCAGCCCAATGCAGCAGCAATAAATAACCTGGTGAGCTTTATGAACATGGTAGTCAATAAGCCGGGCGGTATCAGTGTAACACAGTCTGCCATTGCATCCGGGGGTAAAACGGTGTACACCCTGGATGATGTAACAGCATTGGAGAAGACCAACCGCACCGTATTCACTTCGGGTTCCACTATCGGTATCAATTTTTTGTACGTGGATGGAACCTACACGCAGGCTAATGTACTTGGCTTTGCTTACCGTAATACATCTATGTGCATCTTTGCAAAAAAAGTAAACGATAATTCGGGCGGCGTAGGCCAGGTAAGCAGAACCAAACTGGAAAGCACCATACTGGAACATGAGATGGGGCATATATTAGGACTTGTGAACCTGGGATCTAACATGCAGGTGGCTCATGAAGATGCCAGCCACGAAAAACATTGTAGTAATACCAACTGCCTGATGTATTGGGAAACGCAAACAACCGATATCATGGGTACCTTAATGATAGGGAATGTTCCTTCGCTGGATGCCAACTGTATGGCCGATCTGAAAGCGAACGGCGGAAAATAAAAATCTTATCGCTTACCTAACTCTATCACTTCACAATCTTTTATTGCAGCGCCGTCAATAACAAAGCGGATGATGGTACGCATTTTATGCCAGCCGTGTTTACCGGCAGCGCCGGGATTCATGTGCAGGCAATTGAGCTGTTCATCAAACATTATCTTTAAGATATGCGAATGGCCACTGATGAATATTTTGGGCCGATGGATCAATAATTCTTTTTTTGTTTCGGGATTATATTTTGGCGGATAGCCACCGATATGCCGCATCATTACTTTCACTTCTTCGCACATAAATACCAGCTGTTCAGGAAACTCGGCCCGTATCGCTGCATTGTCAATATTGCCATACACACCACGCAAAGGCTTTACGGCCCTTAACTTTTCCACCAAAGTCATACTGCCAAAATCACCTGCATGCCATATCTCATCACAATTGCTGAAATGCTCAATGACAGCCTCATCTAAGTAATCATGGGTGTCAGCAACTAATCCGATCCTGGTCATGTAGTATAAATATTAAAATGTAAATTTACAGTAACAAACGAACCGATGCCATTTCACCGCAACTTCACTTATTACATTGATAAGCGCAACTGGAAATATTATTTCCTGATGCTGGCGCTCTGCAAAGGTTATTGATATGACCAACATAATTTGATATAAACAATTCATGTTTGTATCAAATTTCCAATTCCTGATTCCTGCACCAATTATTCATTATTAATTACTAATTATTAATTACAATGGCACACTATCATACATTGGGAAGCATCCCTCATAAACGTCACACACAATTTCGTAAGCCAAATGGCGAACTATATTCCGAGCAATTATTTTCAACCGAAGGCTTCAGCAACGACTATTCTTTGCTCTATCATAATTACCCGCCAACAGAGATCATCAAAACAGATGAGCCGGTAAATGTAATGCCGGAAATAGCGGAAGAAAAAATGCTGAAGCACCGCAGCCTGGAAGGGTTTAAGATCAAACCCGAAAATGATTATTTAAAAAGCCGCAAAGCAGTTTTGGTAAACAACGACTGCCATATAGTTTTAGCAGCGCCGCAAAAAGGCACTGAAGGTTATTTTTATAAGAATGCTGATGCTGATGAAATGCTTTTTGTACATGAAGGAAGCGGCGTTTTAAAAACACAGTACGGTCAACTGGATTTTGCTTATGGCGATTATCTTGTAATCCCGAGAGGCACGATCTATCAAATAGAATTTGCAACAGAGGATAACCGGTTGTTCATTGTAGAGTCTTTCAGCCCGATACGTTATCCCAAAAGATACGTAAGTAAACTGGGGCAATTGCTGGAGCATTCGCCGTATTGCGAAAGAGATATCCGTCCGCCGCATAATTTACAGACACACGATGAGGCCGGCGACTTTTTAATTCAAACAAAAAAGAAAGGTATTTTGTATGGCATTCACTATGCCCATCATCCTTTTGATGTAGTAGGGTGGGATGGTTGCTGCTATCCGTTTGCTTTTTCTATCCATGACTTTGAACCAATAACAGGCCGTGTGCATCAGCCGCCGCCGGTGCATCAAACTTTTGAGGCGCACAATTTTGTAGTGTGTTCTTTTTGTCCAAGGTTATTTGATTATCATCCGCTTGCTATCCCTGCACCGTACAATCACAGTAATATCGACAGCGATGAAGTATTGTATTATGTAGATGGCGATTTTATGAGTCGTAAAAATGTAACACGAGGAATGATCACCCTGCATCCTGCCGGTATCCCTCATGGTCCGCATCCGGGCTCTGTACAAAAAAGCATTGGTGCAAAAGAAACAAAAGAACTTGCTGTAATGGTAGATACATTTCATCCGTTGCAGTTAACGAAAACCGCGATCGATATTGAGAACCAGGGCTACGTAATGAGCTGGGCGGAGTGAGAAGAGCCCCAAGCTACAAGCTTCAAGGGAGAAGTATGTTAACTGAAAAGCTTTTTCATAATTGAAAATTTTTCAAATTGAAGACTTCTCCCTTGCAACTTGTAGCTTACCACTTTCTTTCACCTTGGTGCAGCGGTTTAAAAAAATCTCATTATATTTAGCTTACAAAAAAAATGACAGCTATATGATAAAATTCCAGGAACTAAGAACAGGAGACTACGTAATAGCGGATAACGATGGCGATAAACGCCAGGGCGAGGTAACCAACCTGAACCGTGATGAAAAGCAGGTATGCGTAAATACCGGCGCACAGGATTTTTGGTACGAACCTGAGCAGTTAAGTCCAATTCCTTTGGATGAGGATCAACTGATGAAACTGCAGTTTACCAAACAGCAAAATGATGACGGCACAGTAAAGTATATGAAAGGCGCTTTCAGGATGTTACTATCCTCACCCGGCGATTTTTCAAGATTTGAAATATGGTACAGGGATGAAAAGCGTCATATCCTTCAACCCATCAGTGTACATAACCTGCAGAATCATTTTTATGAAATGACGAAAGTGCATCTGAATGACGAAGTATTTAATTAAGCTACAAGCCGCAAGCTGCAAGGGAGAAGCATGTTTTGCAAAAAGTTTTTCAATTATGAAAGGCATTTCAATTCGAAGACTTATCCCTTGAAGCTTGTAGCCTGAAGCTGTTCTCTCATGTAAAATTCTGCCTCAACTCCATCCCGCTTCCTCCCTGATTTAAGCCTTTGATAATATTTTAGCTTTTTGTTGCAGTTTAATAAGTACAATTTCACGGCATCGTTTATTAAAGTTAACAGCCATGAAAAAAATTAACTGCATTGCGATAGCCATATTCGTATGTGCTGTAGCAAACGCACAGCCAAAAACAGGAAGCGTGAAAGGAATCATCAGCTCAGGTTCCAGGCCAATTGAAAATGCAACTGTAAGTATCCTTCAAACAAAAGACTCTGCTTTGGTAAAAGCAGAAGTTTCCAAAAAAGACGGTTCATTCGATCTTGATCATATCAGGCAGGGAAACTTTCTTGTTTCCATATCAAGAGTTGGGTATGCTACATCGTACAAAAAAATTGCTATAACAGAAAGCGATAATGCTGTTAACCTTGGTACAGTAGAATTGGTGCAAGGTGCTACAAACCTGGGCGGCGTTACCGTTGTTGGTAAAAAGCCATTTATCGAAAATAAAATAGATAAAACGGTAGTGAATGTAGAAGCATCGCCAACCAGTACCGGCCTGTCTGCCATGGAAATACTGGAAAAATCGCCGGGTGTTTCTATTGATAATAACGACAACATCAGTGTAAAAGGAAAATCGGGCGTGATCATTTTAATAGATGGTAAGCCATCTTACTTAAGCGGGCAAGACCTTGCAAATTATCTGAAGAACATGCCGGCCAACCAGCTTGATCAGATCGAGATCATGACACAGCCTTCTGCAAAGTATGATGCATCGGGCAATTCCGGCATCATCAATATCAAAACAAAAAAGAACAAGGCCAATGGCTTTAATGGTACGATATCAACCAGCGCCATCTTTGCCAACTATTTTAAAAATACCAACAGTATCAATTTCAACTGGCGCCAGGGCAAAATGAACCTCTTTGGAAATTATGGCTATTCGCACTGGGAAGGCTTTAATGATATCAGTATCAACCGCCAGTTCCGTAATTCAAAAGAAGATAATTACAACCGCTACTTTACCCAAAGTACATACGGCAAATTTTTAGGCGAGCCGCAGAATTTTAAATTAGGTATAGATTATTCTGCCAGTAAAAAAACAACATTGGGTGTAGTGATCAGCGGGCTTGTAGATAAACGGCAGTTTACTTCCGACGGCAAGTCACTGATCTATGACAGCCTGCACAATTTTGTAAGTTATAATGTGGCCAATTCGCAAAATAAAGATCCATGGACCAATGTTGGCTTCAATGGAAATATCCGCCAGCTTATCGGCAGCAAAGGTGCTGAACTTACAGCCGATGTAGATTATATTTTCTATCGTACCAAAGGAAAGCAATACTCCAATAACTACCTGTACGACCAGGATGATAAACCGGTGCAGGATCCTTATTTATTAAAAGGATATTTACCGGCATCTATCGACATCTTTAGTTTTAAAACTGATTATTCGCAAACGCTGAAAGGTGATGTGAAACTGGAAGCAGGCTTTAAATCCAGTTATGTAAAAACAGATAACGACGCTCAATATACTTATTACAGCAAGGGTACTAATGAATGGAAAAATGATACCAGCCGCAGCAATCATTTCATCTACAAAGAAAATATCAATGCCGGGTATATCAATTTAAACAAACAGGTAAAAAAATGGGGCTTACAGGTTGGTTTAAGGGCAGAACAAACTATCGCTACCGGCAATCAACTGGCAAAGAGCAAAGATTTTTCCATCAATTATCTCAAACTTTTTCCAACAACTTATGTAAGCTATAAACTGAATGATAATAACACATTTGGTTTATCGTACGGCCGCCGCATCAACAGGCCGGGCTACCAGGATCTGAATCCTTTTCAATACCTGCTCGATCAATACACGTATCGCCAGGGCAACCCGGATCTGCAACCGCAGCTCAGCAATAATTTTGAGCTGAGCTATAATTACAAAGGACAATTGAATGTATCCGCTAATTATTCTACTACAAAAGGTATCATCAATGACGTGTTGCATACGTATAAGGTAGATTCCAGCTATTTTACCTATCAAACAAAAGAGAACCTGGCAGATAATACCAACATAGGGTTGAGCGTAAACTGGAACTACCCGGTTAATAAATGGTGGACCACCAATATCTTTTCTAATATTTACAACAATCACTACAAAGGTTTTTTGCTGAACAACGGGGAAAATGAGAAGATAGACGTATCGGCCTCTACTTTTATGGCCAATGTAAGCAACCAGTTCGTTTTCAAAAAAGGATGGACAGGTGAAATAAGTGGTTTTTATCAAAGCAAGAACCTGGTAAGCGGTGTCATTATAGGTAAGCCGATGGGGGTATTTTCTTTTGGAGCAGGCAAACAGGTGCTGAAAAATAAGGGCACGATCCGGGTAAATGTGAGGGATCCGTTCTGGATACAGAAATTCAGTGGCTATACCGACCTGGACAACCTCAGCACCCAAATACGGAGTAAATGGGATAACAGGCGCTATATTATTACGTTCAACTACCGTTTTGGCAAGACCATGCAGCAGCAGTCACGCCGCCGCAATGCCGCATCGCAGGACGAGCAGAACCGGGTGAACCTGGGAAATGGGCAGCAATAATGAATTAAGCCCGTGAAAAACATAAAAAACTCAGCTATTATAGTTGAGTTTTTTATTATAAGAAGTATAGAGTATTTTTGGGGCTGAAGTAAGGAAATCCGGTTTTACCCACTCTTTTTCAGTTAAGAATCGCCGGAAAAATGGATGAATTGGTGCTAAAATGGGTAAAAATGGCCGTTTTTGTTGGTAAATTAGTTTGAATTATTACTATAATTAAATAAATACTCTTATCTTTGCGCTCCCAAATTTATGGCTAAACAGGCACTCATTAAACAAGACGGAACAATAGTTGAAGCGCTAAGCAATGCTATGTTCAAGGTGAAATTAGAAAATGGCCACGAAATATTGGCTACTATTTCAGGAAAAATGAGGATGCACTATATCCGTATTTTACCAGGTGATAAAGTAGGTGTGGAAATGAGCCCTTATGACCTGACAAGGGGCAGAATTATCTTTAGATATAAATAGTTAAGTAATAAGTATTAAGTAATTAGTAAAACAAACAACATGAAGGTAAGAGCTTCTATTAAAAAACGCAGCGCAGAATGCAAGATCGTGAGAAGGAAAGGAAGGCTGTATGTGATTAACAAAAAGAATCCTCGTTTTAAGCAAAAGCAAGGATAAGGATTGAATAGGTAAGATTGTATAAGTAATATTTACAAGCCCGCCTAAAATCAATAACTCAATATTAAATATTAAATATTAAATAAAATATGGCTCGTATTGCCGGTATAGATTTACCAAAAAATAAAAGAGGCGAAGTAGGCCTTACTTACATTTACGGTATTGGTCGTTCAACTGCCCAGTATATTCTTGACAAAGCAGGTATCGACCATAATAAGAAAGTGAACCAGTGGAATGATGATGAGCAAACTGCTATCCGTAATGTGATCAACAACGAATTCAAAACGGAAGGTGCATTGCGCAGTGAAACACAGATGAATATCAAGCGTTTGCTGGATATCGCCTGCTACCGCGGTCTTCGTCACCGTAAAGGTTTGCCGGTTCGTGGTCAGCGTACACGTACCAACAGCCGTACAAGAAAAGGTAAGCGTAAGACAGTTGCCGGTAAGAAGAAAGTAGCTAAGAAGTAATTGAAATGTGCACATTGTATAATGTGCACATTCGCACTTTACATAGGCTTGTATTTTTTGAACACAACACCAGATCGCTTAAGCCGGCAGGAGGGTTGGTTCGGTCCCCGATAAATTGGGGGATAAACATTGTTAAAGATTACCTATTTTAAAAAAATTATGGCAAAAGCACAAGGCGGCGCAAAAGCAGCTGCAAAAAAAAGAGTAGTAAAAGTTGACAGTTACGGAGATGCACACATCGTTGCAAGTTTCAACAACATCATCATCAGTTTAACCAACAAGAACGGCCAGGTTATTTCATGGTCTTCTGCCGGTAAAATGGGCTTTAAGGGTTCTAAGAAGAATACACCTTATGCAGCTCAGATGGCAGCGGCTGATGCAGCTAAAGTAGCATTGGATGCAGGTTTAAAAAGAGTTGACGTTTATGTAAAAGGACCAGGATCGGGCCGTGAAGGCGCTATCCGTTCTTTATCTCAAAACGGTATCGAAGTAGCGATGATCAAAGACGTTACGCCGCTGCCGCACAATGGTTGCCGTCCTCCAAAGAAGAGAAGAGTATAAGAAGTAATATTTCAGATTTAATATCTGATATTTTTTCAGATTGGAAAATCTGCTAGAAATAAAAGAAATATTAAATCAACAATATTCGATATTAAATAATTAATCACGGGTGCATTATTCATTTTAAAAGGTCTTTATAATGATGCATCGTCACTAAAAGACCATCAACACAATTATGGCACGTTACACAGGCCCCAAAACAAAAATCTCCAGGATCTTCGGAGAGCCAATTACCGGTAATGGTAAATGGTTAACTAAGAACAGTAACCCTCCAGGTATGCACGGTGCTACACGTAAGCGTAAAACGCTTGGTGAGTACGCATTGCAGTTGAGAGAAAAACAAAAGGCAAAATACACTTATGGTTTGCTGGAAAAACAATTCCGCAGAACATTTGATGAAGCTGCCCGCAGAAAAGGCGTTACCGGTGAAAATCTTATTAAATTATTAGAAGCCCGTTTGGACAACACTGTTTTCCGCATGGGCGTAGCGCCAAGCCGCCAGGCTGCACGCCAGTTGGTATCGCACAAGCACATCACTGTTAATGGTGAAGTACTGAACGTACCTTCTTACAGCTGCAAACCAGGCGATGTTATTGGCCTGAAAAATAAAAGTGCAGCCAATACTGCTATCACCAGCAACTTACGCGGCAAGAACGCTAAGTTCAACTGGCTTGACTGGACAGAAAGCGAACTGAAAGGTACTTTCATCGCTTATCCTGAAAGAGAAAGTGTTCCTGAAAATATCAAGGAACAACTGATCGTGGAATTGTACAGCAAGTAATGTTTACTGTTTTCGGTTTACTGTTTTTAGTTGACCGAAGCGATGCAGTACAAGTGAGTGACACAACCGGAGTTGGGATATGTACTAAAGCCGGTCAACAAATTTTTAAATTAAAACAACAAAATAAATGGCCATTTTAAATTTTGTTAAACCAGATAAGATCGTTCTTCAGAAAGCAACTGAATTTGAAGCCAACTTCGAATTCCGTCCGCTGGAACCAGGTTATGGTGTAACTATCGGTAACGCTTTGCGCAGGGTGTTATTGAATTCTTTGGAAGGTTATGCTATCATCGGTATCAATATCGTAGGTGCAGATCATGAATTTGCAACCTTGAAAGGTATCACTGAAGACGTTACTGAAATAATCCTGAACCTTAAGCAGGTTCGTATCAAAAGAAAAGTTGATCATGAAGTTGGCACTGAAAAAGTGACACTTTCTATCAAGAACAAAACTGAATTCACTGCAGGTATGATCGGCGAGGCTTCTCCTTCTTTTGAAGTGATGAACCCTGAACTGCTGATCTGCACAATGGATAACAGCGCCAAGCTGGATATCGAAATAACTATCGGTAAAGGCCGTGGTTATGTACCTGCTGAAGAAAATAAAGAAAAGAGCTCACACTTCGGTTATATTCCTGTAGATGCTATTTACACTCCGATAAAGAATGTTAGGTACGCTATCGAAAATACCCGTGTGGAACAACGTACGGATTTTGAAAAACTGATCATGGATGTAGTTACTGATGGTACCATTCATCCTGAAGAAGCAGTAAAACAAGCAAGCCGTATCCTTATTCAGCATTTGATGATCATCACTGATGAGAACATCACTTTCGATAATAAGGAAGAAAAGAAAGAAGATCTGGTTGATGAACAAACCTTACAACTGCGTAAGATATTGAAAACACCGCTGGAAGATCTTGATCTGTCTGTACGTGCTTTCAATTGCTTAAAAGCAGCTAAGATCAATTCATTGAGCGAACTGGTTCAATACGAACAGGAAGACCTGATGAAGTTCAGGAACTTCGGTCAGAAATCACTGAGCGAAATTGAACAGGTATTACATGAAAGAGGCCTTAGCTTTGGAATGGACCTGAGCAAGCTGAAACTGGATGATGAATAAACCCCTCCGCCCCTAAAGGGGAACCGGAGCTTTTATAACAGAAGTACTCTGCAAATCCTGACACGGTGCAGAGGAAATTTTAAAACACAAATGTCATGCGTCACGGAAACAAAAACAACAGCCTCAGCAGAACAGCTTCTCACAGGAAAGCGTTACTGATGAATTTAGGTTGCCAGCTGATCACTTACAAAAGGATCACTACCACATTGGCTAAAGCAAAGGCTTTACGTACTTACATTGAGCCGATCATTACCAAAACAAAAGCTACATCAAGCAAAGAAGCGATCATGCACAATCACCGTATTGTGTTCAGCTACCTGAATGATAAAGCTGCTGTTAAAGAGTTATTCACTACAGTTGGTCCAAAAGTGGCCAGCCGCCCGGGTGGATATACACGCATCATCAAATTAGGTGCCCGTGTAGGTGATAACGCTGAAATGGCTATGATAGAACTGGTTGACTTTAACGAAATATACGGTAAAGGTGTTGCTAAAGCGGTGGCTGCAGAACCGGCTAAGAAAACGCGTCGTGCAGGCGGTGCTAAAAAGAAAGCAACCCCAGCTACTGAAGAAGTTGCAGAAACCAAAGCTGAAGAAGCTGGTGAAGCAGAAGCAACAGAAGAAAAAGCATAATCATCAATTGATTGATCATATAAAGCCCCGGTATTTGCCGGGGCTTTTTTTATATAAAATACCGTACGGCAGGTATTGCCGGAACTGGCATAAAGAATTAGTTTTAAAAGAAATTACCGGCACATGAAATACCTGTTCTTATTTGTTTTATTACTGCCTTTCAGCCTCCTGGCCCAGAACCCGATACGCCATATGAATTTTCCTTCCAGGGATAAGGCAGGATACACTCTCGGTGAGATCAACCTGTCGCCCAACGGCACCATGATCATGGCAACATTCATAGGCACAGACGATGCAACAGCATACGACCTGGTAAATGTTGCAGACGGCAGGCTTTTATCGAGCGGCAAATTACCTTCAAGGCCGTATACGATCATATGGAACGAAGATGAAAGCCTGGTGGCCCTGAAATATAAAAGCGGCAATCCTGAATGCTTTGATGTACGAAATGGCTTTAAAAAAATATTCACCTGCTCTGCCGATGGAGAAATTGCTTTTACGAAGAACAGGAGCCTGCTTAAAAAAGATCCTGTATTGTTATATGTCTTTGGGGATGATGCAGTGCGCATCTACACTTCCACCGGGCAATTAAAAGACAGTGTACAACTGGATGATTACGATTCTTATGCGTATGCCTGGTACGATGCGATCAACGATCATTTTAATTTAGTAAAGAGCACTGAAGATGAGATAAGCATTTTCTCAAAGAAAGCAGAAGCAGTGAAAACAAATACGATAACTGCAGCAACGCTGGTAGACGGAAGGGAAGTGAATAAAGACGGGAATAAATATCTTTATTATACCAACGATGCATTGTGGGATTATGATGCAGCAACAGGCAAACAGGCGCTGAACTATAAAGGAAATGATATCAGTGCAGCTGCTTTTACGCCAGATAGCAAGAACGTCATTATAAAAAATCCTGCCGGTTTCACCATGATAGACCAGCAAGGGAAGCAAAATGGTTTTGCAGCGCAGGGCAATTTTTATTTTAAGCTGGGATATGCAGCCTTTGGAACTGAACTGGTAGCCATTACTACAAACGGCGCAGATATTTATGCCTGCAAGAACTATTTACCGGTGGCGCAAGAAAAAAGCGAAGCGAAACCCGCAGAAAAAAAGGCGCCGGTTGTACCAACACCACCTGTTGCCAATAAACCGGCTGAAAAGCAGATAGCCCCTGCAGCTAAGTGGAGCCTGCCTTATACCATAACAGATTTTATAACGCCATTGCAAAGCGATTCTTTTTATCTCTACAGTCCCGATAGAAAGATACGCTACCGCATCGTGTATCAAAAAATGGAATCCAGTGTGCTCTGGGCCAATCCCTATTCTTATACACAGCATTTTGGTATCGCCAGTGAGCCCAAATATTTATCAGCATCTGTATACATATTAAGTATGGTTGACGGTAATGCACGTTTTGCCTCTTATTACCAAAGCAGTTTGCTGAAAGAGAACCAGCAGATGATCGGCGGGCAGATATTCATGGCGAAGATCCCGCCTGTTGCAGGTCAAACGATCAGCTGGCCGGTAAAAATGTATGACGAGGAATATACTTTATCTGCCCGGGTGATAGATAATACGTACAAAGGCAAAAAAGCAAAATGCCTGGTAATATCAAGAAAAGACAATGCCGGTGAAGGGGCCGTTGACGAAACAGATTATTATCAACAGGGTGTTGGGCTGATAAAAATAGAAAGCGCCGGAAAGGTAGCAGCAGAGCGTTAGAATAAAGATATTTTTGCCACAGGTTATACGGATTACACTAATTACAGGAATAAATATATTCGTGCTCATTCGTGCTGCCAGTGGTTTAAAGATCAAAAATTAAGATTGTGAAAAATTTTATGGCGAAATAAGCTGCTGATTGCGTTTCTTTGCAAAACGTTTCTCGAATGGCACTATCTGGTTCATCATCTCCCGCAGTTTTAATTTTACAGGACGGCACTGTTTTTCACGGTAAGGCTTTTGGTAAAAAAGGTACCGCAACAGGTGAAATATGTTTCAACACCGGTATGACCGGCTACCAGGAAGTATTTACCGATCCCAGTTATTATGGCCAGGTACTCATCATGAACAATGTACACATTGGCAACTATGGCGTAAAAGCTGCTGATGTGGAGAGCGACAGCGTGAAAGTAAAAGCAGTTATAGGGCGCAACCTGGAAGAAAAATACAGTCGCTTTATGGGTGATGCTTCCCTGCAGGAATATTTTGAAAAGCAGGGTGTGGTAGCTATCGATGATATTGATACCAGGGCGCTGGTAGAACATATTCGTACTAAAGGTGCGATGAATTGCATCATCTCTTCTGATCACACTGATATAGAACAGCTGAAAAAAGAACTGGATAAGGTGCCTGATATGGATGGCCTGGAACTGGCTTCCGTAGTAAGTACCACTGATTCATATTATCTTGGCGATCCGGAAAGCAATGTAAGAGTAGCAGTACTGGATTTTGGGATAAAGAAAAATATCCTCAACTGCCTGGTAGAAAGAGGCGCTTATGTAAAAGTGCATAATGCTAAAACGCCTTACGAAACACTGGAAGAATTTAAACCGCATGGTTATTTCATCAGCAATGGTCCTGGCGACCCTGCGCCAATGGACTATGCAGTAAAAACAGTAAAGCAGATACTCGCAGATAATAAACCTCTTTTCGGAATTTGTCTTGGTCACCAGTTACTGGCACTGGCTAACGATATCCCTACTTTTAAAATGCATCATGGCCACAGGGGATTGAACCACCCGGTTAAAAATATCATCAGCGGCAAAAGCGAGATCACTACACAAAATCATGGCTTTGGTGTAGATCCTAAAGCGGTGAAAGCAAATGATAATATCGAGATCACCCATGTTAATCTTAATGATGACAGTATTGAGGGGATACGCATGAAAGACAGGCCAGCGTTCTCGGTGCAATACCATCCTGAAGCTACCCCCGGCCCGCACGACAGCCGCTATCTTTTCGATGAGTTCATAGAATCGATCAATAAAAATCTTTCGTAATTTTTTTCACCGCAAAGATGCGGAGGCGCAGAGATTCGCTAAAGATGGTGCATGCTTTTAACTAATTCCCGGTAATTAATACCTAATAATCAATAGCGAATAATAAATATACATGAAGTACATCGTGGAAACATAGCTTCTTACCTACGAACTTAAACTACACAATTGCGAGTTTAAACAACTAACCCACGAGTTCAAACAACTAACCTTTGAGTTAATACAATTAACTTGCGAGTTTAAGCAACTAACTTACGAGATGAAACAACAAACCTGTTAGTTTTAATAACTAATCTACGAACTTAAATTACACAGTTACGAATTCAAACAACTAACTTACTAACTCAAATAACAGGTTTGTGAATTTAAACAACTAACATGTGAGTTAACACAATTAACTTGCGAACTTTAGCAACAAACTTATGAGTTTAAACAACTGGCTTACGGGTTTAAACAAGTAACCTGTACATTTTCATGTTCTATATGCAAGATTACCTATCATACCTGAAATTTTTACTGCAGAGACGTAAAGGCGCAACGTTGCGCTAAGGACCTTTTGTGTTCTTTGCATCTTAGCATCTTTGCGTGAAACCTTCAAAATCTAAAATCCCAAATCTAAGATCACAAATCCGAAATCCTAAATCCACTGTGGCATCATTTTAGAACCTCCCAGGGATATGAAAAAGATATTAGCACTGATACTACTGATCACAGGGGTATCCTGCAACAACACTCAGCTTATTTCTTCCTGGAAGGCACCTGCTGCAACCAAATCAATGGAAAAATATAATAAGATACTGGTACTGGGACTTACCGGCAACAAAGACAGGGAGTTACGGGAAACAATAGAAAACTCCGTAGCAAAAAGGCTACAGGATAAAGGCATAAATGTGGAAACTTCTACCCGCCAGTATGGCCCGAAATCTTTTCGTACGCTGGATGAAGATGCTGCTGTAAAAATGGTAAATGATAATGGTTTCGATGGTGTAGTAATTATTACACTGCTCGACAAGAACCAGGAAAGAAGCTATACACCCGGCTATATATCCAGCACACCTTATGCTGTTGTGCGTAACAGGTGGTATGGTAATTATTCTGTTCTGTATGATCGTGTTTATAATCCCGGGTATTACAGCACTACTACAAATTATACACTGGAGGCAGATCTGTACAGAACCAAAGGCGACAAATTATTATACTCCGCACAGGCAAAATCATTTGATCCCAATTCGGCAGCCGATCTTGCCGGGGGATTCAGTAAAACATTAGTGCAGGATATGATCGATAAAGGGGTGATAGCAAAATAACTTTACGTAAAGCCGGTAAAATACATCAACACACAAAATACTTTGTGTTTTCGTTGCGCCTTTGCGTGAAATCTTCCCTACTTTCGCAGTATGAAGATCGCAATTATAAATGGTCCCAACCTGAACCTGCTGGGTAAAAGGGAAGTTGATATCTATGGCGGAGAATCATTTGAATCTTTTTCTGAAAAGTTAAAGCTTGATTTTCCGGCAGTAACATTTTCATTTTACCAAAGTAATATAGAAGGTGAATTGATCGATGAGATACAGCGGGTAGGTTTTGATGTTGATGGTATCATATTTAACCCTGGAGGATACACGCATACTTCTGTTGCTATCGGCGATGCCATTGCTGCGATCAAGGCGCCGGTCATTGAAGTGCATATCTCCAATATTTTCGGAAGAGAAGAGTTCAGAAAGCTATCTCACGTATCCGGTAAAGCAAAAGGCGTTATCAGTGGCCTTGGCCTTGAGGGATATGAACTGGCGGTGCAGTATTTCCTCCGCTAACGAGATGTTAAAAGATAAGGTTCTGCTGGTTTTCTATACACGGGCTTTATACTTTTGCGCAGGTGAAACGCCTTTTTACTTTCATACTGCTTTTGGCCCATATCAACGGCTCTATGTTTCTGCCGCAGGTGCAGGAAAATGATGTGTATACTAAAGACGGCCAGCAGGTAGATGATATTAACTCTGTATTGGAATTCATTGCTGTTCAATTGGGTGTAGATAAAACACCCGATGATGAAGATGATGACAGCGGGCAAAATTTTCACCTGGTAAAGGCATTCGATTACAACTTTGAACAGCAATACATACTTATAGAAAGAGAAGATTTTGTACCGGTACAAAAACATACTTTCTCTGAATACAAAACTGCCAAGCTCCAGTTGCTGGTATACGATATACTCACTCCTCCACCGGAATCAGTTTAACTATATTTTATTGTAACTATTACTAACAACAGCTCAGCTGCTGTTGTGCTGCTGTGTTGTATATCATAGCACAGGCAGCTATTCAATAATCTTCTTAAAGTTATGATTCATGAAAGCTAATACCATGAAGCTGATCTGCTTCCTGGGTATAAGCGCAATGTGCTGTACCTGTACGTTACAGGCGCAGGATACATTGCGTGTTACATTGCCCGAAGCGGAAAAACAATTTATACAAAACAATCTTTCCCTGCTGGCCGGAAGATATAATATAGATATTGCCAAAGCTCAGGTGATACAGGCCAGGCTGCATATCAATCCACAGTTGAGCCTTACGGGCAACCTGTACAATCCGTCACTGAATAAAGTACTTGATGTAAGTAACCGTACAGGACAATACGATATCGGTGTTCAGCAACTGATAAGGCTTGCGGGCAAAAGAAATAAAGAGATCAAACTGGCCGAAACGAATGTATCCTTATCCGAAGCAAATTTTTACGACCTGCTGCGCACACTCCGTTATACATTAAGAAGTGAGTTTTACAATTGTCTTTATCTGCGGCGGTCGATCAGTTATTACGACAGCCAGGTCTATTCAGTGAGTAAATTATCTCAGTCGTACAACGGGCTGGAAGCAAGCGGTGTTGTTTCATTGAAAGATGTACTGAGGATACGCTCGCTATTGTATTCGTTGCAGGCAGAACGATCTAACCTGGTAAGCGAGTTGAATGAAAGCGAAGCCAGCCTGCAATTACTGTTGCGCAATAATACAACGTTCATCATGCCCCTCTCCACTGATGATGACCTGTTCAGATCAGCTACATTGCCTGCACTGGATGTATTGCTCGATACCGCTTATGCTAATCGTTACGACCTGAAGGCAGCCAACTGCAATCTCTTGCTGAGTAAACAAAACTATGTTTTACAAAAAGCATTGGCAAAAACAGATATTACCGTAGGCGCTGAATTTGATAAACGCGGAAGCTTTGTAGATAACGCTACTTTTTTTACCGTTGCTTTCGACCTTCCTTTCTTTAAGCGCAATGAAGGCAATATCCGTTCGGCAAAACTAAGCATAGAACAAAACAGGATAGAAACAGAATCCATGAAAGATGTGGTACAGAATGATGTACAGAAAGCGTATTGCAAACTGGCAGAAGTGGACAGGCTATTACGATCGATGGATGGCACGTTCATCAGCCAATCTGAAAAACTGATGCAGGGCGTAACGGATAATTTCAAACAGAAGAATATAAGCCTCATCGAATTCTGCGATTTCAGTGAAGCCTATAAGAACAACGTGCTGCAGTTCAACCAGCTGTATAACGACAAGATGCAGGCTATAGAAGCCCTGCAGTTTGCTGTAGGAAAAACCATTATTAATAATTAACTCTTTTTATGAACAAGATATCAATTTACACAGCGGTTATTTTAACCGCTTTAAGTATATACAGTTGTAAACAAAATACAGAAGCGCCGCCTGCCAATGAAAAATTCTGCCTGTCTGATACCATGCAGCAAAAGATAACGCTGGCCACTGTGCAGTTGTCGCCGGTAAATAATGTGATCGCTTTATCGGGTAAGATCGAAGCGAATGAAGATAAATGGGTGAAGGTATTTCCAGTAGTGAATGGTGTGGTAGAACAAATGAAAGTACAGTTAGGCGATTATGTTACCAAAGGACAAACCCTTGCAGTGATACACAGTGCAGAGATAGCCGACTATCAAAGCCAGGAAACTGCTGCACGATCTACGGTTACCATCAGTGAGAAGAATCTCAGTTCTGCCAAAACCATGCGTGATGCAGGCCTTGCCACCGATAAAGATGTTGTAGCAGCTGAAACTGACCTGGAAAAAGCAAAGGCCGACCTGGAGCGGAGTCTGCAAACAGCCAAAGTATATGGCGCAAAACCCAATGCCATACAGGTGATCACTGCTCCGATAAGCGGGTATATCATCGAAAAGAATGCCACCGAGCAAATGCAGTATAAGGCAGATGGCAGCCAGCCTTTTTTTGTAATAGCCAACCTGGAAGAAGTGTGGGTAATGGCCAATGTTTTTGAAAGCGATATTGCCAGGATAAAGCTGGGCTATGATGCAGAGATAAGATCGATAGCTTATCCCGGTAAAGTATTCACAGGAAAAGTTGACCGCATCTTCTCCATTCTTGATCCGCAAAGCAGGGTAATGAAAGTGAGGATAAGGATACCGAATACCGAAAACCTGCTGAAGCCCGAAATGTATGCGCAGATAAATATTCATTACAATGATGGCAGCACCCGCTTACCGGCTATCCCGGCCGAATCGGTGATATTCGACAAGAACCGCAACTACGTAATGATCTACAACGATAAATGCAACATACAAACCAGGGAGATAGAGCCTTACGAAACGATCGGCGATACGGCTTATATAAAAAACGGGCTGGCGCCGGGCGATCGCATCATTACGAAATACCAATTGCTCGTGTACGATGCTATCAATGATTAACTCTTTATCACTCTAAAATCGTTTTATGAATAAATTTATTTCGGGCATTGTTTCTTTCTCGTTAAAGAACAGGGCCTTTGTATTTTTTATGACGGTGCTGATAATAGCAGGAGGTATATGGAGCTATATCAAAACACCACTGGAAGCATTTCCGGACGTTACCAATACACAGATCATCATTGTAACGCAATGGAATGGCCGAAGCGCAGAAGAAATAGAAAGATTTGTAACGGTGCCTATTGAAGTGGCCATGAATGCTGTTCAGAAAAAATCAACGCTGCGTTCCATATCCATGTTCGGTCTTTCGGTTACCAAGATCATTTTTGATGATGGTGTGGATGATTTTTTTGCACGGCAGCAGGTAAACAATCTGTTGCGGAATGTGAACCTGCCCGAAGGCGTGGAGCCTGATGTACAGCCGCCTTTCGGGCCAACAGGAGAGATCTACCGCTATACGCTGCGATCGAAAGAAAGGAATTCGATAGAATTGAATACGATACAGAACTGGGTGATAGACCGTCAACTGAGAAGTATACCGGGCGTTGCTGATCTTACCGTTTTTGGTGGTGCAGAAAGAACCTACGAGATAACTGTTGATCCTGTAATGCTGTCGCGGTACGATATAACACCGCTGGAAGTGTACACAGCAGTATCCAAAAGCAATATCAATGTTGGCGGCGATGTGATTGAAAAGAACGGGCAGGCCTATGTAGTAAGAGGTATCGGTTTGCTCGACAATATCAAGGACATCGAGAACATCATAGTAGATAATATCAACGGCACTCCCATACTGGTAAAGAATGTGGCCACAGTAACACCCAGTCATTTTCCCCGGGTAGGGCAGGCAGGACTTGATAACGATGATGATGTGGTAGAAGGTATAGTAGTAATGCGCAAAGGCGAAGACCCGCGGGAAGTATTAGCGAAAGTGAAAGACAAGATCGCTGAGCTGAACGATAAGATATTACCTCCCGATGTTAAGATCATTCCGTTTTATGATCGTGATAACCTGATGGATTTTTGTACAGAAACCATCAGCCATAATTTGATAGAAGGCATCCTGCTTGTAACGATCATCGTGTTCATATTCATGTTCGACTGGCGTACTACGCTTATCGTATCCATTATTATTCCCCTGGCATTATTGTTTGCTTTCATCTGCCTGAAATTAAAAGGCATGAGTGCCAACCTGCTTTCTATGGGCGCTATCGATTTCGGGATCATCATTGATGGTGCAGTAGTGATGGTAGAAGGCCTCTTTGTTGTGCTTGCGCACCAGGCGCAGAAAGTAGGTATGGAAAAATACAGGAAGATGGCAAAGCTGAGTATCATTCGTAAAAATGGGTTCTCATTGGCCAAGGCTATCTTCTTTGCAAAGATCATCATCATCACCAGTCTTATACCCATCTTCGCTTTTGAAAAAGTAGAAGGGAAAATGTTCTCGCCGCTGGCATGGACATTAAGCTTTGCGCTTTTAGGCGCACTGTTGTTTACCCTTACATTGGTGCCTGTACTTACCAGCATACTGCTTGCTAAAAATGCAAGGGAACGGAATAACCCTGTGGTGAATTTCTTTAACCGCATCATCAAAGCAGGATTGTCATTTACAATGGCAAATAAAAAGATAAGCCTGCTGGTAGCATTCACTGCACTTGCTGTTACGTTATTCTCTTTTAAATTCCTCGGCAGCGAATTCCTGCCCGAATTGAATGAAGGTGCATTGTGGGTAGAAGCCAAGCTGCCGATGAGCAGCTCGCTCACGCAGTCGGTAAATTTTGTGCATGATTTCAGGAAGATACTGAACAGCTTTGATGAAGTAGATGGCGTGTTGTCGCAAACAGGCAGGAGCAATGACGGTACCGATCCTTCGGGTTTTTATTATGTACAGTGCCAGGTAAACTTAAAGCCCAAAGCAAAATGGAAAAGAAATATCAGCAAGGAAGAACTCATCAATGAGATGGATGAAAAATTAAGTAAATATCCCGGTGTGGTTTATAATTATTCGCAGCCTATCATTGATAATGTAGCAGAAGCAGTAGCAGGCATCAATGCCGATCTTGCAGTGAAAATATATGGCAACGACCTGCAGCAACTGGATAAACTTGCTGACAGTGTGTATACTGTACTGGGAACGGTTAGAGGTATAAAAGACCTGGGTATCATGCGCAATATCGGGCAGCCGGAATTGAGCATATTGCTGGATGAACAGAAGATGGGGCAATACGGTGTTACTACCGCTGATGCCAACTCGGTGATAGAGATGGCTATCGGTGGAAAATCGGCTTCTACATTTTACCAGGATGAACGCAAGTTCGATATCAGGATACGTTATCCAGAAGCGTATCGTAATAATGAAGCAGCCATCGCCGATCTCCGTGTGCCTACTATTCACGGATCAAAGATTCCCTTGAAAGAGATCGCTGATATAAAAACATTGACAGGCCCGGCATTCATTTACCGTGATAAGAACACACGGTTCATTGCTATAAAATTCTCGATACGGGAAAGAGATATGGGCAGCACTATTGCAGAAGCGCAGGATAAGGTGAACAAACAAATAAAACTGAACAAAGGATTTAGCATCGACTGGGCAGGTGAATTTGAGAACCAGGTGAGAGCGCAGGCAAAGCTGTCGCAGGTGGTGCCGGTTGTTTTGGTACTGATCTTTTTATTGTTGTTCATAAGCTTTGGTAATATACTTGATGCAGGGCTTGTGCTGTTGAATGTTCCGTTTGCAATCATGGGCGGTATTCTTGCATTGCATATCACCAATATGATCTTCAGTATTTCTGCAGGTATTGGTTTTATTGCATTGTTTGGCATCTGTATACAGAACGGTGTGATACTGATCGCTGTTTTTAAACAGAACCTTCACCAGAAGATACCACTGGTACAGGCCATACGCAATGGCGTGCAATCGAGGGTGAGGCCGGTAATAATGACGGCATTGATGGCAGCTATCGGGTTATTGCCCGCTGCTGTTTCTACCGGTATCGGCAGTGAAACGCAAAAGCCTTTGGCCATTGTAGTAATAGGCGGGTTGATGAGCTCTACTATATTAACACTGCTTATCTTCCCCTTGATCGTGGAAGGGTTTTACCGGTGGTCGCACCGGCGAAGCAATAAGCGGGCAGTATCATTGACCTGATACGATAACAATACCGGGATGTTATCATCCCGGTATTGTTTTATTACTGTAAAAAGTTAATGAAGATCGTTATTATCTTCTCAACATAAAGAAGATACCAAAAGCTATTGCAAAAAGTATAATGGAATAGATGATTATGCCTTTGGTGTTTGATTCCCTCGTTTTACTGTTGAAGGTGTATTTACATTCTGCACACTTGGTATGGTTCAGCAGTTTGGGCCCCAGCACACCTCCCCACCAGGTATATCTTACTTTTTCTACAAACGGGCTGCCGCATTTAGGGCAACCATTTTCATTGGTAAATTCATTTAGTTGATCAGCCATAAAAAGGAATTATAAAAGTACTCTTAATAAAAGGGCATAGCCGGTATCTTTTTTAGGATCATCGGTGATCATCACAATATGCAGGCCGGCAGCTGTCCATACCGTAAATATATCGCCTTTTTTACGTTTTGCCAATTGGGCATCCATTTGCTGCAGCATTACTCCGCGAACAAACCAACCGAGGTCGCCGCCTTTTACAGCAGATTCATTATCGCTGCTGTACGTTCTGGCCATTGAAGCAAATGTAGCCGTGCCGTTCTTTATTTTGCCCATGATACTATCAGCAAGGCTGGTAGCAAAACGTACGCTGTAAACAGAAGTGTCGAGCAGGATATGGTTTACGTGATAAAAAGTATTGGGCGCTTTTGCCAATATCTTCACAAGAATATTGTCTTTTTTGAAAGGGCCATACACTTTTCCCACCTTGCCATTATAAGCCAGGCTATCGGCTTTGCCCAGGAAAGAAACGGTACTTATTACAGACACTGAATCGATCTGGTATTTTTTCTTCAGTTTATATTTTACATAACCGATAGGATCAGGAGTGGTTTCCAGCTCTTTTTTTATTTGCGCAAGCGTTTGCTGGCTTTTTGCAGAAAATAAAATACCGGCAAAAAATATACTGAGGATAACTTGTTTCATGTAATTAAGATTAACGCCGGCTTAGAGGCCCATTTTTTTGATCACTGCTTTTACTTGTTTTTTCATTTCATCCAGTTCCTTCAGCTGCTGCTGTATAAAGCTGTTGTCTTCCAGCCTGCCCAGTACTTTGTTCATCTCTTCATTGGTATCGTATATCATTTTCCGGAACGGGCTGCTATAGTCCTTTGCACGGGAATCGTAAATGGCTTTGCACATCCATTCCCTGGTATCCAATGCCTGCTGCAATAATTGTTTGAAGAGGGCAGGGGTGAATTGTTTTGGAGTGATGTTCAATATCTCCAGCAGAGAGGTGTAAGCATGGCTTAATTTATCAGCAGTATATGCAGCGCCTTCTTCTTTATAAAAGCTGTGCATATCATCCCAGCTTTTTAATTTTCCGGCCTTGATGTTTCGTTTTGCTTTAGCTATTTCTTCTTTCTGTATCAACTGCCCGCCAATATTCAGCCACTCGCTGCGCTGTATCTTTGCTGATAATGTTTTCTTCAGCGTATCAAAATCAGCAAATTTATTTTTTTGTAAATGATCGAATATTTCGATCGTACCATAATACTGTACCAATTCTTTAAATATTGTTATAGCCTGTGGTACTTTGATCACCTGCGTTATACGTTTGGTGTTTTCCCAGCCAGTTACTGTTGCAGTACCGTTTTCATCAGGGCTTAATTTTTCCAGCAGCTTCAAGGAATCAAATATTTCGTTGATGGTATCCGGCGCCAAAAAATCATAATCAATATGCTGTATCTTTTCGGTACGCCTGTCACGATCCACATATTTCCACGCATTGCGTGCCAGCGCATACATATTGTACATGAACCAATAACCCGGCATTACCACCAGCTTATCATTGGAAATATCATTGCTGATCAAACTGAATGGAACAGGTATGTTAAGTTCTGCCGGAAAATCTCCTTTGGCAATGATACTGAACGAAGCAAATTTGGAATTGTGTTTTAAGCTTACACACAGGCCCGGCCAAAAGCCACGTCCGGCCACTATTTCACCATCGGGGCTGCGGCTGTTGTGGTTGCTGCCAATAGTAGCGCCTGCGGCTACATTGCTTTGCCCCATGATAAGTGCGGCGCATAAAAAAGAATTATTATGGTGTTGTTCATGCGCCGGAAAGATCAATGAGTTCAATACTTCGCAGCAGGAAATGGTAGAGTTGTTGCCAAGGTATGAATTAATAAGCCTTGCGCCGTATTTTAATTGTGAGTGAGAAGCGAGGATAAAGCGTACTGCTTTTACACCATAAAAGATACGGCATCCATAGCCAACAATTCCGTTCACCAGTTCACAGCCTTCGCCGATCTGTGTTTTACGCCTGCTGTCACTGTTAACCGTTAGGTTCTTTAATTTATTGGCCCCTTTAAAATAGGCATCACTGCCAATGTTCACATCTTTAATAATACCGCAATTCTTTATTACGGTTCTGTTGCCTATCTGTCCGTAATGCCCACGCTGGCGATCAAATTTCTTCTCCGTAAATTCTTTGAATTTATCCAGCAATGCTTCGTCATCCCGGTACTTGCTCCATAAATAAGCATCGCCGGGCAGCATTCCATCGAAAGGGATCACTGTTCTTCCGCCATTTTCATTGCACAATTCGATTACGGTTCTTGTCTTTTCCTCTTCGCCATCTTTTACAATACCGTTACCAAATTTTGCGTGACTGGTAACAGTCATTTCATTTACATTGGCGATCATTACATCATCTGCCAAAATATAATGGCTGAGATAATTTACATTATCAATGCAAACATTATTACCGATATCGCAACTGATTATAGTGCTGTTGTATAAGCCTGCCGGCATTTTAAAATCATGAAAAGATTGGTAGATCGGTTCCATCGTACCGATGCGTACCAGGCCATAAAAATTACAATTCTTTACCTGGTCCGGGTTGAATACTTTTGATACCAGCACTTTGGTCCAGTCGTTGCTGCTGTTCCTGTTTTGCAGCAGCAGGTTTATTTCGGCAGCAGTAAGCTGGCGGTATTTCTTTCCTTTATTTTGAATGTTGCGGAGATAATATTCATCCTTTCCTTTTGGCAGGAATTTTTTATCTACAAAATTGTAGCCAAGGTCATTAACCGGATGTTTCTCAATAATATTCATACCCCTGTCCCCTAAAGGGGAACTTAAATTTAAAGTTTAAATTATCAATACCTTTTTTATTCTAAATTACAATTCAATCTCCTGCATAATCAAGTCCCCCTTTGGGGGCGGAGGGGGCTTTACTCCACCGTTACACTCTTCGCCAGGTTCCTCGGTTTATCAACATCTATGCCTTTAGCAATACCTACATAATACGACAGTAATTGCAACGGTATGCAGCTTAATAACGGGGCGATCAATTCATCTGCCGTAGGCACATAAAAAACATCATCGGCAAGCCCGGGTATTATTTCATCCCCTTCGGTAACGATAGCGATCACTTTACCCCTGCGGGCTTTTATCTCCTGTATATTGCTTACGATCTTATCGTGATAAGAATCTTTGGTAGCAACAAATACTACTGGAAGGTTTTCATCTACCAATGCAATGGGGCCATGTTTCATTTCGGCAGCAGGGTAACCTTCTGCATGTATGTAAGAGATCTCTTTCAGTTTTAATGCGCCTTCCAAAGCAATGGGGAAATTATAACCGCGGCCAAGGAACAAGGCATTGGCGGCATCTTTATATTTCAACCCGATGGTCTTCATCATTTCTGCGCTTTTCAATATGGCATCTACTTTTTCCGGTACTTCTTCCAACTCAACCAGCAGCTTGCTGTAGCGTTCATCCGAAATGGTCCCTTTGGCTTTAGCGATCTTTAATGCGATCATATTCAATACCGCCAGCTGCCCGGTAAAGGCTTTGGTAGAAGCAACGCCGATCTCAGGCCCTGCATGTGTATAAGCACCGCCATTACTGATCCTTGCAATAGAAGACCCTACTGCATTCACAATACCGAAAATAATGGCGCCATTTTGTTTAGCCCTTTCTATTGCTACCAGTGTATCGGCTGTTTCGCCGCTTTGCGAAATGGCAATGATCACATCGCCTGGGTTAATGATAGGGTTGCGGTAACGGAACTCCGATGCATATTCCACTTCAACTGGTATGCGGCATAATTCTTCAATAACATACTCAGCTACCAAACCCGCATGCCAGCTGGTACCGCAGGCAATGATGATAATGCGGTTGGCATTTTTCAACGCTTCCATATTATCTTCTACACCTTTCATAGTGATCGTTCCGGCAGCGGCATTCAATCTTCCGCGTAAACAATCATGTATGGTATTGGGCTGTTCAAAAATTTCTTTCAGCATGAAATGATCGTAGCCGCCTTTTTCTATAGCCGCCAGTTCCATATCCAGCTTTGTAACAAATGGAGTGATCTTTTCATTACCCAAATTCTTTAAGATAAGTTCATCGGGTTTTACAATGGCCAGTTCATAATCATTTACATACACTACTTCTTTGGTGTACTCCAGCATCGGCGAAGCATCCGATCCTAAAAAATGTTCCCCTTTGCCAACGCCTATCACCAGCGGGCTTCCTTTTCTTGCTGCAATGATCGTCCCGGGATCGTCTGCATCAATCAATAAAATGCAATAAGCGCCGGTGATTCTTTTCAATGCTATCCTTACCGCTTCTTCCAGTCCGCATTCATTATTCGTTTTAATATCTTCAATGAAATTCAGCAGCACTTCCGAATCGGTATCGCTGGTAAAGGAGTAGCCTTTATTCAATAATTCCTTTTTTATCTGTGCATAGTTCTCAATGATACCGTTATGTATCATGGCTAATTTGCCGCTGGCGCTTTGATGAGGATGTGCATTGCGGTCGCTCGGCTCGCCATGCGTAGCCCAGCGGGTATGCCCGATGCCGGTATGCGCATGCAGATCTTTTCCGATGATCGCATCTTCCAGTTCTGCCACACGGCCTTTCTTTTTATATACTTTCAGATTTTCATTCAACAATGCAACCCCCGTGCTGTCATAGCCACGGTACTCCAATCTTTTTAAACCGGTTATTATGATCGGGTAAGCTTCTTTAGGACCTGTGTATCCAACAATTCCGCACATAATTTTTTAGTTTTTGTTTTTTGATTCTTTCGCTATTTGGGGTTACCGCAACTCGTTATTGAGCTTTAATTAGTTATGGCCAATAGTAGCGTGCAAATTAGCAAAAATGTAACCAATTAAAGACGCTAATATTCTAATTTTAGCTGCTTTTAACAGGATTAACTTAAATTGGGCTATAAGCTGTTTTATATGAGATACACCCTTATTTTCCTTTTTCTTGCCTGCAGTTCGAACCTGTTATTTGCACAAACCGGCCTGGAACATACTAAAACCAAAATTTACTTTGTGCGCCATGCCGAAAAAGAAGCCGGCAAAGATCCTGTTCTTACACCGGCAGGCCGTAAGCGGGCAGGCGATTTGTTACAGGTATTGAAAGATAAACACATTACCCGTATTTATGCCACGCCGTATAAACGTACCCAAATGACCGGCGACAGTTTAAGGTTACAACTCGGTATTGATACATTGATCTATGCTGCTGATACAACCGGTATTGATCTTATCAACAAAATAAAAAGTCATAATGATATAGGTAAAACGATATTGATCATTGGCCACAGTAATACCATACCGGCGCTTATCCGCCGGTTGGGGGTTACTGATTTTGCTGTAAAAGAATTGCCGGAAACGGAATTTGATAACCTGTTCCTGGTTACTTATCAAAAGCGTAAGCCGAAACTGAAAGCGATGAAATACGGAGCGCCAGCTCAAAAATCATAAAAGAATGCCTTGCAGGAAAAGATAGGCTACCGAAAAATAAATGATCAAACCTGTTACGTCAACAAGTGTTGCCACAAATGGCGCGGAAGAAACTGCGGGATCGGCACCGCATTTTTTTAAAATTATAGGAAGCATAGAACCGCTGAATGTACCCCAAAGTACCACGCCCATGAGTGAAAAGCCAACAGTGAAAGCGATCAATATTTCATGAGCGCCATATACACCCGGTAATATCCTCGACCAGATAATTACTCTTGAAAATCCTATAATGCCCAGTACGGTTCCTAACATCAGGCCCTGTATCACTTCTCTTCTTATTACCCTCCACCAGTTGGCGATGGTAATTTCGCCTATGGCCATTGCCTGTATAATTAAGGTAGATGCCTGGCTGCCGGTATTTCCGCCGCTCGAAATGATCAATGGAATGAATAAAGCCAATACCACAGCTTTTTGTATCTCATCTTCAAAATAGCCCATTGCAGTAGCGGTAAGCATTTCGCCGATGAATAATACCACAAGCCAGCCAATACGTTTTTTGAAAAGCTTGAACAACGGCATTTCCAGGTAAGGCTCATCCAGTGCCTGCGTACCACCTATCTTTTGCATATCCTCACTGTACTCTTCTTCGGCAACCCACAGTACGTCATCAATAGTAACAATGCCCAGTAATTTATTGCTTTTGCTTATTACAGGCAATGCTACCCTGTTGTTCATCCTGAATATTTCACTGGCTATTTCCTGGTCATCCTCTGCATGAAGTGAAATAAAGCGGCCATCCATAAGATCGCTTACTTTTTTTTCGGGCGTGGCCATGATAAAATCCTTGATCCTTATATCATCCAGCAATTCGCCTTTATCATTAAGCACATAGATCACATCAATGGTTTCGCTGCTTTTGGCATAATGCCGAATGGTATTAAACACCTGCTCAACAGTATCATGTTCGTACACATACACATAATCAGGCGTCATCAGCCGGCCAACACTGTTTTCGGGATAGCCTAATAACGACAGCGTAATTTTTCTTTCATCAGGGTTCAATGTCTTTACCAATTCTCTTACCGCATTACTGGGCAATTCACTGAAAAAGTCGGTACGGTCATCGGGAGGTAATTCATTCAGCAGTTCTGCTATTTTAAAAGATGGCAGATCTTTTATGACCCTTTTTTGCGTAGGCAGCTCTAATATCTTAAAAACACTGGCGGCCCGGTGAATGGAAAGATGGGAAATGATCTGGCTTTCATAATCCTCGTTATCATAGATCAGGTCGGCCACATCACTGATGTTCTGATGATTCAGGAAATCCTGTATCACCAGTTTATCATCAGAAGCGATGGCTTCTTCAAACCGTTGTTGTAATGATATTTCTTCCAGTTCCAGCGACATCAGTGCTTTGTTGTTAATTTAGCTTTTAAATGGAGTGGCAATTTACTTCATTTACTATTAATTTGTATTAATCAAATGTTATGCTAAAACCTTACCTGCATGTGGGTATGACTGCCGAAAAGGGCAGGGGCGTTTTTACGAATGAGCGTATCCCGGCAGGTGTGGTCATTGAAATTGCTCCTGTTATTGTAATGGAAAAAGCAGATCGTGAACACCTTGATAAAACGCTGCTGCACGATTATATATTTGAATGGGGAAAGAAAAAAGATAAATGCTGCATGGCGCTGGGGTTGATACCGATATACAATCACAGCTATAAAAGCAATTGCGAATATTTTATGGACTTTGATGATGATACCATCTTTGTAAAAACAGTAAGAGTAATTGAGCATGGTGAAGAGCTTACTATTAATTATAACGGCGACTGGAATGACAGTACTAAAATATGGTTCGACGTAAAATAAAAATATACTGATGATAGCATTGATCTTGATAATTGTACTTGGCGTAGTGATCTATTTTGGGATGATGAAAAAGAAACCGCAAAAAACCGCGGAAGAAACTATTCTGGTGAATGATGTGGTGCTGGATGCCAACGTGGCTTTTTTCAGGGGATTAAATAAAACAGACAAGGCCAGGTTTGAAAATGAAGTAAAAGAATTTTTGCAAGAGGTTACGATAACCGGTGTTAATACTCCGGTAAGTGATACAGATAAGATACTCGTTGCTTCAAGTGCTGTGATCCCGGTATTTGCTTTTCCGGGATCAAAATATCCTAATCTTCGTGAAGTGCTTATATATGCCGATGCTATCAATATGGATTTTCAATCGGAAGGGAATAATAACCGCGACATACTGGGTATGGTAGGCACGGGCTATATGGAAGGAAAGATGTTGTTATCCAAACCTGCACTGGAAGCTGGCTTCAGCAACAGAACGGATAAAAGAAACACCGGCATCCACGAGTTTGTGCATTTAATAGATAAGTCTGATGGTGAAACAGATGGAGTGCCGCAACTGTTACTGGATAAACAATATGTATTGCCCTGGCTTGACCTGATACATACAGAAATGGAAAAGATAAAAGAAGGAGAGTCGGATATAGATGTGTACGGTTATACCAATAAAAGCGAATTCTTTGCTGTAGCTGCTGAGTATTTTTTTGAAAGGCCCGATCTGTTCAAAGAAAAACACCCGCAGTTATTCGCCATGATGCAAAAGATATTTACACCGGCGTCGGTAAAATAATGTTCACGCAAAGTCGCAAAGAAAAACGCAAAGCCACAATATTTTTGCGTCTTTGCGTAAACTTTGCATCTTAGCGTGAAATCTTATTGTTGCTCTATCAATTGTATCTCTGCCATTAGTTTCACTTCATCACTTACCACCACACCACCTGCTTCTGTAACAGCGCTCCAGGTAAGGCCAAAATCTTTACGGTTTATTTTACCATTGATGCTGAACCCTGCTTTTACATTGCCGTAAGCATCCGATACAACGCCGCCAAACTCTACACTCAACTTGATGTTTTTGGTAACATCTTTTATAGTAAGGTCGCCGTAAATATCGTACGAGCCATCATTATCTACATTCTCATATTTGGTAGCAACAAATTTTATTTGCGGGTATTTTTCTGCATCAAAGAAATCGGCGCTTTGCAGGTGCCCATCCCTTTGTTCGTTGCCCGTATCAATAGAAGCCACATCAGCCGTAAAACTGATCTTCGCTTTCATAAAATCCTCGTCTTCCGTTTCTACAGAAGCCTGGAAAATATTAAAACTACCCGTTACATTGGTGATCATCAGGTGTTTTATTTTGAAATGAACTTCGCTGTGCATTGGGTCTATAGCCCATTTTTTAGTTGCCATAATTTTAAATTTAAGTGCAAGATACGATAATTAATGTTTAAACATCGAATTTAGTTATCAATTAATTGTTAACATCCAGCTCAGCCACTTTTTTCTGCTCATTGCTCTTTATGGCCGCATCAATGATACGCATCACATTAATACCATCATCGGCAGTTACCGGCATTGGCCTGTTTTCAGTAAGTGCTTTATAAACGCCATCGTAATAGTCGAAATAATTACCCTTGAACGATGGTATCTTTTCATAGATGATCTGGCCGTCTTTTTCTGTATGCAGCAAACCCTGTGCTATTTCCGGTTCTGTACCCCAATCCTGCAGATTTGGCTTTAATCCTGCAAGTAAATTAGCTTCCTGCACATCACTCCTTGCTTTCAGGAACGAGCCTTTTGTACCATGCAGCACATAGGAAGGTATCGGTTCTTTAGCAAAGTAGGTAGCTTTAAGCCGTACCCTCATAGATGGGTAGTACAACAGCATATCAAACCAGTCATCCACCTGCGATCCTGCCCTGGTGATCCTTATATCTGCAAATACCGCCTGTGGCATACCAAACAAACAAAGGGCCTGGTCTATCAGGTGCGGCCCCAGGTCTTTTACCACACCGGAGCCTGGCCCCGGCACTTCTTTATGTTGCTTGGGGCTAAGGTTGGGGTTGAAACGGTCAAAATGAAATTCCGCCTCGTTGATATTTCCCAGCCAT
This sequence comes from Bacteroidota bacterium, assembly GCA_048497855.1. Lineage (GTDB taxonomy): Bacteria > Bacteroidota > Bacteroidia > Chitinophagales > Chitinophagaceae > Ferruginibacter. The sequence goes on along the minus strand of JBEHZB010000015.1, from coordinate 54,540 downwards.
CCTTCCTGTACTGTTTTTTGTACGGATTTAAAATCACTGTCCCAGCGCCGGTTTTGAAACACGCTTATCTTTTTTCCCTGTTGTTCGCCTAAAGCCTTTAACTCCTTTGCCTCTGCTACAGTAGTGGTAAATGCTTTTTCTGCCACAACATGCTTACCGGCCAGCAAAGCCTGTTTTGCATAATCATAATGCGTATAAGTAGGCGTGTTTACAACTATCACATCAGCATCATCCTGTAATAAAGCTTCCAGTGTTGTATATGATGACACTTCAGGATAATCTTTTTGGATAAGCTGCTTATTTCTTTCCCAGGCCCCTGTTAATATAAAACCGGGATGCAGGGATATGAATGGCGCATGAAAGATCTTGCCCGACATGCCGTAAGAAAGAAGCGCTATTTTTAATTGATCCATAGAAATACAATTTACAATGATGTGAAACTTATTATTGCAGGGCAGGCAGATTGATAGTAAAGCTGCTGCCTTTATCTTTCTCACTTTTTATGGTTAAATGGCCATAAGTTTTGGCCAGTAATTCTTTTACCAGGAAGATACCGAGGCCGCTTCCTTTTTCTCCCTGTGTTCCCTTGGTGCTTTCGCTTTCGCTTTGCTGCAGTTGCTGCAATTGTTCTGCTGTCATGCCTACGCCTTCATCCCTTACAGAAAGCGACACATGGTCATTTTCTTTTAACGACGCGATAAAGATATGCTGCCCTTCATTACTGTATTTTACCGCATTGGTAAGGATATTGCGCAAAGCAATTGCCAGGATATGTTCATCTGCCAGAACAACAGCAGCCTGTATATCTTTTTGTATAGCGATATTCTTTTGCTGCGCCTGTGCCTGCACAATATTAATGGCATCCTGCACAGCATCATTTACATTAACAGGCGTAATATTAGCCTTCGTATTCTTTATCTGCAAATTAGCCCATGCCAGTAAATTATCCAGCATATCGCTGGTTTGTAAAACGGCCTGCATAGTTTGCGCTTTGAATTGCTGTTTTTTCTCCGCCGGCAATGCAGCATTATCCGCCAGCGAAAGATAAGTGCGTAATGTTACCAGTGGATTGCGAAGGTCGTGACTGATAATACTGAACAACCTGTCCTTTACATTGTTCAGCGTTTGCAATTCATCCTTTTGCTGGTTGATCTGGATGTTCTTTTCTTCTAAAAGTTTATTCTTCTTGCGGATACGGCTGTAAAAGATTGCCAGCGTGCTAAGCAATAACGCTGCAGCCAATGCAATGATGATAAAAACATTTCGCTCGCTCTTTTGCTTTTGTACCTCAATATCTTTTTTTACGATCTCGCCATTCTTTTGTTCAAGATGATAATCAGCTTCCAGTTGTGTAAGCTGGTTTTTATTATCAGCGGTAAAAAGACTGTCCTTTAAACTGTAATATTTTTTCAGGAAGATATTTTGCTGCTCATAATTCTTCATGTCGCCGTACATATCCGAAAGGTTGCGGTAATTCTCCAGTTCTATATTACGGCTCCCTGTTTCTTTTGCATACGCTATACTTTTATCAAATGCCTCTTTGGCCTTTGGATAATTACCGGCTTGCGTATAAGTAGCGGCAATATTATTGTAAGTGGCCGCAAAATTATCCAGCGGTGCATCCATTGCTTTGAACATGATGAGCACACTATCAAAATAATGCAGTGCAAGATCTGTTTTTGCCTGGTGTTTGTACGTGAGCGCAATGTTGGAAAGAGAACTGGCAACAAAATAATCATCCTTTAATATCACTGCCATTTGATGGGCTTTTTGCAGGTATAAAAGCGCAGAATCAAATTGTTTGCGCTGGTCGAACTGGATGCCTCTTTCCGCTAAAAAAGAATTGAGCACCGAACTGTCATTAGAAATATCAATGAGCTTTTTGGCCTTTGCATAATACTCATCCGTTTTTTGATCGTTCTTATTTTGATTGTACACATTACCGATAGACAGGTAAGCATTGGTTAGGCGGCGGCTGTCTTTCAGTTCCTCATATATCCTTACCGACTGTAAATAATTTTCCAGCGATTTATCATAATCTCCTTTTATAAGATAACAATAGCCAATGCTGTAGTAGCTATTGGCTGCAGCGAGTTTATAATCAAGTTTTTTTGCTGTTTCCAGCGCTTTGGTATAATAGTCAATTGCTTTGGTGTAATTATTATCAACATAATAATCCGCAATACGGCTATATATGCGAAGCCTGTTGCTGTCTGCCGTTTCAGTATCCAGCGCTTTTAACAGGCTGTCTACCTGCCTGCTTTGCCCCGGCGCTGTCGAACTGCTTATCACTAATAAAAGTGAAAGTAGAAATTTGAGCATCTATATTGCGTTATAGGTTTTAAATAAATCGTTTAATGGCAGCATTGCCAATCACTGCCTGTATTACAGCATCGGTATATGTTTTACCGATGTGTAACTGCACTTTGTTCAATGAGATATTGCTGTTGTCAACAGCAGTCACTTTTTCTTTGTTAACGATATGGGTACGGGAGATACGAACAAAATTAGTTGCGGGCAATTGCTGCTCCACATTTTTCAAGCTTACCAGGGCTATCTTTTTTTCGCCATTCTGTAAAAAGATATTGATGAAATCACCAAGCGATTCTATATACAGTACATCTGTATAATTGATCCGCACAAAAGCATTTTTATCTTTTATAAAAAAAGTATTGTCGGCAGTATTTCTAAATCCATCATTATTGGTAATGGACCGTTTCATCTCTATCAATACCCTGGCTTTGTCGATAGCCCTCAGCAGGCGCTCGGGTTGTGCCGGTTTTACCAGGTAATCTATAGCATCCACTTCAAATGCATCCGCAGCATAAGTAAGGTGGGAAGATATGAAAATAATAAGGGGTAACTGGGTAAGGCTTTTAGCCAGTTGTATACCGCTGAGCCCGGGCATTTCCACATCCAGTACCAGCAGGTCGGGGAAATGCTGCTGCAGTTGGCTCTTCGCTTCAATAGCATTTTCGCAAACCGCAAGACATTGAAGATCAGGCACCAATTGAAGGTGCTGCAAGGTCAATTCCCGGTAAAGGGGATCGTCATCAGCTATAATATAAGTAATAGGTTTATGCATATTTTCGGGAAACTAAAATTACTGCATTTAAAAGTATTAAAATATAAATACGTTAATCTACCTGGGTACTACGTTAATCTACTTATTCTGCATTTTAGTCTATTTACGCTTTTACTATAGGTTTTTGAAATATACTTTTACCTCGGTTTTTCATAGGATATTGGATTTTAAAACGGGGTAGAATTTCCATTCAAGCCCCCTTTTTTAAAATTTAGAATTGTTCAAGTTTACATATATAGATTTTTCGACAAACCCTTAACCATTGGCCCTTGTCCCTGTAATACCACTTACCCAGTGGTATTTTTTTTACCTGTGGGCTTTTTATGGAAAAAGCTTACCTCTGCAGCCACCGGAACGGGGCAGTTAAATTAACCGGTTAAAGATTTTAAAGAGACAATACAGCAGCAATACGATCAGCGTTCATTAATAGCAGCCACTACTTTGTCGATATTCATTGCGCCATAACTGAAAGTGTGTACCTGGCCATCATCCAATGTGAGGGCAACGCTTTTATTAAAAAAGCTCTTCTTTACTTCCGTATTGGTGATACTGCTTTTAGGGATGACCAGGTATCCTTTACTGCCACTTTCGATGAAGAAGAAAGAAGAAGCAATACCTGCAGCAGAATAATCCAGCAAGGCGTCATACAGGATACGCTTGTTGGTAATGGTACATTTGCCATTGTATTTACCACCGCCCGGGGGGATATATAATAAGGTCCAGGTATCAATGATCTTTTCATCGGGCAAGAGGTCAAACTTTGGAGCAGACATAAGGATGTGTTTACGTTGAGGAAATGATTTGAGAGGGCAATGGTATACAATTAAATTGATAAATGCAAGGGCAGCTATTTCATTTAATAAGATTATAATCGGGATGCTTGTTTATTTTCTCAGTTGGGTAAATATTTACTCAATGTTTGATGACCGGCAGCAGTAAATAACACAAAAATTCTGGCAGGGAATTTTCGGTGAATATGATCAGGTTAACACAAAAAAAATCATATCATGGAAAAGTTAGCAAAAGACGATTTTACCGGGGTGAACGAAGGAGAACGCTATCCCAATGTTCCTTTAAAATACCTCACTGCCTCATCTATAATAGGAGATAAGGTACATGACGAAAAAGATGCGGCAATGGGCAAGATAGAAGATATCATGCTCGATATCACTACAGGAAAGATCGATTATGTTATTGTAGAATTTGGCGGCTTCCTGGGTATCGGCATAAAATATTTTGCCATCCCGTTCAATATGCTGGAAGTAGATCCCGCTAAAAAGATATTTGTATTTAAAGGCCAAAAGGAATTGCTGGAAAAGGCCCCGGGGTTCGATCTTTCACATTGGCCCGATACCAATTTTCATAAGGAAGAGGATTACTGGCATTTTGTATGATACGGGCTGATCACAACTTTAATCCCAGCTTAGCTAATTTTTCAGTAGTGGTTTTACAATTGATATGCTGTAAGCCCTTTAAACCCAGGGTTTCGGCTACCTGTACAAACATGGCCCTGTCCTCCAGGTAAAGCACCTGCTCTGCACTTACCTGTGCTGTATCCAGGGCGATCTTGAAAATATCAGCATCGGGTTTTCTAAAATGTACAAAGCTGGAAACAATGAAGAAATCTACAAATTGATTCATCTTAAACTGGCGGATGCGGTATTCGGCCAGTTCACGTCCCTCATTACTTACTACGGCAATGTTAACGCCGTGCTTCTTTTTAAGGTCCTGCACCAGTTGCAGCATTTCAGGAAAAGGCTTCGATTGGCTGAACATGAACTCTTTAAATGCTTTTCTCGTAAACGTTCTCTTTTTATAAAATACCACCCGGTTAAGGTATTCATCCAGTGTTATCTTCCCCACTTCATACGTATCAAAGGTCAGGTGATGCCGCTCTTCGGTTTCTTCAGGGTCCAGTTTAAAAAGATCAATCGCTCTTCTGCGGCTGCCACGATCCCAGCCATTGGTAAGTAATACACCGCCAATATCGGTGAAGATGGTAGTGATGGGGAGCTTCTTTTTCATGAGGATAAAGCTAAAGAGAAAATGTAGAAGGGAGTGTTATTTATAATTCAATATTCTGAAATTATGAGTTTAATATTGCTGTACAATAAACTGCTATGACAACAGACAACACCAAAAGGTTCAGCAACAGGGTAGAAGATTATGTGCGGTACAGGCCCGGTTATCCGGTTGCCATCATCTCCTATTTACAAGAGCAGTTTGGTATGAACAACGAACAGCAGATCGCAGATATAGGAGCCGGTACCGGTATCTCAAGCGCATTATTTCTTAATGCCGGTTATACTGTAACAGCAGTTGAGCCCAATAAAGAGATGAGAGAAAAAGCAGTGGAATTGCTGCATACATTTCCCCGGTTCACTGCGGTTGACGGTACTGCGGAACATACTACACTGGCAGATAAAACGATGGATATTATTATTGCAGGACAGGCTTTTCACTGGTTTGATGTTGCTGCTGCCAAAGCTGAATTTAAACGGGTATTAAAAGATAATGGTCGTGTAATATTGATCTGGAACGAAAGGCTTATCGCTTCTGCTTTTGAAAAAGAATACGATGGGCTGATCATAAAGTATGGTAAAGATTATGTAGAAGTCGGGCACCGTAATATTGATGATAAAAATATCGGCGCCTTTTTTAACCCCCAGCCTTTTCATTATAAAACATTTGCCAACAAACAGCTTTTCGATCTTGATGGATTGCAAGGGCGATTATTATCTTCCTCTTACATGCCTGTAAAAAGTGATGTTGGTTATGATGATATGATCGCAGACCTGCGAAAATTATTTGAACGATATAATGAAGAAGGTTTGATCACCATTAATTATACCACCAAAGTTTATACAGGCAAAATGTAAAGCCGTTTGTATCTTTATAAAAATCACTGTACCAGCAAGTGAGTACGCAGCATACTATTTCGGGCAATTTTTTTTACAGGGTTATCAAACGCCTGCCGGTACTGCTATCCATGCTGTTCATTTCATCCGCTTCTTTTTCACAGGCTGATATCATGGGCACGTGGGAAGGTAAATTTTTATCGGGTGTAGTAAATCTCGGACAGCCAAAACTTGTTGTGGAAATATACGATTTCAAAGATTCTTTATTTACCGGCGTTACACATCTTTATTATTCCGGCAATCAATACGAGCATTATAAAATGATAGGCTGGTACGACAAAAAAGATTCGTTGTTGGTATTCCGTGAAGCAGAAACCATTGCGGTAGACCTGGGAATGTTTAGTAACTGCCTGGGCACGTATATGACTAGCCTTACCAAAGAAGGAAATTACCTGGCACAATACGGCTACTGGACATCCAATATAAAAGGCTGCTCCTTTGATGCTAATGTGTGGCTGCGAAAAAAAACAGAGGAAATAAAAAAGGTTCCGGCTCCTGTAAAAAAGCCTGTTCCTGCAAAGAAACCTGTAGTTATAAATAAACCAGCTCCTCTAACTCCGTTAAAAGGAAAAACAACAACACCTGTAATTCAAACAGACCGGGTGCCTGTACCTGTTGTAAAAGATATCCCGGCAGTAAAAACCACGCCTGCTGTGTTGCCCGCAAAAGTTACCCAGCGGCAAACAGATATACAATCACTGTTAGAGATCGAGTCTGCAGAAAAAGATTCTATAAAAGTAGATGTATATGATAATGGCGAAATTGACGGCGATTCTGTTTCTGTGTATGAAGAAGGAACGATACGTGTCAATAAAAAAATGATCACTGCCCAACCGATCACTTTTTATGTTAGCCTTAATAAAAAAACAAATCCAATATCGCATTTGCGGCTTGTTGCCGAAAGCCTGGGCTCTATCCCGCCATGTACTGCACTGATGATCGTTACTACTAAAACCAAAAGATACGAAGTGCACCTGTCAAGTAATTTCAGCAAGAATGCAACGGTAGAATTGTTTTTAAAAGAATGATCAATCTTCCAACTCCTTCAAAATAGCTTCGGCATCAGCAGTTGTTTTAGTATAATATTTAAGCACCCATTTTGCGAAAGCATAATAAAAAGGAAATGCAATAGCATATCCCAGCCATAACTTTGTTTTTGTAAAAACATCAACCCCGCTAATGATCTGGCACACGGCAGGTAAGGTTACCAGCATTAATATGGCTCCTAAATAAAAACTTATTTTTTGAACTGATACCCATCTTATTTTTTGTTTAGAGTATTGTTGTAACGAATGTTTGAGCCCATTACCCAAAATATTTACCGCCTTCATTTTATAAATTGCCCTTATGGACAAAATAGGTAACACTATTAAAATTATTACGGTAATAATGCCGCAACCCAACAGGTACCAGGTGGTTAGCTTTTGAAGATTGAGCAGGATGTATAAAACTGCCACCAAAGCAACCAGCGTACTTATTGCCTCGGGTATCAATATCTTGTTTAGTTTATTCCTGTAATCTGCCCGTATCATTTTGAGTATTAATGAATCGGTCAGTTTTTTTTGTTTTTCTACAGCTACAGACATTTCGCCCCATAGCGTTTGCATTTCTTCTAATTGCATAAATTGTTTTTTAATTAGTTTAATTGAGCGATCAGTTTTTGTTTTATCCTGTTCAGGCGGGTACCCACATTGCTGTAGGTAAACCCGGTTATGGTGGCTATCTCTTCATACGACCGGCCTTCCAGGTGCAGCAGTATGATACCTTTCTGTATGCTGTTGAGTTTTTTTATTTCGGCATATAATATTTCGTATCGTTCGTCAATTACAATATCGGCGCTATCTGTTCTGTTCAGCAGCACGTCGTCGATGGGTATATGCGCCTGCTTTCTTTTTTGTTTATTGGAATAAGTAATAGCAGTATTCAATGCTATACGGTACATCCATGTGCTTATCTTCGCCTCTTTTCTAAAGAATGGGAATGCCTTCCAAAGCTGGTACACTATTTCCTGGTAAAGATCCTGTGCATCTTCGGGGCTGTAGCTATATATTTTTGTTACCTTATAAATAAGGCCCTCATTTGCCTGGATAATCCCTATGAATTGTTGTTTGTCGTGCATTAAAGAATGTGCTGTTACTAATTAGTATCTAAAAGATCGGAAAAATCACAGCAACAGCATTCTTTTTTTGGATAAGATTTATCTCTATCGCAGAGAAGTGAGTTAATGGAGTTTATCTTGTAGCGACAAGGTTAGATATGCTAAGCAACTTTCGTATCTAATGCTTTTATAGATTTAAGCAATAATCCTTTTGCTGATATTTCTTCTTCAATATCAAAGTCATCCTGTAATCCAAGCCAAAATTTAGCAGAATTGCCAAAGTATTTGCTTAATCTTAAAGCTGTATCTGCTGTAATTCTACGATTACCTTTAATGATCTCAGAAACCCTTGTTTGGGGTATTTCGATATCCTTTGCAAGTTTATATGCAGTTATATTGAAAGGAATAAGAAATTCCTTTAAAAGTATTTGACCGGGATGAATATTTTTTAGTTTTGCCATTTTTACAAGCTTTAATGATAATCAATAATTTCAACTTCTGAAGCATTTCCTGCTGTAAAGTTAACTGGCAGAGATACAATTATAAAAAAAGCCAACCTTTTTGGTTGGCTCAATATCACTGATTTATTTTTCAGCATTATATTATTTGATTAACACCAACTGCCCTGTATGATAAGCCAGGTGATTTGTCCTGGTGATCATAATGTTCAGTTTATTACGGTGCGGTTCATTTACGAAATCCTCGGCAGAAACAGCAGTATGTTTTTCAAACCACTCCGCAGGCTGTAAACTGTTGATCTTTTGCGTTAATACTTCGTTTTGTTTGTTCCAGTATCCTTTTAAAGTTGTTGCAGATGGAATATCATTGACTGCTTTATCCGGCGACTTAAGAAAAGGTTCATACAGTTCCGGGTATAATTTATCGCCAAGGTCCAGCAGCCGCATCATGTCATCATGCACAGCTATAAGGTGGCCTAATAAATATATTCCCCTGTTTTTTCCGGGAGCAATTTCTTTTTGCAACTGTTCGTCGGTCATTGCTTCAAAAAGCGCATGGCAGTTTTTGATAGAGGCATACCACCTGTCTAATACCATCTTAACTGCTGTTTGATCTGTTTGCATTTTTTAATTGTTTTGATGTGTCATGAATGTTGTACACAACAAATATATTGTCTAAAAGTAACAATTGCAGGGTGTAAAATAGACTTTGTAGTGGGTTGATATGGACAAGGTAAATTTCTATCTTTACTAAAAACAATTCCAATGCAGCATCTTACTATCCTGGTTCCGCAAGGACAAAACAACCTGAGCAGTATTGCCGGCGCTTATAAAATATTTACAAAAGCAAATGAGTATTGGAAAAAGATCAACAGGAAGGAACTCTTTGCTATCCAGCTGGCAGGTATTTCAAAAAAGGTAGAATTTCATGATGGTTTGTTTGCGGTAAAGCCGCATACCAATATTTCAGCTATAAAAAGAACCGATCTTATTATCATTCCTTCCCTTAACCATAATTTCCAGGAAACGGTCAAGAAAAACAAACTGCTGATCGATTGGATGAAACAGCAATATAAATGCGGCGCCGAAATAGCCAGTATATGTACCGGTGCATTCATGCTGGCTGCATCGGGCCTGGTAGATGGGAAAAGCTGCTCTACACATTGGTCGGCTGCAGATGCTTTCCGGGTGATGTTCCCAAAAGTAAACCTGTGTGCGGATAAACTGATCACCGATGAGAACGGTATTTATACCAACGGAGGCGCTTATTCCTTTCTTAATCTTATGATCTACCTCGTAGAAAAATATTACGACAGGCAAACAGCGATCTTTTGCTGCAAAGTATTTCAGATAGAAGTGGACAGGAACAGCCAATCGGAGTTTGCCATATTTACAGGGCAGAAATTGCATGAAGATGAAATGGTGAAAAAAGCACAAACTTATATTGAGAATAACCTGCAGGAAAAAATATCTGTGGAGCAATTATCTTCCCGGCTGGCGGTTGGCAGAAGAAACTTCGACAGGAGATTTATTAAAGCCACCGGCAATACACCTGTTGAATATTCGCAGCGGGTAAAAATTGAATCAGCAAAAAAAGCATTTGAAAACAGCCGTAAAACGATCACAGAAGTAATGTACGAAGTTGGTTACTCAGATGTAAAAGCATTCAGGGAAGTATTCAGAAAGATCACGGGTATATCGCCGCTGGAATACAGGAACAGGTACAATAAAGAAGCCGTGATTTAAAGCTGTTGAGTGTGGAAGCCATAGTAGCTGTTGTACCAAAATGAAAAATAAACCTTAACATTACACTACTATTGTTCAAGCATTGATACACTTTGATCCTGCAAAATACGGGGATAGTGCTGCATCGTTTTACAACCAATTATACAGCACGGTAGAGCGAAACCTGGTAACCACATTAGCCGGGCTGGCTGGCAGCGGACCAGCGTTGGATCTTGGTATCGGTACAGGTCGTGTAGCTATACCATTGGTACGTGCCGGTGTAGAAGTGCATGGTATTGAAGCCTCTTCTGCCATGATCACTGTTCTAAGCAATCATCCCGAAGCAAAAGATATCCCGGTACTGCATGGTGAATTTTCAACTACTCCTTTTCGCAGGCAATACCAACTTATTTATTCTCTTGTCAGCACATTCCTCCTGTTGCCTTCGCTTGAACATCAGCAGGCCTGCTTTTTCAATATTGCCCGGCACCTGCATAGCGGCGGTTGCTTTGTTTCAGAAATATATAACAGTACAAACAGATTTCCGAAGGCAGATGATGTAACGATCCCCATCACTACCACCAACGGGATCATGGATTATCATGTAACTTATCTTGCTACACCATTACAGCTTCTTGATGAAATGGCCGCTAAAGCCGGACTGCAATTGGCAGAGCGCTGGAGCAATTGGTCGCAGTGCGTTTATACAAACGAAAGCCAACGGCACATATCTGTGTACGTGTTAGTTGATGGTTAATAGTTAATGGTTAATGGTTGTGTCCCAGCTGGGACACAACCATTCGTGTTCATTAGTGTGATTCGTGGTTTAGTTCCCCTTTTGGAACATCCCGATTATTTCGGGGAGGGGGCGGAGGGAATTCAAATACTGTTCAACCGTTCCTCTTCAAGATCTATCTGGTACAATTGCTGCCGAATAAGTTCTTCATCAATATTCGGGTCGTTATTAAGCGCCGAAAGATATTGCCGCTGGGCTTCCAGCACTTCAACAAAAATGGCTTTTGTTTTTTCATTCATCGAAGTGCCTTCTATGGCTTTTGTTTTTTCTTCCCACTGCTTAACTAATTTTTCCATGGCCGGTTGATCGTCCAGTTCCTTCTCATACTTATTTTTTAAGAACTGGTGAACATGCTCTTTTAATCCATGTTTCATTTTTTGTCTTGATGTTGCTTCTGCTTCTTCATCAAACATCCTGTCGAATAAGCGGGAGCGCTTTATAAAATAAGGAAGCGTAAGTCCCTGCAGCAAAAGTGTAAGCAATATCACTATAAAAGTGATGAACAATATCAGGCTCCTGTGCGGAAAGGCCGAGCCATCATCTAATGTAACAGGTATGGCCAATGCTGCAGCCAATGATACTACACCACGCATACCCGTCCAGCCCAGCAACAACGGCATCAGCCAGCGCCGCCTGCGGGAAGAATGATGTGGTATTACACTGGGACGAAAAATTATAGTAGCGATCAATGCTGCATACGAGCTGATCATCCTTGCCACGATCAAAATAGCGGTAACCAATACCCCATAACCAATAGCGGTACTTAATGGAATGCCATCGGCCCGCAAGCCTTCCACAATAGCCGGGAGCCCGAGGCCTATGATAAGAAAAACAATTCCGTTCAGGATAAAAACAAAGCTTTCCCACACACTGAATCCTTTGATACGGCTTGTACTGTTGAGAAAAAAAAGCCGGCACCGCGACATGTACAATCCGCCGCTTACAACAGCCAGTACGCCGGAACTGTGCGCCTGCTCTGCTATCCAATACATAAAATAAGGTTCAATGAGTGTCAGCGCTATATCAGATGGGGCATCTGTTGGTAACCGCTTGTGCGCCTGGATAAAGAACCACGCCAGCAGCAAGCCAATACCCACACCGCCGATCACCATCCACAAAAAACTAAGACTTGCCTGCTGCCATACAAACTGCCCTGTACCTACAGCTACCAAAGCAAAACGAAAAATAATGAGCGAAGAAGCATCATTCAGCAGGCTTTCTCCCTGCAAAATCGCAGAGGTTGACCTGGGGATCTTTACAAACCGGGTAATAGCGCCGGTACTTACAGCATCGGGTGGAGATACGATGCCGCCCAATAAAAATCCTAAAGCAAGGCTGAAGCCCGGTATGAAATAATTGGTAACCACGGCTACCGATAGCGCAGTGAAGAACACTACTAAAAACGCAAAGCTGCCGATGATGCGCCACCATTTCTTCATTTCTTTAAACGAGATGGACCACGCTGCCTCAAACAGCAATGGCGGAAGAAATATAAAGAAGATAAGATCCGGATTGACCTTTACAGCCGGCAGCCCGGGTATAAAGCCGATCAATAATCCAGCTACTACCAATAAAATGGGGTAGGCTATTTTTAGTTTGTCTGCCCACATTTCCAACAGCACAATAGCCGCTACCATAGCTAACAAAAAAGGTAAAATAGTGTGCATGAATAAAAAGTATGTTGGTTAATAGTTGCCATAAATATATAGGAATATATTTTTTGATGCAACAACGGGGTTTGTTCTTATTTTTGCTTTTTCACCGAACCCGCCGGAATAGAGAGTACTGATACCATACCCCAAAATACATAGCTAAGCGTTGAGGCAGAGATATACTACCCTGGAAACTTAACACGGTCATATCTGTTTTGTAAATAAATTTAAAGAGTGAAAAAAATTGCGCTCTATAACATCAAAGGCGGAGTTGGTAAAACCACAACTTCTGTAAACCTTGCCTGCATGCTGGCCAAGCATGGCCTTACCGTACTGTTATGGGATATGGACCCGCAGGGCGGCAGCAGTTTTTTCTTTAACCGCGAAAATCATAATGACAATACACACAGCAAACTGTTTGACCGTTACCTGGCTATCTACGAGGTCATTCATTCTACAGATACTTACCAGATAGATGTGATCAGTAATGATTCCAGGTTCAACGATCAGTTCATGAACAAGGCATCGAGGATAACGGCGCTGAATTTTATCAATAATGATCTTATCAATATAACGCTTAGTGAGGTGGAAGATGATTATGATGTGTGCATTATTGATTGCTCGCCGGGAAGGTTTTTGCTGCACGATAATATTTTTAAAGCCGCCGACCTTTTATTGATACCGAATATACCGGCCCCGCTATCGGTGTACTGCAACGACCTGCTGGTACAGGAATTACAGTATAAAGCAGGGTTGCTGAATAAGATACTGAGCTTTTATAACATGGTGCAGATCAATAAATCGCTGCACAAACAATATTTAGTAAAGCGGGACAGTAAAGATTATATCCTCAACAGCCATATCCCTTTTTATACAGAAATAGAAAACATCAGTTTAAAAAAGGAATCCATTTTTCACCAGCTTAAAGAATTCAGGACGATAGGCTATTACGAAAAACTATGGATAGAAATATGTGAACGAATGCAGTGGAACGACCTGAATAAGAGTAAAGCAATGGTGGTTGGTATGGGTGATGAAGCTGCTGCAGATAGTTTGATACCGGTTGCACAGATGCCACCAACGCAGGAGGAGCTGAATGAATTTATGAATAGCCAGGTCAATAATCTATAAAGCTTCTCTACGAAGTGCGCAGGATCTTCTCCATCTTTCTTCCTTTTGCCAATTCATCTACCAGCTTATCCAGATACCGGACCTGTTGTGTTAAAGGATTTTCTATCTCCTCTATACGATACCCACAGATCATTCCGGTAATGAGGGATGCATTGGGGTTTAACTTAGCCTGTTGAAAAAAAAATTCGAAAGTTGCTTTTTCTTTTATCAGCTGCTGCAGCTTTTTGTTATTGAAGCCTGTTAACCATTCTATCACCTGGTGCAGTTCTTCTGTTGTTCTCCCTTTCTTTTCCACTTTTGCAATATACAATGGATATACAGAAGCGAAGGTCATTGTGGCGATACGCTGGTCATGTGTGGGGGAAGTGCTCATATAAAAAATGTTGTTACGAAGATTATTTTTCGAGAATGTTTTTCAATGTCAGCAAACTGGTATCTATATCTTTCGCAAAGTTTTTTTCTGCTATCGGTATCATTATGTTCAACGGGTATTTCAATATGCCTGTATTGATAAAATTTACTTTAGTTCGATCATCGGATAGTGATGCTGTTTCCATGATCACTGAGGCAGTGACCTGCATTGGTTTTGTAAAACGAATTTCAGTTTCGATCTTTTTGCCTTCAACAATATTCATGATTTCTTTTTCCCCTTTGCCTGCACTTTTATTTCCGCTCCACGAATAAATGAACCCCACTGTTCCGTCTGTTCCTTTGGTTTCTTCTATCCTGTTTTTATCAGTTGCTGCCCATTTGTTGAATTGCTCCTGGTTTTTGAGCAACCTTAAAAAATCAAATACCTTTTGGCGTGGTGCGTTGATGATAATTTCACGATTGACATAATGCTCCTTCTTCATGAAAAGCGCAATGATCAGCAGCAAAGCAATAATGCCTGCGATGATAAGCAGAATTGTAAGTATGATATTCATTTTATTATTTTATTACTATTAAGCAGCCGCCCCCATTTCATCCAATAACTATTACCAATTCCTAATAACCAATAACCAATTACCAATAACTAACCCCTTGCCTTTTTCCTTTTTAAGATCAACGAGCTGATAAGTGTTACGATCAACCCAACCGGTAAAATTTCCACATAGGTCATCATTGCCACGAAGAACGGGTTTTTATAATTGCTTACAAAGCTGGCCATTTCTTTTGACTGCTCATCTATTTTAGCCTCGCTTGCCCCGCTTGCTTTCAATTCGTTAAGCATTTGTGCCGAAAGTTTTTCTGCAAAATCGGGCATGAAAAAGAAATAGGCTATCAGCCATGCTATTACATAAATGGTGGAAGCGATCAAAACGATCAGGATGCCTGTTTTGAATGCCTTGCCAAAACTGATAAGGCCGCCATTGTATTTGTCCCTGTAATTGCGGATGCCTACAAACACCAGCGAAAAGGCGATAAGCATAGAAGCATACCCGATGAGCATACTGGTGGTATAATCCACGTTGCCTTCACAATGGCTAAGGTAATTGATAGAGCACAGCATTAAAACAGCTACAACAACACCTGCTATAAGCCCGTAAATGAGGATATTCTTTTTTGCACTTTTGGGAGATTTTACCTGGTTCAACATTTTTTTAGTTTTTAGTTGATGCAAATATGGCTGTTGCACTGCTTTTTCCGGTCATACTTTCGGCCATTTTTTGGTTTCGGCGCCTATTTTCATACTAAAGGACGAGAGACGTCAGACGTGAAAGGTGAGATGTGAGACGTCAGACGTGAAATGTCAAACGTGAGACGCTGCATTCGCTTCTCACATCTCACCTTTCACTTCTCCCTTCTCACCTCTCCCGTTTCACCTTTCACGTCAGGGTATGAGCTGCAGCCTTTTTGCTTTTTCAACGGCCTGTATCCGCCTCTTTACTTCCAGCTTTTCAAATAGATTTTGATTGTGTGTTTTAACGGTGCTTAATGAAACGAACAATGTTGCGGCAATTTCCTGGTTGCTGTACCCCTGAGCCAATAAGCCCAGTATTTCCATTTCCCGTTTGCTTAGTTCCAGTTGGGAGATAAGTGCTGCATTCAGTACAAAACTTTCGTTCCTGTTTACATACACTTCCTTTTCTACCACTACGGTTTTAATTTTTGGCTTCGACAATTTTAAGGCAAGCCAAATGCCTAATCCCGTAAAAATGAGGGCAATAAACCCGATGTAGATCTCGTAGGAATGGCTGAATAGTACATAACGGAGTTCCAGCCACCGGAGTAAAAAAAGGAGAAGAGCTAAACTGGTGCTGTAAAGTATAGTGGCTTTATGTCTTAACAATAGGTTTTTGTTATCTGTTATACTCATAATTGAAAATACTGCTGAATGTAAAGTTAGCAAGATGGGATTTTATTTCACAGGGTGCGAATGGGTTTCTATAGGTTAATTTTTTTTATGCCCCGCCTGCTAAAGCGTTCCCGAATGGTATTCAATGTTTTTCTTTTTCAATAAAACAGCAACGAACACAATCACCCACAGCATGAAAATAAAAATATTGATGCGCTCCCATATGCCGATCATTGGCGTTGGGCCATTGACAGGAATATTAGGTGCTTCCCCGAAAGTAAGGATACCAAACACAATATGCAGTAAAATGGAGATGAAAGTGTAAATACGAAAGCGTCGGTTTAAAGCCATCGCTCCTGTGATCATTAAGGCCCACATAAAGATGTTGGTTACTATAGCCCAGGCGATATGGAGTGTATCCTGTAAAGAAGGAGTACTGCCCCGCATGTGCATCGGTGGCCAGTAAAGATTGAAGATGCAGTAAGCGATGATAAGGCTGCCGGTAATGGATAGAAGCCGGTTGCCCTTAAATTGCAGCAGGGTCCAGCCAGGTGCACTGAAAAGCAGCAGGTAGGGCACCATGAGCAATACCCACAGTATCCTGGTGGGGGCGCCGCTTGCAGAAAGTTCGCTTACTGTGAATGACGCCATGCTATAGCCACTATATTGCATGGGTACATAAATATTGATAGCAATATACCAGAAGGAAGAGAGAATGCCGCACCATAGCAGGCCCTGTTGCATAGTCCGTGTATTGTTACGCAGCGCAATCAGCGGGATGGTGATAATGCAGGCATATAAAACGGGAAGACCCCACATTAAATGTAACCAGTGCAGTTCCCGCAGGATGATGATCTCAACAATGAACCAGGTAAGAAAACCTCCTGAGGCAAGACTGGCCATTATCCAGTCGCCGGGTGCCCGGCGAAGTATGGCAATAAAAGCAAAGGCATTCAGTATTGCCAACCCGGCAAGCAATATACCCGGAATAAGAAAATCGGGAAAGACACCGTGCATGATACCAACCGGCATATCCATATACCTGCCGTTCGGTGCAGCGATCAGCAGCATGCCACCCATCATGCCTCCCAACGCCTCATAACCCAGCACGATCAGCAGCGTGATACGCTGCCATGCTGGCTGCCTGGATGGATATTGCTGTATTGGAGTGGTGATGCCCATATTGAAACAAATATCCGGTGCTTTTATAAGCCGGTAAATGACCGCATGCAAAAAAAAGAATGATTGATATCATTTGATAAGCTGAATAAAAAGCTATCGCCTGGTACCAAATAAAAACTCCATTTCGCCAATTGCGGAATGGAGTTTTAAATTCCAGGACGCTACTGCTAATTCCATATTTCATTCATTGCTGTTAATATAACAGGTGTGCCTTCGGTAACAACAATGGTATGTTCGTGCTGTGCCATAAAGCCGCCTTTGTTTCCAACCATTGTCCAGCCGTCATTTAAAGTTTCCGCATAGGTAGAAGTGGTTGAGATAAATGTTTCAATGGCAACGACTGAATTTTTCCTAAATCTTGCAGTATTAGATTTGTCCCTGAAATTGGCTATATCAGCCGGTTCTTCATGAAGACTTCTTCCTATTCCGTGACCGGTTAAATTCTTAATCACCTTGTATCCTTTTTTCTTTGCTTCGGTTTCTATCAGGTCGCCGATGTCGGCAATGCGAACGCCGCCTTTGATATGGTGTATGGCTTTGTGTAAAATTTGTTTTGAGGCTTCTATCAGTTTTTGATGTTGGTGCACATCTTCGCCCAATACGAATGAGCCGCCATTGTCCGACCAAAAGCCATCTAATTCTGCGGAAACGTCGATATTGATTAAGTCGCCTTCTTTCAATATTTTTTTATCAGATGGTATGCCATGGCAAAATTCGTTGTTGATACTTATACAGGTGAAACCAGGGAAACCATACGTTAAATAGGGCGCTGACCTGGCTCCCATGTCGTTAAGAATTTGTCCGCCATAATCATCCAGTTCTTTTGTGGTGATACCGGGTTTGGCAAATGCTCTCATTTCTTTTAGTGTAAGGGCAACTGCTTCGCTTGCTTTTTTCATCCCGGCTAATTCTGCTTCGTTGGTGATGGACATGCGTTTTGTTTTTAGGAAGAGATGTGTTGTATTTGGGCATTGAAGGTATTAAATAATTCCTGTTTTTTTACCGCGGAGAGCAGAGGTAAGAGAGTTTACGCAGAGAGTTTTATTTTCACAGAGCTGCACAAAGGGGACACGAAGATACACAGAGCGTCTCTGTGTGTCTTTGTGAAAAACAGGATTGGCATGATTAGTGAATATCAACTCAAAAATCAACAATATGCAAGCGAAAAAAATATGGGCTAATTTTAGTGTGAAAGATGCAAAGCGTACCAATGCATTTTACACACAATTGGGTTTTACTTCTAACAATACCAACAACTATCCTAAGCTGGCCAGTTTTCTTTTTGGTGATGATGGTTTTGTGATCCATTTTTTTGAACAGGGTTCGCAGATAGATGAATATTTAACACCCGGTGCAACTGCTTCCAGCGAAATTATATTTACCCTCTCTGCGGAAACAGAGGAAGAGGTGAAAGAATGGGCAGCAAGAGTTAAAAATGCCGGCGGTACGTTGTTTAAAGAACCAGCAAGAGACGAGGCCAATTATTATGGTTTTGTTTTTGCAGACCCTGACGGACATAAATTTAATGTGCTGCTGATGGAGAAGGGAATGTAATGGCGGAGATATATTTCACAGAGCTGCACAAAGAGGCACGGAGATACACGGAGCGTCTCTGTGTATCTCCGTGAAACTCAGTGTTCTTTGTGAAAAAAATTAAAATCTTTTCTTTAAATATTCCATTGCAACTTTGAAGGGTTCTTCAATTTCGTTTTCATCTGCAGCATCATTACTCCAGGTGAACAGTGCAATATCTTCCTTTGTGTATTTCAACAATACAGAGTTTAATGTTTCGCTGGTTATATCGTTAAGTTCCAATTCTTTTAACTGTATCAGCGCTTTGTAGATCACAGATTGCGTTACCAATAATCTCCATAATACCGGCCGGTTCTTTGGATGGAACAATAAAAAGACATCTCTTGCCGAGTAGGGCTCAACAGTTTTGTCGGCCCAATCGGCAGTTACTTTTCTGTCAAATTCGCCATAGCTTATCAGGTATTCTTTACCATCCTTATCTTTTCCAATAAGCAATTCGATGGTTTTATCTAAAAGCCCCATGGGCAATCCTTGTTTCCAGTATTTTACAGGATTATCATTTCTTAATTTACCTGAATCATTAAGATCTGCTTTGTAGTCGATGCCGCGGTGTAATTTGGCAAATTCATAATCGTCTGTAAAGGATACATAAAGCTGCTTTGCCAGTTTATATCTCAGCCCGATACTTTTATCTACGGTAACATCTACCAGTGTTAGTTTTTTACGCATTATTTGATATATGGCAACAGGTGCAAAGACCATATAAATGGTTGACTTAAAATAATATTCAAAATGCGATAACCATCCATTTTCATTCAAATCGCCATTTTTTGCTGTGCGGGCCAAACTTTGAATGCGGTGTAAAGCAACATCTGCGCTTTCTAACAATTGAAATAAAAGCGGTTCGTATTCGCTGTATAATCTTTTCCTTGCTTCAAACTCATACGATCTCCTGGCATCATTTTCTGATCTTTCTTCTGCTGATTTGTTCCTTAAGAATTCTATTTCCCTTTCATTTTTTAAGGTCCTTTTTTGATTCATCCGGCCCGATATATAGGTCCAGATGGCTAACAAAATTGAAACCGACCCGGTAATGAAAGCAATCAGCATTTGCGTATTTGTCCAGTCTATTTGCAGGAGTGTATTCATATGGTAGTGTTGAATGAGGGTTATGTGCAACTCATAAAATACAGGCATTCGCCATCTATGAATTGATCTTAATAAATGTACAAAAAAAATAATATCGTTTCCGTTAAGTGTGGAAGGAGTTTCGGTAAAGAGGGGTAGCTTTTCCCTGGGTTGGAATTGTTCTTCCGCAGGCTGGAAATTGGTTTCCGTAGGCTGGAATCTTTCTTCCGTAAGTTGGAAATTAGCTTCCGTAAGCTGGAAATCAGCTTCCGTAGGCTGGAATTGTCTTTCCGTAAGCTGGAATTGAGCTTCCGTAAGACAAGATGTCATTTCCGCAGGCTGGAAATTGGTTTCCGTAGGCTGGAATCTTCCTTCCGTAAGTTGGAATTTAGTTTCCGCCGACTGGAAATTAGCTTCCGTAAGGTGGAATTTTCTTTCCGCAGGCTGGAAGTTTGTTTCCGTAGGGTAGAAATTGATTTCCGTAGGCTGGAAATGAGTTTCCGTAAGACAGGGTGTCATTTCCGCAGGCTGGAATTGAGCTTCCGGAGGGCTTTATGCTTTTACCGCAGAGAACGAGAGTTAAACAGAGGTTTCGCAGAGGGTTTTTGCCGGTAAGGTTTTTCACAGAGCTACACAAAGGGGCACGGAGATACACGGAGCGTCTCTGTGAACCCCTGCCTGCCGGTAGGCAGGTTTGTGAAGGCTTTGTGTTCGTTGTGAAAAAATACTCAAAAAAGGAGGGCAGGTGATTACAACCTGCCCGGCCTTTTACTGCCGCCGCCGCTGCCATGGAGAATATTGCTATTCCTGATCATTGCGGAGCAGCAGATGGGTATTCCGTAAAATGAAAGAACTATGCTGCGCAGCCAATGGCCGTAAAGCCGTTGCCTGTGCGCCGGTTCATTTACTGTACTATACCACTATGTTATAAAAAGATTGTTGCCCGTTGAAGAAAGTGCAGAGCTTATTGTATGGTTTTTATCAAATGCGTACATAAATAACCTGTTTATTGAATGATCAATATTTTTCTTTTGTTGATTATTTCACTCAATAAGGCTGGCATCAATTGCAGATGCAAATTAACAACACTGTAGCTGTTATTTTATGTGCAGCCAGCATATCATATTTGTTGCACCACATTTTTTACGCAGCCTGTCTTTTAAAAGGTTTTATATTTGTGGAACTACAAATAACAATACATGGAAAAAACAATACACCACGGCCGCAACGTAAAACGATTTAGAGAAATGCTGGGCATTAAGCAGGAAGCTTTTGCTTTTGACCTTGGTGATGACTGGAGCCAAGATAAGATATCCCGGCTGGAACAGAAGGAAGAGATAGATGATAAATTACTGCAACAAATTGCAGCGTTGTTGAAAGTGCCGGTGGAGGCAATAAAGAATTTTGATGAGGAAGCGGCAGTGAATGTTATTTCGAGTACGTTTAATGATTACGCTGCAGTAATTAATAATAATCCTGTTTTCAATCCTATTGAGAAAATTATGGAATTGTTTGAAAGATTAGTGGCGAGTGAAAAAAAAAAAGTGGATCTTATGAAGGAGATATTGGAAAAGATAAAATAGAAAGTAAAAGATATTTTTTGAAATGGTTCGTGCTAAACGAGCCATTTTTGTTTGTGAAATTTTGAGAGGGCGAAATAATTTTAATTTTTCGTTTCGTGTGCCACTAACCGAGGCGAAGGAAGATGAAGCACAACAGCGATAAAATGCCCATTGTTCCAATGTCCAGCGAGCCTTGCAGCAAACCCAATGTTGGTAGTAGGCTTTAGGGAGTTTCAAGAATTTTCTTAAGTTCGTCAGTCTCAAATATAAATTGCATTTGAGTTATTGCCGTTTTAGGATTGTCTAAATCAAATGCTTTTAACTTATTTGCATTTGCAATTGCAGTTTTTAGTCTAGGCCTTAGCTTTAAATAAATATCGTTGTCAAGTTTGGTAAAATATTTACTTGTTTTTTCATAGTCAGGCAAATGTTTCTTTAATTGTTTAGAAGCCCCTTCGCAGTTATCAAAATACTTGCCTGTTGTTTCAAAATGAAGCAATATCCAAAATTCTAAGCAAGGGTTATTAATAATTACGACAACATTTTTATAATATTTCTCTAAGTTCGATACATATTTTTTAAACTCTTGTGATGCTGTTTCTGTTCCTTTTTTCGCCATTGCAGTTTCACTATTGATAACATCATAATCAACAATCCAAAAAACCTTGTCATAATGTTTTGATTGTTCAATTACTTTTTCAAATTGTTCTTTTAATTTCTTATTTTGAGGTATCTCTGGTTTTAAATCTACATTAATCCCTTTTTCATTTCTTCTCAGCATTTGGAAATACCAAGATTCGCAATCTCCATCAACGATAATTGCGAACTTAATCTTGTTACTAAAAGGAATTGTTCTATTTTTTCTCATTGCTTATATCTATGTAATAATCACCCAAGTTTGGAACGCCACCAAGTTTGCCAATTTTATAAGCATTGTAAACGTTACTTGTATCTCTAATTATTTTGCTATCAAAGTCAGAAAGAGAATACAATTCCGTAGAGCTATCTTTGTTTTTTTCTGTAAACCAAATAGCATCATTTCTAAAAATATCTTTGTTATTTAGTATTTCCCTGTTGTGTGTAGTCGCCAAAATTTGAGATTCTTTAGAGTTTACTAGGAATGATAAGATGAAATGTGTAAACAAGTCAGGATGTAGAGAAGATTCTAATTCATCAATTGGAAAGGTAATAGAGTTTTTAATTAGCATACTTAAAAGTCCTGAGAAGCTGTAATATCTTCTTGTGCCCTGAGATTCTAAATCAAAAGGTAGTTTATATTTGACTTTGCCCACTGTATGCTCTAATTCTAAACTAACTGCCGTAACCTTTCCTTTGTTTTTTATTTCTTCAACTTTATCACTTGAAGCTTTTACTTGTTTTTCAAGAAATTCAAGGAAGCCATCAGGAATATCTTCCTCTTCTTTTTTAATAAAAATATCAGAAATATTAAAGTCTGCTTTTTTTAATATTTCAACAACGGCAGATTTATCTACATCAGCATTGTCCATACGAGAGGTGATATAAGCTTCGAGTTGTGTGTCTGATTCAATTAGTGGTTTAAGATGATTTGAAAACCAATCAGATACTTCTTTAAGTTCTTTAAAATCGATATTTGTTTTTAGAAACCCTCCTAAAACAGTGTTGTTCCAAATTGTATTTGCTTCCAATGTTTTTTCAAAAGTCTTATCTTTTTTTATCTTACTTCCAAAACTAATTTCAGTAAACTGGGTTTCTAAATTTGTAACTCTACTGAATATTTTTGCTTTATTAGGATTGTGAAAATTCAATTCCTCTTTAACTATTGCTTTTTTGTTGAACTCCACCTCATAGTAATACCTTATACTATTTTGTATAAAATCTATTGATATTAACGAATTTTGAGTAGGGGAAGAGGAATCAAAGAGGAAAGGCTCATATTTGAATGCTTCTGTTTTTTTTTCAACGGGTTCTAATACAAGGTCACGAAGAAATTCTAAAGCTCTCAAGATTGTCGTTTTACCTGAAGCATTAGCTCCATATATTAGAGCTAGTTTAAGTAGCCTTAGCCCTTTTATGGGTTCTATGATATAATAGACTTCGAGGTCAGTTGATTTTGTTGCTTCAAAGGATAAGGTTTGCTTATCCCTAATCGACCCAAAATTCTGTATACTAAAATTTGCAATCATTTTTATATCTATTTGTGTAATTCATTTACAATATTAGGTACAAAATATAGTAAATTGGTAATAAAAAATGTATTTTTTGTAAATGATTAACAAAGATGGTAGAAAAATTTGCGTCAATAGGGTGGTGCAATACGCTTACTGCCAAAGTTCGGGGCTTTGTGCAGTTGGGGAATTAACCAACTGTCTGCCCGGAACTGAAGCTAAATTAATGACTAAAAGCCGAAGTTTAGAACTACTGCTCAACAGAATTCCGTCCGCCGAATATAAAGCTTGGATATGCACTGCTGAATGATTGATCAATGTCATGCCACAATTGCACAAAACTTTTTGTTAGCAGATGTGCCTTACGTGGATATCAATTTGTATTCTGTAGGGTGTTTAGTCATATGGAAATACGGGATAGCTTCCTCTTCTAAAACAGCGAAAAAACTATTTATAAGAGATTCTTCATTTTGATAAAAGCGTGTTCCTAAATACACGGCTTTGGGTTTTGATACACTTTGCTTGTTTGGAAACTCATTACTCTGTCTAAAAAGGGCTAGTCGCCATTCTTTTTCGTATTCCCACTCTTTAGCTTTAATTAATGTCGACCCAATTTTCCTTAACGAGGTCAATTCTTCAAATAAACCGACCTTATAAATTGTGTCACTATAAATAATTGGTAACAAAAATGCTCTAATTTCTGGAGGCTCATTTACAATGTCGTACTCAATGCAAATGCCTTTATGTTCATCAGCATAATGGCTCCATAGTAAAAGTGAGTTATTTATTTCGCTGAAACTACAAACTTTAATATAATGATTGGTCTCCTCAATAATTTCTGACCATCTCTTTTCAATTACTTCTTGCTGTTTGTCAATACTAATATTGAGAATTATATTCTTGCGCTTGCATATTTCATGATAAGCTTTATTCGGGTCAGAGTTTGTAACTATAAATTTTATATCGTCTTTAGAGAGGGGTTTACCGAACTTTTCTGCAAATGTTTGATGAAATTTTTTATCAGAAAAAAATACCCTGGAACACTCGATATAATCAAATTGCAAGGAACATTCAAATGGGTCGTTTAAATCAGCAATATTTGAAAGCCAAATGTAGCTTTCAGAAAGAGAATTAATTGTAGTTTGATTTAACTTTCTATATTTATAACAGAATTTCGGGAAATTTAATTCTCTCATCGGAAAGGCTTCCTCAAAGTTTTCCTCCATCATTAAATCCCAATATTCTGTTTTCCAATCTTTGTCAGTCATAGAGAGTTTTGATGGCATATCCTCAGCCACGGATTGTTGGTTATTAACATTATTCTATTTTGCACAAAGAAAAAGAAGCAAAAAGAAAAGTAATAATAATAGTAGTTTTATTTTTTAGAAATTCTAAAGACAAACCTAAAGGTTGGTGTCTCACGAACGACCTACATTTCATCAACTTTTAAAAATAAGCACAATTAACAAAACAAGCAATATCAAATGAAAAACATACAGCACAATCAGCATCAACGGCTTTAGTATTCTATATTCATAATAGTCTACTGGGATGCTGAGTTTATTTGCAACTTCTTTTACAATTTTAGCAATCTTTACAGAAAGCCGTTTTACTCCCAGCGTAACAAACAGCTCTGTTAAAATAGTTAAGATGATGGCCAGGATAAAAGCATCTCTTACAGATTTGGCATGTACAAAATCCCTCGCACTAGTAGAAGTCATGAACCAGCCAATTGCTCCTACAATAGCAATTGACATGGTAATTACAAATTTGATGTACCCTTCGTATATATCTTTCAACTCCTGGAAGTAGAGTTTGAATTTATCGTCTTCATTCATGAGTATTAAGGTTTAGGGTTAATATTCTTTCTTATAGATCCTTTTCCAGCTTTCGTACGATGTATCATACAGGCCGGGGTCGGGGCTGTTCTTATCTACCATCATCACCGTACCAAGACTGCTTACATAAGCGCTGCCGTAGCCGGTGGGCAGCGTATATTCTGTGCCCTGGCCATCGGTAAATCTATCCACACCTCTTATATTGTCAATTCCTATTTCATGCCGTTTGTCGATATCGATCTGATCCTTTTTCCATTTGTCGTCGTAAAGTTTATTGATGTAGTCATTGGTCTCCTTCATGATATCGTGTGTGCTTTTGGTATTGCTACCCGATGTTGCAGGAGCAGTATAGGTAGTACCTGTTGACGAAGCTGGCTTTTGATACTGCTGCCGTAACAGGTTCACTTCCTGCTGCTCACGTTCGTAAAATATTGGTGTTTGCTGTACGGATGATTTAACAGCGAAGGCAGTGGCTACGCCTTCTTCAGGGTTGCGCTGTGCAGAACCGCAGGAAAGGAACAGGTTGCTGATATCCCAGGAAATATCTTCGTAAAAGAAACCCATCATGTCGGGCGGTTGCTGTATGCGTGTGAGCGTCATGGTGGCATAAACTATTTCATCAAAATGTATCCCGTTTTTTACATAACGGCCTCTTATACGCCCGAATTGCTGAATGATGCTTGTGTTGTTGTAATACCCCAATATATTGGGCTGCTGCGTGGACGATAATATGGTAGCTTCTGTAAATTCTACCTGTACGCCACGGAGCCATGGCAGGTAGATCATCAATGCTTCTGTTACATCACGCGGCGGCGTATTGCCGGAATTGCCAAACGGGTTTGCCCAATACCGGTTCGTATATCCCGGCTGCAGCTGAATGGTGAGCCCGTTGTTATCATAACAGCTAACATATAAATGCGCAGGGTTGTAAATATTGGTGCGGTACCATAGTACTTTCTCCTCTATAGCCCATCCGTCGGGCGCCAGGTAGGTGAATGCAGGCAGGTTAGTTTCTGCATCTGTTACGTAACGCATTTTCATGGTGAGGGAGGGATTGGGGGTTGGCATGATGGTGGGGTTTGGGTTAAAATGAAAAATTAAAAGTTGGTTATTTCAGCTGTAGTTTATAGCACACGAAACAAAATGAATGCTATAATATTTTAAAATTTGAACAAATTTCTATCATATGTATAACATTTTTTAGTTCTTCATGTATCTCATTTAATTGTAATTGCGACGACAATTTTATTGGACTTAATGAGACTTTATAATTTTCTTGTGTCCATTTGCTTAGAAGAGAAATCAAATCTTTACCACAAACTCTATCTTCTATCTTTTCGATTTTCAATTTTGCTTTTTTTCGAGCCGCTGAAATAGTTTGCTTTTTATCCTGTTTTTGTATTTCATCAGCCATTTTATCAATCAAATCTTCTTGCATTTCAAGAGTTTTTTGTTTAATGATAGTTTCAATGTCTGAAACTATTAAGTGATGAGCTTTTGTGCTTTCAGATTTTAAGATTCTTAAAATTGCCGTGGGAACAATTAAATAATTTTCAATTTCCTTTTTAGACCATATATGAATATTTATTTTGGTTTTAATTGCCTCTTCTTTTCGTATTTGAATTTCTTTTTCAGTATGATAGTCAGAGTCAAAAAGTGCATATATTTTCATATTGTATTCACTTTTATCGTTCAAAATCATACTATTCCCTCTTGCATGATTCCAGCCTCCCCAACCTCCAATATCAAAATTGGGTATTGAATCAAAAGGTTCGTTTGTTTCCGGAAATAGTGTATTTTGAATTCTTTTAAGAATATCTATGTCTTCCCCTTCAACGATTAGTAGCTTTTTTGAAGACCAAAGTTTTGTTAATTGAAGATTATGAATACTACCAATGGAATTAAGTATGTTTTGTACTACGGGTAGTTTATTTGCAAAATGAGATTTTTTTTCTTGTTTGTCAATTATAAGAATATTTGAAGGGTCTACTTCTGAAATTATTTCGATTGAGTGAGTAGAAACGACTACCTGTTTATATCTGTCCCTCAAAAGTCGAATCAGTTTCCGTTGTAAATCAGGATGCATATAAACATCTGGTTCATCAAGAATAATTACTTCTTCTTCATTAACTCTTGATAAAAACCACATTATTTGTAACCACATTTGTAATCCGGAGCCCATCCAACCAATTTCAGAAACAAAATTTCCATCTTGAATAAACAAAGACAGCTTGTCTTCACTTCCTGGAAATCCGTGTCTGCCATCAAAAGAACGTATTCTTAAACCGTTCCATGATTTCTCTGCTAACTCGGAAAATTTTGGAAAACTTTCGTACAGAATAGCTAATTGATTTCTAAAATGTCGAGAAGCTAAATCAGTGGATAAGTTTTGTCTGACGTACTCTCGTCCCAGAACAGTCTCTTCTTTTTCTATTGGCGAAATTTGAGGGAGGATATTTACTTGAGGAATTTCAATTTGATTTGCAGCTCCTTTAGAAGTGATATAATTTTCGTTATCAGAAAGAGTACAAAAAAGCTCAGCATCTTTGCCAATGAATACGGTTACGCTTAAATTATTTGAAAAATTAGCTATTATTTTACTTGGGGGTTCTCCATAACTATGAAATAAGTTTTCAGTATTTAAGCCAAAACTTTTTAGAGATGGATTTATGCCCCTTATTTTTGTATGTAAATCAACCCAACTTGGAGGTGCATGATAAATTACTGAACGAAATCTACTTAAAGCTAAAGAAATAAGTCTTAAGGCTTCTACTAAAGTGGATTTGCCTGCATTATTTTTACCAACAATTATAGAAAGGCTTTTAAAGTCAATTTCATGCTTGTCATAGCATCGGTAGTTTTCGATTTTTATTGTTTCAAGCATTTTTTAATAAAATAATTAATACGCTTTTACTCTTCAGTCCCAGTTCTTGCACACGAAACATTTTAATTCTTGCTTTGTCTGTTACGAACCATGATAACGAAAATGGCTTTAATTATGATAATGACTTTATAATCGGGGTCGTGGGTAAATAATACCTCTTAAGCCAAGAAGATAATCCACCAAGTCCTGGGAATAATATACGTTCAGAAATATTTCTTTGATCCAATTTGTCTCTTATTTCCCATTTCAATTCTTTTGGAATTATAACTTTTTGCCACAAGTCAGGTTTGTCCTCTAACCATTTATCAAGCAACATATCTGGACGTGAACAAGCAGAAAAATAAGCAAATTGATTAAGGATTCTATCATCTAACGTAGGAGGCTCAAAGAAAACAACAAAATCGCCAATTCTTTTTCCTTCACTATCTAAACCTTTCAGATCTTTAAACATTTCTTCTAGGATTTCGACTGTAAGTATCCAGGTATTTGTATCCTTCGCATGACCAAATAATATAGGCGGCAATAATTCATGTGCTTTCTTGTAATTAACTTTCCAAACAGCACCATCTTTATCATAATGACTAGTACTAGCTGTAGCAAAATGAAGTGCTACATCAGGAGAATATGTCCAATCCAAAAGTCTGGTCGGTAATCCATAGTGTTGTGCTACCGCTAGCCAATACCAATCATGATCTTTCGCGGTAATTTGATTGTGGGCATATTTCTTGAATTGACGTAGTAAATGACTTTCAACTTTAGGATATTCACCTTTAAGTCTCATCAAACTTGTTTCCATCTCATAATCTTTTGATGAAACACCGCGAAAAGCAAAGCGAGATTTATATCTTCCGATTCTAGAATTATATGTTTCTGCAAATAAGCATTCGTAGACTTCTGGCCAGGTTTTGGGTTCTAAGATATTATCCATTATAGATGTTTAGTTTTTAGTGCAGCAATTTATGTATAAGCGAAACATATCTTTACTATACAAACAGTTTGGTACGCTTTATATAATAAATATAGAAAATATTTTAATAATATATTAATCTCCGCTTCAATAAAAGCTCAGTAAAGTTCGTCCGTACAAGAGTGCGACGCCACCGCAGCTGAATAAAGAACTACCGCTGGTTCCCCAAATAAAAAATCCATCCCGCCAACAGCGAGATGGATTCTCTTTATAAATTTTCTTTCTACGCATCAGGTCGCATAAGCGCCCCGATGCTGTTGTTAATTCTGACTCTCCGCAAACTCCCTCCTTATAATATTCAACGCCCCACCAGCCTTAAACCACTCAATCTGTTGCTCATTATAAGTATGATTCACCTGTATCACATCGGAAGTGCCATCGGCATGGTGCAGGTAAACCGCCAGCGCCTTGTTGGGGGCAAACTCTGTTAAGCCAATGATGTCGATGGTATCGTCTTCCAGTATCTTATCGTAATCTTCTTTGGTGGCAAAAGTGAGCGCCAGCATACCTTGTTTTTTCAGGTTGGTTTCGTGGATGCGGGCAAATGATTTTACCAGCACTGCACGTACACCCAGGTGACGGGGCTCCATAGCCGCATGCTCACGTGATGAACCTTCGCCATAGTTCTCGTCGCCCACAACGATGGTGCCTATACCGGCCGCTTTATAGGCACGCTGTGTAGAAGGTACGGTGCCGTATTCGCCGGTCAGTTGATTTTTTACAGAGTCTGTTTTTTCGTTGAAGAAATTTACAGCGCCGATCAGCATGTTGTTGCTGATATTATCCAAATGTCCGCGGAACTTCAACCATGGCCCGGCCATACTGATATGATCCGTAGTACATTTTCCTTTTGCTTTTATCAACAGCTTCAAGCCTTTCAGGTCGGTACCTTCCCATGCAGTGAAGGGATCAAGCAATTGCAAACGCTTGCTTTCAGGATTTACAATTACCATAACACCGCTTCCATCTTCCGCAGGTTTTTGAAAACCGGGATCATCTACCGCAAAACCTTTTGGAGGCAGTTCGTAACCTGTAGGCGGGTCAAGCTTTACCGCTTCGCCTTTATCATTAATTAAGGTATCAGTAAGCGGGTTAAAATTAAGATCGCCTGCAATGGCCATTGCGGTTACAATTTCTGGAGAGCCCACAAAAGCGTAAGTGTTGGGGTTACCGTCGGCACGCTTTGCAAAGTTGCGGTTGAAGCTGTGAACGATAGTGTTCTTCTCTGCTTTTTCTGCACCCACACGTGCCCACATACCAATGCATGGTCCGCAGGCATTAGCAAATACCGTAGCGCCTATCTTATCAAATATATCGAGAAAGCCATCACGCTCAATGGTATAGCGAACCTGTTCGCTACCCGGTGTGATGGTAAATTCTGAATGTAGTTTTAAGCCTTTGTCTGATACCTGTTGTGCAAGGCTAACTGCACGGCTGATATCTTCATAAGAAGAGTTGGTACAACTACCGATCAATCCTACTTCAATTTTTGTAGGCCAGCCATGCTCTGCAGCGGCGGCTTTCATTTTAGAAATTGGTGTAGCCAGATCGGGAGTAAATGGTCCGTTCAAATGCGGTTCCAGTTCATCGAGATTTATTTCTATCACCTGGTCGAAGTAGTCGGCAGGATTTGCATATACTTCCGCATCGCCGGTCAGGTGTTCTTTTATACCATCAGCAGCAGTTGCAATTTCTTCACGGCCGGTAGCTTTTAAATAGCGGCTCATGCTTTCATCATAACCGAAGGTAGAAGTGGTAGCGCCGATCTCGGCACCCATATTACAGATAGTACCCTTGCCGGTACAGCTCATGCTGGTAGCGCCTTCGCCAAAATATTCTACCACAGCGCCGGTACCGCCTTTTACGGTAAGGATGCCGGCTACTTTTAAGATCACATCTTTAGGTGCTGTCCAGCCATTTAATTTACCGGTCAATTTTACAC
Source organism: Bacteroidota bacterium (assembly GCA_048497855.1). Lineage (GTDB taxonomy): Bacteria > Bacteroidota > Bacteroidia > Chitinophagales > Chitinophagaceae > Ferruginibacter. The sequence continues at coordinate 23,216 of JBEHZB010000015.1, read as the reverse complement.
CAATTAATTTCGGCATCTTCAGTTCCCATGCCAATCCTGCCATTACATCGCAGGCATCTGCACCGCCAACGCCGATGGCTATCATGCCCAGCCCGCCTGCATTTACGGTGTGGCTGTCGGTACCGATCATCATACCACCGGGAAAAGCATAGTTTTCCAATACTACCTGGTGAATGATACCGGCGCCGGGTTTCCAGAACCCGATACCATATTTATTACTTACCGATGCCAGGAAATCATACACTTCGCTGCTTTCATGCACGGCACGGTTAAGATCTGTTTTACTGTCCACCTTAGCTTCAATAAGGTGATCGCAATGCACGGTGGAGGGAACGGCAACTTTTGTGCGCCCGCTTTGCATGAACTGCAGCAGCGCCATCTGCGCCGTAGCATCCTGCATGGCCACACGGTCGGGTGCAAAATCCACATAGCTTTTTCCTCTGTCGTAAGCTTCGGTAGCTTCTCCCTGCCAAAGGTGGGCATACAATATTTTTTCTGTGAGAGTTAAAGGTTTGCCGGTTGCTTTACGTGCAGCTTCAATGCGGCTGCCAAAATCGGCGTACACCTTTTTGATCATTTCAATGTCGAAGGCCATATCTGTCGGTGATTTGGTGATTGGTTAATCTGGAGATCGGAAAGCCGTTTAATGTGGGTGAATTGATCACCGGGGGAGCTGATTTCCAAATTTCCAAATTGGAATGCTGCAAATTTACTGAAATGGGAGCAGTTTAAAAAGAAGCATTTGCAAAGTTTTCACCGCGAAGACACTAAGGCACAAAGAGCGCAAAGAATTTCTTAGCGAAACTCTGGCGCCTCCGCGTCTTTGCGGTGAAAAACGGCGTTTGCATACCGAAACAGCCATTTGGTATAACTTTTTTTAGCCTGCCTTACCGCCGATATAAGTTTGCACCATCAAAAAATTATAACCATAAAAAACAAACCATTATGAGACAATTAATCCTTTTATTTATCACTTCACTTTTTGCGGTTGCTGCCAATGCACAGGTAAGCGGTATTGCAAAAGATGAAAAAGGTGCCGCTATTTCAGGCGCTACCATCAGTTTAGTAAAAGCAAAAGATAGTGCTACGGTAAAGTTGGCCGTAACCGGTGCAGATGGCGTGTATCATTTTACCACAGTTGCCAACGGAAAATATTTGGTGAAAGCAAGTTTTGTTGGCCATATGCCGGCATACTCAGCACCTTTTGAAGTAACCGGCGCTGCGGTAAATGTTCCAGCGCTTACATTGAATAAATTATCTGCCAGTATGAAAGCAGTAGTAGTAACAGCACAAAAACCTATTGTAGAAGTTAAGGCTGATAAGATGATCGTAAATGTGGAAGGTACCATCAATGCTGTAGGTTCAGATGCGATGGAACTGCTGCGCAAATCGCCTGGCGTATTGGTTGATAAAGATGATAATCTTAGCCTTAGCGGAAAGAACGGCGTGCAGGTATATATTGATGGCAAGCCAACTCCACTGAGTGGTACCGACCTGAGCAGTTATTTAAGGTCGCTGAACTCTGCACAGATAGAATCGATAGAGATCATTGCCAATCCGGGCGCTAAATATGAAGCTGCAGGTAATGCAGGCATCATCAATATCCGCCTGAAGAAAAATAAATCGTTCGGTACCAATGGTTCGGTAAATGCAGGATGGAACATTGGCACGTATGCTAAATACAATGCCGGTATCAACCTTAACTACCGCAATAAGCACGTGAATATATTCGGCACTTATGGCTACAGCGAAGGCATCAATGAAAATAACATAAGCATATACCGTACGATAGGTGATAGCCTGTTCAATCAAAAGAGTGTTATTGATATGACGAATAAGGCACACAATTTTAAAGCAGGTCTCGATTATTTTATTGATAAGAAAAATACCATTGGTGTGGTTGTGAACGGTACGCTGAGCGATCCTTCTATCAGGAATACAAGCGCTACGCCGATATCTTATATGCCAACCGGTGTTGTAAGTAAAATATTGGTGGCAGATAATTCAAGTGTATTAAAGCGTAACAATATCAACTTCAATGTTAACTATAGTTATGTTGGTAAAAAGGGCCGCAACTTAACGGTTAATGCTGATCACGGTAGCTACGATATTGATAACAATCAATACCAGCCTAATTTTTATTACGATCCCAATGGTGCAAAGATGAACAGTGTGATCTACCGCATGATAGCGCCGACAGATATTCATATCAATTCTGTTAAGGCCGATTGGGAACAACCTTTTGCAAAAGGAACATTAGGTGTAGGTGGCAAAGCAGCGTTTGTAAAAACCGACAATGATTTTCAACGCTACAATGTATTGCCTGCCGGCGATGAACTGGATAAGGACCGCAGCAACCGTTTTACCTACAAAGAAAATATAAGCGCAGCTTATGTAAACTATAACCGTGCATTAAAAGGCATAACGATACAGGCCGGTGTAAGAATGGAGAACACCGTAAGTGAAGGGGTATCTAACGGGCAAAAGCAAGGTAATAGTGGCTACGAACCGTACAGCTCAAGCTTTAAACGCAGCTATACCGATTTCTTTCCAAGTGCAGCTGTTACGTTCAATAAAAACCCGATGAACCAATATAGTATTACATACAGCAGGAGGATCGACCGCCCAAGTTACCAGGACCTGAATCCTTTTGAATTTAAACTGGATGAATATACTTTTCAAAAAGGCAATATCAATCTTCGTCCGCAATACACCAACAGCATTGGTATAACCAATACCTATAAATACAAGCTGACCACAACATTGAACTACAGTCATGTTAAAGATCTGTTTACACAGGTGATCGATACCGCAGAAGCGTCAAAGGCATTTATATCTAAACGCAACCTTGCTACACAGGATGTAGTGAGCCTGAACATCAGCTATCCTTACCGTTACAAAGCGTACAGTATGTTTGCTAATGTAAATAGTTTTTACACCAGCTACCATGCGGATTTTGGCACAGGAAGAAAAATAGATGTGAATGCGCTTGGTGTAAGTGTGTATGTGCAGAACAGTTTGAAGTTTGCCAAAACATGGACCGCAGAGCTGACCGGTTTTTATAATGCGCCTACGGTTTATCAAGGTACTATCAAAGCCAACGGAATGTGGAGCCTTGATGCAGGGTTACAAAAACAGGTGCTGAAAGGAAAGGGTACCATTAAAGGTTCGGTGAGTGATGTGTTGCATACGTTGAAATTCAGAGGTGTGAGTGAATTTGCAGGTCAGCGTTCTGAGATAGGTGCCAACTGGGAAAGCCGCCAGGCCAAACTGAATTTTGTTTACCGCTTTGGCAGTAACCAGGTAAAAGCAGCGAGACAAAGAACCAGCGGTGCAGATGATGAGATGAAGAGGGTACAGGCAACAGGTGGGGCAGCGCCGGGGTTATAATTGAACATTGAGCATTGAACATTGATCGTTGAAAATTTATGATTGAGAAGAAAATATTCAATGTTCAACTTTCAATTTTCAATGTTAAGGTTGCAGAGCTCATATAATTAGTATAGTCATGAAATAGAAGCCTGCCGGGTTGTTTTTTCAGCCCGGCAACTTTTAACTTTCAATCTTCAACTTTCAATTATTACTTTTACTTAAACAAAAAGCAATACCATGCATTCAAAAAAGCGATATCCGCTATTAAAAGTATTTTGGGTAGTGCTTACGATAAATGGGATACTGTTTGCGATAAGCCTGGGTGTTGTAAGATACATTCAATATCCCGGCATTAAAGGCAGTGTTGATCATATGCTTTCAGCCGGTGAGCTTACCAAGCAGGGTATCAGTCTTCTTTTTCAAACCCTCTTCTTTTATTTTTCCCTTAATTACTATAATAAGCTAATTGTAGAAAGAAGAACAACCATTCATTATGTTGGTTTTTCCGCATTGCTGTTTGTAATAACGATGCTTTACTTACACCTTAAGCTTTATTTTTTTCCTGAAAAGAATATGACAGGGATAAGTGGAAAAAAAGCGGTCGGCCTGTATGTTTTTTCCTTTGCTATTTCTTCGCTGTTCTGTATCGGTCTTGCTTTATTGCTGGCTTACCTGAACAACCTGCGGGATGAAAAGAAGCAGCGTAAAATACTGGAAGCGCAAAAGATGCAACTGGAGATCGATAAATCTCAAGCGAATTTTAAATTTTTAAAATCGCAGATCAACCCGCACTTCCTGCATAATACACTTAGTTTTCTGTACGCCAAATCGCTGGGCTATTCGGTGGAATTATCAGAAGGGATACTTACGCTATCGGATATCATGCGCTATGCTTTGAATGAATCTACAGGAAGCGACGACAGGGCTTTACTGAAAGATGAAATAGAACATGTGCGCAATGTTATCAAGATAAACCAGTTGCGGTTCAGCAATAACCTGCATGTTAATTTTGAAGTGAATGGTATTGTGAACGGCAAAGAGATCATTCCTTTTGTATTGATCACTATTGTAGAGAATGCATTTAAGCATGGCGACCTGCAAAAAGCGGAATATCCAATTGATATTAAACTGACCGTAGATCAAAACAGTTTATATTTTTACTGCCGCAATAAAAAGAAAACGGGGCCTAAAGAAATTGGTACCGGCCTTGGCCTGGATAATATCCGTAACCGTCTTGATTTTGCTTATGGCAGCAATTATAAATTATTGATCAAAGACGAACAGGAAATGTACACTACCGAACTAATAATAAATAAGCTATGATAAGATGTTTAGTAGTTGATGATGAACAACATGCTATTGATATAATGTTGCATTATATCAGCCAGACATCTTACCTGCAGCTGGTAAGCAGCACTACTAACCCTGTTGAGGCATTGCAGACTGTGATAACGCAAAATGTTGATCTTGTTTTTTTGGATATACAAATGCCGGAACTGTCGGGTATTGATTTTATAAAAGCAATAAACGGCAAAGCAAAAGTGATCTTAACAACTGCATACAGTGAGTTTGCCATTGAAGGCTTTGACCTGGAAGTAGTGGATTATCTATTGAAGCCGGTACGTTTCCCGCGTTTCTTGAATGCCGTGCAAAAAGCAGTGAAAGCTATTACCGATAAAACTGCACCGGCAGAAGAAATTAAAGCAGAAGAGGATTATATTTTTGTTAAGACAGAATCGAAAGGGAAATTATTGAAGATCAACCTGGATGATATTGACTATATAGAAGGGATGAAAAATTATGTGGCTATTTATCGCGGCGGTCAAAAAACATTGGTGTACACCAACATGAAAGACCTGCTGGAACGCCTGCCTGCAAGGCAGTTCATACGGGTACATAAGTCGTTCATTATCCCGATCAACCGTATTACGGGCATAGAAGGGAATGTTATTGTATTAAAGAATGTTACAGCAGAGATACTGATCGGTGAAAGTTATAAAACAGAATTGATGGAGATCATAAAGCATAAGATGATATAAGGCAAGAGGTTGAAAGTTGAAGGTTTAAATTTGAAGGTTGAAAATCCAAAATCCAAAACCCCAAGCCCAACCTAATAACCAATAACCAATAACAAATAACCACCAATTCCATAATTTTTTTTAAATTAGCGTATGAACCGGCTCAGACATTTTATTGAATGGCATGTATTTGGTGTTTGCACTGCCGTTGGAGAAAAAATGGGCATTGCAACTTCTACCATCCGTAAATATTTTATTTACATTTCTTTCCTCACGATGGGTTCGCCGGTGATCGTTTATTTCTTCGTTGCTTTCTGGATGAATATCAAACGGTATATACTGAATGCGAGGAGAAATCCGGTGCGTTATCTATAATGTGAAACGGGAAAAGTGAAACGTGAGTTGGTATCTGGTACTTCCTGTTTGTTCTCTCACGTCTGACGTTTCACGTCTCATGCTTACAAAGCAGCTCTCAGCTTCACCAGCTTCTCCAGCAACGGTTCCAGCAGATCCAATTTCAGCATATTTGCGCCATCACTTTTTGCCACAGCAGGATTGGGATGTGTTTCTATAAAAAGACCATGGGCGCCGGTTGCAATAGCAGCTTTAGCAATGGTCTCTATCAGTTGAGGGTTGCCGCCGGTAACGCCGCTGGTTTGATTAGGTTGCTGTAGGGAGTGAGTACAATCCATTACTACAGGTACGCCATGCTCTGCCATCCAGGGAATGTTGCGGTAATCCACCACCAGGTCCTGGTAGCCAAACGTGTTGCCTCTTTCTGTTAAGATAACTTTGTTGTTGCCTGCGTTCTGTATCTTTTGTACTGCAAATTTCATGGAAGGCCCGCTGAGGAATTGCCCTTTTTTTACGTTCACCACTTTATTGGTTTCCGCAGCAGCTATCAATAAGTCTGTTTGCCGGCAAAGAAAAGCCGGTATCTGTAAAATATCTGCGTAGTTGGCTGCCAGTGCGGCTTCCTGTGCAGTATGAATATCCGTGGTGGTAGGTAAAGAAAATCTTTCACCAACTTTCTTTATGGCTTCCATCGCTTTTTCATCGCCAATGCCGGTAAAGGAAGAAGCACTTGTACGGTTGGCTTTGCGGTAAGAAGATTTGAAAACGTAAGGTATCTGCAGCCTTTTACAAATGGCAGCTACTTTTTCGGCTACTTCATTTATCAGCTCTTCGCTTTCCACTACGCAAGGGCCCGCAATAAGAAAGAAAGTATCGGGGTTATATTGTTGATTGCTGAAAAGATCGTGTAAGTATTTTTCCATGTTTACAAAGTTAGTTTAAATGCATTACACGAATTGGGACGGGTTACACTAATTATTAAAAAAATGTATTTGCAAATTCGTGTAATTCGTTTTAATTCGTGTAATAAATTAATAATAAACTAAACGGATATGATAAAGGAAAAGATACTGGTGATTGGCGCCAGCGGACAAATAGGTGTAGAGCTTACACTTGCTTTGCGTAAAATGTATGGTAATGCCAATGTTATTGCCAGTGATCTTAGAGAAGAGAATGACCTGTTAAAAGGTTCCGGCCCATATGTGAGCCTGGATGTGATGAATAAAGAAATGCTGCATGTGCAGGTGATACGACAAGGGATAACACAGATCTATTTGCTGGCGGCAATACTTTCTGCCACCGGTGAAAAAAATCCGAACCTTGCCTGGAGCCTGAATATGCAGAGCCTGCTGAACGTGCTGGATATTGCACGGGAAGAAAAACTGCATAAAGTATACTGGCCGAGTTCTATTGCCGTATTTGGGCCAACATCACCAAAGGATAATTGTCCGCAGCAAACCGTAATTGAACCGACTACTGTATATGGTATCAGCAAATATGCCGGCGAATTTTGGTGCAATTATTATAATTACCGTTACGGGGTAGATGTGCGGAGCCTTCGCTACCCGGGCCTGATAAGCTACAAGAGTGCGCCGGGCGGAGGTACTACAGATTATGCGGTAGAAATATTTCATGAGGCATTGGAAGAAAAAAAGTACGAATGTTTTTTAAAGGAAGATACGTACCTGCCAATGATGTATATGCCTGATGCAATACGGGCCACTATCGAATTGATGGAAGCCGACGCTGGTAAAATAGCTGTGCGTACATCGTATAACCTTTCGGGTATGAGTTTTTCGCCTACAGAAATAGCAGCAGAAATAAAAAAACACATTCCTGAATTTGAGATGACCTATAAGCCGGATTATCGCCAGGCTATTGCAGACAGCTGGCCAAGAAGTATTGATGACAGCGTTGCAAGGAAAGATTGGGGCTGGAAAGAAGAATTCGATCTTACTTCAATGACAAAAGACATGCTGGAAAACCTGCAAAAATCATAAACGATAATTTATTCCTTACGTATAGATGCCGTACTTAGCTATTAGCTACTGCTAATATAATATTTAATCATTTTATCATTTATTAGCCCCTTCAGAGCCACTTTCTGCTTTATAAATAGCAAAAAAGATAAATTTATTGATAAATACCCACTTATGGGTATTGCACAAAATATGGAATCCATCTACTTTTGTGTCAAATTGGTGCTTACAGCATCTGTTTTTTAAAATATATAATAAAAAAAATTGGCGTCGTGGGGTTATATGTTTAATTTTGCACCCAATTTAAAAAAATCAACAAAACAAAACAACGTAACATGAAAAAATTATTCTTAGTTGCTGCAATTACTGCAGTAGGTTTTGCTTCAAAAGCGCAGGTAACTTTCGGCGTAAAAGCTGGTCTTAACATCGCTAGCCTGACTGGTGATGATGCTGACGGTTTATCTTCATTAGCCAGTTTTAATGGCGGTGGTTTGGTAAACATTCCGATCTCTTCTCAATTCAGCGTACAACCAGAACTTGTATACTCTGGCGAAGGTGCTAAAGCTGATGGCGGAAAATACCTGTTCAACTACATCAACGTACCGGTATTATTGCAATACAATAATGCATCAGGTTTCTTTGCTGAATTAGGCCCTCAAATCGGTCTTCTTACTTCTGCAAAAGTAAAAGTTGATGGTGGCGGATCAACTGATGTTAAAGATCAATTGAAATCTACTAACTTTTCAGTAGCAGTCGGTCTTGGTTACAAATTAGCTAACGGCTTAGGTTTTAACGCACGTTACAATCTTGGTTTAGTTAATATCGTTGATGCAGATGGCAGCGATCTTAAATCAAGTGCATTCCAGGTTGGAGCTTTCTTCTCTTTCGGTGGAAAAAAATCTAAAGACTAATATTCTTTAAATTATTATAAAAAGAGCGAAGTACTACTTCGCTCTTTTTTTTAACTATCAATTAGTAATTTAAAAATTATCTTTATTTGAGATTTTTTTAAACTAACAAACAAAAAACAACTAAAATGAAAAAATTAATTCTTGCTGCTGCAATCATTGCAGTTGGTTACACGGCCAATGCACAGGTAAGCTTCGGTGTTAAAGCAGGGCTTAACATTGCTAACTTAACCGGCGACCTGGATGGTACTTCTTCATTAGCCAGCTTTAATGCAGGCGGCCTGGTTAATATCCCTGTTTCTTCACAATTCAGTGTTCAACCTGAAGTTATCTATTCTGGTGAAGGAGCTAAAGGAGACGGCGGTAAATACTTGTTCAATTACATCAACATTCCGGTATTGTTCCAGTACAATAACCCATCTGGTTTTTTTGCTGAAGTTGGTCCTCAAATAGGCCTGTTGACTTCTGCAAAAGCAAAGATTGATGGTGGCGGCAGCACGGATGTAAAAGAATTCCTGAAATCTTCTAATTTCTCTGCAGCTATCGGTCTTGGCTACAAACTCGCCAACGGTTTAGGTTTTAATGCCCGTTACAACCTGGGTTTAGTTAATATCTCTAAAGAAGATGGCGGTACCATCAAGTCAAGCACTTTTGCAGTTGGCGCTTTCTTTGCCTTCGGCGGAACAAAAGCTAAAGATTAATACTATTAGTCTATATAAAAAAGAGCGAAGTTGACTTCGCTCTTTTTTATTGCTGTATTTTTCTAGATCAATTTATGTTCATAAGCATATTTGATAAGACCAATAACGCTTGAGGTATTTGTTTTGCGGAAAATATTTTTACGGTGTGTTTCAACAGTACGCTCACTTAAAAATAAATGTTCGGCTATCTGTTTATTGCTGAGTTCTTTTTCTATCAGTTTAATGATCTCTATTTCTCTTCCAGTAAGGTGCGCTTCTTCATTTTCTTTTTTTACATCGCTTGCCTTACTCATTTCCTGCAATACTTCTTCACTGAAATAAATACCGCCGGCAGATATCTTTTCCAAAGCTTTTATAAATTCCAGTTTGCCGATATTCTTTAACACATAACCTGAAATATCTGCATCGTCTATCATCTGGTTTACCAGGTCGCCCTGCCCGCTCATAGACAGCGCCAGTATCTTTATATCGGGAAATTTTTTACGTACCGCTTTCGACAGTTCTGCGCCATTCATACCGGGCATCATCACATCGGTTAAAAGAAGGTCAACATTCTTTTTTTCCAGCAGACTCAGCATGTCCGTTGGCTGGGTACATTCTATTACTACCTTAAAATGTTCGTGGCCCTGCAGCAGCGACTTTAATCCGTCTATCACGATCTGGTGGTCGTCTACAATTGCCAGGTGGTATATTTTACCGTTTTTCATCTTGTTTTTAAAGTATGAGTGGTATCGGGCGTTAAATTAGGAAAAAGATTTCACTGAACAAGCAGGATGTGTAGTAACAATTGGTTTGTTTTCGTTAAAAATGAAAAGCAGGAACTTTTGCACTCACGATCCTATGCAATAGGAACGTGAATGGCTACCAGTGTACCATTGCCGGCGCTGCTGTCAAATTCAACCGTGCCTTTTAAGAAATTTATCCTTGAAGTGATATTTTTTAACCCGATGCCTTCAAACTTCTTTTTGTCGCTGGCATCAAAGCCTTTGCCGTTGTCTTCTATCGTTGCTGCAATACCATCTGCATCTTTTATAAGAGAAATGTCCAGTTGATTGGCGCCCGAATGCTTGATCACATTATTCACGCATTCCTGTATCACACGATACAATATAGTTTCTGTATCGCTGTTGATGCGCTCATTCAGCCCTTCTGCATGCAGGCTTACTTTAATAACACGGTTGTCCAGTTTATCAATGAATTCTTTAACTGCATTGGCCAAACCGTTTTTCAGCAGGGCATTCGGCATCATCTGGTGGCTCACGCTTCTTATTTCTTTACAACTGTCATCTACCAGGCTGATGATCCTTTCCAGTGCAAGCTTCTGTGTTTCGTCTTTAAACGGAACTTCATTTTCATAAGCTGATAAATTCATACGGGCAGCGCTCATCATTTGTCCTACACCATCGTGCAGGTCGGCAGCAATACGCTTGCGTTCATTTTCTTCGGCAGACAATACTGCTTTAGTAGCAAGATCCTGTTGTTTTATCACTTCCTGCTGCAGCTTTTTTTCCTGTTTTAATTTATACCTGCGGTAAAATGAATACCCTAATAACAGTAATAATACAGCAAAGCCAATGGAGCCATACAGCCAGTATTGTTTTTTTGTTAATTCAAACTGCTGCTCCTGTATCTGCTTATCTTTTTTTGCAGTTTGATATTTGGTTTCCATTTCTGTAAACCTTTTGTTCATATCAAAAGTGAAAATAGAATCGTTGTACTTTACTGTCAATCGTGCCATCTCCATCGACTTTTTATAATCGCCGGTCAATTCATATAAGGAAGACAGACCACTGTATAATTTTGGTTTTTCAGGCAGGCAGGAGATAAGCGTATCGGCTAATTTTAATCCCAGGTTATATTTATCTTCTGCAGCCTTATAATCTTTTTGTGCAGTTAAGATAGAGCCCATATTGATAAGGCAGCTTACCTGTCCTTTTACGTCGCCCATTTTTGCACGGATGTCGAATGACTCCTGTGCAAGCGGCAATGCTTTTTTGTTGTCGCCTATCTTTTGATATAAAGAAGCAAGGTTGTTGAGATTGTTGGCTAAATATTCAGGGTTATTTATCTGCCGTAAAATATCTTCTGCTTTTTCAAAATAATTTTTAGCCTCGGGAATATTATTCTTTAAAACATAAATGTTGCCAACATTTACATAAGAGCCTGACAAGCCAAGCTTATCATGTATCTCTTCTTTAATAGTAATAGATTGTTGCTGGTATTTTAATGCTTCATCAAGATTGCCTACATTTTGATTAACAATGCCCATGTTATTCAAGGAGTAGGAGATACCTATTTTATCGTTCAGCTTTTCGTAAATGGCCAGTGCCTTTTGTGCGTATAATAAAGCAGAATCGTAGCGGGCTTCTTTTTGATATACAATGCCGATCTTATTATACAGTGCTGCAATGCCCTTATCATCTTTTAATTTAGTGCGTATCTCAAACGAGCTTTGATAAAGTGATAATGCTTTAGCGAAATCCTGCTTGTCAAAATAAATTATACCCAAATCATTGTATGCCTGTGCTACTGATTTATCGAAGCCGGTTTTTTGTCCCAGCTCAATAGCTTTGTTGCCATACTCAATAGCTTTATCCTGGTCAACATTTCTGTACTGCCACGTAAGTTCATTGTAGCTCTTTGCAAGTACCGTGTCTTTTTGATTGGGGATAGCGTTCTCAATACTGTCGATGACCTTATTGGTTTGCGCAGTAATGGTTGAGGAAAAAGAAAGCATCAGCAGCAAGGTGCAGATAAATACTTTTACCATATGCAGATAAGATTTGGTTATTTAGTAGGTTTACAGGCCCAGCACATTTTTCATGTTAAATATACCTTTTTTGTGCTGAATAAATTCAGCGGCCAATACGGCGCCGGCAGCAAAGCCCTGCCGGTTATGAGCTGTGTGCGTTATCTCAATATCGTCGATGGCAGAACTGTAGGTGATGGAATGTGTGCCCGGCGCAGGATCTGTACGCTCGCTGATGATGGACAGTTCTTCTTTTTTATCTGAAGAATTATTTACCCAGCTTTCTTTTCTTTCTACGGCAGCGAGTATCTGCTCCGCAAGGGTAATGGCGGTACCGCTTGGCGCATCTTTCTTTTGGGTATGATGGATCTCTTTGATGCTTATTTCATAATCGGGCTGTTTATTCATCAGCTCTGCCAGTTTTTTATTTACCTCAAAAAAGATATTTACACCAATACTGAAATTGCTGGCGTAAAGTAAAGTACCATTGCTTTCATCGCATTTTGTTTTTACCATATCCAGGTCGGCAAGCCAGCCTGTACTGCCGCATACTACGGGGATACCGGCTTCAAAACAAAGCAATATATTTTTAACAGCGCTGTGCGGATTGGTGAATTCTATCGCAACATCACATTGCTGTAAGTTGGCAATAGTAAGCTCATTTATATTTTGCGAACTTATCTTTAAGCTGATAGTATGTCCTTTTTCCAGGGCAATGGTTTCAATGGCTTTGCCCATTTTGCCGTAACCGATCAATGCAATTTTCATCGTTCAAAAAATGATTAAGAATAACTAGCGGCGAAGGTAATTATTTAGCGTGATTTGGGCCTATGTTCAATACCAAACTAATGCCGTTCGTTTGTGCCATCGGGCTGTAGCCGGGTTTTATTTGCAGGCTCAGGTCGTTGCTTACATCAAATGTCTTTAAATGGGCATCTACCGCAGCATCTACCACATTCAATCCCCAAAAGGCAATAAAGAATAAAACAGAATAATCTACATTTTGCCGAACCTCGTTCCGGAAATTCTGTATGCGGTCGGGTTGGTCCTTTACACTGTAATAAGGTTCGGGTATCTCAAAGTCATTGGCAGGATTTCCGTCAATAGCATTTTTGTACGCCTTATTAGCTTCTTTAAATTGCTTTACGTTATGAAAAAAAACGACAGCGGTAGTACCCAAAGCGCCGTACACGATGGGCATCTTCCAGTACTTTTTATTGGTGGCTTGTCCCCAGCCCGGTAAGATGGCAGAGCGTATGGTAGCTATCCTGGGATTGTATGGTTTTGACGTATCTACCCTGGCAAAGACAGGTGTCTTCTGTTTCTTTATTTTTTTAACAGTACTGTCTTTTTGTGCAGACAGGGAATTATGCAGGCATAAAGAAAAAAATAAGAAGAGTAGTATCGATCTGAAAAAGTTCATCTAAAATTTATGGAGCCTAACTTACTTTAATGTTCATTTTATCCAGCAAGGCATTCAGCTCTTCCAAAGAATAATATTCAAAGGCGATGGTGCCATGGCCTTTTTTATTATGATTCATTTTTACTTTGGTATTAAAAGCTGAGGCTAAATTATCTTCTATCTTTTTAAAAGCAGGCGGCAGGCTTGATTTTACAGCAACTTTAACAGCGCCTGCAGTATATATCTTGCGAACCAGGTCTTCTGTTTGGCGTACCGACAAACCTTTGCTTTTTATTTCATTAAAGATGTACAGTTGTTTATCTACTACATCTACATTGATCAGCGCCCTGGCATGGCCCATACTGATAGTGCCGTTGCGTACGGCGATCTGTATATCAGGCGGCAATTTTAATAAACGGATATAATTGGTAACAGTGCTGCGGTCTTTGCCCATTCTTTCAGCTACCTGTTCCTGTGTATAATCCAGTTCATCCATCAGGCGTTTATAACTAAGGCCAATCTCGATAGCATTAAGATTTTCCCGCTGCAGGTTTTCCAGTAAAGAAAGTTCCAGCAACTGCACATCATTTGCCTGGCGCACATATACCGGCACATCTTTTAAGCCGGCGATCTTTGCGGCCCTGAACCTGCGCTCGCCTGCAATAAGACGATACTTGCCTGTTGGTAATTTGGAAACGGTCAATGGCTGAATGATATCATGCAGCTTTAAGGATGCTGCCAGTTCACTCAGGGCCGTTTCATCAAAATCATGACGGGGCTGTTTGGGGTTCACTTCTATCTGGTCCAGCGGTATGCGCAGCGAAGCTGTAGATTGTTCTACAACTTCCGGCTTTAAATTTCCGGCAGTGTTTTTCAGGTCGGCATCAATGTTTTGCAGCAAGCTGCGGATACCTTTTCCTAATGCGTCTTTTTTATTGGGAGCGTTCATAATAATGTGCAAATGGGTGAATATGCAAATGGGTGAATATGCACATTATATCATGTGCACATTTGTACATTTACTCAATAATCCTGTCTTCTTCTTTGATCTTTGTCATGTTGTTCTTTTGCAGTATCTCTTTGGCAAGGTTAAGATAGTTAACAGAACCTTTGCTGTCGGCATCATACAAAATAACCGGCTTGCCAAAACTTGGCGCTTCGCTTAATCTTGTATTACGGTGAATGATGCTGCTGAAAACAATATCTTCAAAATGGCGGCGCACCTCGCTTACTACCTGGTTGCACAGGCGCAGGCGGCCATCATACATGGTCATTAAAATACCTTCTATTTTAAGTTCGGGGTTCAGGCGGTTCTGTACAATTTTTACTGTATTCAGTAATTTGCCCAGCCCTTCCAGTGCAAAAAACTCTGTTTGTACCGGTACTACCACACTGTCTGCAGCTACCAGCGCATTAACAGTTATCAGTCCGAGGGAGGGGGAGCAGTCGATGACGATGAAATCATAATCATCCCGAACAGGTTCCAGTATATTCTTTAATACGCTTTCACGGTTAGGGTAGTTGATCATTTCTATCTCGGCGCCCACCAGGTCGATATGCGATGGCATAAGATCAAGGTAAGGGATGTCGGATTTCAGGATCACATCTTTGGCTGCAGCATCATTTACCATACAGTCGTACAGGCTGCGGGTAATATTATGCAGGTCGAAACCGGTACCGGTGGTACTGTTGGCCTGCGGATCGGCATCTACCAATAAGGTCTTATATTCCAGTACTGCAAAACTTGCCGCCAGGTTTATGGCCGTAGTTGTTTTGCCTACGCCGCCTTTTTGATTTGCGACACCAATGATTCTTGCCATAATAAGGTTTTCTGTTTTGCCGGGTGTTATAAAAGAGTTTCTGAATTCGTAAGTTGTAAGCCACAAACCCTACACCTTAAGCTGTATTTTTGTACCGATAACTATCGGGTCCGGCAAATTTAATCATTCAACCCATAACTGGGAACAAAGAAACGGCTTAATTGTTATTTAGATAAAATAATATGGTTACAATAGTAAGCGGCACCAACCGGAAGGGCAGCAATACCAAAAGAGTGGCCCTGCAATACCAGCAGCTTTTGCAGGATAAGGGCATTACAGCAGGGCTTTTTTCTTTGGAAGATGTGGATGTAATGCACCATGATGCTGCTTTTCAGCAATTAGAGGCCGAGCTGATCATACCTACCACACATTTCATTTTCATTGTTCCCGAATACAACGGCAGCTACCCGGGTGTATTGAAAATGTTCTTTGATACCAGCAGCAGCCACACCATCTGGTTCCATAAAAAAGCGCTTTTAACGGGTATTTCCACCGGCCGGGCTGGTAATTTGCGGGGGCTCGATCATCTTTCCGATGTACTGCATTATATGAAATTTACCATACACCCCGATAAACTTCCCATCTCTTCCATACACCAGTTACTGGGCGATGCACAGGTAATAACCGATAAAGGCACACTGCTTGCTATACATACACAACTGGATGATTTTATTGAATGGGCGGGGCTTGGGAGGTAGTTATTTGTTAATAGTTATTGGTGATAGGGAATTAGGAATCGGGCATTAGGATAAAAAGATGGTAAGGTATAGCATATTTTCATTTCCCAATCGTCATTAATATAGTTATTGGTTATTTGTTAATAGTTAATTGCAGCATATTTCGTCATCGTCAACAACGAATTACCAATAACAAATCACTGATAACTATTAACGAATAACGAATCACCATTAACGAACCAACCAAATGCGAACACCACTCGGCGCAGCCATTTTTATTGCTATCATGTTGTTGCTGGATACGTATGTTTTCCAGGCTGTTAAAGCAATAAGTCAAAATGCATCTCCTAAAACAAAAACGGTGGTGTATATTATTTACTGGAGCCTGAGTGCCATAGCCATCATTGGCTTTTTATTATTTGTATTTACCGAGCAGGAATTTTTGGGTAAAAAGATACGGACCTATTTATTTGCTACGGTCATCGGTTTATTTTTAGCAAAGCTGATCGCCATTGTATTCTTTTTGGTAGATGATATCCGTCGCGGTATTCAATGGGTTACGGGCAAATTATTCTTTAATAATACCGAAGGCGAATCGATAGCAGAAGACGGTATCAGCCGTTCTGCATTCCTGAGCTGGCTGGGATTGGCGGCAGGCACTACATTATTCGGCAGCTTGATTTACGGTTTTTCCAACAAGTACAATTACAGGGTAAAAAGATTAAAACTCTCTTTTGATAATTTACCTGCCGCATTCAAAGGACTGAAGATCGTACAGGTAAGCGATATACACAGCGGCAGCTTTACTGATAAAAAGGCAGTGCTGCACGGTGTAGAAAAAGCGCTGAGCGAAAAACCTGATATTATTTTCTTTACCGGCGACCTGGTGAATGACAGGGCAACAGAAATGGAAGACTATATGGATGTGTTCAGCAAGCTGAAAGCGCCAATGGGAGTGTACAGCTGCCTGGGCAACCATGATTATGGAGATTATGCGAACTGGCCTCACAAAGGTGTTTCCAAAGAACAGAATTTAGAGAACCTTAAAACCATACATAAGCAACTGGGCTGGCGATTGCTGATGAACGAACATGTGGTATTGGAAAAAGGCGGCGAACAGATCGCTTTGCTGGGTGTAGAGAACTGGAGCGCCAAGGCAAGATTTCCCAAGCATGGCCGCATGGACCTTGCGCATCCGGGTTCGGAAAAATATCCTTTCAAAATATTGCTGAGCCACGACCCGAGCCATTGGGATGCCGAAGTAAAACCCAAATACCCAGATGTGGATCTTATGCTCAGCGGGCACACACATGGTATGCAGTTCGGTATAGAACTGCCCGGCTTTAAATGGAGCCCGGTAAAATATATGTACAAGCAATGGGATGGTTTGTATGAAGACGGCAAACAAAAACTGTATGTAAATCCCGGCTATGGCTTTATTGGCTATCCCGGCAGGGTAGGCATATTGCCGGAGATAACGGTGATCGAATTAGCCTAGGGAATTTAATATTGAGTATTGAATATGTAATATCTAATATTGAATATTTTGTTTGGGATCAGTAGTTTTTAGCCCAATCAAACGAACTAACAATCCAAAAGAAATATTACCTATTACATATCACCTATTACCTAACTCCCGGTTCTTTATACTTAACAATGTACACCCTGTCTTTTATCTTTTTTATTGGCGAAGAAAATTCATCTCTTTTTGCCGAAAGGTCCCTTATCCGGGTAGCATAATCATAAAATATAGTAGTGCCTTTTTCCCATTGATATAATCGTATCGAAAGGTTTTTGTCGGTTCTTGTATAAACTACTACACTATCCAGGTACCAGTCAGCATAAGGCCTGCCATGAATTTCTATCCCTTCAATACGTATAGCCTGTAATGTTTTTTTAGTGCTGCGTCAGGTAGTTTTTCTGTTCCAACAGTTGTATCAATAAGCTTATGCTTTTGCATATCCAGCAGTTGGTTGCTTATTGCAGCAAAGTCGGTTTCCTTTGCCTGGTTTACAGTGCCCGAAGCTACATGAAGACAGGAGGAGAGCAGCAGCAGTACCCCAATAATAAGAGTGCTTGTTTTTAAACGCATAAGCAACTTTATATTTATTACGGCAGGCGAAAGAAAATGTTACAGCCGGGTGGTATAAATTTTAACCTTTTATAATAAGAAGAACATTCGTAAACATCCTTTGCTGACAAAGTAGTTGAACTTACAGGTACTTCCTTCCGTTAATAGATTTTTCTTTTTGGCAACTTCCATTACGGTAAAGTAGGGTAGTATCGCTGCATACTCCTGCTCACTGATGTCAACAAACTTTCTTATATGCTTCTTTAAATGCTCCGACATAGGTTATCAAAATTAAGCTCAAAAAACTATACCCTTAATGATCCACGAAAGCCTCTTGCAGCATAATAAGATTCTGCACCATTGTGATATAAGAATACGGTATTGTAGCGGCAATCGCAAAAAAGGGCGCCGCCAAGTTTCCTGATGGCAGCAGGTGTTTGCACCCAGCTGGATGTTTTGGTATCAAACTTTTCACGGGATTGCAGATCACGGTACTGTTCTTCTGTTAATAATTCAATGCCCATATCAGTTGCCATTTGCACGGCACTGTTTCCCGGTTTATGTTCTTTTCTTGCTTCCAGGGCTTCATGATCGTAACAAATACTTCTGCGGCCCTTAGGGCTTTCGGCAGCACAATCATAAAAAATGTATTCGCCTGTTTTTTTATCATGAGCTACAACATCCGGCTCGCCACCGGTTTCTTCCATTTCATTAAGCGACCATAGTTTTTGATCGTCAGCTTCCAGCTTTGCCTGTATTGCAGCCCAGCTAAGGCCTTTATGACGATGCATGTTTTTCTCAAAACGTGCCTTCAGTATTTTTAATAAGGTTGACCCTTGTGTTGCCGGTAATTTATTTTTATTGTTTTTCATGTTGATGATTTTTTTATGCTACTCATTTAATCCTTTGCCTTTTAAGATCTGTGGTATATTTTTTTCAATTCTTGATTCCCGTGTCGTTGCTTGTTTAGCTGCGGCAAAATGCAGGAGGTATGCTCTTTGCCGCCCCGGTGTTAATGCTGCAAAAGCTTTTTTCAAGGCGGCGCTTTTATTTAGCTTTGTTTCAAATTCTTCCGGAACAGTGTATGCTGCTGTCTTTTTTAATTTCACTTTTAAACCAGCCTTTTCTATTTCAATGGCTTCATAGATATAGGCCTTCAATATCTTTCGCAGTTTGCCAACTTCTTTAACATTGGTAAAGCGTACCTGCCGTGCTGCTTGCACATTTTCGGTTTGCTGAATAAGAATATTTTTGGCATCCTGTATTAAAGCACCTTTGAAGAACAGCACTGCACAATATTCTTTGAACACATGTATCAATACAATGTTGCTGTTGTTAAAAGTGTAGCAGGGGCAACCCCATTTTAATTCTTCTGTTAATCCACAATCTAGGATAAGCGACCTCAATTGCGTGATCTCTTCCTTCCACTTTGTGGCTTTATCAAAATAAAAATCAACCTTGGGATTCATAGTGTTCATGCATTAAAATTAGCTAAAATCATTCGTCTGCCCGCAGGCCTGGAATACCATGATACTGCCGTAAGTATCAGTAATAATATTGGACCAAACAATTCCTTTGCGCCATCTTCACAAGCCAGGTGAGAAATTACAGCGCCTGACATAGCAAAGAAGAAGCCTGCATACGCCCATTCTTTAAGCAAAGGAAATTTAGGAACGAGTATTGCCAGCACTCCCAAAAATTTCCAGATAGCTAATAGTGTTAAGAAATAAACCGGATAACCCAAATGTGTCATCATGGCTACTTCTTCTTTTCTTTTTAATAATTGCACTATGCCGGTTGACAGCATTCCCAATGCAAGCCAGGCGGTAGCGATCCAGTAAATGATCTTTCCTGTTTTGCCGGAGGTGAAATTTCTTTTTACCACGATGAATTTATTTTGATTGTGTTAAGATGTCCTGTATGCGGTTGTGCGCCATATTTATACCTTGTGCAAACGGTAGCTTCAGTAGTTGGTCCCTTAATGCAACTGATCGGTATATCACATGCATCGTTAGTTTGCTGGTATCATCGGTAAGCTGTTCAAATTCCAGGAACTCGAGCTGAACATCAAAAGGTGTGTTTTCCATTTCAAATGTGCGTACGATCTTTTGATTGGGAACAAATTCGTGGATGGTGCCATTACCACGGAATACCACATTCCCTTTAGCGTCTGATGTTTCAAACTGGTAACTGCCGTGTTTTTTATTTTCCAGCTTCAGCACTTTTGTTCCCATCCATTGTTCTACAATGTCGGCTTCTTCATATGCTTTAAAGAGTAATTCCAGCGGCAGATCAAATTCTCTTGTGATCACCAGTTCCTGTTTGCCTTCTTCGGCATTGATCTTCGTTTTGCGTTCCATAACACGTTATTTTTTTGATTTGTATTTTTTCATTACGCTTTCCAGTTTGTTGAAGCGGTCGTCCCACATTTTTCGGAACGGTTCAATAAAGTCGGCTATGTCTTTCATTTTTTTTGCATTGATGTGATAAGAAATTTCCCTGCCGTTTTGCTCCTGTTCAAGCAGTTCGCATTCGGTAAGTATCTGCAGGTGTTTGGAAACAGTTGGCCTTGCAGTATCGAAGTTTGCGGCAATGGCGCCAGCTGTCATGGATTGCGAAGCCACCAGCAGCAGTATGGCCCTGCGGGTAGGGTCGGCAATGGCCTGGAATACATCACGTCTTAAATTCATTATGTAGCTATTTGGCTACAAATATATATGTAGTTATTTAGCTACGCAAATTTTAAGGAGATTTTTTGAGAATTTATGTGGCAATGTCAATGAGCAGTGTGCACAAGACTACCGTAGCTTGCTCTCTTCGAAGGCTTTGCCTTCGTAAGCGTTATGTTATAAAGGGATTTCATCCCGTTTCTACTTCTGAAAAATCTTCTGTTTGGGAATACGGAGCAAAGCTCCTGTTGAACATAGTACTTACGAAGGCAAAGCCTTCGAAGAGTGCGGACGTGAGATGCAGGACGCAAATAACCAATAACAAATCACTAATAACAAATAACCAACCACAAACAAAAAAGAGGCTGGCTAAAAAGCCAACCTCTTGTACGGGGTACGGATCGGATATGCTGTGCACACCCACAACGCATGATTATTCTATCAACACTCTTTTTTTAGTTACATCCTTAGTGCGCATATTGGTAAAGGCTACTACATAAATACCTTTCGGTAAGCGGCCGTTGCCCATTATGGCATTACCGGAAACGAGCCGTGTTTGCAGCAGTTTTCCGGAAGGGTCGTACAGCGATGCCTCGAATTGTGCATTGCTGTTGGTGTGAATGCTTACCTGGCTTTGCAGTGTATTTACCTTGATCACATCTTCAGTAACCGGTTTTACATTGCGCTTAACACTTACCGGTTGGGCAAAATTTTCTTTTGTGCCTAATACAGCAAAGAAGGTCTCGCCACCTATGGTCTCATCTTCATTAGCCTGCAGCGTTACATCAAAATCATACTTGTCATCATCTTCAGGCGCTGCTTTGAATTGCTTGATGCGTATGGCTACAGCACCAACATCGCCAGCTTCTACATTGATACCGGCAAGATAGCTTTTACCATTTTCCAATCGTATCCACGGGTAGCCGGAAGGGCCAACTTCATCCAGTATCTTGATGCCTTCGCCTTTGCCGTTCCATTTTTTAAAGAAGATACCGAGGTCAACATCAACCGTTGCAAAATCCCAGATGTTATTGTTGGCATTGATGGGGAAGTATGGTGTAGGTTCCACATCTTCATAAACGCCAACACCTTCTTCTGCCGCAGCAGTAAATGCAAAAGGCCATGGTAAAGTATCGCCGGGGTTTGGATCGGGATCAGGATCCGGATCGATATCTATCTTCTTTGGTTTAAGCGTTACTTTGGCTGCTATCTGGCGCTTAGGCTCAAACGTGAATTTCAATGTTGCATTATCTGCTTTGATACCGGTTTGTTTTTCGCCGGCAAGTGTAAATAAGGCAATGCCATTGTCTTCATCTTCTGCATTCACCGGTGCATTTTTATTGAATGTACCGTTGGGGTTGGATACCGAAACATTTTTCCAGGCTATGTTATTATTGTTCTTCACATTCAGCCACAGGTTGTTTCCTTCAGGGAAGGTCATGCCAAAAGGAGAGTAGGTAGTTGTTTCGATACGGGCCAGCAGGCAGAAGTGGAACCTGTCGCTACCGAAGCAACTGTAGTTAGCTGGTGTAGGAGCATTCCACGGGAACACCAGTACTACTGAACCACCCGCAGGTATTGCAGGTATTTGTGTAGTACCTACTACATTACCCATAGAAGCCGGAGGTGTACAACCGGTGATACCGCCATTGAATGGGTTTGGCCAGCCGAGAGCGCCGGAGGCTTTTGCCCAATAGGTACGCAATCTTACATTAGACATACTGAAGCTTGGCATACTGCCCCTGTTGCGTACACGCACATAAATATAATTGGTAAAACCGCCACGTGGATTTTCGTGTGTGGTGATACCATCATTTAATTTACGTACCCAGATATCCTGCGATACCCAGAACTCGCCTGTTGGATCAGGATTAGGTTCTGTGCCGTTATCGGTTGCTTTATCTTTTATGTAAAGATCAACAGCAGGTGTATTGCTGGCGCATGCATTTAAGCAGGTGGCTGCAAACACCCTGTTACGTATAACTGTAGATGGCTGCGGACCAAAGCCGAGTAAGAAATTAATACCTGTTGTAAAGTGGCAATAGCTCATAATGGTACCGCCACCGGCAGGGCTACCGGGCAGTGCACAACCTCCTTCCACAAAACCGGCACAACCGTCAATGGCTGTATTGTTGCCGTTCCATACGCAGGCATGGGTATGCCGTGAGCCTAACAGGTGCCCCATTTCGTGAGTGAATACCATAGCGTTCCAGCTGTAGGTTGGTACATTGGGGAATGGGGGTACATTAAGGCCGCTGATGCACTGATCGTTATCGCGGTTGGTATTACAAAGGCCGGTGAAGCCTGCTGCTATACCGCCAAAACCATAAAAGCCTACAAGATGGCCTATATCGCCATTGAATGTGTTGCGCAAATTTTGAAAAGAGATTAAGTAGTTGGAAGAGCTTGTAGTATTATATGGAGAAGCGGTTGTCCACACAAAGATCTGCGACAGTACCATTGGTATCCCTTCATTCTGGTACAGCATAGCGGTTT
>JBEHZB010000014.1:0-120316 GCA_048497855.1 Bacteroidota bacterium | reverse complement strand
TTTCGCAGAGGTGATTTCACATTTCTTATGGAACGGTGCATTGCCATGTATATCTTCCCGACGAAATGTTTCTATGGAACAAACGGGCTTCTTCTTTTAGAGTTTTATGCTTTTACCGCGGAGAACGGGAGTTAAGGGAGTTTTCGCAGAGGGGAATTCACAGAGTTACACAAAGATGGCGCAAGGTTTCACAGAGCATCTCTGCGAAAACCCTGCCTACCGGCAGGCAGGTCTGCTTTCTTATTTCTCTGCGGTGTAAAACCGTTTCGATAAGGATTGCCGCTTTGGTAAAATAAAAAGCCCCTGTAATTTTTCAGGGGCTTTTCTATAATTAAGGTAAGGGGTCAATGTGTTACGGCTTCTGCAGCAGGCGCTTTGTCGTTCATACCTTCTTCTATCTGTGCCTTCACTCCTTCTTTGGCATCTTTAAATTCTCTCATTCCTTTACCAATACCTTTCATCAGGTCGGGTATTTTTTTGCCACCGAAAAATAATAAAGCAACGAGTACGATCAATATCCATTCTGAGCCGCCTGGCATTGAAAGCAGGAAAAACGTATTTGTCATGATAAATAATTTTATGATTATGAAAATCAGCAGATGGCTGTATATTTTTAATACGGCCATCTGCACTGTATATAAAGATAGGGGTTTAAACAATGAACGGATCGACAATTGCTAATACCGCTGTTTTATCTAAAGGTTCATCAAAAGCTTCTGATGCGGCGGCGGCGGAAATTGTTTGCCCGCCAATATTTATAATATTTACTGTTGCCTGTGTAGTAAGTTCTTCTCCATTATAACTGGCTTGTACATAGGCATCGAATGGTGCTGCTATACCGCTTTGGTTCAATGTTATCCAGGGCTTTACATCTACACCTGCCGGTATGGCAAGGTTAGCTGCTTTGCGCATCTGGCGGATATGTGACGCATGCCTTGCTTCTACAGAATGTATCTGCAATGCTGCGGTCAATACTTCATTGCTCGACATAAGGTTGCCTGCCTGTCCTTTATAAGCACGTACGCCGGTGTCTTCATAGGTTTGTGCTACTGCAAGAAAAACAGCATAATTAACAAAAGGGCTGTTGGCTCCGGATAATGGACCTAAGCCTGTACCGGGGCCACCGCTATAACTACCTGCTGTAAAATCAAAGGTTGGTTTTGCTGCGGGAGTTGCGCCTAATGCCGTTAGCGTATTTTTTAAAAAAGTAACGTGGGCATTTTCATGGTCTGCAATATTTTGTACCGCAGTTCTTGCTGCACCGGTAAGTGTACCTGCCAGGCCTGGTGCTGCTAAAGCGGTGTTGTAATATTCAGCTTCCAGGTATTCGAGTGTTAATGCAAATTGCAATACATCTGTGATGGCATCTGTTGGACTGCCGCCTGCGTAAGCTTTCTTGAACATAGAGCCTAATGCAAATGGTAATGCAACGGCTGCAACCTTTCCTGCAAAGCCGGTGAACTCTTTCATTGCTTTACGGCGGTCGCTTACTTTTTCAAATACTTCCGGATCATTTTTTTCTATTTCGGATAGAATATTCAGCATGTTCATAATAGTAAAATTTAAGAGGTTGGTAAATTAGAAGCGTTGATCGATGTTTTGATATAAGTGCCTGCTATTGCTAAAACCTGTGGCGGGGTTTTGGCGCCGTCAAGGCCCATTGCATCTACAGCAGTACTGTCTGCAAATGTTCCATTAGTGATAAGATCTCTTATCAATCCTGCATGTCTTGCTTCTACAGAAACTATTTTTCCGGCAAGTGTTAAGTAATCAGGACTTACAATTAATTTACCTGCGCCATTGTAAGCTGAAACACCAAGATCTTCAAAAGCTTTTGCAGTGGCCAGTACACTGGTTCTGTCTGCAAAATTTATGGAAGAAAAATTTACTTCCAATGCTTTGATGGCACTTGTTCCCAATGCAGCTTTAAAAAATTCGCGGTGAGCTACTTCATGATCCCGGATATCTGTTAAGAGCGCTGTTTCATTGGCAGTGATACCGCTGAATTGAGTTGCGATGACTTGTGTATAGAATGCTGCTTCTAACTGTTCCAATGCATAAGCATAATTCAGGATGCCAATATCCCCGCTTCCCAGGTTAACAGCCCCGTCAATTGTAACATCGTCGTCTTTTTTGCACGAAGATATTGAAGATGCTGTGGCTAGTACAGCTGCAGAGGCGCCTACATAACTTAGAAATCTTCTGCGGGATAACTGAGCAACAGCGCTTTCATCCAATAGACCGATCGTGCTTTCGTTTGAATTTTTAGTTGGCATAATGAAGTATTTGATTTGAGAAATAAGGTTGAAGGATATAGATCCTATATCAGCATTTACGAGTAATAAGTGAGTTTGGATTTAAGAAAATTTTAAGGGAATTGGGAGTTGGGAATTGGGAATTGGGAATTGGGAGTTGGGAGTTGGGAATTGGGAGTTGGGAGTTGGGAGTTGGGATGATGCAATTTTGCAATCAAGTAATTAAACAGCTGAACAATTAAGCAATGTAGCGATCAATCCCATCCACTTGCCAATACATCAGCAATGTGCATGGTCTTTAAAGGGAGCTGTTTGTTTTTGATGTAGCCATCAATGTGCATGAGGCAACTGAGATCGGTGGAGATGATGTATTCTGCGTTGGTGGCCATTGCGTTGGTTACCTTTTGATCGGCCATGCCGGCGGATATTGCTTCGAACTTAACGGCGAAGGTGCCACCAAAGCCGCAACAGGTTTCATTGTCAGTCATTTCTACCAGTTCCAATCCTTTTACCTGCTGTAATAATTTACGGGGCCCTTCTTTTATTTTACATTCTCTTAATGCGGCGCAACTGTCGTGATAGGTTGCTTTGCCATTTAATATGGCGCCGTAGTTCTCTATCTTTAATACGTCTGTCAAAAATTCAGTGAACTCATAAATTCTTTTGCTGAGATCTTTTACCTGGTTGTGCAGGGAAGAATTTTCGAATAGTTTGCTGTAGTAATTTCTTACAAAGCCCACGCAGCTTGCGCTTGGTGCTACTATATAATCTACGGTATCAAAATCTTTGATGAACTTGGTGGCTACCTGTCTTGCTTCGTCCCAAAAGCCGGCGTTGAATGCGGGTTGTCCGCAACAGGTTTGATTGGTATTATACGATACATCGCAGCAGGCTTTCTCCAGTACTTTCACCATATTGAAAGCTGTTTGCGGATAAAGCTGATCTACAAAGCATGGTATGAATAGCTGCACCTTCATTGCGGGAGTGAAATTATTTTTTAGTGAATGAATACCTAAGCGCTATCATCTTCAGCGCTGTTACGGCTGCTTCTTCGCCTTTGTGGCCATGTTTGCCGCCGGTTCTTTCATCGGCCTGTTCCTGTGTATCGAGTGTGAGTACGCCGAAGATAACGGGTGATGTGAGTTGTAAATTCAATTGTACGATACCATCTGTTACGGCATTGCTTACATATTCAAAATGCGGTGTGCCGCCTCTTAACACACAGCCTAATGCTATGAATGCTGCGGGTTTGTCGATGACGTTATCCCAATATGCTTTTATACCAAATGGTATTTCGAATGCGCCGGGTACGGTTATTATTTTGTATGCTGTGTTGTGATCATTTAATATGCGCACGCAACCTTCTTCGAGTTTGCTTACAATGTCGTTGTTCCATTCGGTGCGTACAATAACAACACAGGCATCCTTTGGTAGCTGGATGCCTGTTGTATTGTATAAGTTTTGAGAAGAGATCGACATTAAGATTTATTTGATCACGCCTAAACGGGCAAGATATTTATCTACATCACCTGACAATGCTCTTGTGCTCATCGGGTATTTATCTTTTACTTCCTGGTATAGTTCTGTTGCTTCTTTTGTTTTGCCAATGTTCTCTGCATACATCGCTGCTGTAAATAATGCTTCACCTGCCATTGGCTGGTCTTCGCTTACTACTGAGGCTGCTTTTTTGTAATAGCTTAATGCATCGTCTGTTTTTTTCTTTTCTGCATAGGCATGGCCCAGCATGATGTAGGCTTTGCTTTGTATCTGATTGGCTCCGTTACCGTCAAATTCTTTCAGGTATTTTATGGCTTTATCAAATTCTTTCAACTGCAGGTAGCAGGCGCCTACCATGTATTGCGCCCTGTTGCCTGCTGGTGTATTATCATATTTGCTGATGATGGATAACAGGCCGGTGATACCGTTTGCTTTATCGCCATTCAACACCAAGCCTACCGAATCTTTACTGAAGCCGGTGGTAGTGGCCATTTTACCGAATATCTTTTCTGCTGCGAATATTTTTTCGCTTGCTTCCTGCTCGTGCGGTATTTTATAATAGTGTTTGTAGATATAGAATCCTGCCAGGAATAATATTATTACGCTGCCGACAATGATTATTGGCTTACTGAACTTTGCCCAGAAACCTTTTGCTTTTTCGAGCGCTACATTCTTTTCCGCATTTTCTACTTTTACTTGCTTCTCTGCCATTTTGGGTTTAATTTTTAATTTTTATTTTATTACACTAATTAAAACTAATTACACGAATTGCTTTAATTAATTAGTGTAATTCGTTCCAATTAGTGTAATTAGCTTTTAGTCAACTATAAAAGGATAATCTTCCTGTACGTAAACGTCTTTCAGTAATTCGTTATCATCGGGCCAGGGGCTTTCTTCTGCAAATTTTACACATTCATCCACTTCTGTTTTCACCCTTTCATTTATTGTTTCGATAGCTTCATCGGCAACTTTGTATTCGTCTTTCAATACTTTCAATACATGATCTATAGGGTCTCTTTGCTTGTATTCTTCTACTTCTTCCTTGTCACGGTATTTTTGAGGGTCGCTCATACTGTGGCCCTTGTAGCGATAGGTCTTTATTTCCAGTAAAGACGGGCCGCCTTTTTCTCTTGCCCTGTTCACCGCTCTTAATACGCCGTTGTGCACATCTTCAGGACTCATACCGTCGATGCTGTCGCTCGGCATATCATAGGCATCGGCCAGTTTGTAAATATCCAGCACTTTACTGGTACGGGCCACCGAGGTACCCATAGCGTAGTGGTTATTTTCGCAAATGAATACTACGGGCAGGTCCCACAGCATTGCCATATTGAATGTTTCGTGCAGCATACCCTGCCTTGCAGCGCCATCGCCAAAGAAGCAAAGCACTACATTATTGGTACCGCGGTAACGCTCTGCAAATGCCAAGCCTGCGCCGGTTCCTATCTGTGCGCCTACGATACCGTGGCCGCCGAAGAAATTCTCTTTCAACCCGAAAAAGTGCATACTTCCACCCTTTCCTTTGCTGCAGCCGGTGGCTTTACCATACAGTTCGGCCATACATGACTTGGCAGATACGCCTTTGGCAATTGCCAAAGCATGGTCGCGGTAAGCGGTAATGAATTTATCGTCGGGATTGGTTGCGGTCATACATCCTGCTGCTACTGCTTCCTGCCCGATGTAAAGGTGGCAGAAGCCCCGGATCTTTTGCATTCCGTACAACTGGCCGGTTTTTTCTTCAAAACGGCGCAAAAGGAGCATCATTTCGTACCAATAAAGGTAAGTTTCTTTAGAAAACTTGGTAGCCAATGGGTTTAATTTTAGGCGGCAAAGATAAGGGTTTGGCTATTGAATATTTAATATTTGGTATTGAATATTTCCACTGCTGTTTTATTACCGGAGCAGCAGCACGGTTCCTTTATTATCGGATACGATGCCGAAGATGTTGGTGTACACTATGTGATAAACATAGGTTCCTATGGGTTGCGCTTTTCCTTTGTAGGTTCCATCCCAGCCTGTGCCGTAGCTTTTGGTATCAAATATCTTTTCGCCATAGCGATTGTACACCATAAAGCTGTAATTACGGATATCCTGGTTGATGGTGGGTTTGAATACATCATTCTTTGCATCGCCATTTGGTGTAAAGGCATTGGGTATACCGATCGGGATGCAGTCTTTTCTTACCAGTGTAATGGAATCTTTGCCTTTGCAATTATTAAAATCGGTTACGGTAAGATAAAATTTGCCAAAGCTGCTGAGTGTAACAATATTGGTGATCTGGCCGTTGCTCCACAAATAATCCCTGTAGCCCGGTACGGCTATTGTTAAAGCGGTGCCATAGCATAACTGCTGGCCGGGAGGTAAAAAATGTACAGGCACAGTATCTACTGCAAGAATGTTTATGGTATCGGCTGCGCTGCAGGTATTGCTGGATGAAACGGTTACCCAGTATTTGCCGGTACTGTTAACGGTAAAAGTGGATTGCGTAGAATTATCCTGCCATGTATAATTATCAAATGTACCTGGCGACAGCGATAAGGTTGTTGCGGCACAGATATTCCTGTCGGGGCCAAGATCAGGTTTAGGCGAAGGCAATACGTTGAGATGTGTAGTGATGATAGAATCGCAGCCAAAGGTTGTATGAAGGGTGTCTTTATATATACCGCTTGCTGTTTGGTTGCTGCCCCCGGCAAAATAGGATTGGCCCTGGCAGATAACAGGGTTTACATCTGTAAAAGTTTTGCCGAGGATAGTGAGGTTGACTGTTATAATGCTGTCGCATTGATTTGAGTTGAGCAATGTTTGTGTATAGGTACCGGTACTGTTATAGGTGTACCCGTTCAACGTATATACTTCGCAACTTGTTGCAGTAATAGTGGAATAGCTTTTGTTGAGACAGGGACTTAATTTCTGAATAAATATATCCTGTCCTCCTGCTGAAGTGAGATTGTAAGTAGCAGGCCCCGGATCAAAATCCGCGGTACCGCTAAAGCTACCGTTAGTATAAATATTGCCCGGTGCATCTACTGTTGCCTTTAGCAGTGCATAATTATCACCGGTGCCGCCAATTTGTTTTGCCCACAAAAAATTTCCTGCTCCATTGAATTTTGTAACTGCAAAATCATAAGTATTGGATGAAGCCAGGTTAACTGCAGCGGGCCCGGGATCAAAATCAACATTGCCGGAAAAATTGGTATGAAAATAAATGTTCTGTAACTGGTCTGTTGAAATGGCTTTTGCATTAATTGTTGAGCCTGTTCCTCCCAACCTGTCTGCCCATACCAAATTGCTGTTTTCATCCAGTTCTATAATAAAAGCATCCACTGTACCAAGTGCTGTAAAGTTAGCTGTTCCGGGACCAGGGTCAAGATCGATCGTGCCTTTGAATTCTCCGGCTATTACTAATTTACCTGCTACGATCTTTAATGGCTGCTGGACGCCAATAGTTTGATTAAATTGCCTGGCCCATATAAAATTGCCGTTGATATCCAGTTTGAAAACAGCAGTATTGAAGGGAGAATTAATTGGTGTAAGATTGAAAACACCCGGCCCGGGATCAAAATCAAGCGTACCGCCAAAGGAACCGGAACAATAAACATTTTGCGCAGCATCTACTGCTACAGAAGTAATTTCTTCATCACCGGCGCTTCCTATTTGTTTTGCCCAGATGAAATTTCCATCAGTATCCAATTTCAGGATAAGCATATCCTTCTCCCCGTTTACAGAACTTAAATTATATATCCCGGGACCAGGATCGAAATCGGTTGTTCCTTTAAAAAAACCTGCTCCATAAAAATTACCTGCCTCATCAATTGTTATTTGATTAAAGGCGGGATTTTCGCCATCGAGTTCTTTAGCCCAAATAAAATTTCCATCGAGATCAAGTTTAAGTATATAAGAATAGATGCCTGCCAGGTTTGGACAGTATAGATTATGTACATCCGGGCCGGGATCTGCATCCATCGTTCCTGTAAATTGTCCGCACAGGTATAAATATCCCTGCGGGGCTATAGCTATATGGTAATCATATATCCAATCGCCTTCCAATTGTTTTACCCATATAAGATTACCGGCTGCATCAAGTTTTTGAATATAGACATTGGGGCGACCAAAAGAATTGAGATAAGCCACACCGGGGCCGGGATCAAAATCTACCAGGCCATGAAAAACACCTGTTGTATATACATTGCCTGCCGCGTCTGTTACTATACTGCCAGGTTCTTCCCTGGCAGGAGAACCCATTTGCTTAACCCAATCCAATTGTACATTCTGTGCATGTACCTGCAAGAGTACATTCGTATAAAAAATAAAAAAAAACAGGAGTAAAGTCTTTCTCATTCAGGCAATTAGGTAAACTAAAAATACTGATAATATTTGTAATAGAGAACTGCCTTATTCATTACGTATCTTGCACCTCCAATGTTGTCGCTCAATACCATCATCATCACCCAATTTAAAAATTACGGCCTCTCTGCTTTCCGGTTCTCTGAAAGGGTGATCGGTATTTGCGGGCTGAATGGAAAGGGCAAGACCAACCTGCTGGATGCTATTTATTACAGTTGCTTTACCAAAAGTTATTTTTCCAGGGCCGATGCATTGAATATACAGTTTGATAAGGATGGCTTTCGTATCGAATCGCTTTTTGATAAGATAACTGTGCCGCAAAAAGTAGTTTACATTAATAAAGGCGTTGGTAAAAAAGAGTTGCTGTTAAATGATGCGCCGTATGAAAAGTTCGCTCATCATATCGGCAGCTTTCCTGCGGTAATGATAGCGCCGGATGATATTGAACTCATCACCGGCAGCAGCGAAGGCAGGCGCAAATTCATTGATACCGTGCTGTGCCAGGTAGATGCTGATTTTATGCAGCAGCTTACCATTTACAATAAAGTATTGCAGCAACGCAACAGCTTATTGAAAAATTTTGCGGAGCAGGGCAAAACAGACTGGCCCTTATTGGAAATACTGGATGAACAGTTAATGAAGCCCGGTAACCATGTTTATGCCAAGCGAAAAGCTTTTACCGAACAGCTTATTCCGCTGGTACAGCAATTCTATAAACAGATAGCGGGCAATGATGAAACCGTAACGCTGCAATATGAAAGCCAGCTTAACCAGGGCAGTTTTGAAAGTTTGCTGAACCAGTACCGTCAGAAGGATTTTATTTTGCAACGCACCAATGCGGGTATCCATAAAGATGATATTGTTATCCAGTTAGATGGGCAGCTCTTTAAAAATGTAGCCTCGCAGGGGCAACGTAAAAGTTTGTTGTTTGCTTTAAAGCTGGCGGAGTTTGAATTGCTGAAACAGGATAAGGGCTTTGCGCCGTTGTTATTACTGGATGATGTGTTTGAAAAACTGGATGATCAGCGTATGCAGCATTTGCTGCATTGGGTGTGCAATCAAAATGAGGGGCAGGTGTTTATTACCGATACACACAGGAGCAGGCTGGAAGATGCGTTTGAGGTGTTGGGGGTTAAGTACCAGATAGTAGAATTGTAGTTGGCCCGCAGATTGCGCAGATGTCGCAGAAAAAACAACACATATATCTGCGTTCTCCGCGAAATCTGCGGGACGCTTATTCATAAATCATAAATTTGCCCCATGGCAGAGATCTCTTTACAGGATGCGATACAGGAATTTTTAAAGAAGAGCCGTCTTAAAAGCGGCATACAGGCATTGCGTATAGAAGATGTGTGGGAAGAGATCATGGGTAAGACCATTGCCAAATACACCGATAAGATACAGCTCATCAATCATACCCTGCATATTACTTCTGCTGTTGCGCCATTAAAGAATGAGTTGCTGTATCAAAAAGATAAGATCATTGAACGTATTAATGAAGCGCTGGGTGAGAATACGGTGAAGGAAGTGGTAGTGAAATGATTTATGATTTGTGATGTAAGATTTATGATTTTTTCAGTAAGGGAAATCTTTGCCTGATTTAAACAAAATTGAATTCGATGGTTTTTAAATAAGATAGTTATCTCTTGCTCCAAAGGAAATCCTAAATCATATATCCTAAATCATAAATCATTTGTTTTCTATCGGTGTTAACGTATATCCCTCTTTCCTCAACAACGCAATAAGCCCATTCTCCCCTACCAAATGCCCGGCACCTACTGCCACAAATACGCTTTCTTTTTTCGTGATCGTTTTTAACTGCTGCACCCAATTGCGGTTGCGGTTGTTCAGTAAGATATCGTTATCATCGCCATCGCCAAATTCCTTATCATTGATCAATGCTTCCAAACCTTTTATCTGCTGGCTTTTATATACGCTGAGCATGTTGTTGAAATACACTTTATATTTCTCGGTGCTGTCGATAGCCATTAATAATTGTTTGGCCTGTTCCTGATAAGGAATACTGTCGAATATAGATGCCTGGAAAGCCATGGTCTCCAGTCCCTGTATCTCCTTTTTATCTTCCTTTGCCAGTTTCATCAGCTCATCTTCTACTGCGCTGGCCGATTTGCAGGGCAGCATTTTGGGGTACAGCATCGCTTCCAGCAACATGGGCTTCATGGTTTGCAGCAGGGCCAGCGGCATTTGCAGGCTGTCGTTAAAATACTGCTGCAGCTTTTTATATTGTGCATCAGTATAAAAGTCTTTCAGTTGTTTGCCATCCTTCATGCTCATTACGGTCATGCTTTGCAATAACATCGAAGGGTCGTCCATATCCAGTTCCAGGTACACTTCTTTGGCATTTTGCACAGCCTGTTTCAGTTGGGGACTGAAGTGCAGGTCATCTTTGCACAACAAATGAAAGGTGCCAAACAGGTAGCTGTTCTGTTTCAATCCCTTACCGCTTATCTGCCAAAGCAACGTATTGTCGTCTTTGTTTGTCTTTAAACTTGGGGTAGTTTGGGCATTGCAGGAACCGATCACCAGCAACAGCAATATCAGCCGTACTATTTTCATTTACTTAATAGTTTATTAAAAATTAAAAATACTGTTTTCGTTTATATCTCATTCAATCGTTTTTATCTACTTTAGTTAAAATTAACCCTGCTTATGTTACGCTCTGTACTGGCCCTGTTCACTTTTCTTTCAGCAATATGTACTGCTTTTGCTCAAAAAGGGTTGCCCGGTGTTGGCAAGGTAGATAAAGCCGACCTGGATATGACCGACTGCAGCTTTGATAAAGGCGCAGATGCAGTAAAGCTTATCGACTGGGGAAATTTGTATTACGACAGGGGCACGGCCGGTATCTCCCTTTTTAAAACCATTTATGAAAAACGGGTGCGGATAAAAGTATTAAAAGAAAAAGGGCTGTCGGAAGCCAACGTAACCATACCCTATTACAGCTATGATAATGATGAAGTGATACGTGGGCTGGATGCTTATTCGTACAACCTTGATGAAGCAGGCAATATAAAAACCACTGAAGTAAAGAAGAGTTCTATTTATACTAAAAAGATCAATGCCTATTATTCTGAAATGATCATTGCTTTTCCCGATGTAAAAGTGGGCAGTATCATCGAATATAAATACAAGATAGAAAGTGAGAATTTCGGAAACATAAAGGATTGGTACTTCCAGGATAATATACCTACGCGGTATAGCGAATACCAGATCAACGTGCCGACCATATTCCGCTTTACCGTGCAGCCATCTGTAGTAGATAGTATAGAAATAAAAGAAGACGTTAGTGATGGCAGCATTAATGTGAACGATGGCGCAATACTCACCAAGATCTTAAAGAAGAACTTTATCATGCGCAACCTCATCGGGATACGCAATGAGCCTTTTATGGGTTCGGCGAAAGATTACCAGCAGCGATTGGAATTCCAGCTTTCGCAAATTGATTATGGCAATGGAGAGATACGTGACCTTCGGGTGAAATGGAGTAATGTGGTAGAGGACCTGATGAAGAACGAAAATTTTGGCAAACAGCTGGAAAAAACATTGAACGGAACGGAAGGCATTATTGCGCAGGCAAAAAATTTAGACCCGGAGAACAGGGTGAAATTTTTATTTAACACCGTACGTAAAACGATAAACTGGAATGGCGATGAAGATAAATACACGGATAATGGTATCAGTGCAACATGGGATACTAAAAATGGAAATGCAGCAGATATAAATCTATTGCTGGTAAAATTATTAACCGATGCTGGAGTTAGGGCCAGCCCTATATTATTCAGCACAAGGGATAACGGACTGGTGAATACCTTCTACCCTTTTACTTCGCAGTTCAACATTGTAATGGTGTGCGTGCCGCTCAATGGCAAGAATTATATTTTAGATGCTACAGATAGAATTTCGAATTATAAATTAACGCCGGAAAAAATTGTGAACACCAAAGGCTTTATTGTTGACGGTGGTAGCGGCAGATGGATAGATGTAGTGGATGTAACGCATAAATACAAAGTGATGTCGGCCATGCATGGCGATATTGCGGCAGACGGAACAATGAAAGGCGATGGCCTGGTTAATTGTAAAGATTACGCAAGGAAACATCGCTGCGAAGTATGGATGAAGGATAAGGATAAATTTAAAAAAGATTATTTTACCGTAACAGGCGTACCAATTACCATCGACGAGCTTACCGTAAATAATGCAGATGCCGATTCGCTGCAACTGGAGCAAAAAGTAAAATTCTCTTCTTCGCTGAACAGTTCGGGCGATTACCGTTATTTTAATGTCAACCTTTTTTCTGATCTTGATAAAAACCCTTTTATACAGGACGAACGGATCACCGATATTGATTTTGGCTTTACACAGGAATACACGTTGTTTGGCAATTACACCATACCCGAAGGCTATGTATTTGATGAACTGCCGCAAAATATTTCTATGATAATGCCCGACAGCAGTATTGTTTTCAGTCGCACTATGCAGGCGGATAATAACCTGCTGAATGTAAGGATGTCGGTAGAATTTCTGCGCACCTACTACCCTGCTTCGCAATATCCCGAGTTCAAAGAGTTCTATAAAAAATTATTCATTTCGCTCAACGAACAGATCGTGATCAAAAAGAAACCGTAAAGTATGAGCAGATATTTTTTTACCATAGCATTTTTAATTGTACTGCTCCCCTCATTTGCACAACCTGTTAATTACAACACCTTATTCATACCGGCAACGCTAAAGAAAAATGCACATTCTGTAAAGCGGGAAGAGAATATTGAGTTTACCGTAAAGTCGATTGACAAAGCTTCTTATAAAGTACATAAAGTTGTGACGGTGTTGGATGAAGCTGCCAAAGATGAACTGGCATTTGTACAATATGCTGATAAATTCCATTCGCTGGAAGATGTAACAATTGATGTGCTGGATGCGATGGGCAATAAGGTGCGGCGATACGAACGCTCTGACCTGGCCAGGCAGGCCAACATGTTCGACCTGGTGCCCGATGGTAAATTTTATTACCTTATGATCCCTGCGCCAACCTATCCTGTAACTGTTAAAATAGATTACGAGATAACCTACAACGGCATATTGAATTATCCTGATTATGATATACAATTACCGGAGCAATCGGTAGAGCATGCTGTTTTTACTGCAAAGGTTCCTGCTGCGCTTGACCTGCGTTTTAAAGCATTGAACACCACGCTTGCTGCTGCAATAAGCCAGGATGGAAAAAATAAAAGCTATACCTGGACGGCAAAGGAATTACCTGCTTTAGAATATGAAGAAGGCAGCGCAGGCGGCCTGAGCCGCTATCCAAAAATATTATTATCGCCCAATAAATTTGAACTGGATGGTTATGAAGGCGATATCAGCAGCTGGAAGAATTTTGGTTATTGGTATGGCAGTTTGGCAAAAGGCGCTGATAATCTTTCTCCTGAAAGAAAAGAATTTTTTCGCTCGCTGGTGCAGCATGCAGCCAATGATAAAGAGAAGATAAATATCCTGTACACGTACCTGCAAAATAATTTCAGGTATGTAAGTATCCAGTTGGGTATCGGCGGCTTCAAGCCTTTTGAAGCGGATTTTGTAGACCGAAAAAAATACGGCGACTGCAAGGCATTAAGTAATTATATGCAGGCCTGTCTTTCGGCGGTTGGTATAAAAAGCTACCAGGCGCTCATCAATGCGGAGTATAATAAAGAACCTGTTGAAGCTGATTTTCCGTACAACGGTTTTAACCATTGCATAGTGTGTGTGCCTATGGCCAGCGATTCTATCTGGCTGGAATGTACCAGCGCTACCAACGATTTTGGTGTGTTGGGCAGTTTTACAGAGAACAGGAATGCATTGCTGATAACAGAAGATGGCGGCAAGCTTGTTGCAACACCCCGAAGCAAAGCATCCGAAAATGTATTTGCCTGTACCTCGCTTGTTACACTTAATGAGGATGGCTCGGGTAAAGCTGCTGTAAGCATTACTACTTCCGGCGAATACAAACAGGATTTTTTGCAGGCTGTTGCCGATCAGAAAAAAGATGTACAAAAGAAATTTTTGGTGCAGCAGATCGGTTTTATTCAGCCCGATGAATTTGATGTGCAGTACGATAAGATGAACAGGCTGGCGCCAACTACTATTCAAATGAGTATAGAAAAGATACCTGACTTTACTGCGGGTACTAAATTCTTTTTGAATCCCCGCATTTATAAACTATGGGGCTATGCTTTGCCAAAGGCAGAGAACCGTACGCAGGATTTTTATTTTGAGCACCCGATGATAAAGACAGATACTACTGTGTATCAATTACCCGCCGGTTATAATTTGGAGACATTGCCAAAGCCGAAAAGCATATCATTTGAATACGGCAGCTTTACTTCTTCGTATCAATATGACGATACGAAAAAGCAGGTGATCACTACTGCAAGATTGATACTGAATGAATACAAGATACCGGCGGCTAAATTTGCGGTCACTAAAAAATTCTTTAATGATGTATTAGCGGAGTATGCAGAAAAAATCGTGATAAAACGAATCGCTGATTGATTATGATTTGATGATTTCACAGAAGCGCCTTCGGCGATGGAAAACGGAACGCAGATTTTTTTATGATAATTGTGATTTTACAGAAGCGCCTTCAGCGCATTGAAGATCCATCTGCGAAATCATCAAATCATAATCAATCAGCGATTAAATCAGCGATTAATCTGTGATAGGCTGCCCCCCTTTTCAAACAGGCGATCTATCTTTCTTTCTGTGGCTTCATCTTTTTCTACAGGCGGTGCATGGTGCGGTTTTATCCTTGCATCAATGATGAGCGGGCCGGTACAGCCCCAATGCTTATGTTCGGTAAAATGGCCAACGCCATATATATCATGCGAAGGATTACAGCGGGTAAAGGTTACCCATAAAAAATTATTCAGTGTTTGTGCAATGAAGGTGGCATCATCTCCTACTACAATAATCGGCACAGTATTTAATTCTTCGGTATGCGCTACCAATTGCTGGTTCAGCCTTTCCATTTCTACTTTTGTTGTTTCCTCATCAACATAAGGCCGGCCCTGCAATGCCACTATACCGGGCAATGCCATTGCAGCAGTTTCAAAATATTGTAAGCCGGAAAAACAGCCGGGCACTTCTGTTGCCAAAGCCCTGCGCTTATCTCCATATGCTGCCAGTACCACTTTGCTGCCGCTGTTCAATGCTGTGCCGGAATAATCAAGCGTATCAATGGTAGTGTTGGTATAAAAATGAATATCCCTTGTAAGATCTACCCGTTGTAAAAAATATTTTAGATAAGCAGGGATATCATTAGTGTTCAATTGATTGGTATCATCTGCAGTAATGAATAAAAATTTAGCAAGACTTAACTGTCCTGTACCAAGTACATGATTGGCGATAGTCAATATTTCTGCCGGTTGTTTTACAGGACTGTATGGTGTATAACGTTCGCTGCCTATTGCCAGTAGCAGCGGGTGTACGCCTGCTGCATCTACCGCATTCACTTCTTTCAGCCCGGGTATTTCCTGTTGCAATGCACTGCCGGTAATTTCATGTATCAGTTTACCAAAGCTGGTATCTTCCTGCGGTGGTCGTCCTACTAAAGTAAAGGGCCATATTGCATCTTTCTTTGCAAATACTTTATGTACTTTCATCACCGGAAAATTATGTGTTAAACTATAGTAGCCTAAATGATCGCCGAATGGTCCTTCGGGTTTATTATCATTGGGATATACTTCTCCCGTAATTACAAAATCAGCATCGGTGCTGATGGCGTAGCCATCTATATACGTATATCTGAAACGCCTTCCTCCTAACACACCGGCGAAGGTCATTTCGCTGATACCTTCGGGCAGTGGCATTACGGCAGCAACACTATGTGCCGGTGGTCCGCCAACAAATACACTTACTTTTAACGGCTGCCCTTTTTTATTGGCTTTGGTTTGATGAACACCAATACCGCGATGCAGTTGATAATGTAACCCTACTTCTTTATTGATCTCATATTCATTGCCTGAAAGCTGTATGCGGTACATGCCCAGGTTGGCATTCATGATGCCGGGCTTATCAATATCTTCGGTATAGACCTGTGGCAGCGTAACAAATGCGCCGCCGTCTTTTTTCCAGTGATGTATCAATGGTATATCTGCAATATTGATCTGTTGAAATAATACCGGTTTGTTGGAAGGATCTTTTTTGGGTATTGCTTTTAATGCAGCCAGTCCGCTGCTGAAATTCTTTATCGGGCTCTTTATTGCTTTTACGGGATCTGCTTTTAACTCTATTAATTTTTGCACTGCTGCCAACGTATCCCTGAATATGAATTTGCTTCTTTCTAATGTGCCGAAGATATTGGAGGCTGCCATAAAGCGGCTGCCTTTTACTTTTTCAAATAACAATGCCGGTCCGCCTGCTTCATGTACCCGTAAATGAATGGCTGCCATTTCCAGGTAAGGATCTACTTCTTCTTTTACACGAACGAGCTGTTGGTGATTTTCAAGATCGAGTAAACATTGTTCGAGGGAGCGATAAGACATGGAAGCAAATTTATGATTTTGGATTTAGGATTTGTGATTTCCTTAAGGTTAAGTATTTCACTGTTTATCTCACGCAAAGCCGCAAAGAAGAAATGCAAAAGACGCTAAGTTTGCGCCTTTGCGATTCCTTTGCTTCTTTGCGTGAAAATTAAAGTCCGGGTAATAAAAAAGTGCAAAACATATGTCCTGCACTCTCAAATATATTCTTCGCTTTAATCTCCGCTTCGGTCAAGTTCCCCTTTAGGGGCGGAGGGGCATGGGGCCTTCTATTTCTTCATATACATCACCTCTTTCACCAGCTTCACCGTTCTCGGTACATCCGGCAAATATGCCGCTACCAAATTAGGCGCATAGTGCATCGGCGCATCGGCAGAAGTTATCCTGCGGATGGGCGCATCAAGATAATCAAACCCTTCTTTTTGTATGCGGTACGTAATTTCAGATGATACAGAAGCAAAGGGCCACTGCTCTTCTACAATTACCAGGCGGTTGGTCTTTTTAACGCTTTCTAAAATAGTGAACCAATCCAGCGGACGGATCGTAGCCAGGTCGATCACTTCAGCTTCAATGCCTTCTTTCGCCAGTTCTTCCGCTGCGCCAAGTGCCACTTTCATCATTTTATTAAAGCTCACGATGGTTACATCCTTGCCTTCTCTTTTTACAAATGCTTTACCGATCGGCAGCAAATACTCTTCTTCCGGTACCTCGCCTTTATCGCCATACATCACTTCACTTTCCATAAAAATAATAGGATCATCATCACGGATAGCGCTTTTCAGTAAACCTTTCGCATCGTATGGATTGGAAACAGAAATAACTTTCAGCCCCGGTATATTAGCATACAGCGCTTCAAAAGCGGTGCTGTGCTGTGCCCCCAGCTGACCGGCAGAGCCATTTGGTCCGCGGAAAACGATAGGGCAACCTACCTGTCCGCCGCTCATTGCCAGCATTTTAGAAGCGGTATTTAAAATTTGATCTAAAGGCAGCACGGCAAAGTTCCAGGTCATGAATTCCACTATCGGGCGAAGGCCGTTTTGCGCTGCACCTACTGCTATCGCTGCAAAACCAAGCTCGGCAATGGGCGTATCGATCACCCTTTTTTCGCCAAACTCATCCAGCATACCCTGGCTTACTTTGTAGGCACCATTGTATTCCGCTACTTCTTCACCCATCAGTAATACCCTGTCATCCCTTCTCATTTCTTCCTGCATGGCTTCCCGGAGGGCTTCTCTAAATGCAATTTGACGCATGTGTGTTGTTGGTTATTGGTTATTCGTGATTTGTTATTCGTTAATCTGTTTAAACGTTAATTGGTTAATTCGTTTAAACCTGTAAAGGTTGCAAATTTATTCTATACAAGGCAAAGCAGCAAATTGCGGAGAGATTGTTTTTACAGGGCTTTACAAGAAAAGA
Organism: Bacteroidota bacterium; assembly: GCA_048497855.1. Classification (GTDB taxonomy): domain Bacteria; phylum Bacteroidota; class Bacteroidia; order Chitinophagales; family Chitinophagaceae; genus Ferruginibacter. The sequence goes on along the minus strand of JBEHZB010000014.1, from coordinate 102,264 downwards.
AAATGTTCAATGCTCAATGATCAACCTGCCTGCCGGCAGGCAGGTTTTCAATGTTCAAATTTTGAACCGCAAAGGCGCTAAGTTTAAATACAAAAGATGCAAAGTTATCTTTGCGATTCCTTTGCGGCTTTGCGTGAAATAATTAATTGGAATCCTCATCCGGCAAATATTCATCGCTGTCATTGCTCCCATTGTCATCAGAAACGTCTTCAGTTATCGGGTCATCATCATCGCTGTAAACGGTAAACTCATCGGATGATTGTTCCATCCCGTCTTGCTGCGACCGTTGAACAAACAGGTTACGGGCTACCTGGTTCCATTTTTGTGTGAAGGTGGCATGAGAAACCGGTCCGTAATGATTCAGCAGGTTTTGCATTTCGGGTGTCCAGTTGGCCTGCATGTTATGCAAAAAATTATGATAATCCTGGAAGGTTTGTGTATGCAGAAGCGTTACAATACCATTATTCTGTATGGGTGGAACAGCTGCCCCACCGCCCAACGGGTTGGTTGATGCGTGCGTAATGTCTGACGCTTTCCACGTAGCCGGCCGCCCCTGCCCGGGAGGAACTGCTCTATCCAGTTTATAGGTGATATGGTTTCCGCCATTACCTGCCTCATTTGCAGAAGTAAGATCTACAAAGACTTCGTTAGCACCCACTACTTTATAAAAATCGGGGCGTGAGCCGGGAAGCTGGTGTTGTGTTGCCCAACCAAGCCCTACGGCAATCGGTTTAAGTTGTTCTTCTACACAACATCCCCAGCCACGTGGAGTTGGGTTATTCATATAGTTGGCTTGCGTAGGCGTATGTATACCGACATGCCCATTGTTGGTTACTATATTGGTTGCGGTTGCTTCGGCACCAGCTACCTGTGCATCAAGGTTAGCTATTTCTGCTATTTCATTACCGTTGACAGGGGTATAGTTCGCACTGTGAGATACCACCCTTTGTATCGGCATATCGGGTGATTGATACGCTGCTACAGCAGGTAATGTTTTCTTTGCATTGTTATGCTGGTTAGCTGCCGAAAGGTTTTCCTGTGAAAGAAAAGAAGATGAAGCATACGACCTGCGCATAGTAGGTGCTTTGGTTGTATAATATTACAAATTTTTAAGAACAAAAGGAAAATGTTCAATGCTCAACGCTCAACCTGCCCGGCAGGCAGGTTTTCAACGTTCAAATCAGAACAGTATACCTGGATTGCACCGCCCTTCAGGGCGGTGAACGGTATATTTTATCTTCTGCAAAATCGTCCTGTTGATGCGAAATATTAAAAATTAATTACTTTTTTACCGGAAACCTTCGCGGAACTTCCGGCAGCCTTTCGGCATCATGCCGAAAGCTTGCCGGAACTTCGGGGAAGGCACCGGCATGATGCCGACAGCTTCCCAGGATTCCTGAGAAAGAACCGGTATTATACCGGAGGCTTCGCCAGATTTGAGGCTGCCAATCCATTTTTACAGGACTATATTATCTATATATTAAGATTAATTGCTTTTTTCCATGAAAGCTTCCCGGAACTTCCGGCGCCCCGTCATGACGATCATGAAAGCTTCCGCGAACTTCGGGGACGGCGTCATGATGATCATGAAACCTTGCCAGGATTTCCGGGAAGCCGTCGTTATTATAATGAAAGCCTCCCCGAAGTTCAGGCAGGCAATCTGCATTGTTTTAAGATTCATGGTTATTGCTGATGAACAATTAGGCAATAAAATCATTTGTCCATATGGTTTTATTGTTTAATAGATTAATTGGTTATCCGCAATTAATCAATAAAACCATTTGTTCATATGGTTTTATTGCTAAATGGGTTAATTGTTGATCAGCAATTAATCAATAAAACCATTTGTTCATATGGTTTTATTGCTAAATGGGTTAATTGTTGATCAGCAATTATCAATAAAACCATTTAACCATTTATCCATTTAACCATCTAACCATTAAAAATTCCCCCCACATGCAACCATCTCGTCCATTTTTGTGTCTTTAGAAAAAAATCAAACGAAAAATGGATAATCAGGAACAATGGCTGGCAGAATTGGATAATTCGGAAGCTGTACAGAACTATTTCAAAAAATTCAATAAGGCTTCTGTTGATACGTTCAGGGAAAATTATGTACGGCTCAAATCATATTGGTACACGAGTTCCGAACACAATACCGATAAGAATGAATCGGAACAGTTGCAATGGATACACAGTGCCTTCGGGCACCTGGAAGTGATACAGCAAAAAAAACTTTTTGATGCACAATGCCTTTGGAGAGCTGAAAAAGTGCTGTACAAAGAAGTGGAGATATGCGAAGATTTTGTGTTTTGGCAATATGATATCCTGAACTGCCCTTTCATAGACCCTGTTGACCAGGATGATATCCGGTTATATGCCCAATACCTGCAAAGTAATAATGCAGAGGAAGAAGTGGGCTACGTGGACAGCTGGCAGAGTTATGATGAATTAAAAGAAGCCAGCGAAAATAATGACAGCGATGAAGAATTTCCTGAATGGTACGGTTTTCATAATAATCATACCAGCAGCAGCGCTTTATTATTATTACCTGATATACGCGGCGAAAAAGAAGCGTTCTATTATCGCTTGTGCTTTAATGAGCACCGCGACGAGAATATAAAAAAGCAGGAAGAATACAACCGCGACAGAGATACCCGGCCTTCACTTTATTATTTTGATCCAAAAGTGGTGGAATATTTTGTAACCACCTTCGAAAACAGGAAAGTGCAGAACATCTATAAAGAATATACGCACGCTAATCGTTACAGCGATAAAGAAGACCGGTTGAATGAGATCATACAGGAACTGTTATATACTGATGAGGTGGTACCGATAGAAGCTCATTACGACTGGTACCAGGCATTGGAACTGGCCCTGAAAAAATATCGTTGCAGAAAAATTGCTGAAGCGCTGCCTGCTGCACTGGAACAATACCAGATGCATATAGATATGGGTATCGCCTTCCCGGCAGAAGGAAAAAAGTTTCGGGAAGAGATACGGGCAATGTGGCTGAAGCATATCTTAACCGGCCGCAGGATAAATGGCGACCCGGAAGACCTTAGTTTTTAGCCAGGGATTATGTTGATTACACCAAAAGCTATTTATGATAAAACAAAATAAAAGAAGCGCTTAATAATTTATTCAGCAATTCAGCAACCTACCCATAACACCGCAGCTGTTACCAATACAATAATGGTAATAGTAGTTTGCAATAACCGGTATAGCAGCAGGGAAAGCAGTTTGTGCTTTTGGTCTTCTTCATACTCCATATGATATACAGAGATGCCGCGTTTTTGCAAAATGTTGCTTTAACAAATAAATAATTTACCGTTGATAAAAAACCGGCGCAGCGGCTTGCCTTTATTTTTATATTTGTAGTACTCCGTCAGTAAATAATTACAAACCTTAATTCAAAGCAAGCCATTATGAAAAGGAAAATAACCTTTGCCATTCTTTTTATTTTTTTTGTGCAAACAATGATAGCACAATCATCGTTGCCGATGATACGGGCTACTTCAAAAATGGTGGATATAAAAGACGGTGATGATTACCGGAAAAATTACTGGACCATTACTCCTGCTGCAAAGCCTGATGTGTACACTACATCAAATCCAGGCAAAACAAAGAAGGTAACTTTTTATACCAACGTTGATTCTATTACTTTTACGGTAAAGCCCAATTCATACATTGCTTTCAATATCTTATTTAATAAAGACACTGCGTTGACCGGCATATATGCTTTTGATACATTGGCTACATTGAAAAAAGCAGCTGCCTATAATTTTGCTGATAAAAGAGAATTTCCTGCTTTCACTTACCAGGATGCCAGCAACGCAGCTCTTGTAACGCTGCGCAAAACATTTAATTTGGATTCTATCGCCGGCCAGGGAAGCGAAGTATCTAAAATACTGAACCTGCTGCACTGGATACATAATCTTGTTCCGCACGATGGCAACCATGATAACCCTGTTGTGAAAAATGCCATGAGCATGATAGCCGAATGCAAAAGGGATAACCGCGGATTGAATTGTCGCGGACTGGCAACGGTGCTGAATGAATGTTATTTATCTATGGGCATCAAATCGAGGTTTGTAACCTGTTATCCAAAAGACAGTTTGCGCATTGATAACGATTGTCATGTTATCAATATGGTGTACTCTACCGAATTAAAAAAATGGTTGTGGATAGACCCGACCTTTGATGCGTATGTGATGAATGAAAAAGGCGAACTGTTAAGTATTGAAGAAGTAAGGGAACGGATCATTAACGGCAAGCCGCTGCTGATAAACCCGGAAGCTAACTGGAACCATAAAGTATCGCAGGTAAAAGAATATTACCTGTACAGCTATATGGCCAAGAACCTGTACATGCTGGAATGCCATGCCAACAGTGAGTACGATGCAGAGACAAGAGGATTGGGAAAAACAGAAACTTATATCAAGTTGCTGCCGCTGGATTATTTTAAGCAAAGCCCTGATAGAACAGAGTATGATAATAAAGAAGTGAAAACTGTTTTTGTAAATTATAAAACCAACAACCCGGCAAAATTCTGGGCGGCCCCCAATTAAAATAAAAGCTACACTCTTTTTACTTTATGATGCACCGGTGCAAGCGTGCGTATGTAAGCGTATATAGCATTCACCTGTTTACCGGTAAGCTGCTTCCATTCATCCAGTTCACGGGCGTATCAGTTTCTTTCAGCCCTGCTGTTCCTTTTGTACAACACCTGGCACATTGCAGGCAACTGTTCATTCACCGGTGCAATTGCTGTGCAGGGTAAATACAAAAAAAATATCCTCTAAAATTTGCGCAACCGAATTGTTGCGTATATATTTGCAACCGAATAGTTGCTCAATTGAACCGAAACTATCATGACCAAAAAAACTACTGCTAAAAAAACTGTTGTTATAAAAGAAGCTGTTCCGCTGGCTGCTGCTGTAACAGCAAAGCAATTCATAGAGAAAGTAAAGAATTATCAATCGCTGGATGAATTGAAAAAGATACAGCGCTATTTTAAATCCGGCGAGGGACAATATGCAGCAGGTGATAAATTTATCGGTGTACGTATGGGGCAACTGTTTGCACTGGCCAAAGTGTATATTGATATGCCGGTAAAAGAAATTGAAAAATTACTGGAAAGCGATATCCACGAGATACGTGCAGGCGCTGTAAGCATCATGGATAAAGCGGCCCGTGATAAAAAGATAACCGATGCCCGGCGAAAAGAACTATTTGACCTGTACATGAGGCGGCACGACAGGATCAATAACTGGGACCTTGTTGACCTCGGTTGTTTATGGATGACCGGCAGTTATTTATTTGATAAACCACGAACTGTTTTATATAAGCTTGCCCGCTCTAAAAATTTATGGGAGAGGCGCACGGCTGTTGTAAGCACCTGTTATTTTATCCGCCAGGGCGATATTGATGATACCTATAAAATAGCTGAACTGTTATTGAACGATAAGGAAGACCTGGTGCATAAAGCAACCGGCTGGATGCTGCGTTTTGCAGGAGATAAGGAACCCAAAAGATTATTGCTGTTCCTGGATAAGCATGCTGCAACAATGCCCCGTACTCTTTTACGTAACTGCATAGAAAAGCTGGATGCAAAAAAGAAGGCGCATTATTTAAAATTAAAGCAGTCATAAAATAATCATCAACAAACAACTAAAAATATATACTCATGAAAAAGAAAAATGAAACAACGATCATTGCCGATCCGGGCAAGCAGGAGATCTTTATTATCCGTGAATTTGATGCGCCACGTGAACTGGTGTTTAAAGCAACTACAGATCCAAAGCTTATTGTACAATGGCTTGGCCCCCGTGAGCTTACGATGCGTATTGATAAGTATGAGCCTGAGAGCGGCGGATCGTATCGCTATATACACAGCGATGCTCAAAACAATGAGTATGCTTTTCGTGGAGTCTTTCACAGCGTTACAGCACCCGAACGTGTTATACAAACATTTGAGTTTGAAGGTATGCCGGGACATGCTACACTGGAAACAGCAACATACGAAGCGCTTGCCAATGACAGAACGAAACTAACTGTTCATACGATCTTTCAATCAGTAGCCGATCGTGATGGTATGGTGCAGTCGGGTATGGAGACAGGTATTGTGGATTCGCATGAGCGATTGGATGATTTGCTGGAGAAGGGAATATAGTTTTTTCACCGCAAAGACTCGGAGACGCAAAGTTTCGCTAAGCAATCTTTGCGTTCTTAGCGTCCTTGCGTCTTTGCGGTGAAATAAAAAAAGCACCAGGCAATCCCGGTGCTTAATTATTCATTATTAATTATCAATTATTAATTACTAAGGCATTAACTCCGCCAGCTTCGCATACAGTTTCTTTCCCAGTAAATTCTTCCCAATGATCCTGCCCTCTTTATCCACCAATACATTGCTTGGAATGGCCTTGATATAATATTGATCAGAAGTAGCATTCTTCCAGCCCTGCAGGTCGCTTACATTTACCCAGCCCAGCTTATCATCATTAATTGCTTTTTGCCATTTGGGTGCTTTGGTATCGTAGCTCACACCAAATATCTCGAAGCCTTTTGCTTTATACTGATCGTATGCTTTTACCACGTTAGGGTTTTCCTTGCGGCAAGGGCCACACCAGCTGGCCCAGAAATCTATCAGTACATATTTTCCTTTTAAAGAAGAAAGGCTGCGGTCGTTTCCTGAAGTATCTTTCTGTGTGATATCCGGTGCCATCACCCCTACTGCTACCTGCTTATAAACATCCAGCATCTTTTTTACGTTCATCCCGTTAGGCGATTGCTTTACTTTATCGGTAAGCATATTGTATAAAGGTTCTACTTCGCTGGCTTCGGCATAATAACCAAAATTCTGTTCTATTGCCAATGCGCTGCGCAAAGATGCCGGGTGCTTCTTTACAAAACCGGCAATGTATTTACGCTTTTCCATCATCAGGCCGGTCTCCACTTCATCCAGGCTGTCTGTTACAGCAGTATTCTTATTGTTTTCTGCATCTTCATACAGTTTGTAAAAAGCGTCGTATTTGTCGTCAATTACTTTTGTGTATTGGTCCAGTGCTTTATCATCTGCATTGAACGGGGAGCCCTGGATGGTAAGCAGCTTCAGCGAATCACCTGTACCTGAAATGGTCATGTTTACCGGTTCTACATAAAAGCGCAGGTTATCTTGCTTATGATCTTTTAAGGTAAGTACTGCAAAAGAAGGCTTGTCCACTGTTCCTTTAAAACTGAATTTACCATTGACCAGTTGTACCGAATCCTTTTTTGCATCTGCATCACCATAAACGGTAAGGTAAAGCCGGCCTGTTTTTAATTTGGAAAAAGTACCTGAAACGGTATAGGCTTTTTTAGCAGTTTGAGCCATAGTTGTAATGGCGGCCAGTAATAATACCGGCAGGATCAATTTTCTCATGTTTAAAATTTAGCTGTACCGAAGTTACTTTAAAATCAGTATCGCTGCTGCACCGCCTGTAAAATAATAAAAGCCTTTCACCGCAGAGAACGGGAGGGAACTGAGTTTTCGCAGAGGCTCTCTGCGAAAACTCAATTTAACTCACTTCTCAGCGGTAAAAAAAAGCCGGGATAATATCCCGGCTTCTAACTATCATTTGCTAAAGACTTAAATATTTTCTATCACCATGGCGCTGGCACCACCACCGCCATTGCAAATACCTGCCGCACCATATTTTGCTTTATTTTGTTTCAATACATTAATGAGTGTAACAATGATCCTTGCACCACTGGCACCCAATGGATGACCCAATGAAACAGCGCCGCCATTTACATTTACTTTGGCCGGATCAAGTTTCATCCTGCGGCTGTTCTCCACTCCTACTACACTGAAAGCTTCATTCAATTCCCAATAGCTGATGTCTTCCATAGTAAGACCGGCTTTTGCTACGGCTTTAGGCACTGCTATAGAAGGCGTGGTGGTAAACCATTCCGGGGCTTGTTCTGCATCGGCATAGGCCTTTATTTTTGCAATGGCAGTAAGGCCTAATTCTTTTGCTTTATCTGCGCTCATCAATACCAGTGCTGCTGCACCATCATTCATGGTAGACGCATTGGCTGCGGTAACAGAACCATCTTTTACAAAAGCGCTTTTCAGTTCCGGTATCTTATCAAACTTTACATTGAAGGGCTCTTCATCTTTGGCAAATACAACAGGATCGCCTTTCTTTTGCGGTATCTCTACCGGCACGATCTCTTCCGCAAATTTTCCTTCATTTACCGATGCCTGAGAACGTTTGTAACTTTCAACAGCAAAAGCATCCTGGTCTTCGCGGCTTACACCACAGCTGCTGGCGCACAGTTCGGCTGCATTGCCCATCGCCTTTCCATCATATACATCTGTAAGGCCGTCTTTAGCCAATCCATCTATAAAACTTACATTGCCATATTTATTTCCCCAACGCATAGCATCGGTATAAAAAGGAACATTGCTCATGCTTTCCATACCGCCTGCTACTACTATATCCGCATCACCCAGCATAATGCTTTGCGCTGCCTGTGCAATGGCTTTCATACCGCTGGCGCAAACTTTATTTACAGTAGTGCAATTCACTTCGTTGGGCAGACCGGCAAATTTTGCAGCCTGTCTTGCAGGCGCTTGCCCAAGGTTGGCCTGCAGTACACAACCCATCAATACATCATTCACCTGTGCCGGTTCTATACCTGCTTTTGCTATGGCGCCTTTAATGGCTGCGGCTCCTAATTGTGTGGCTGAAAATCCTTTTAATGAACCGCCGAAACTGCCTATGGGCGTACGTACAGCGGATACTATTACTACTTCTTTCATTGGAAACTATCGGTTTAAGCTGCAAAGGTAAGGGAGATGGTCGATAGTCCATAGTCCATGGTCGATGGCCGGGCTTGATAATAGAAAGTGTGTGCTGATAATGTAATAGTTTACTCTTCAACTTATGAACTGTGCCATCGACTATCGACCAACCAATCATTGACCATTTTGAACTTTACCTAGGCGAATTACTCTTCAACTTATGAGCCCGACTATCGACCATCGTCCATCAACCATGGACCAACAAAAAAGAACCCATGAACTTTCGCTCACGGGCTCTTTATTGTTCAAAATGTCCGTTGATGGACTGCTTGCTATACGATATTATTTAACCTTGATCATCTTTTGTGTTATGGTTGCATCCGCTGTCATGATCTTATAGATATAGGTGCCTGCCGGATACCGGCTGCTGTTCCATTGCGCTTCATAAATGCCGGGTACTTCATCCTGTTTATTTACCAGTTGCGCCAGCTGAACACCCGACAAATCAAATACAGCCAACCGTACCGGTCCTCTTGTGGTTATTTCATAGCGTATCAATGTAGTCTCCGTAAATGGGTTGGGATAATTCTGAAATGATAATCCCTTATTTCCTTTCAGCAGTTCTACCATCACCACATCCGAATAAAGAGAATTGCCTTCTGTTTCCCAATGCCTGAGGCGGTAAAAATTCTTTCCGTTCACAGGTCTTGTATCGGTAAAACTATAATTGGTAAAGCCATCCGCTGTGGCCCCCGTTTTCACAAAGCCCAGCTTGTGCCATACGCCGCTTGCATCAAGGCTTTCTATATCAAACCCCTGCTCATTTACCATGATACCTGTTGACCAGCTAAGATCTACCTGTTGATTGTTAGCGATCTTACCTGAAAACGATAATACATTATTATAAGGGGCGGGATTATTTTTTGCAATTGTTTTTCCTGTTGCTGCAACCAGGAAAAATGCTACCAGTAAAAGTCTAAACTGTTTCATAACACATCATTTTAACTGTCAGTAATTTATCTTTCACGGTTTCGTTAAGTTACAGGCTCATTTTATATAAGACAGTTTTTGTGCCAGTCTGCAGCAACGGACTTTTTTTATTAAAATACCTGTTTTTTAGCCCTTTTTCTCCTCATTGCGTTGCTGTATTTCTACAAAAAAGTCCATTATAATTGCAGGTATATCAATAGCTTAAAAGAGTATAGCAATTCGGCATGTGCAAGCGCAATTATTCCAAAAAAAACAGGCCCTGTAACAACAGGGCCTGTTTATATATAAAGATCATGCTTATCTTAATGCAGCAGTATGGTGGTTCCCTGCTTCCGTACAATGTTGCCGTCTACATCCACGCCTTCTACCATCCAGATCACGGTTTGCAATTCTGCAAATTGTCCTTTCACTCTTCCATCCCATCCCGGCATATCGCTCTTTGTTTCAAACAGCAATTTACCCCAGCGATCGTATATCTTAAAGTAATTCAGTTGTTTAAAGCCCATCATTGCAGGACGCAGGTAATCGTTCTTATTATCATTGCCCGGTGTAAAGGCATTAGGAACATAGATCTCAATGCGCTTACGTGTTTTCACATATTGGGTATCTACTGTTACGCAACCTTTATCTGTTTTAATCTCGATGGTGTACAGTTGCGGATCAATACTCTGGAACATTGGTGCAGGGCTTCTTGGGTTATTAAGGCCCGTTGCCGGTGTCCATGTATACGTGCTGCCGATCAGCCTTGCCTGCAATTGTTCCCTGTAATTGAATACCGCATTTACATCAGGATAAGTAATACCCGGCAATGGTGCATCAATAACAACGGTATGCTCTACTTTATTCAGCAATACCTGGCATAAAGCGGTGCTTACTTCCAGCTTAATGGTATAGGTACCTGGTGCAGGATAAGCATATACAGGATCACGCAGTGTTGAAGTATAACCGTTACCAAAATCCCACATGTAATTGATAAGAGTATTGGTGTTGTTCACTGTTTTATTGGTAAGCTGTAATTTAAGATCAACACAGTTTGGCTTAACAGTGAATTCCGGTATCGGGCTTACATAGATAATGATATCAAACTCAGCGCTGTCAACACAGCCTTTGTCGCTGGTAACCATTTGTTTTACATGATATACACCACCCTGCCTGTAAGAATAGGTTGGGCTTGCATCTACCGAAGTACCGCCATCGCCAAAAGTCCAGAAATAATTAAGCGTGCCTGAAGTTATGGTACTGTTATCTGTAAATACGAATTGATTATTGGTATCGCACTGTCTTGGATTATTTACACTGAAGCCTGCTTTAGGCGTTGGGTTGAAGGTGATCGTCTTTGTAGCAGTTGTTGCGCTGCACAAAAGATTGGTAGTAAGTACAGCGTAATAATCTCCCGTTTGTGTAACGGTATAAGTAGTTGCAGTAGCGCCCGGTATAGCAACGCCATTCCTGTACCATTGGATATTATCAGCAGGTTGTACAGTAAGGTCTGCGTGGCGTCCGTTGCCTTCGCAGATCACATCATCGCCTGTTAATACAATGGAGTTATCCGGTGTTGGATTTACCTGCACAGTGGTGGTAAGGCTGTCTTTACAACCGCTGTCTCCTGTTACCAGTAATTTAATATCATAAGTACCCGGAGCTGCATAAGAATGTGATGGATTTGCTGTAGCATCCGAATTGCCATCGCCAAATGTCCAGTAATAGGTCATTGTGCCCGCAGTTATGGTACTGTTATTGGTCAGGTCGAATTTATTGCCATCAAAGCATTGTGTAATACTGTTAGGCGTAAAAGCTGCAACAGGCCTTGCATTTATGGTAACCGGTATATCATCTGTAGTTACACTACAGCCAATTCCGGTAGAAAGTACAGCGTGGTACAAATGATAGCCTACCTGTGTAGCCGTGTATTGCGTAGCATTTGCACCGGGGATACTACCGCCATCCATGTACCATTGAATATTGGCAGCAGGCTGTACATCAAGCACAGCGCTTTCGGTAGTACGGTCGCAGAAGACGGAGCTTCCGGTAAGTGTTATCGATCTGTCTGGAGAAGGATTTACTGTAACAGGAATAATGGTACTGTCTTTACAGCCGTTATTGCTGGTTACTACCATTTTTACATTGTAAGTTCCCGGCATGGCGTAACTGTGTGTTACATCCCTTGTGTTGTCCGTATTGCCATCATCAAAATCCCAGAAGTACGTCATTGTACCGGCAGCAATAGTACTGGTATTGGTGAACGTGAACATGTGGTTATAAAAACAAACTGTTGTATTATCCGGTGTAAAGCCCGGTAAAGGCATCGGGTTAATAGTGATAAGCCGTGATGCTGTATTTAACGTACAGCCTGCAGTTGTGCCCAAAGCCGCGTAGTAAGTTCCGGTTTGGGTAACTACATATTGTGTTGAAGTAGCACCCGGTATCGGCGAGCCATCTTTATACCATTGAATATTATCCGTAGGCTTTACTTCAAGCGTGGCGCTGCCATGCCCTTCGCAGAAGGCATCGCTGCCGATAAGGTTGAGTGTATTGTCGATACTGTTTACCGTAACATCTACATCATCTGTAGTTTTACATCCTCCGCCATCATGTGTTACCGTTAGCGTGTAGTGTGTACTCGTGGGCGGGTTGGCAATGGGGTTGGATATGTTAGGATCGCTTAATCCAACTGTCGGGCTCCAGGAATACACCAGTCCCGGTTTAGGAATAACGCCGAGCTGTGCTGTAGCACCGTTGCATAATAATTTATCGGGGCCTGCATCTGCTACTACAGTTAAAGTACTTTGCAGATCAGCCGTTAATACAGTAGTACAACCATAGCCAGGGTATGGATCCATCTTAACATAGATCTGTGTGCCTGATGGTGGCGGAGGTGTAAAATTGATGGTTTGTGTGTTACCGATCTGTGTGGTCAACCCTGCATCACTGTACCAGGCATATTTATCGTAGCCAAAAGGAGCCGTTACATTAATGAAAGCATCATCCGGGCAAAAAGAAGCACCAATGAAAGAACTGCTACACTCAGAATTTACATCTACATAGGCATATCCAAAATGGGTACCGCCGCCCAATCCGCAGCCTGTTACGGTAAAGGATATCTCGATCGTCTTGCCTGCATTGCCATCCAGGTTAACAGATGCAGCTGCCCAATCCTTATAATAAACTGCACTTCCGCCATTACCGGTCAAAGCTGATTGTTGAAATCCAGGCATGAGCCCGGTAACTACTATTGGAGGGAACGGGCAAGGTAATGGAGTACCATCTGTAATGTTAAGTACCTCTATTATGAACCTCGGTTGTTGGGCAGCAGGGTGATTAGCATCATTCAGTACTATAGCATAATTATATATAAGACTGAAAGTATTTTGACCGGCTGGAATAGTAAATGTATAAGAAACTTTATCAGCATATGTACCGGTGAGCTCATTGCCTATTTTAATGGAATGACCACTGCCATTAGGGCAATTCTTAGGGAAATTACCGTATTTATCCTTTCCATTACCCGGCGGATTGTTCATCATGTCGTGCCGTCCGGTTATAGGAGCGGTAGGATTTACAATAATTGCAGGAGGAGATCCCTGAAAACTACCTGAAAATACTTTCCAATTATTGAAAGTTCCTTCCTCAAAATCAAGATTGGGCGGGCATTGAGCTTTGGCAATATTGCCTAAAAACAGGCATAAAAATAAAGATAAAAAGAAGCGATAATTTAACAATTTATTATAGGTCACAGTACAATATTTTGGCATTTATAATAGTAGGATGGCGTATAAAGATAAATAATAAAATGGTTGAAATCTGAATTTGTAGAGGATTTATACTCCAATTTTGCTGCTTTATGTGGAAAAAATAGATATAAATTTCATCAAATGTTATTTGCAAAGAGGCATTTAGGTATTAAAAAGCCCGGAACTTTAATTCCGGGCTTTATTTTATCAGTCTATTTACTGCTTATTCTTTAAGAAATGCTTCTTTTATTTTTTCTCCTTTCATATTCGTTATAATAACATAGTAAACTCCTGTTGCTAAGGTGGAGATGTTTATGCTTTCTTTACTCTGTTGAGCCTTTTTCCTTAACAAGGAAACACCATAAGTATTAACAATATCAATGGTATAGGCCTGTACCGCTTTTGCATCGCTTTCAATTAATTTTATTTCCAGTATATTCTTGGCAGGATTTGGAAATAAGGCAGCAGAGAAAGCAGGTTTTTCTTTTAGCACTGGTTCTGTAGGTTTAGCAAAGAGCCCCGCACCCAATCCAATAGAACGATTGAAATCTTCTATAATATGGAATTTTGTAACAAATGATGACATACTGCCTAATAATGGCATTGTTTGGGTACTGATTTGGTTACCAATGGTAAAGCTTGATCCGCTAAAACCACCGGTAAGGTAAACGTAGTCGCCATCAACATAATAACAACCAATATAAGGATCTGTATTGTTCGATCCTAACGTTGCTGAGATCTTTCTTGTGGTCATTACAAGCGGATTGGTATTGAAACAGTATATCTTATCATCAGTGAAATTAAGTGCCAATATATTATCCTCAACAGTTTGTTTTATCGACCTAAAAGATACAAGAGAAGAGTTATTGCTGACAAATAATGTTGCATAGGTATCATTTACATAATCATATTTTTTAATCACCCCACTGTGAAATACAAATGCTTCTTCCTGGGAATTTACTTCCGCCAAGGGGTCGGTGAGTTCTCTATAATATAGCGGGCTACTTGATAATGTATAAGTTGTATTATCTAAATGATATACCGCCAGGAAATATCTTGTAGAAGAAAGAACAAAAGGGGTAAATACATAATTTACAAACAAATTATTTGTTGCCGGATTGAAGATTATGCGATTTGTACCTATATAATACCCGGATAATGCAGGCATGGCAACTGAATTATGTGTAGAAGGTGAGGCATTTACCCATAATGCATTTGTAGAAGTATTATTATTGTCTAAATGGCTGGTAATATATATGCCATTGTCTTCTGCTACTATTGTTTCATTAGAAGCTACATAACTCGGGCCCGATACAGAAGCTCCGGTTGTCGCATTTCTATAAGTTGCTGTAGTTCCAATATCATAATTGAATTGAATATCACCTGAATTCATTGTAAAAGTTTCGTAAGCTTCATTTCCTACCCAATTTGTAATCCCGTTTGTTTTATCATAATGAATCCAATAAGTACCGGAGGTATTGGCGACGGGCCCATTATGATTAATATTATTCGACATGTCATTCACAACTATCTGGGCAATTACATTTCCATTATTATCAACTTTAACACGTTCAATAGGTTCAACACCGTCATATACTTTAGGCCATTCAATTTTAGCTGTATGTACCCATTGTGGCAGGCTACCCCAATGAGTATGGGGGGCAAGGTCTATACTTTGAACTACAAAAGTTGGGGTTAAGTACTGATCCGGATCCTGTATTACTCCCAGCCATTTTTGGTAATAATTACCACCAATAAGTTCATGTGTACAAACATAAATTTTATTATCTATTCCCAGTTGCATGCCCATTGGGAACAATGCCGACAGAGGAGTTATAACATTATTATTAACACCTGTTGTATCTATACGGAATGCTCCTATTTGTTTCTTTTCGCCTTTGCCTACAGGACATTGAAATATCCTTGCATATTTCGCCCTGCTTTCATTTCCTCCAAAAGAATGAAAATCACTTTGGTTTACTCCGTCTACAGTCGAAAAATAGAGCAGTTGGCTATTTGGAGAAAATTCTATCCCGTACCCAGGATATGGATCAGAAGGGGATAATACGTCATAAAGAGTCTGATTAAATGTTACATGCCCGGTGGCATTATTAAAATCATAAAGATTAACATGATGATCTGCTATTTCGGCTAAATGTTGTCCGTCTGGTGCAATTTTTATACACCCGGTTGCTGTATATGGCCATGGATCATAATTGGCATTATTCAACAGGTCAAAGCTGGTTGGTGCAGGACTACTACCATCGGGCTGGCCGCAAATACCATTTTCTGTAATGGCATAGCTGTAAGAATATAAACTACTTACTCCTCCCTGGTAGAAATAAGGGAAAAAACTAAGCCATATCTTATTACCTGCTGCACTTAAGGTAGTAGTAATCTTTGTTTGATAAGTTTGTAACCCTGTAGCTGTACTGTAATCATAATCCAGCGCCAGGTTATCATGGCTTGTTAAAGCAATATTCTTAAGACCTGTTACAACATCGCCAAGGCCGGAGCGAAGACTCATATCTACTACTGAATAATGAAGGCCGCCATGTCCTATAGGTGAGTTTCCGGGTTCAAAATAACTTATAGTGAAAATGTAGTAGATGTCGCTATTGCCAGGCTTGGGAACAATAACACTGTTTTGTTTTCCTTGATATTGGGCAACTGCACCATAAAGATCATACCCGTTTGTCATTTGGTTGTGATTTTTATCCCATACATAAACTCCATCTGTATAAAATAAAACATTCCCGCTTGCATCACTTACGCTGGATGAACAACCGGAGTATCCATGATGCGGATAACTGCCAAGTTGTGATGATATTACCGAAGGAGGTGTTGTATTAAATGTAAGACCAATAGATTCTCCAAAATGCCAGTTAGCATTTTCCAATTGTGCAAATGAACGGATACAACTAAAAAAAAGCAGGGATACTAAAAGTAACTTTTTCATGAATTAGGGCTTTAGGTTAATTAAATAGAGTAGATGCGTTTGTACAATATAAACAATTTCAATAAATTATAAAAGTTTACTCTTTCAATTTGGCAGAATGCCCTTGAATTGCCCCACCCTAAAGGGCGGGGGCAATTCATAAGTTTTCGGATTGGAAAAACCTATCCAGGATAGGTCTCTTAACCAGTCTGGATAGGTTACCCAACCTATCCGGGATAGGTTACCCAACCAGGCTGGACTGGTTCCCTAACCTATCTGGATAGGTCCTCCAACCTAACCAGGATAGGTTCCTTAACCAGTCTGGATAGGTTACCCAACCAGGCCGGACTGGTTCCCTAACCTATCCAGATACGTTCCCCAACCAGGCTGGACTGGTTCCCTAACCTATCCAGATACGTCTCCCAACCTATCCGGATAGGTTCCCTGACCAGTCTGGATAGGTTACCCAACCAGTCTCAATAGGTTATTGATCAAACAATCAAACAATTAAACAATAAAACCATTCAACCATTTACCCCCCATTCAATAATCCCCATCCCTGCTCCGCGAACGCTTTACCGGGTGTGTAATACTGCTTTCAACTTTTAATTCGATAAAGCGTTCCTGCCCATCCCAGCTATTTACCTCCAGGTAAAGCCGCGGCAGTTTGCTTTCGTATTGCATGTGGAAATAGACAATGTATGGAATGTTATCTATAATAGTGATAGCATATTCATACTCTCTGCCGGCAGCGGCCTGCATTACCTGTTGATAATATTTCCATTGCTGTTGAAAAGCGGCAGAATCTGCAGCAACAGGGATATGGATGCTTGCAGACCTGTTGCTCCCCTGCCTGTCGAAGAAAATAGCATGACCGTTGATGATCCGCTCACGTTTTTTCTTTGCTGAAGTATCCGGCAACAGGTTTTGAAAATCGGTCATTGATGAGCGCATCAACTGTTGCAGTGTAAGCCGCAGGGCGTCATCAGGCGCTTTAATACCAGCCGGAATATTATAATAATATGAAGGCACCCCTCCCTGTACTTTAAGTAAAATAAAATTGTGTTCGGGTTTGGTTTTATCTATTGTGTTGATGGCAGGGGTCAGCAGGTAGCTTTTTTCTCTTGTTGTGCCGGTCATCAATTCAAAGCTGGATTGAAAATGCCCGTTATCATCTGCAATGCTCATTCCGTAAAACAATACTGAATCTACCCGGCGCTCATTATATAATTGTTTGCCCAGCGCTGTTTTTATCTGTTGCTTCAATTCGCTTAATGCCTTAGCCATACTGTTTTTATCGGCATACGGGCCAAATTCTACATAAGCATTCTTATCCCAATCTCCCGAACGAACAATACCGGCAATGCTGTTGGGAAAAGAGATCGTTAACTGATCCTCTGTTTCTCCAAACAACGTGTTTTGCAGAAAAGCGCCTTTGCAGTTATCAAATTTATTGATGCCGCAGTTGAGCAACTGTACCAGCGCTTTGGAAAAAGGATCTGTTTGGGTTGTTGTTACCCGGTATTGTTGTGCCAACAGCGGTGTTGTGGCAGTGAATATAAATAACAGGTTGATGAACAGCTTTTTCATCAGTAAGAATTTGTGTTAAGTTCGCTCAATCAGAACGCCTGTTCTATACCCTATGCATGGTATTTTTCTATCGGCAGTACAATAGCCGTATTAAGTTTTTGTTACGCCCCGTTAGCATATTGTCGGTTAATTGTAAAATAACCGTGCACAAGGTTGCATTAACCATTTATTTCTATTATCTTCAGTGCATCAGCTACCTCTATGCCAACACCATCCTTCATAATCTATTTTAATTTCCCGCTGGAGAACACCGGCAAGATCATCTGTATCGAAGCTGTGGTAGAGCCGCATCAGTCAGACCACTACAACATTCACTCCTTCCGTAATTTTGATGGCATAAAAAAAACGGCAACACAGGCTCCTGTTATTTTACCTGGTATAAAAATAAAGCAGGAACATGCTGTCAATAATACCTGGGTCCATACCGATTCTGAAAAACCATCGCTATTAAGTACCATCGTTGGCAAGGCTATCGAAAAAAGAAATGCTGCGGTGATCAATTAGGTTAATTGTTTTATGGTTCAATTGTTTCATGGTTTTAATTGTTATCAACAATTAATCCATTAAACAATAAAGCAATTGAACAACCATGAATTAAGATACCCTCCCTCAATTTGTTTTTTAAAATTTTCACTTTTATTTTGCATTACGCTGGCATGGTTTTTATACTATTGCACTATCTTATTAACCTAACAATACATAAACATGAAACGAATTATCGTATTACTTACATTTTCCCTTTTCCTTTTAATGGCCTCTACAGCTTCTGCACAATTACGTAAAGTGCCTGCTGCGGTAACCGAAGCGTTGAAAGCAAAGTACCCGGATGCACAAAATGTTTCCTGGGATGATAACATCACCAATTTTGAAGCATCATTTGAATTGGACAACCATCAGCAAACAGCCAGCTTTACCAAAAAAGGCGTTTGGAAAAGAACAGAAAAAACATTGCGGGAAGAAGAACTGCCTGATGCAGTAAAAGAAGGCTTAAGCAAAAGCAAATACAACGATTGGGAAGTACAATCCTATAAAGAGATCATAGAAAGCAGCGGTAAGCATCAATACCGCCTGCTGGTTAAAAAGAGTGGTGTTCAGAAAAAATATCTTTTCTTCAATACAGAAGGTGTATTGATACGGGATGCGATAACAATATAATTTTCCATAGCACATAGCACAAATGAAAAGGCCCCGGAAATATTTCGGGGCCTTTTATTATAACAAGATCAGGAATATTATTTTTTAATAGCGCCGGCCACCACCGCCTCCTTTATTAAAGCCACCGCCACCACCTTTGTTAAAGCCTCCTCCGCCACCTTTATTGAAATCTCCTCCACCACCTCTTGAAGAACGCTCTTCTGCTTCTTTTACCACTAATGGTTTTTTGCCAAGAGAAATATCATTCAGATTCTCAATAGCATCTTTTGCTTCTACGCTGTTGGGCATTTCAACAAAACCAAAACCGCGGCTTTTACCCGTTTCTCTATCAAGGGTAACTTTAGCAGAGGTAACAGTGCCGAACTTTTCAAATATTTCCTCCAGTTCTGCATCATCCAGATCGTAAGGAAGACCGATCACAAAAATCTTCATAGTATATTATTTATCTGGCTACAAGATATAGTTATAATACATCCCGACAAAATTTTAACAAACCAAAACGGCATTTATTTTACAAATGGTGCTTACATTACATAATTCTAAAACGGTATAATTTAGCGACTGTAAGGCTTTGTGCAGGTAATTGGCATTCTTATTGAATTAAAGTAAATATTGCCCACCATAAATTCATCAATATGAAAAAGGTACTTATTGCACTGGATTACGATCCTTCGGCAGAAAAGATTGCAGGCATTGGCTACGAACTTGCCAAAGCTATGAATGCAGAAGTGGTATTATTACATGTTACTGCCGAAGCAGCTTATTATGCGGCTGTGGATTATTCGCCGGTAATGGGCTATGCCGGCTTCAATGGTTTTACCAGTATGAATCTTTCTGAGATCAACGAACGGTTAAAAACAGAATCGGTGCAATTTTTAGAACAGTCGAAAAAACACCTGGGCGATGATACGATCATTACCATTGTAGCTGATGGAGAAACTGCCGATACGATTTTATTTACGGCAAAAGAGCAGCAGGCCGATATCATTGTGCTGGGATCGCACAGCCGCAGCGGTCTGGATAAATTATTGATGGGAAGTGTTGCAGAGAAAGTTCTGCATCATACCAAAGTGCCGCTGTTCATAGTGCCAACAAAAGAAGAAAAGTAAACGGCTTATTTATTCATCGCCTGCCATTCGCTTTCCAGCATGGCCATTTCAATCATGCTCCAGTAATTGTCTTTGTACAATAATACATCGCGGTGTATGCCTTCTATCTTAAGCCCTGCTTTTTCATAACAGCGGACAGCGGCTTTGTTATTATCATAAGCGCCAAGCGCAATGCGATGCAAATGCAATTCTTCAAAACCGATCTTCAGTACAGCTTTTATCATTTCATAACAAACGCCTTTTCCTCTTTCTGCTGTATTGCCCACCAGCACCCTGCTTATTCTTGCCGACCTGTTCTTTTCACTTATGCCGCCTAATGAGATGTGGCCCACTACCCTGTTGTTCTCATCAACTGCTTTATAGATATATGCTTCTGATCCCGGCAGCACATTGGTATCTTCTATATACCATTCCAGGCTTTCTTCGGTAAGCGGAAACCTGAACATACTGCCCGACCAGTTCATCAATAACTCTTCCGTATTTATCCATGCTATCAATTGCTTAAAATCATCGCGGCCAAAATATTCCAGTCGTATCATTTACTTTTCTTTTAGATCAGGTTTGAACAGGTTGCTAAATTAGTCTTTGTTTTGTTCTGCACGCAAAGGCGTTAAGATTAAATACAAAAGACACAAAAAAAACTTTGCCTCTTTGCGCTTCCTTTGCAGCTTTGCGTGAAAAAAATGATCTTGCTAAATTTGCACGCAAAGGCGCTAAGATTAAATACAAAAGACGCAAAAAAACTTTGCCTCTTTGCATTTTCTTTGCTGCTTTGCGTGAAAAAATGATCCTGCTAAATTTGCATGCAGAGGCGTTGAGATTAAATACAAAAGACACAAAAAAACTTTGCTTCTTTACGTTTCCTTTGCTGCTTTGCGTGAGATCTCGCTGATTGCACAAACTACGTATCTCAAGCACACGTAGTTATACCTGTTTTTTGTCGGCCTATTGTAATCTTCTGTAAAGTTTCCGTTCTTGTAAGTGTGATTAATCCGATCACTAACCAAAACCTTAAAATAATGCTTAGCAAAAAAATCATCCTTATCCCTTTGCTGTTAGCTGCTGTATTAATAATAGCAGAATGTACTTCTTCCGATAAAAAAGGAGAAGCAACAGCAACCGCAAATGCTATCAAACCAATGGAGCTGCCTGTGGTTGTTCCGGGTTTTAAATTTCCTGAAGATTCCAATGTTATTTACAGCTGGATGAATAATCCCAGCTTCCCTAACAAATACGATTCGGCAAGCGTGTATAAACATGCCTGGGGTGTATGGGCAGGTTTAACTTCACAATCGGGCCAGGTATATCAAGGCGACTCCCTGTTGGTTTATGAAACATGGCTGGGTATAAGCGAGATACAGGACCTTATTGTGGCAGGCAATAAAGAAGGTGGCTGTGCAGGTACTACAGCTAAAAGCGGCCGTACCCCGTTGACCATACCACACCAGTTTGAGCATGGCTTTCAGCCGAGCAATGCAAAACTTACAGCATTGCGTTCGGGTAAGGCCAACAGCATCAGCAATCCTGTAAACTTTTGGGTAACGGTTTCGTATGATCCCAATGCAGCCTGTTATGCCACCGAGCACCAGATCATGAAGCAATCTGTATTGAACACTTACATGAAACCCGGCAGCATCGGAACCATTCCTCCTTTCCCGCAAAAATCGATCACGATAAAACCATCGTATTTGGTAGGACAGGAAAAAGACGGCCTTATCCGCCTGCCGGTTTGGAGCGGTCCGCCAAATCCATTGCAAGGTTACCCGTTTTCTGTATGGCCCACCTGTGTATATGCCGATGTGCATAACAAACAGCAACCCGGAAAGCACTTAACCCCTGCCGATACTGCTGATACCAACCCTGCACATATTGCTGCTGCTACCTGCAACCTCAGCGATTTCATCAGTTTTAAGCTGGATGCAAAAATGGCGCAGTACATGAATACACAAGACAGCACACAAGGCCTTAACAGCCAGAATGGGAACCAGCCTGCAGCAGCCGGGCAGATAGCGATACTAATGGCGATGCACGTTACCACTAAAGAGATCAGCAACTGGACATGGCAAACGTTCTATTGGGCACCTGATCCTGCGCATCCTTTTGCGCCAAGTTCCGACCTGGCGGCATCATTGCGTCCTTCGCAATTATCTGCTGCTGCGTCGCATTATGCCTGCGCAACAGGTTATTGCATGGTGTTGCCTAATCAGCCGATAGATGGCGGTACCAATGTTGGTGTTACGCCGATGTTTGGATACAATCCTTATCTCGAAGCCGGCTTCTCCGGTTTGGGCACCGGGCCAAATGATGCGTTCCAGTTACCAAGTAAATTGATCGCTGGCCCTCCGTATGGGGTGCAAACCAATTGCATGACCTGTCACGGGCTGGTTACATCTGATGGAAGTATTGGTTATTCTACGGATCAATATATCAGTATGAATGATACTACGCTCTTCAAAAATAAATTGCAGCTTGATTTTGCCTGGTCGATACAGGGCAATATCATAAAAGATTCGGCGGCAAAAAAATAAAACCCTTGAACCCTGATATGAACACTCCTGCATAAAAGCGGGAGTGTTTTATTTTAAACCCCTCCGCCCCCGAAGGGGAACCTGCGAAGATTATGCTTTTACCGCAGAGATCAGGGAATAATATGAAGTAAGAGAATCAATGCTGAGACACAGAGTTTTGCTATAAATTTCTTTGCGATCTCTGCGTCTTTGCGTCTCCGCGGTGAAAAAATAAAAAAGCTTCTGTTTACAGAAGCCCTGAAAATCGTAAATCGAAAATCCGAAATCGTAAATAAAATCATCTTCTTACCATATAGATACTCGCCACAATGCCCGCCGGTTCGCCGTTGTGAGGCTTTGCCCTTACCACGCTGCCAACCAGTGCATCGGTTTGGTTCACACCTTCTTTCCATTTAGGAACAATGTAGCCCTGGTAATTGTATTGCCAGCCTGTGGTACCCATTGCAGAATCGCCGGTGCCGGTCAATGAAAAACAGGTGACATCGCCGCTGTAAGAATATGTGCCTTTTATACTTAACCCCTGGGTGGGGTTTTGTTGCCAGTATAATAAACCATCTACCGAATCTGCGCCCGATGTTTTTAACTGCATGATAGCAGCAGCAAATTCCAGCGAATCAAAATCGGTTTGCCAGGCGGTATCATTCAGCAGGCTGCGGTATGTCCAGTTGCCGTTCAAAAAAGTTCCGTCAATATGATGTTCGGGCGGTGTGTTCACATCGGTACAGGAAATAAAAAAAGTAACAGTGATAGCTGCCCAAAAAAATATACGTGTCATGTAAAGTATAATTTGATTTAAGGTTTAAGAAGTAATGTTTATTGGTTTAATAATTTTTGTACCGCATCATAATATATCTTGCTGTAGTCTTTACTGTCTTCCAGCATTTGCTTCACCAGCCATTTAGGCGCCTGTTCCGGGTCGCCCGCATGTACCGGAGGCTTAGGCGCATATTGAATAGAAAGCTGTGCCCATTGCGCCAGTTCTTTTCCGCTTATCTTTTCTACCAGCTGTAATGTAAGATCGATAGAAGAGGAAATACCGCCGCCGGTAAAGCGCCTGGCCTTATTATCAATGACACCGCGGGGATAACCTTTCGGAAATTTAAGCTTGTATTTATCCTTCAATAATTTAAGGTTCGGTACCTGGCTCCAGTAGGTAGTGGCTTCGCAGTTGTGCAGTACACCCGAAGCGGCCAGTACAAATGCGCCGGTGCAAACGGAGCCCACCCACTCTGCCGTGGCAGCTGTTTTTTTAATGAAATCCTGTATGTCTTTATTGAACATAGCATTGGATACGCCACCACCACCGCCGCCGGGTACAAACAATATATCAATGTGCGGATGTTTTTCTTTGAAGGTATAATGTGGAAATACCAATCCGCCTTCAGATGTTTTGATCGCTTTCTTTTCGGCGGCAAACCATACAGGTGTAAACAGGCCATTGGTAAAAGAGAATACTTCTGTGGCGCCTACAAAATCAACGAGCGTAACATCATCATACAATGGAAAGCCTACATAGCGTGTTTTTGTTTTGGCAGCAGCTGTTGCTTTTTTCTTCATTGGTAAAGGGTTTAATTATAAAAGAGTTTAAACGCCTGAAGATTGCAAAAAAAATGCGGATGAAACAGCGTAGTAGTACGTGATTATGGCGTTTGCAGTGTATTGCAGCAGCGAAACAGTTGGCAGCGTTGCCGGTAACGTTACCGTTTGCATTTACTTATAAAATAGATAACCAAAGCTTTACTTCTTTGCAAAAAAGATAAGCGTTGGCCTGTAAAAAATTGAAAACATCCATTACCGCTTGCTTTTAAAAGCAATGAATGATAGCTAACCTTACAATAACGATAATCATTGCCTGAACAACCAGGCTATTTGTAACCCAAAAAACACTTGTCATATGAAAATGAAATTTCGCATGCTGATGCATGCAGGTACCTTATTGCTTTTACTTTCCATTGGCTGCAGCAAACAGGAACTGTTGCCGGGCAGCAGCAACACTACTTCTTCAACAGGTGATAACAACAGCGGCGGCGGCAGCACAACCGGGCGGCTCCTCACTATTTTAAACCCCGGCTTTGAACAGGATAAAGATAACTGGGGCGATGTAAATCTCTTTGCTATTTCTACCAGCGATAAACATTCCGGCAGCAAATCTGCCAAGCTGGAATCATCCGGCGACAGGATACAACAAGCCATTGCTGTAACTGCCAATACCAATTACACGCTTACTGCATGGATATTGGGTAAAGGAACGATCGGCGCTAAAAGTGGTTCTACTGTATTGAACAGCCAGGGCGGCACTTACAGTGCATGGACACAGGTAACGGTAACCTTCAATTCGGGCAGCGCTACTTCTGTTACTTTATATGGCGCCTACAATGCAGGTACCGGCCGCTTTGATGATTTTGCACTGGATGAACAAAGCGCTGCTACTCCTCCTGCTGCGCCATCATCACTAACGGCTACAGCTAGTGGTACATCAACGATCAATTTAACCTGGACAGATAACAGCAGTGATGAGACCGGTTTTAAACTGGAACGTAAAACAGGCTCAGGTGGTACGTATGCAGAGATAGCCGGAAGCATTGCTGCCAATGCAACATCGTACAGCAATACCGGCTTAACGGCAGGCACTACGTATTATTATCGTCTTCGTTCTTACAATGCTGCAGGCAACAGCAGTTACAGTAATGAAATATCTGCTACCACTGCAGCAGCACCGCCACCTAATGCACCTTCGTCTCTGGCTGCAACTGCAAGCGGTACTGCCACGATCAATTTAACATGGACAGATAACAGCAGTGATGAGACGGGTTTTAAGCTGGAACGCAAAACCGGCTCCGGTGGTACGTATGCAGAGATAGCCGGAAGTATTGCTGCCAATGCAACATCATACAGCAATACCGGTTTAACAGCAGGTACTACTTATTATTATCGCCTTCGTTCGTACAATGCTTCGGGCAACAGCAGTTACAGCAATGAAACTTCTGCTGCTACCGGTACAACGGGCAGTTACCCCGCTAACATTCTTAATCTAACCAACTGGAAACTTACTTTGCCGATCGACGGACCTGATGCAGGTTCAGATGCGGATGAAGTGTCTCAACCGGCATTGGCAACTTATTCTGTTGATCCGTATTTTAAAAATAACAGTGATAATAGCGGTGTCATCTTTCGTGCACATACAGGTGGCGCTACTACCAGCGGTTCGGGTTATCCAAGAAGTGAGTTAAGGGAAATGACCAATAATGGCGCAGGTAATGCAAGCTGGTCATCGGGTTCAGGCACACATACTATGGAAATAGATGAGGCCATTACGCATTTACCTGTAGTAAAGCCACATATTGTTGCCGGGCAGATACACGATGCAAATGATGATGTGATCGTATTCCGTTTGGAAAATCAAAAGCTGTTCATTGATATTAATGGTGATGACGGGCCAACGCTCACCAGCAGTTATGTGTTGGGCACAAGGTTCAAAGTGAAATTTGTTGTAGCCAATAATCAAACCAAATGTTATTACAATGATGTGCTGATGTACACGTACAATCATACTTATTCCGGCGCTTATTTTAAAGCAGGCGCTTATACACAATCTTCCTGTACAGGTACGCCGGGTTCCAGTGAATCATGTACTGCCTATGGCGAAGTGGTGATCTATAATGTAACCGTAACGCATCAATAAATAAATAGCCTTATCCTTCTTATCAAAGCTGCTTTATTCATAAAGCAGCTTTTTTATTCAGCCCGTTTCATTCGTGAAAAAGGATAACCGTTGCAGCCCTTGCGGGGATGCTCCCTGTCTGCGCTTGCGCTGTTTAATGCTATGGAATCGCTGGCGGCATTGTACACCGTTAAACAAAAGCCCCATTTAAATGGTTCCATATTGGTGAAGTACATATAATCGATACGGGAGTATAAATTCTTTTCACTTGGATTGGCAGCATCATTTTTTGCAATTACATATTGTGCTGCTGTATCCCATTTGATGACATGATATTTAACGCCGGGATGTTGTGTCCATACTGTATCGGTGATGGTGTAGCGGATATCGTAATCATCTTTGAAATTGCCGAGTAAAATGGAAGGGACAGAATCTTTACAAGTAGCTGTTTGTTTTATGGAGATTATTCTTTCTGATGTAGTAAGAAAGAAAACAGTACAGCAAAGAGAAAAGATGATTAGTTTCTTCATAAAGCAAATTTAATGAACAGGTTTATAAGACTACCGTAGTTTTAAAAACCCGGTAGCCTGTTGCTCTGTAAATGCGCTGGCGACCCGACCCGTAACGGTATGCTGAATTATAATTACTTTGCACCAATGAAAAAATTATTCTTCGCCGTTATAGTATTGGCCTTTGCCGGTTGCAGTACCGGTTATAAAAATCCGCATGTAAAGATCTATACCAGTTTGGGTGATATTGAAGTGGAATTATTTCCCGATAAAGCACCTAAAACTGTCGCTGCATTTTTATCTTATGTAGATAGCGGGTATTATAAAGATGGTGCATTTTATCGTGTACTTATAGAAGAAGGTCCTACCAATTCTACCAACACAGGCCTTATACAGGGCGGCACCTGGCAAACGACTGATAAGCAGCACCCGTCTATCCCGGGTATTGAACATGAATCAACCAAACAAACAGGACTTTCGCATACTTCAGGAACAATATCACTGGCAAGAACAACATTGGGAAGCGCCAGTACCGAATTCTTTATCTGCATCGGCGATCAAACACAATTTGATGAAGGTCATGATACACCCGAAGATGGTAAAGGCTTTGCTGCTTTTGGAAAAGTTGTGGAAGGAATGAATGTGGTAAGAGAGATACAACGCCAGCGAAGCAGCAATGAACATTTTGATAAGAACATCAGCATCTATAAAGTGGTGAGGCTGTAAAAGTTATTTCAGCTAAAATTATATCCTCTAAAAAAATAGTATTATTTTGATGACGATCTATTGGTAACCCTAAAACAAACAATATGGATATCGTTAAAATTCTCGGCGTTGGTCTTTCCGGTTTTGGATTTCTGTTGATGTATCTCGCCTACAGGCTCATCCTGAAAATGATGCCTGATCCCAAATCAAATATGATCAAAGTGATCAACCGGTATATGTTGATCTGCCTGGCAATGACCTTATCCGTAGGCATATTTACCTATATTGATGCGGTACATAAGAACGACCTGATACAGCAACAAACACAACAGATAGCCGAACGGGATACGGCGCTTAACATCATTGCCACTTCACAAAAGAATCATTTACTGTCGGATACAGTATTGTATTACACCAACACCGGCAATACAGATAAAGTTGGTAAGGTTACCGATGACCAGAAGAAAACACTGGATAGCCTGGGCAGATATATTGGCACCCATACAAAGAGTAAGGTTGACCTTGTTAAGTTCAACGATTATAAGGATTCTGTTCTAAAATTTACAGGTCTGCTGCAAAACAAAAGCCTTTCGCAGGAAGCTAAAGACTCTTACCGGATGAAATACCTGTATTATAATAATGCCATCTCCAGTATGACGATGGAGAAGATCAATTTTAAGCAAGGGGGTAAGAACTAGATGGTTTGATGGCTTTATTGTTTAATGGTTAAATTGTTATATGGTTGTATGGTTTTATTGCTTTTCCAACAATTTAACCATACAACCATCTAACCATCCAACCATTAAACAATTTACCTGCCACTTACTTCGGCAAAAACTGCTTCGGTATCGGCAATACATCCGTTTCATCTTCCCAGCTTATACTCATCACCCACCATCTTCCTTTTTCATTCACCAGTTCTATACTGTTAATGCCGCGTTGCCGCATGGGTGGTGTAGTGCCTGCAACAAATTCATACGTAGTGAACACCTGTGCAATATTGCCGAACTGGTTGGTGGTGCGGCTGATCTCTTTTTCGGTAAACGAATATTTTTTAAAGAAGGGATCGTTATTCTTTATGTATTCTTCAGGGCTGAATTTTCTGAATTCTTTCTTTGTTGTTGTTGCGCCCATATAGGCATCAGGATGAAACAGGCTGCGGAAGCGGTTCCAGTCACGATCCCCTGCCGGGCCGGAGATAACATTATACACGGCAGCAACAATATTGTCGATACTGTTCACATCGTTTGGATCGGCTGTAACAGGTGTTGCTGGCGTAGCAAGTGTTTTTGTATTCAGCCATTTGCTGCGCAGCTTAAGCTGTGCAGGCGTTGCATTTTTATTGAACCGTAAAACATATAGTCTTGTTTTTTCCACTTTTGTTGCAGGGCCGGTAAGATCAATGGTCTCTTCCTTATCCCCTGTTTTACGGGTTACGGTAACTGTAACTTTATCACCCTCATTTGCAGATGCATAAAATTTTTGCAGTACATCATTGAAGTTGGCGCCGTTTACCGGCGTGCCGTTAAGGCTTTCCAGTTTATCCCCTTCTTTATAACCTAATGTTTTTCCAAAATCATTCATGTTCTTTATACCGACTGTTATTTTGCCATCCGCACCGGTATTAATATCAATTCCACCCAGGGTAAAATCACGATAAGTTTCTTTAGGAATAAAATCTACACCAGCGAGGTCAAAATATTTTTCGTAAGGTATAGGTGTGCTGCCCTGCACATAGGTAAGCAGGAAATCTTTTATCTCCGGCCAGGTAAGTTTGCCTATCTCATCAAACAGCTCATCATCATTAAAATATTTATCCTTGCCGTATTTTACACCAAGGTCATGTTTAAGATCTTTAAGACCATATTGATTGCCCGACATCTTTAATAAATACAGATCAAGGCAGGCTGATATCAAAGCACCTTTTTCATACACGTTGTTATATTGAGCAGCCCATTTGCCTGCACTTTCTTTACTCATTTCGGTAAATGATAACGAGTCGTTGAATTGCGTACGGGATATCTGTATCTTACCGGATAATGTCTGCAGGAATTCTTCCGGTGTTTTTAATCCTCCCCAAACCTGCACGTGGTGGGCATAGTATTCTGTACTGCCTTCATACAGCCATAAATGTTTGGAGAGTACGGTTTCGTTGAAATTAAATTCCTTCACTTCTTTCGAGCTGATGGTAAGCGGCGTTACAATATGAAAGAATTCATGCGAGGAAATGTCTACGATCAATTCCTTTATATCATCCTGCGGCCTTTCTGTTACACTGTAAAATGAAGAATAGGAATGTTCCCAAGCACCCGAAGTGGTAAGCGGTTTTTGTTCGCCATTGAAATAATAAATGAACGCATATTTATCTACCGGCAATTTTCCGCCGAGGTAATCTTTGGTAGCCATCAATAATTTTTGCAGATCAGCAGCAATGAATTTGGATGTGATCAGTTTCTTTGGCGAATAAACTGCTACCAGCACATCTGCATTGCCTACTTTAATAGTAGTAGTATCAGGCAGGGAGAACATCAGCGGTGAATCGTATAATTCATCGGCATCTTTACAGATAAAACGATCATTGGTAGAAGAAGTGCTTACAGGCTTTAACCCTGTGGCGGCATAAAAATTTTGCGGCTTGGTAAAAGAAAGATCAAAGCTCATTTTTTTCATCCCGTCAAAATAGCCAAACAGCCCCGGTGTATTCAGCACAAAATTCTTTCCTTCTTCAAAACTTGTACCGCACATGGTGTACACCATATTCTTAATATCCGAATCCCAGGTGTCTTCTACATTATAGGTGATCTTATAAATTGCTTTGGCATTGTTTATTTTCCAGCTGTTATCACCCGATTGTTTTACGGTTAATGCTTTACCGCTTTTATCAAATGCTTTAAGGTCGTGCACATACTTGCCGTAGTTACTGTTCATGTAAGTACCGGGCACTATCTTGGGCAAATAAAAAGTAATGTCCTGCTTATCGATCTTTGGCGCAAGCAGCTCTACCATAAGCTGGTCATTCTTTACTTTAGTGAGATCAACAGAATATTGATACGTAGTTTGGGCGCTGGTACGGATCGTTGTAAACCAAACGAGCACTACCAACATAGCAGTGTATTTCCTTTTCATGGCGTAATACTTTAAGGTTTGTACAAAGAAAAGGTACTGCACATTCATCTGCCAGCCAAAAGAGGTTAATGGCTGTAATTATTGATGGTTGGTTATTCGTTAATGGTTATTGGTTATTCGTGAATTGTTATCGGTGAATTGTTATTCGTTATTAGTTATTAGGGCTGCAGAGATTATACATAACGCATTATCAATAAACTATTAACTACGCACTATGATCTAATAACCATTAACGAATAACCATTAACGAATAACCAATAACGACCAACTACTTCTCCGTCACCACATCTATCACCTGCATCTTATCAGCGCCTTCCCAGCGAAAGCGGACGGTATAAGGTTTGCCGATAGCTGTCTTTAAGCGGTAAGGTATCTTTAAGGTATATTCTATAGTAGTGTTTTCCATAGCGCCCTTAACCTGTTTCAATAGTATATCACTGATCTTTACTTCATTAAGATCGCTGTCGTACACCCAGAAACTTTCTTTGCCCTGGAAGATACCGCCGATGCTTGAACCATCTACTCCTTTTATAACGATACTGGCATAAGCCATTTTAGGCGCTACACGAATGGTGGTATCTACCGAAGAACTCATGATAGTGGTTTTAAGACCGTTGCTGAAACCAATGGTTCCGTCAGTTGATTTAATAGGAGCCACATTTTTGGAAACCTGTAATACCTCTCCCTGCCTTGCAATAGTAACCGGGAATTCCAGTCGCAGTTGGTTCTTGCCTTTAAGATCATAAAAGCGAAGCTTGATGATGCAGGCGGTATTCGTGCGTATCACTTCAGGTGTCAACCCGAATTTTACACTGAACTCTTTAAAATCTTTAGCAACAAAACCCCCGGCCTCGTTACGTAAATACACATTGGGATTCTTAGAAAGGATATCTCCTTTTGGAGAAAGTATGATCAGCTCCACTCCTGCATAGATCAGTTTATTGATCTCGGTAAAACCTGTTGGCTGCACCAGGCTGAATTCTATTTCTTTATTCATCGGTATCCTGTTGCCCAGGAACTGTGCGCCATCTGCCCTTACGGCAATATTTTTGGCCCAAACGCCTTCTTTAAAATATTTTACACCGGTGAGTGGTAAAATGCCATTGTTTTGTGCGGAAACGAACTGCAGTAACAAACTGCCTGTAAGGAGCATCAAAAATCGCCTGAGCATAGAGATATTGTTTTTTACGAGATTAAGATATGTTATTAGAATGTCTCAACAATTGCAATAACCATTCCAACGTATGTTTAGAACGCAAATGAAAAGCAAAAAGTATATGAGTTGGTCGATGGTTACTTAGTCCATGGTCGATGGCTAATAGTCGATGGTCCATGGTCAACACTATTTTAACGTTTTTCTATGGACTATTGACCATCGACCATGGACTATGCCCTACTTCCCGATCGCACTTGCGCTAAGACTGCCGCCCCCTCCTGCATTGCCGCTGCTTGCCTGTAAAATGAAATAGATATTTGCCGCAATATACAGCACCAGTAATATCTGCGCTGTCCACATATCAAAACGCCTTGCTTTTTCTAATTGATTCTTTTTTACCAATAATAACGAATAGGCCGTGGCGCTTACAACAGAAAAGATGAAGAACAGCGTGAGGCCGTGTAAAGTATCTACCAACGTAAATGTAGTAGATTCGGGCAGCGATGAATCGATAATGTATTTATTACCGATAACGGCAAACAGTGAACCTACACTTAATCCAAAACGGGAATCCATTCCATCGGCATGAATATAAAAACATACGTAGGCAATAAGGAAAGCGATGTACATACCCAGGAACATTTTCCAGAACAAGCCTGTGGCATTTCTTTCAATTCCCATATTTGCCCGGAATGTACTGTAGGTGGTTCGTGGTTTGGGAAGGCTTTCATCACCAAAGCCTGTTTCATAAATTTTTGTGCCGCTGGTAACCCTGCAGCTGTCTATCTTCCAGCCGCTAAGTGTAAACCGTGGGTCGTAATGATTGCCTACGGTATCTGCCACAAATATCAACGAGCGGGAATCGAACTGCGAATTTTCTATAGCAAAACGCAGCCGCTGCTTGTCAAATGGAAAGCTGCTTATCTTCCACGAATCTTTCATTACACATTGCAGCTTCATCTGCATATACAATGTTTCTTTTGAACTGTCTACCGTAACGAAGGACATATTCACTGACTTTGCCTGCGGCACTTCAAGATTATGGGCAAAATCAAATGCCCTGTTCTTGTACTTGAACCAGAGCCATAAGTTGACTGCATATTCTTTTTCCTTAAAATCGATATCATGTATGCTGGTGATGTAGATGCCTACTTTTACCGTATCTGGTTTTGGCGGCTGCGCTTTTGCAGTAATTGCCGCCATAAAGAGGATCGTAAAAAACAAGGTTGCCTTTTTCATTTGTTGGGTTTTGATAAGGAACCTGAAAATATAACTTATTTGCGATTTACGGTACGGGCTGCTTGTAACAGCTTGTTAACATTATGATTTGCTCAGGCTTTTAGGAGGCTGCGGCTGCTTTAAAAATTCCTGTACCGCTTTGCACAGTTTCGATAACATCTGTACTTCAATATCAATGAGGTCTTGCCGGTAAGAAGAGTTGGCCTTGCTTTGTACAAGATTATACACGGCATTGATATTATCCTGGTTGATATGCCTTATACCTACATAAGGCTGCCGTCTTCTTTTTGTCCACACTATGATACGATAATAAGGCATAGAACAAAAATACTAAAAATATTAGTACAAATGGTATGTACCCGCAGATTTCGCTGATGCCGCTGATTTACTATGATTTTTTTGTGCCGTCTGCGAGATCTGCGGGCAATTTCTGCATTCTCTAATCTTGCTCTAATGTCGTTATACAGTTAAATAACCGCTTGTCCCGTTTTAGCATTTCTCCTTTTTTTCGATGGTATACTTTTTGCAAAAATTTAAAACCAGAAGGTAATAATTCGATAATACTGGTGTCATAATTTTAAACCATAAATACCTGCTGATGATCCACGATAAAGTTTTTAAAGAAAAGAAACGGGCAGAGGATTTTAAATTCGGCGCTCATGTTGTTGCTGTTTTTGATGATATGGTAACGCGGTCTGTTCCTTTTTACCTGGAGATACAACGCATGATCACTGAAATAGCTGCTGATTTTGCAGTATCCGGTACCAATGTGTACGATCTTGGCTGCAGTACCGGCACCACACTTATTAACCTTGATAAAGTATTACCACAGGATGTGCGGTTCATTGGTATTGACAACAGCAATGAAATGCTGCTGAAGTGCAACAGTAATTTTGAAAGCGAAGGTGTAACAAGAGATTATGAGCTTCGTTTTGCGGATCTTAATAACCGCGGTGTTGTTATTGAAAATGCATCGGTGGTGGTGTTGTGTTTAACACTGCAATTCATCCGCCCGCTGTACAGGGAAAAATTAATTGAAGATATTTACAGCCAGTTGAATGAGAACGGCTGTTTGATACTCATAGAAAAAGTACTGGGTGAAGATTCGCTTTTCAACCGGCAGTTCATAAAATACTATTACGACTTTAAGCGCCGCAATAATTATGATGACCTGGAGATAGCTCAAAAAAGAGAAGCATTGGAAAATGTGCTTATTCCCTACAAGTTGATGGAGAACCGGGAACTGTTGCAAAGCACAGGCTTTCGTTATGTAGAAACTTTCTTTAAATGGTATAACTTCTGCGGAATGGTTGCCGCAAAAAATACTGCGGGATGATGGTAAAACTTGGCAATTATATATTTCATAACCGAAATGGAATATTCCCTCTTTTTTATTTAGTGCTTTTTATCCCGTCGCCCGAGATCTTTACTGATCCTGTATTGGCGATGATCATCGGCTTCAGCATTACCATCATCGGGCAATTAATAAGGGTACTTACCATTGGGCTTGCTTATATTATACGCGGTGGTAAAGACAGGCGGGTATATGCTGAAGAACTGGTAACCACAGGCATCTTTGCTCATTGCCGTAACCCGTTGTATGTTGGTAATATCCTCATACTCGCAGGACTTGGCGTTGCCTCCAACTCTATCATCTTTAACTGTATCGCTACTCCCCTGTTCCTTTTCTTTTGGCAGGCTATTGTATGGGCCGAAGAAGATTACCTGCGCAATAAATTTGGTGATGCGTATATCGTTTATTGCAGCAAGGCAAACCGTTGGGTGCCTGCATTGGCTGGTATTGGTAAAACAATGCAAAGCATGGAGTTTAAATGGAAACGTGTTATCATCCGCGAATACAATGCTACGTATATATGGATGACAGGAGCAGTGTTGATCGTGATGAAACATTTTTATTTTCACAGCGACCGTTTCAGTCTTCAAAAGAATATTACTGTATTCATTATAATACTTGTTGCACTGTTGATGCTTTACCTCTTAGCCAGGTATTTAAAGAAATCAAAAAAGTTAGTAAGCGATTAGAGAGGTGAGACGGGAGACGAGAAAAGTGAAACGAGAGACGTACATATACAGACTACCGTAGTTTTAAAACTACGGTAGTCTTGCCGAAAATATACTTCATCATTATTTCTCTGCACTGATAACAATTGCACCGGCATCAATAGCAATATTGCCGTCAGTATATCTTTTGCTAATTCCTTCAAACACTTCGTCCTTTATTTTTTTACGCAGTGCATCATCCGCTTTGCTTAATGCAGCAACAATAGGTGCGGCTATTTCCGTCATCATATTCCAAAAGGTATCTAAAGTGCCGGTATTTATTTTAGAAGCTACATATTGTTCGTTTACATTTTTAAAACCGGCATTTACAAACAGTTCCTTTATCAATCCCGGCTGGCTGCAGCGAAACATGCCCGGAGCACCGGCTGGTGGTTGTGGCAATCCCATATTTCTATTGATAACACTCATTACCGAAGTAACCCAAAAATTCTTTTCAGGAACATCCCATACGGAAACAGCAATCCTTCCACCTGGTTTTAATACCCTGTTCATTTCATTTGCAGCTAACTGCATATCAGGAAAGAACATGAAACCAAAACGGCAACTGGCAGCATCAAAGCTGTTATCAGCAAACGGCAATTCGCAAACATCGCAGGCCATTGTTTCAATATTACTGATGCCACGGCTTGCTGCATTTTCTTTTGCGATCACCAGCATATCTTCCGCAAGATCAGTAATAACAACAGTTCCGCCATTGAGCATAGCTGCAATGGTTAACCCCGGCTCACCGGTTCCGGCAGCTATGTCCAATATCTTATCATTACCTGATGGCTGTATTGAAGCAATGATCGCTTCTCCAAACGGGCGAAGAAAATTCATGTTGATGGTATCCCATTTTTTCCAGCCGGGAGAAAATTTATTCCAGGAGTTTTTTTGCTGCTCCCGTATTTCTTCTAATTGAGGATGCATGGTTATTGGTTATTGGTTAATGGTTATTGGTTATTGGTTCTGTAAAGGTAGCTAATACAAGCGAGCCACACTTCAGGCGTTCATACAGGCATCTCTCAGCATCTTCATATACGTAATTCCTTTTTTACGGGCAAAATCAATATTGCGTTCCGGTACCTGTTCGGGGTTCTTGTAATTTTTCAGTGCGGCATCAATGCTTGCTTCACGCAGCAGGTGCAGCATGGGGTACACAGAACGATTGGTATAATCTGCCGCATCTTCTTTTACTGCATCTGCAAAAGTATATACCGGGTGAAAACTGGCTACCTGGTAAATACCTTCGTACCCGTTTTTTAAAAGTGTTTTTTCTGCAAGCGCTACAAGATCGAGGTAATCATCAAATTCTTTAAATAAACCGGGGAAGATGAGGAAAACAGTTTCAATATTGTCATCATCATCCAGTCTTGTCATTTCTTTTATGAATGCAGCAATGGCGCTATTGAACGTTGTACCTTTTTCTACCTGGTAATGAATGCTGCCTTGTTTTACAACATGGGCAGCAAAAGGGCAAAAGTTGCACCCTATCACAATATCAGTTATCCATTTTTTTGTTTGATCAATTACCTGCTGGTCGGTTGGCATGTATATGTTTTATATGCTGTAAAGCTACTGGTATTCAGGCTCAATCGGTTATCGTTGTGAAGAAATACTACAAGGTCATGCCGTCAAAATTCGTTTTCTTTGCAGCCGGATGGCTTTATTTATCACTTCACTAAACTCGGGCAGCAATGGTAATTGCTATTATGTAGGGAACAGTACAGATGCTGTTTTGATC
Source organism: Bacteroidota bacterium (assembly GCA_048497855.1). GTDB lineage: Bacteria > Bacteroidota > Bacteroidia > Chitinophagales > Chitinophagaceae > Ferruginibacter. Next base: position 65,231 of record JBEHZB010000014.1, on the reverse strand, counting down.
GATGCCGGTATCTCCTGCAGGGAAACAGAAAAACGTATGCTGCAATTGGGGCTTTCTATGAAAACCGTCCGGGCCATTTTTGTATCGCATGAGCATACGGATCATATCAAAGGCGTTTCTACCATTGCCAATAAATATAAGCTGCCGGTTTATATTACGGCTTCTACAGCAGCGCACGGGCCAAGATTGATCAGCCATCTTTCCAAAACATTTACCGCACATGAACCTGTAGTTATCGGCGATCTTTCTGTTACGCCGTTTAATAAACAACATGATGCGGTGGATCCTTACAGTTTTATTATTACCTGCAATGGCGTAACGGTAGGTGTGTTCACAGATATTGGTACTGTTTGCGAACAGGTCATTCATTATTTCAGGCAATGCCACGCTGCTTTTTTAGAATCGAATTATGATGAAACGATGCTGGAAAATGGCCGCTACCCTATTTATTTAAAGAACAGGATACGCAATGGCCAGGGGCATTTATCCAATACACAGGCGCTGGAATTATTTCTAAAGCACAGGCCTTCCTTCATGACGCATTTATTGTTATCGCATTTATCTAAAGAAAATAATACGCCGGAACTGGCGCAGCAATTATTTGCCGCACATGCCAATGATATTGCAGTTACTGTTGCTCACCGCCACCAGGCTACAGAAGTATTTACTATTACAGGCGCTGCTTCTGCAACGGGAAATGCACCTTTACCATTTTTCAGGAAGCCGGTGCAGCTTGGTTTGTTTCAATGATCATGCTATAGCTTCTATTGTGTAACGAACGGTATTCATTTCAACAATATCTCCTTTTTGCTTTCCTAAAAGTTTACTGCCTAATGGCGATTGCGGCGAAAGCGCAATAACCGAAATGCCTTCTATCGTTGCCTTGCCTGATGCAATGCTCATGAATAAATATCCATTGTTTGTTTTGATAAGGCTGCCGTTTACAACAACCGTTGCTGCAGCCAAAGGATCAATTTTTTCCAGCGCTGTTTTTTGTGCAACGATCTCTTTAAGCTGCTCCCGTTTATCGGCTTGTTCTATCTGTAACATCGCCAGCGCTGTTTCATGCTTATCGCCTGCTGTGCTTTTGGTTTCATTGGCGCCGCTTTCTTTCAGGTCGGTCAATACCTGCTGAAGCATAGCGATCTTTTCATTGACCACTGCTGTATAATGACCGTATATTTTTTGCTTGAGTGTCATGTGTAGCTAAGGTAAAGGAAATACGTCCGCTGATGCGCTGATTGACGCAGAAAAATAATCATATCCCCAATATTGTTAAAGCAGCGCCATACTGTGCCGGAAAGCAGAAAAATCCGGTATATTCGCTTTCCAAACCAATTCAAAAGCTATGACAAACAAGTGGCTTACCGCACTATTTTTCTCTGCGATCACAGTTGTTCTTTTTTCCTGCACCAAAACCAAAAGTTCGGGTGAGGATAACACTTCTTATATCCGTATAAAAAAGAACAGCGCCTGGACAAATTTTGCAGCCCAGGGACAGGTTGGCCCTGATTTTTTTGATCCCACCAAAACAAACCTTGCCATCAGCGGATACAACGGCGATACTACACAGGCATTCAGCATCAGCATACAGGTAAATGCATCTCCCTTTCCCTTGGGATCTTATATAAGCGGGCAGGTGTCGCCTTATGTTGTTATAGATTTTTCCACCAATTTAAAAAGCAGCCCTGTTACTTATGATATAAGTGATGCACCGGGAAGATCGCCTTCTCAATATGTTGTTACCATCACTTCTATCACCGATACTTATATCGACGGCACATTTACCGGTAATTATCTCTTTGATAATTTTGGCGGCGTATTTACGTATGAGATACCTGAAGGTGAATTTCATGTAAGGAGAACGAATTAGGGCCCTGGCCGGGCCTCTATCTCCCTAAAGGGGAGAAAAGGAGAAGATTATGCAGATGATCAAAAAGAAGATCATGTTTTGTGATCTTCTGTTGTCCGTCGTCTGTGGTCTGTCGTCAATAGTTCAGCACGCTCTTACCTGGTGCAAACTGCTTCTGCCACGCAGTATATCTCTTCAATACTTTTTGCGGTTCGTAAGTGTACCAGCTGTAACCGTCCCTGCGCTCACGATCTACTTCGGCTAAGGAATACACTACTTTGCTGTCCCTGTTGCAGAACAGGGGGCGATGCGTTTTCAATTCATAGTATCTTGTCCAGATGGGTGGTGCTGTTGAATCATTCACCACTACCCTGTCTGTTGTGGAAATGCGGTACGGTGTAACCAGTTGCGGTGCGGCAATGGTGGCTACTTTTATACCGGTGATCTTCGATTCGTTGAACCAGGCCACTGCATTCTGTACGGCATCAATAACAGCGGGCGAAGGTTTTTTAATGCTCATCAATAAAAGCACTATATCTACACTTTCGCCATTGCAAATGCTTGGCGGCTCAAATTTTCTTGCCCATGCAGGTTGCAAGGTTACTTCATCATATTGCTGGCACCAGGCTGTAGGTTTACCGGCATCGTTGATCTGTGTTTTAATAATGCAGTCGAGCCCTTTATCGTATGCTGTTTGCAGTTTTTGTTTTCGATCAACATCAATAAAACTGTATTCCGGTTTGCCATCGGTTATATCTTTCAGCAGCCACATGATACCGCCAAAAGCATCATCGTTGTAGGTGATGTATTTGCTGTAGCCTTTTTCTAACGGGTAGTATTGCGGCCAGCCGCCATTACCGTATTGCGAAGCCAAAATAAAATCCAATCCTTTTAATGCTGCGGCTTTATACTTATCAATATGTGTATGCTCATATACTTTGGCTAAATAACTTACGTGAGAATAAGTGGTGCGATTATCGAAGGTAGTGTTCAGTATACTTTTTACGTTTACCAAACTGTCTTTTTGATCTTGCGTAAGTATGGCCTGCATATCGTAATTCTTTGGCCAGCCGCCGTTGTCTTTTTGATAGAGCAAGATGTTATCTGCAATAGCAGTTACATCTGTGGGTTGATAACGCGGATGTCCCGGTCTTGGTAAAATGACCGTTCCTTTTTCATTGATATCGTACCAGTGATGCGATGCATCGCTGAATATGGAAAGATCGATGGTAAAGTTTTTTGAAGTATTATCGCCTTGTGCATTGGTACACAATGCGATAACGACGAAAGCAAATAAAAAAATACAGCGCATAAAAGGTGAATTAGAAATACACAATAAATATACGATACAAGGTGAAGCAAAAAGTGTATGCTCAAAATTATAATAGTAGTTTAAAGCATTGAAACAGCCTGAAAAATCATCTTGCATTTGTAGAATATTGTTTTTATTTTGGTAATAGTAAGCTGCATTCCCCTATGACTCCCGGCAATCCCGATACTACCAATCCCCCCGGTAACACATCTGTTGTTAGCACTCCATTTCATTCCGATGAAGCAGGTAATGATATCCTTGATAAGGTAAAAGAAAGAATAAAACAAAAGATAGAAGATGCAGGTCATGATAAAGGAACGGGCCCTGAAGATATTTCGAAACATGAATTGATAGATCTTTTAAAAGAACTGGCAAAAGAAAATACCGCCGAAGGCAGATGGGTAAGCGACTGGATAAAAGAAAGGGAAACTGCACAAAAGCCAGGCACTACAGAAAAAGAAAGTGTACTGGATGAGCCGGGCATGCATCGTGTACTGGAACCTGAAGAAGTAGCACTTGGTAAACAAGCCCACCGGCAAAATGAAATACGGCCTGGCGAAAAAGATGAAGTAGGCGTTACCGACAGGAATGGTAAACCCAGCGGGCGTATGGACAGGTATGATAAGGACCGTCGCCATATAAGAGAAATAAAACCGGAAAATGCTGAAGGGATACGTGATGGTACAGAGCAGTTAAGAAGATACCGCAGGGAAAAAGAAAGAGAGACCGGGGAAGCTCATACCATTGAGCTTACCTTATGGAGAGTGGATGAGAATGGTAATTTTATTTACACAGATTATATTGTATTGGTTGATGGCACATTGGTACCCAGGCAACAATGGGAAAGAGATCACCCTTCCCCACCAAGACCTCCTTTAACCCCGGAAGAACATCAAAAAGCAACTGAAGAAACGAGGCTGCTGGAAGAAGAGCGCAAGCGGCAGGAAGAAGAACGTAAACGGCAAGAGGAAGAACGCAGGCGACAGCAAGAAGAAAGAAAACGGCAGGAAGAAGAAAGAAAGCGACAGGAGAATGAATTCAGGCGACAGGCCGAACATCCTCGTTGATCTTATCTGTATCACCTTAAAATAATCCTTATGACTGCTATTAAAGAAGACTGCAATTGCGGGCAGCTGAAGCAGGAAAAATTCAGTGCCGAATTAAAGATACCTGTTCATGGCGTTGATCCTTCTTTGCCCTGCTATATTGATCCTCCTTCAACGATCGGGATAGGCATTGAGTCTATTGTTGCTTATGATTGTAAAACACTGCCACATTTCCTGGTGCCCGACCACGTATTTACAGGCATAAACCAGGTAGGCTTTATCATCAGTTCCGAGTACGAGGTTATTCCAAGTCTTGAAAAAATTAAAATTATACGGAATTGCGAGATAGCCAATTGCCAGAGCAGCCTTATGTATCAATTTGAGATCGTGTATTACATCTATCTTGTTGTAGGGATCGGCTTTGGTTTTGGCAGCGGCTTTTTTGCTTTTGGTACAGTAGGCGCCAAAACCAGGTCGTGGAAAGAGAGAAAAACTTTTACAACAGAGTGCATCTGCTGTGATCCGGAATAAAAACTTAATACTATGAACTGGAAATTATTGCTTAATGTGGTTCTTATTCTTGCAGCTGCTTATACCGTAATAGCCATATTTACGGCCATACTTCGCATGAGCAAGCGCGGGAAGCCCTGATGACGAAAACTAAAAGGCAATCACTTTTACCTTATCAAATTTATCAGTAGTTTCATAGCTAAAACCTTAACTGCTATGAACCGCTTTTTTATTATTGCCCTACTGTATTGTATCACACCTTGTACTGCCGGCGCACAAACCCTTAAGCTGGATCTTTTCAGTAAGATACCTGCTTCTGTTAAAGTATGCAGCGCATTATATACGTATGATACTACTTCGCTTAAAAAGAAAAAGTACATTCTTGTTGCTGATTTCCAGGACCAGGCTTTTATAACCGTAGCCGGAAAACAAATTCCTTTGAAGATGCTGGACACCAAGCTTCTTAATAAAACCAACACCGTATCTACTTATAAAGGCGGTGGCTATACTGTTGTTATCAATGTTCGTATCACTTCGCAAACTACCTATATTGATATGGAAGCAGGTACATTGGAAGTTACCAAAGGCAAAGAAAAGCTTGTGCTAAAGATACATGGGCAATCTGGTTGCGACGAAAGTAAGGAAGAGAGGAATTAAGAACGTGAGAGGTGAGACGGCAGACTACGGGTTGCTGTTCAATGGTTTAATGGTTCAATTTTTTTATTGTTCAATTGCTTTACCAACAATTTAGCCATAAAACAATAAAACCATTTAACTATACAGCCATTCAGCCATTACCCACAGTCCCTTCCTCCAGCCGCAAATATTTGTTTGGCGCAAAACTGATATAATACGCAGCCGACCATATACCGAAGCGGCTATGCTTTGCAAAGCTGGTGAGGTTGAATGTTTTTATATTTCCTTCTGAAATACGGAACTGTACAACATTGCTGGTACACCAATCTATTTTTGCCTGCACCTGGTGATCTCCTTCGGGAAGATCAAAGCGTTTTGTTTCCCCGTTTTTAATGGTGTCGATCTCCTTGCCATCTACTATTATTTTAATGGCCCTTAAGCGGTTGGTATATTCACTGGAGCGGTTGATGATGAGTGTGGGCATTGGGGGAGTTTTTAGCGTAGCTAATATAGTGAATTGTTGAATGGTTGAATGGTTTAATGGCTAAATTGCTCAATTGTTTTATAGTTCAATTGCTGTATCAACCATTTATCAATTTAGCCATAAAACCATTTAACCATCTATCCATTTAACCAAAAAAGGGTCTTTCTCCCCTTCCTTTTACCTGCCTTCCTACCTGAACTTTGGGCAATCATTTCAACCTAAAAATTACAACTATGCCCGAAAGAATTTTAAATGAAGACTGGTCGGATTACGACAACAAAAAGAAAAAGTACGAAGACCGATTTTACTTTTCCTGCGAAGAGGTATGGGAGGTGGATTACCTGGTAGCAAAAATAAAAAAGTACCTGCCTCACAAAACCGGCGATGAGATTAGGAAAGCTATTGCTTCCTGCTGCTTAATTATACCAAGGCCCAGGCCACGGGAAAAGTTTGTGCGGTGTGTGATGAGTAAGCTGTAAATATTTTCCCGCAGATTACGCGGATCACGCAAATAAGCATACTCTCTTCTGCGATATCTGCGCAATCTGCGGGAACTTAAATATTCCATATTCAATTTGCAATATTCAATGCTTTATGAAACTACAACAGCGTGTTGGCAGGTGTGCTGCCGCTGGTAAATTTATAGTTCCGGTATCGTATCACCACATTGTAAGTACCCGGACTTAAGGTTGTGGATGTGCCGAAATCGATACTGCTGAAGAATTGCGTGCCGATTATATTGGAATAAGGTGAGGTGTAATTAATATAATTATTCCAGGTAGTACCGCCATCAGGGCCTTAATTCAGGCTTCTAAAATCCACCGGCACCAGCTTGCTCACCCCTGCTTCCTGCATGGTAACACCATATATCACATCCACAGCGCTCATCGTCATTTTATTGTGTGTAACAATGATGAACTGCGAGTTTTCGCTGAAGCGCTTGATCATGTTAGTGAACTTACCTACGTTGGCATCATCCAGCGGCGCATCTACTTCATCCAAAATACAGAACGGTGCAGGCTTAATTAAATAGATAGCAAACAATAACGCCGTTGCTGTCAATGTTTTTTCTCCACCGCTTAACTGGCCAATAGATGAAGGACGCTTTCCTTTTGGTCTTGCTACAATGTCAATGCCAGTGTCTGCCAGATTTTCGGGGTCAACCAAAATCATATCAGCCGTATCATCATCGGTAAATAATGCTTTAAATACTTTCTGGAAATTCTCCCTTACTGCGTTGAAGGTATCCAGGAACTGCTGGTTAGCTGTTGCTTCTACTTCCAGGATCGTTTGTAACAAACTATCTTTTGCAGTTACCAAATCATTCTTTTGTTCCAGGATGAACTCGTAGCGCTTTTTCATTTCTGTGTAAGCCTCAATAGCTGTAGGGTTCACTTCACCGATATTTTCCAAACGCTTGCGCATGCGGTCGTTCTTTTCCTGCAGTTCTTCCAGTGGCGTATCGCCTGTACGTGGTTCATCTATAATAGCATCAAGATCAATTTTAAATTCTACGTTCAGGCGCTCTTTCATACCGGCCAGCTGTAATTTAAGGTCGGTCAGTTTATCCTTGATCTCGTTCAGTAAAGTATCAATACCTTCTTTTGATTTTTGTTTATGGCGAAGCTCGCTTTCTTTTTCTGCCAATGCATTACGCAGGTTATAATAAGCCTGGTCTGCTTCGTTCAGTTTTTTCTCTTCTACATCTTTATTCTGCAACATGCTTACCACCAATGTTTCCAGTTCTGCTAATGCAGCTGCAGTATCAGTAATGCTGGCAGATGCTTCATTCAGTTGCGTGGTGCTGTTCTCTATCTCAACTTTTAAATTATTCAGCTGGTTGCTTTTAAAATCATATTCCTGCTTTAATGCAACCACTTTGCTTTGCTGCTTGGTAAACTGCAGGTTGCTGTCGTTATAGCTGGCAGTAGCAAAATTATATTCCTGTTCTGCAGCAGCATAATCCTGTTCTACCAACTGCATTTTATCCAACAGTTCCTGTAACTGCGTATTGAATTTTTCCAGTTCATCCCTTGTGCTGGCAATAGCATCATGGTTGTTTTGTAATTGCTCCTCTAATTCTTCCACTCTCCTGCTGCTGGTTTCTTCCAAAAGCTTCAGGTTCTCAATTTTATTCTGCGCAGCAAAAACAAGATTGGTCAGGTTGTTGATGTCCTGCTGTGTTTGCTTGATAGCATTCTCTTTCAACTGTTCGTTAAAGGCGATCACTTCATTATGACGTGCCTGTATCGTTGCCTTCAATTCATTTACTGTAATTTCCTGTGCCGTGATCTCTTCTGTCAGTTTTTCTAAATTCTTTGCCCTTCCTATTTTCTTTCCTTCAAATAAACCTACGCTGCCCCCTGTTAATGAATACTTTCCTTTTACGTATTTACCGTTCTTTTCCAGCACAACAGCGCCATTGCTGTTACGCAATGCATCTTCATTTTCGGCGATGAATACATTGCCCAGTAAGTGTTTGGCCAGGTTGCTGTATTTACCATCTATCTCTACTACATCCAGCGCAGGTATTGTTCCTTCGGGCTGATGCTGTGCATCAAACGAAGTAAATTTATCCTGCAAGAAAAAGTTAGCCTTCCCTTTTTTATTATCATCCAGTAAATGAATAGCTTTTAATCCTTCTTCCAAATTATTTACTACATAATAATTCAGGTAAGGTTCCAGTACATTTTCTACAGCGGCCCGATATTCTTCTTTCACATAAATGATATCCGATAATAGCGGCGCTTCATGGTTCCAATCAGGGTTGTTGTGTAAAAATTTCACACTTTCAGGATAGCCTTCCATCGAATCAATGAGGCTCTTCAACAGGTCGTGCTCATTCTTCTTGCTGTCCAGCTTACGGCTTTCTTCGGCCAGTTCGGCACGAAGACCTTCCATCATCTGCTGTGTCTGTAATATCTGCTCTTTGGTAAATTCATGATGTTCCTGCAATTGCTGAAGATCAGTTTTCTTCTGTTCCAGTTCTTCTTCTTTTACTTTTTTCTCTGCTTCCAGTTGCTGCAGTTGCGCCTGGCGCTGGCTTTTTTCTTCCTGTATCTGCGCTATAGTGCGTTGTACGTTCTGTATAGAAGTATCGGCAACCGCTACTTTTTTCTCTGCTTCAAACTGGTTGCGCTGTATGGCCTGGTTATCCCTGCGCAATTCATCAATGCTGCTGCGCTTTTCATCAAATACCCTGCGCTTATCTTCCACTGCATTTTTCAGTTCATCCAGCTTCTCTTCAAACTCCTGCAGTTTTATTTCGTCGTCTTTTATTTGTGTGCCGGTAAATTGTATGCTTTCATCAAGCCCTTTTAACTGCCCGCCCGCTTTTTGCAAAAATTCATTCAGCGTTGTTTCTCTTTCTTTTAAATATTGCAAACGTTGTGCGGTAAGACTTTTCTCGCTTTCCTTGTTGCGCACATCGCTCAGCATATCATTGAAAGCATGCTGCATTTCCTGCAACTGCTTTTCTTTTTCAATAAAGCCAACTTTTTCCTGTTGCAATAAGGCTTCTTCTTTAGCAATGGCTGTTTCCAGTTCAATACGCTTATCTACTTCTTCCTGCTGCTGATGATTAAGGTCGCGGTAAGTAATATTAAAACCTTCCAGCGCCGCCTTTGCCAGTTCGATACTAACCTCTTTATATTCCTTCTTTATCTCAAAATATTTCTCCGCTTTTTTGGCCTGGCTTTCCAGACTTTTCAGCTGGTTATTGATCTCGAACAGCAGATCCTCAATACGGGCAAGATCCTGCTCTGTAGCATCAAGCTTTAATTTGGCCTCCTTCTTACGTGTTTTATAAATGGTGATACCCGCAGCCTGTTCCAGCATTTTACGGCGGCTGTTCTCTTTATCCTTAATGATATCATCCACCATGCCCAGTTCAATAATGGCATAGCTGTCGGTGCTTACACCGGTATCCATGAACAGGTTGTGAATATCCTTCAGGCGGCACTGCACATCATTCAGCCGGTATTCGCTTTCCCCGTTCTTATAGTATTTGCGGGTTACAGTTACGGTATTGAACTCGGTAGGCAGCAGGTTCTTGGTATTTTCGAAAGTAAGGCTCACTTCTGCAAGGCCGCTGGCGCTGCGGGTTTTGGAACCGTTAAATACCAGGCTTTCCAGGTTCTCGCTACGCAGGTTGCTGATCTTATGCTCGCCGATTACCCAGCGGATACTGTCGATGATATTGCTTTTGCCACAGCCATTGGGGCCTATTACACCAGTGATACCTTCATCGAAGTTCAATACGGTTTTATCGGCAAAACTTTTAAATCCTTTGATTTCTAAACTCTTTAAACGCACAGTTACTATATTTTTAAGTAAGACGGCAAATATAATGGAATGACTGTATAGAAAGCGGCCTAATGTTTACACCATTTATGCAGACTTATTCACATGTTTTTCACAGGATTATGATCGCAGGAAAGTAAATGAGTAAAGCAGTAATAAGTGTTGTTCTTTTCATCTTAATAACCCTTACTTTTTATTATAGGACTGAGGTATATTAGGATATGTTATGCCAAATTACCATTAATCGATCGAGAAAACATAATCCTTTATTTGCTTCATTAGTGAAGTAAAATGAATCTTTATCATTTTGTTTTCTAATTTATCAATATTAGCTTCGGTAAAAACACAAATAATGTATAGCCTAAACTGGCACCCTTTTTTAGGCAACGGCCTTTCAAACATAGTATCATCCACTTCAAATGAAAACAGATCTCTGTGAGCAGAAGATGTCATCATTACTCCGGTATAATGCTTTTCTCTTGAATTTGCTGCATTGCAGGAAATAATTAAAACAGGGTGAGGTAATTTTGTACCATCTGGCAGAGGTAAGGGATCTTTAAGCCAGACTAAATCTCTTTGATTATATGGCATAGTTAAGATAAAGAACTCATCGAGAGTCTGGATGCCATTTCAATTAATTCTTTGTCTTCCGGTGCAGGCACACAATCAGCAGTAAAAGAAAGCATTCTTAAATGGGCCTCAAGTTCATAAAAGTTAGATAAAGTGTTTTCGGCAATTTCTCTTGTAGTTTGATTCTCATAAAAATCCTTCTTAGCTAATCGAGCATATATATTTCTATAATTTTTCAATACAGATTTAGAAGATTTATAACCTTTATTTATAGTTTTTTGATCAACATCTGTGTCCTGTTTAACTACTTCAAGAGCATGCTCACTTAGAGCATAGATCTTTTGAAGTTGATTATTCATCAAATTCATTAACATACCCTTATTAATAAAACGGGTAAGTAAGATTACTGAAGCAATAAACCCTATAAAAACTACCCACCAATGCGGAGAGGTTTTATTTATATCATAGTTACCGATGTTCATAATAAAGAAGTATCACAAAAATAAAGAGAAAAGTTAGATTCTTTACCCTATTTTTTTTGATTATTACATATATACCTATCTTAAAATTACTATGCCTTAGTCAAGATTTAATCATATGCAAACCGATGTCTTACCGGGCTGAAAATATGTGGATTAGTTTTTTCTTTTTTCTGTAGCAATTGTCTTTATCTTGTTACACAAAAAAATTATGCTAAAACAACTCACATTTGCACTTATCATCACGGTTTCACTGGCTTCCTGTAAATCAAAATCCGCTTTTAACTACAGCCAGAATTTTGTGCAGAAAGAACGCAGCTTGAATATGGACCTGACCGAGTCTAAAGTAAGAGGCTTTTTCAGCAATGAACAGTACGACAGTATTGGCGCAATTGGCGAGAGAATGGAAAAACTGGTAGATTCCAGGATCAAAGAGATAGAAGATGAACCTGCCCCCGATGTAAAAGAAGGCGCTAATTTTAAAAAGGCCGGTATTGAATATTTCCAGTTCATAAAAAGCCTGTACACCAGCTATAAAGAATACGGCTATGCCAGGCCTGAGGAAAGAGAGGAAAAATTTGCCAGGATATCAGCATTAACAGATAAGGAATCGGCCGTTATTGCCGATATTCAGCGTGCCCAGCAAAAATACGCTGATGCCAATGGCTTTAAGATAGAGAATAAATAAGTTGTTTTATCATAATTAAAAACTCCATTATCCCGCCGTTAAATACAGGCGGGGCTTATATTTACTACATGAGAAGAATCATTTTACTGTTGATCACCCTCCTGTTTACTTCACATACGTTAACGGCACAACCGGTAAAAGACAGTGCTTATCTTTTATTGCTGAACCAGCAGATAGATGATTATGTTGTACAACGGAATGTTGCTGCGCTGGATACGCTGTTTGCAACCGATTTTGTTTTTAACCATGGCAGCGGCAAAACAGAAGGCAAGGCCGGGTGGATGGCTACTGTTAGTAAAGCAAATTACCCGTTGCGTCAACATGATTCTGTAACAGTAGAACTGCATCCGGGTATTGCAGTTGTTAAAGGCAAAATGAATATACAGAAGATCAACAAGGATAAAACCGACCGCTACTGGCTGAAATATATTCGGGTATATGCCTGGAGGATCACCGGCTGGAAATTGATATCGCATTCTACCGTACAGGAAAAGCATGAATTATAGTAAGACCTACTAACATAAAAAATACCCTGCACGAGGTATATAAAATACCAGTCTTTTTTATTTCTTTTGTTATTGCACACAATTACTCATCAACTTAAATCTCACAATTATGCATCCTTTAGAAGAGCGTTTGCTCAAACTTGAAAAAAATATCAAAATGTACCGTTTTCTTTTTGCAACAGTTATCTGCGGTGCACTGGCTTTTGTATTAATGTCGAACGATAAAAAAGCTGTGGTACCTGCCAAGATACAGGCCAAAGCCATTGAAGTGGTAGATGATTACGGAAATGTATTGGTAAGCCTTGAAAAAGAAGATAACAATGGCGCTATAACCACATATACGAAGGGTGGAAAAAAACTGGTGTCCTTCTTTACATCTGATGGCGGCGGCGGCGGTATGAATACATTTGATGCAGACGGCGAAGTAAATTTTAAAGTAACCCGTACTACAGATGGCGGTGGTTACCTGGCCCTGTTCAACGGCGACCGCAAAGAAATATTTGAGGCCGGAAGTACTACAGCTAATTCCGGTTATTTCAGGGTAAACGACAGGTATGGCGAAAAGCTGGCCTGGCTTACATTTACCGAAGGCGGCGGTGGTTACTTCTCTTTGCTGGGCAAGAACAATAAAGAGTTTATTAAATTCTCTACCCCTGAAGCAGGCGGCCGTATTGGTGTTTACAACAGTAATAATACCCGTATCGGCTTTTTAGGAACACAGGATAACAAAGATGGTAACCTCACGATCTATAATTCCGGCGGATCCAGTTCAGGAAGCGTTCCGAATTATTAAGTTTTAAAACATAAATGCATCGCTGTACAATTTTATCTTGTACAGCGATTTTTTTATGTTGCCCATCAACAAAAAAAGCCGGCTAAAAGCCGGCCTCTCTGGAAAATGGGGATCTTCACGAAACAGCGTTATAGTTTATCTACGTCATCTTTTTTCTTATCGTATTCGGCTGCTTTTGCAGCATTGCCTTTAGCTGTGTACAGCTGGCTGAGTTTATCCAGCATCAGTTTATAGTTGGCTTTTTGCGTAGGCTTTAATTTAGGAAGCGCCGCAAAATATTTTATCACTGCATCAGCATACGGTATGCATTCATCCATCTTTTTTTGATACAATGCTTTAAAGTCATTTCTCTTTTTAACATCATCCGGCTTCATGCCTTTATATTTTAACGAAGAGTCATTAAAATCAATAGCAGAGTTGTACAGGAAATTAGCCATTAAAGTATTGGCATCATTTACCTTTTCCGGGGTGGCAACAGCTATCGCATTTTTAAGATTCGTTTCCAGGTCTGCTTTTACAGCATCGGGGTTAGGTACTTTAGTATCCGAAGGGAAGTATAACAGGTTGAACATTTCAACAGAGTAATTATACAACAGGAAATAATTGTTGGGATATTGCTTTATCAATTCCTGGTATTTTGCAAACACTACTTCTTTCTTCTCATCCTTACCTAATTTTTCCAGTTCTATTTCAATGGCCATTTGTGTCCAGTCGGTACCAGGGTAGATCTGCTTCGCTTTATCCATTATCGCCTGCATATTGGCATTGTCATTTTTCTTAGAATAATATTCGATCAGGAAAAGATATACATCCAGGTATTGTTCTTTATTAACACCGGCATCAGTAAGTTTCCTGTAATACACAACAGCATCATCAGGCTTATTGGCCAGCTTTAAAGAAATAGCAGTATTCAGTACCAGCGAAGTATCCAGCACAGGAAACTTAAAGCCGTTGTAATCATAACCTTTGCTTCTTACATAATCTTCTACTTTTAAGCCGCCCCTGAAAGCATCGGCTGCTGCACTGTAATTTTTAGCTTCAAAGCTGTTGGAACCCAGGTCAAAAAAACCATTGTACAGATCTACATACGATGCATGGTTCTCTAACAGGAACCGAACATCTTTTGAATCCATTTGCTGGTATTTTACAAAGGCATCATAAGCATCCAGCTTCAGCTGCAGCGCTTCCGATACAGCAATAGAAGAATCTTTTGATAACGAATTATATATCCTTCCTTTAAAGTACCAGCCATCGGCTTTTCCGGCGTTCTTGGGATCAGCAAGGAATTTATCTATCCCTTCTTTTGCTTTGCGATACTGGAGTTTGCCCATCATTTCGTTTATCTCATCAAGGCTTTGACCGAATGTGTAAAGGCTACCGGCAAGCAGCACCATCATTACAGCAATTTTTTTCATGCTTAATTGTTTAATTAATAAAGTGAGTGTTAAAGATATTAGTTAATCCGAAATAAGGATGAAATTCCGGCACATTTTTCATAAATCATGCCCCTGTTGTCTTTACTTTAAATTTACCGGTTCTGTTTGGCTTTAGTTACTTAAATTACGTCCCCGTTTCTTTATCATTTTGATATCACAAAATACCATACAGCAGATACTCAGCCGCATAGATATTGTGGAAATTGTAGGCTCCTTTATTAAGCTAAAAAAAAGGGGCACCAATTACCTCGGCCTCTGCCCTTTTCACAACGAAAAAACGCCCTCCTTTACCGTTTCCCCGGCTAAGGAAATTTACAAATGTTTTGGGTGCGGCCGCAGCGGCAACAGCATCAGCTTTTTAATGGAAGCTGAAAAATACAGTTATGTAGAAGCCCTGCGCTGGCTGGCCAATAAGTACAATGTAGAAATAGAAGAAACAGAAACCAGTCCCGAATTTAAGCAGTTGCAGCAGGTTGCCGACAGTCTTTACATCATCAACGGTTTTGCACAAAAGTTTTTTTCGGATGCATTGTTCAATACAGAAGAAGGACAGGATGTTGCCTTAAGTTATTTAAAAGAAAGAGGGTTCAGGGAAGAGATCATTAAAAAATTCCAGATAGGTTATAATCCCGGCGCAAGAGACAGTTTTACCAAAGCCGCTTTAGCAGCCCAATACAATCCTGAATACTTGCAAAAAAGCGGTCTTGTAAATAACCGCGATGGCAATGTGTACGATAATTATCGCGGCAGGATCATCTTTCCTGTACATAATCAAAGTGGTAAAATACTGGGCTTTGGCGCAAGGATAATTAAGAACAATGATAAGGCGCCAAAGTATATCAATACGCCGGAAAATGAGATCTATGTAAAAAGCAAGATCCTCTACGGTTCTTATTTTGCCCGCATGGCCATTGATAAAGCCGATGAATGTTTACTGGTAGAAGGCTATACCGATGTAGTAAGCCTGCACCAGGCAGGTATAGAAAATGTAGTGGCAAGCGGCGGTACTTCGTTAACTCCAGATCAACTTCGCCTGATAAAAAAATATACCAACAACCTTACTATCATTTATGATGGCGATAATGCAGGTATCAAAGCGGCGTTGCGTGGGCTTGATCTTGCATTGGAAGAAAGCCTGAATGTAAAGCTGGTATTGATACCCGATAAAGAAGATCCTGACAGTTATGTAAATAAAGTGGGCGCTGCTGCTTTTGTAGACTTCATTGCAGCCAATAAAAAAGATGTTATCCTTTTTCAATTGGGATTAGCCTTGCAGGAGGCGGGCAATGACAGTATAAAAAAATCGGCTGTAGTAAATCAAATTGCAGAGACGATATCGAAGATCAATAAGGCAGAAGATTTTACCAAGCAGCAGGATTACATCAAGCAGTCATCAGAAATTTTAAAGATAGAAGAAAGCGGTTTACACACGCTGGTAAATAAATTCATTCGGGAAAAGATAACTAAAGAAGAGAACCGTTCGGCAAGAGAAAACAACGCTGCCATTACTGAAGATGCCGTTACTGAAAATGCAGAAGGCGACCTGGAAACGCTCTCTTTATTTAACCGCGATGAAATGCATGAGCGTGCTATGATACGCAGCCTGCTTGAGTTTGGTCTTAAGCCGTGGGATGAAGAAGATACTGTAGCTCAACATGTGTTCAAAGAAATAGAAGAAAATAATTTAGATGATCTTATCGATAATAAAGAACTGGTACGGGTATTACAAACGTACAAAGCCTGGTACGATGCCGGCATTGAACCTACGCCAAAGAATTTTTTATACCACGATGATCTTCCGCTAAGTTCACTGGTAGTAAGCATCATGGATTTTAATTACGAGATAAGTCCCAACTGGAAAGAACATTTTGAGGGACACCTCCCTACCCGTGATGAATTATTTAAAGAAGAAGTTTTTTCTACCCTTAATTATTTAAAGTTGCGAAAGATAAAGCGCCTGATGGACGAGAACCAGCGTGACCTTGAAAAAGCAACCGCAAGCGATGAACAGCTTATGTTGTTGCAAACACACCAGCATCTGAAACAAATGGAAATTGAATTGACGAAGCAATTGGGTACGGTTATTTTCAGGTAGTATTTCTTCACAAAGCTACACCAAGGTGCACAAAGATTCACAGAGACGCTCCGTGTATCTTTGTGTTACTCTGTGTTCTTTGTGAAATTATTTTGTTCCCGGCACTTTTTCTTTATTCACCTTTTACTTAAGCGTAGAATTTAACCGCAGAGGTACAAAGACCGCAAAGAAATTCTTAGCAAACCTCTGCGCCCCTGCCTGCCGGCAGGCAGGTCCGTACCTCTGCGGTAAAAAAGCCAACATTGTTTTCAAACTTCGTAATCTTGTTGTTAAAACTCACAACTTAGTTGTTACATCTCGTAACTTAATTGCTTGATCTCACAAGCAGATTGTTATATCTCGTAGTTTAGTTGTTTAAACTCATAACATAGTTGTTACACCTCGTAACTTAATTGTTTGAACTCGTAACCCAATTGTTACACCTCGTAACTTAATTGTTTGAACTCGTAACCCAATTGTTACACCTCGTAACTTAATTGTTTGAACTCGTAACCCAATTGTTACATCTCGTAGTCTAATTATTTAAACTCGTAACATAGTTGTTACACCTCGTAGCTTAGTTGTTTGAACTCGTAACCCAATTGTTACATCTCGTAGCTTAGTTGTTTGAACTCGTAACCTGGTTGTTTGTTACTTTTCGTTGAAATTCTTCTTTTTGGCTGTCAGTTTTTCCATAGTAGTTTCCAAACGCCGGGCTTTGGTTTCCTCCCGTTTGGCACTTACGATCCATTCTACATATTCCCTTTTATGAGAAAAGGCAAGTGACTCGTAAAAAGAAGCGGCGGTTTTATTTTTATCAAGCAGCACCTGCAGTTCTTTAGGTGTTGTAATGGTGCGGTTAACATAATCCACGCCGGGCGCAGGGTTGGCACTGGAGAATGCGGCTGGTTTCGCAGCATTTTCTACATCAGGCTTCTTTAAGCGTATGGCGCTCCACACCGAATCCAGCGCTACCAGGCGCACTGTTTCAAAGCCATGCTGCGTAAGACATTCCCAATTGGCATCGCGACTAAGATCGCTGGCTATTTTAGAGCTGAGCTTTGGATAAGCTATCCATAACTTGGCATCTTCTTGCAGTACAGGTATTACATCACTCAGTATGTCTTTCAACTGGCGCTGACTTACTGCAAAAACAAGGGCAAAATCTACTTTTCGGCTCTTTAACAGTGGTGTTACGTGTTTGGCGAAGGATAATTTCATGAATTGCTTTTCTACAGATGACGGCAGGCCCTGGATCAACAGGTTCTTTTCATCTTTCAATTGCAATTTCTCAAGCAATGATTGGGAAGACATAAGCACAATAGCAGTTAGGTATTATAAAATTACAAAAAAAATGCTATCAATGGTAACGAAATGGCTTGTTTTTCTTTACAGGTAAGGGTTTCAGGCAATGAGGGCTTATGTACCATAACAAAAACAGTCGTTTTTTTCCAAAAAGCCGGGGCATAAAAAAGCCCCTCAGATAAAGGGGCTTTCCGTTCTAATTTATTTAGAACCTACTGGTTTATAATAACTTAGCGCTTCAGGCATTAGTTCCTGCAGCTTGGCAATACGTTTTTCATCGGATGGATGGGTGGCCAAAAACTCCGGCGGCTTATTACCGCTGCCTGCTTTTGCCATTCGTTGCCAGAAAGGGATCGCTTCCTGGGGATTGTACCCTGCCATTGCAGCAAAGTTCAAACCAAAATGATCGGCTTCCAGTTCCTGGTTCCTCGAATTAGGTAATAATACCGCAACCTGTGCCGAAGGGGCAAATACGTTACTGAAAATGGCATTTGCTTTAGAGTTTCCGGAAGTAAAAATATTGCCCGCTACTTCCAGTCCCTGCGCAATGGCAACCTGGCTCATCCTTTCATTACCATGTTTGGCTACGGCATGTGTTATCTCGTGCCCCAGCACAACTGCTAAAGCAGCTTCGTTCTGTGTTACAGGCAACAACCCGGTATATACTACCACTTTACCGCCGGGCATGCACCAGGCATTCACTTCTTTATTATCTACCAGGTTAAATTCCCAGTTGTAGCCGCTCAATGCTGCTCCCTGTCCTTTATCGGTATAATATTTTGTAATAGCTGCGGCTATCCTGCTGCCTACACGACGCACCATTTCTGCATCCCTGCTGCCACTTTGTGCTACTACTTTATTGCTGGATAAAAAGCTCTTATACTCCGTAAGGGCCTGCTGCTGTAAGGTAGATTCGGGGAATAAGGTTAGTTGCTTACGCCCTGTAATGGCATTATTAGAGCATGCCATGAAGAACGGCAAAGCTCCAAAAAGAATAACTAATTTTTTCATGTCTGCTTTAGGTTTATGAAATAATAATCAATTGATGTACCAAATTATACATTACAGCGTATAATTTATAGTAAGATCAAATTTCCCGGGAAAAGGTTGCAGGGGGATGAAAATTAATTCATCATTAGTCGTTTCGGCGGCGTGATTTTCTTCTATCCCTGTATTTCAAAATAGGGATGCGGCTTTCGATGCCACGTAAAATACGGCTGATATTCTTTTGATGGGTAACCACTACAAGAATAGCCACCAGCAAAGCAAAGATGCGGTACATTACTTCATGCTCGTTCCATATCCACAATACGCTTACGGGAAGCATAATGGCGCCCAGTATAGAACTTAAAGAAACATAGCGGGTAAGATAAAGCACCAGCAGGAACACACCTACACAGCTAACGGCGATCACCGGCTGCATGGCCAGCAGCATACCAAATAAGGTTGCCACGCCTTTACCGCCTTTAAAACCGGCAAATACCGGGAAGATATGCCCGATAACAGCTGCCAGGCCAAGACCGATCATTAAATTGGTACGGTCAAGTTCATTATGTACGTAATACGGAATGAAATTGAACAGCGAAACTGCGGCTACTCCTTTCAGGATATCGATCACCATTACCATAGTACCATAACGGGATCCTAATACACGAAACGTGTTGGTAGCGCCCATATTGCCACTGCCGTAATCACGGATATCTATACCGAAAAATCGTTTGCTGATAATTAATGCTGTAGGGATTGAACCTATCAGGTATGCTATAATGATAAGAAGTGACTCTTTCATTTGTTTCCTTGGTTGAGCTTGAAGGACACAAATTTAAACAAAATTGCCGGACTTAACGATTATTTAATGTTAAGGATTTTAACATTTGCCGTTTATATCTTATTGATTTTTATTATTTCTTACAGGAAATGCAGAGCCAGCCGCTCTTTTGCCAGACAGTTATGCCGGTAAAACCGGTTTTTTCGAGGTTTTCCCTCATTTGGGCCTCATCAGCGCTTAAAAAGCCACTTAATAATACAGTTGCACCTGGTTCGGCAACTGCTTTCATAGCTTCAAGGTTAGCCAGGATCACGTTTAAATTGATATTGGCAAGGATGACATCGTAAGTTATTTCAGTAGCAATGGCATCTGCTTTCGCCAGGTTAATATGAGTGCAGCCATTAGCAGCAATATTCTCTTTGGCATTCTCAATGCTCCAATCATCATTGTCTATGGCTGTTATACTGTCGGCGCCCATTTTTTCAGCCAAAATGGCCAGTACGCCGGTCCCGGTGCCAAAGTCCAGTACTTTTTTATTGCTGAGGCCAATACCCTCCATTTGTTCTATCATTAAGAATGTAGTGGCATGATGGCCGGTGCCGAAGCTCATCTTAGGTGTAATGATGATCTCGTGCTGTACACCCTGCACCGGTTGATGAAAACCGGCCCTGACAGTTGCAAAACCATGTACAATAACCGGTTCAAAACCACTCTCCCATGCTGCGTTCCAGTTGATGTTCTCTACAATCTCTTTTTCGTAGCTGATAGATGGAAAGGCATCGATCACGGAATCAAATTCAACCTGGTCCAATTTATCTTCTGCAATGAATGCCTTTAATGTGGTATCGGTCTCTTCAAACCCTTCAAAACCCTGGTTGGATAATAAGGCGATAAGTTGTTCTGCCTGGCCTTCATTTTCGGGATGGAATAAATAAGAAATGTAGTTCATTATTGTTTATCAAATATAATAGCCTGCAAAGTAAGTAATTATCCGCCCTCAGACCAATTTCAAGAAAGAAGCCATGGGATCGGTACGGTAAGTTATTTTACCCCTCATGCCAAAAAATACCACAAAGTGGTATTGCAAATAAGAAACACATATACTATTTTTACTTAATGCAACGTTTCTTTAATTAAACCTTTAACCCAATTTAATTATATGCAGGTACCCTCCCTTTTATTTACTTCCAGAGTTTTGCCCCTGGAAGTAGAGAAACTTTGTAATTCCCCTTCCTTCTTCTCAACACACACCTTACCCTCCTCTTTCTTCTAACTGTAAAACCCTAAATTATAATGATGAAGACCCTAATTTCAGCAATTGCCATAATATGTTTAGCTGTGAGTTGTAAAAAGGATATTACTGATAAGCAAACAACAACTGTAGATAACGATGCCATACAAAAAGCAAAACTATGGTTTGAAAAAGCATCGGGCAATGCTGCAGTACAAATAAACCCTGATCCATTTGCCTTACATCTTAAAGAAATAGTGCCCCAATGGGATAATGCCGTGTCATTTATAGAAATGAATACAATGGTTGTACCTGTAGAGATAAAGAACAGTAACCTTATTGACAGCAGGAAAGTTACACTGCTGCTGGTAATAAAGCAAAATGCGGAAGGTGATATAGAAAGCGGCCACTACTCGTTTTTTCTTACTAAAGATGCAACAATTACTGATGCAGCTATATTGGCAACAGGCAAAATACCTGCTGATTTTAATGGAGCCAATATAAACTATAGTATTGATGGTAATTTTTTATCTGCAAAGCATTATAAAGATGGGCAGTTTACCCCCGGTAATGACAAAATAGCTTTTAAGGCAAATAAAAACGACCAGGGCGGGGGCACCCAGAATAATATGCCTATAAATTGTGACTTCCCCTGTATAGACTGGTATTGGTTAACTTATATTGATGGTATTTTAGTTGATGAAGAATATTTATTTACTACCTGCCCCTGTGGAAATGGAGGTGGCAGCGGAGGTGGTGGAACATCTTATGGCGAAACAACAATTGTTAATAGAACCTGGGTAGTAAAAGATCAAAATGCGTATCCTGAGATATGGCAAATTACCGCAACAGTACAATTAACGGGGATTAGATTTACAGGAGATCCAAGTAGTAATTATTTTACTGCCTGCGATTTTATCGGTAGTGCACGTACCTGCGATGCCGGGGGTGCTCCTGTTTGTGGATGGACAAGCCATCCTTTATATAATATTTTTTATGAAGATTCCCACTCTACCAGCTTACCTAATATCAGGGAGGCTCATGCGAATGTAAGCACACACCTTGATTATCCAAATGTACCAATTACGAAATCTTATGGTTCGCAACACATTTGGTATGCAAGTGATTTATAATAAAAAAAATCAATTTCAGTTATATCAATACAAATTAAAATATTACTTTTATGAAAAATGTTTTAGTGAGGCTTATCTGCTTAGCAATATTGATAGTTGGCAATCTGTTACCCCATAAAGCCCAGGCGCAAAACCCGCTGGCATTTAACAGGGTTATGATTAGCAGCAATGATTCTTTAGGGCTTACCTATAAAACACAGGTTGTCAATTGGTTAAAAAGCCTTATTAAACCTGTCACTCCTGTCAGGAATAATATGGTAGATCAAATTCTTAAAAATGCGGAATTTGATAAAATGTATGCAGAGTACAAAGACATGGATAGAAAGGTACTAGTCATCCCTTTGAAAAAATCGCATTTCAGCCAGCATATCAGCAAATTTTCTCCAATGCCTTTACAAAACCTTTTTTTTACTATAGAAAAAAACGGTAAGTTAAGAGAAGACGGATATATAATGCTCATCAGGCCAAGGGATAAAAGCCTGAAAGAACTTCCGGAAAATACTTTTCGGAATTATTTTCTTCAATACCAGGCTTTAGATGGGACCTATACTATGGTAGGCATATTTATGGGTGATTGTATAATAGCAGAAATGGATATTAAGGGAGGAGAAAGAGTCAGGGCACAACTGTGGACACACAAAAAAGCGGATAATACTTCGGATAATAGCCACGAATGGTTTTTGCAAACAGATATCCTTGAAAATGGCGGCATAGCTAAAACAACTACCCGAAGCTTGGGAATAAGTAATACCGTAAGCCCACCCCAGTTTAGAGCCGATAAAAGAGCAGAGGTTGTGCAGTAGTAAATACATTTAATAGTTCATCCTCTTTATTAAACCACGAATTGCACTAATGAACACGCATTCATTGCATTTTATTAGTGAATATTCGTGTAATTCGTGGTTTACCAAATAAAAAATCCCGCAAATTTTACTTTGCGGGATTGTATAATTAAGTTGATTAATTCTGTTGATCCGGCTTTGGTTCCGGTTTCGGCTGCGCTTCTGGTTTTGGCATCAACGCTTTACGGCTCAGTTTGAATTTGCCGGTCTTTTGATCGATATCCAGCAACTTCACTTTCACTTTATCGCCTTCTTTGAAAATGCCGTCCATGCTTTCCAAACGCTTCCAGCTTATTTCACTGATGTGCAGCAAGCCTTCTTTCTTTGGCAGGAACTCTACAAAAGCACCGAATTCTTTAATGCTCTTCACTGTTCCTTCATAAGTATCACCAATAACAGGCGCAGCTACAAGCCCTTTGATCCATGCCAGAGCCTTATCCAGCCCTTCTTTTTGTGCAGAGAAGATGCTTACTTCACCCGCATTGTTCACTTCTTCAATATTAATGGTAGCACCGGTCTCACGTTGAATTTCCTGTATCACTTTACCACCTGGCCCGATAACAGCACCAATGAATTCTTTATCAATAGTGATCTTAACCATACGCGGAGCATGTGGTTTCACTTCTTCGCGGTGTGCCGGCATACATTCGTACATGGCATCAAGAATGTGTAAACGTCCCTTACGGGCCTGTTCCAGCGCCTGGCGCATGATATCCATGCTAAGGCCATCTACCTTAATATCCATTTGTACGCCACAGATACCATCACGGGTACCGGTAACTTTAAAGTCCATATCGCCTAAATGATCTTCATCACCAAGGATATCCGTTAATATCGCATATTGCTCATCTTTCTTGATCAATCCCATAGCCACGCCACTTACGTGCTTTGGAATAGGGACACCTGCATCCATCAGCGCCAGCGAACCGGCACAAACCGTAGCCATAGATGATGAACCGTTACTTTCCAGGATATCACTTACCACACGTACTGTATAAGCGTAATCTTTTCCCGGCATCATTTGTTTCAATGAGCGCATAGCAAGGTTACCATGCCCTACTTCACGGCGGCCAACACCTCTCATCATTTTTACTTCGCCGGTTGAGAATGGAGGGAAATTATAATGTAAAATGAATTTTGTATAATCAGATTTGAAAGCGCTTTCTACCAGCAGTTCATCTAAAGGAGTACCGAAAGTAACTGTTGTAAGCGATTGCGTTTCACCCCTTGTAAATAAAGCAGAACCGTGTGGTGTAGGCAATGGATTGGTTTCCATAGCCAGCTGACGGATATCTTCAGTACCCCTTCCGTCCAAACGCTTCCTTTCATTGAGGATCATATCTCTAACCACATAATATTGCAGTTCGCCGGTATAATGACCGATCAAAGCCTTGTCTTCATCAGGCAATTCTTCACCTAAAAAATCTACTACTTCCTGGTGTAATGCTTTAAACGCTTCGCTCCTTTCATGTTTTGAAGAAGCTGCGGCTGCAATAGCATGCATTTTATCTTTTGCAAACGCACTGATCTTTGCATTCAGTTCTTCGTTGCGGTAAGGTTTTTTGTATTCTCTTTTAGTTGTAATACCCAGTTGAGCCCTCAGGTCAGCCTGTGCTTTGATCTGGGTGCGGATAGCTTCGTGCGCTATTTCCAAAGCCTTTACCAGGTCTTCTTCCTGGCACTCTTTTGCTTCGCCTTCCACCATCATGATATTCTTTTCAGTAGCAGCAATGATGAATTCCAGGTCGCATTCTGCTAATTCTGTACGGGTTGGGTTGATGATGAATTCACCATTTTTACGGGCAATACGCACTTCAGAAATGATCTCCTGGATAGGAATATCTGAAACTGCTAATGCAGCAGATGCTGCCAAACAAGCCATTGCATCAGGCAATACTTCCGCATCGCTTGATATCAATGATATCAATACCTGTACATCGCATAAATAATCTTCTGGAAATAACGGACGCAATGCCCTGTCAATAAGGCGACTGGTCAGAATTTCGTAATCGTTCAGTCTTGCTTCTCTTTTAAAGAAAGAGCCTGGTACACGGCCTGCAGAAGCAAATTTTTCCTGGTAATCTACTGATAGCGGGAAAAAGCTTTGCCCATCCTTAGGTTCTTTGTTTGCTACCACAGTAGCTAATAAAATACAGTCGCCCTGGCGAACAGTAACGGCGCCATCGGCCTGGCGGGCCATTTTGCCGGTTTCGATGGTTACCATACGGCCGCCACCTATATCAAATGTTATTGATTTTGGTTGTAATAGAGACATAAAATAAGATTTATGATGTGTGATATATGATCTATGATAGTAGAAAATACCAGCAGTTCATAACCACTATGAGGGAAATCAGTAAAAACTAATAATCCCAACTACCTCAAAAAAGCAGTTGGGAATATTGTTATTACATAGTTTAATATTAATTATTTGCGCAGGCCTAATTTTTCGATCAAAGCCCTGTAACCGCTAAGGTCATGCTTGCTGAGATAAGTAAGCAAACGCTTGCGTTGACCTACCATCATCATCAAACCTCTTTGAGAAGAGAAGTCCTTTTTGTTGGTTTTCAGGTGATCTGAAATGTGGTTGATTCGCTCTGTCAATAGAGCAACCTGCCCTTCAATAGAGCCGGTGTTTTTTGCGGTAGCGCCAAAATTCGTAAAAATGGCCGCTTTTTTTTCTGTTGTTAAATAAGACATCTAATTGTTTTTTGCTGGCACCCGTATGGTGCCGTTTTTATTTTCTTTATTTCGGCTGCAAAAGTATGTAGAAAAATTGGTTTTAAACTGGTTAAGTGGGGATTTTTTTTGAATATTGCCTGAAAACCGGCTTGCGTTTTCCGTTTTCGGTTTTCAGTTGGGCGCTTTTATGGGCAAGATAACTGCTTTTTTCATCAGTAATATTCAACATTGAAGAGAATAATCTTTACGGTAACCAATGGCTTGAACCACGACCAGCGCATGATACGCATCTGCTCATCGCTGGCGGCGGCTGGCTATACGGTTACGCTGGTTGGGATAAAAGATGGAAATGCCCTGCAACAAAAGCCCTACCGGCAAAAACGGTTGCCAATGCTCTTCAAAAAGGGCTTTGGGTTCTATGCTGAATACAATACCCGGCTTTTCTTTTGGCTGCTTTTTGCCCAATGCGACCTTATCTGCGCCATTGACCTAGATGCTATCCTGCCCGTTTGGCTCAACACAAAACTGAAAGGCAAAAAACGGGTGTACGATGCCCATGAATATTTTTCCCAGCAAAAAGAAGTGATCACAAGGCCAAAGGTTTACAGGGTGTGGCATTGGATAGAGAGAAAATTTGTTCCTAAATTCAGATCGGGATACACGGTAAGCTTTTCCATTGCAGAAGCTTTCAAAAGCGATTATAATGTGGAGTATGGAGTGATCCGTAATATGCCTTTGTTGAATGATACCCCTGCCCTTTTTTACAAAGAAGAAAAAACGATCTTATACCAGGGCGCTGTAAATGAAGCAAGGGGGCTGGAATTTTTGATACCGGCTATGAAAGAGGTGCATGCAAAACTGTTGATCTATGGCAATGGTAATTTTATGGAGCAGGTTAAAGCGCTTATCACAACAAACAATCTGCAGGATAAAGTGTTACTCAAAGGAAAGGTGCTGCCGGAAGAACTGAATGCTATAACGCAACAGGCTTATATCGGTATAAACCTGGTAGAGCATATCGGGCTAAATCAATATTATTCACTGGCCAATAAATTCTTTGATTATATACAGCATGGCTTGCCGCAGGTAACGATGAATTTTCCGGAGTATAAAAAAGTGAATGATGAATTTGAAGTAGCAGTATTGATAGATGACCTGGAAATAAAAACAATTGCCGGTGCGATAAATAATTTATTGAACAATGAAGCACTGTACAAAACGTTGCAGCAAAATTGTTTAACGGCTAGAAAAGAATTGAACTGGCAGCAGGAAGAAAAAAAATTGATCGACTTTTACAATAAAATTTTCACGCAAAGCAGCAAAGAGTAACAAGCCGCAAAATAACTTAGCGCCTTATGCATTTCAACTTTGCAACTTAGCGTGAATAAAACATGACTAACAAACATCTCCATATCGTTACGCATGATGTGCCCTGGCCTGCAGACTATGGTGGCGTGGTAGATCTTTTTTATAAATTAAAAGCATTACAGCAGCTTGGCATTAACATACATCTTCATTGCTTTACACAGGGCCGGACTCCGCAAAATGAACTGAATAAATATTGCAGCTCTGTTAATTATTACCAACGTAAAAAAAATGCAGGCAGTTTTTCTTTTCGCCTACCCTTTATTGTTAACTCAAGAATTAGTAATGAATTAATAAACAACCTGCAAAAAGATGAGCACCCCGTTTTATTAGAAGGCATTCATTGTACTTATTATCTGCACAAGGATCAGTTAACGGGACGAAAAATAATTGTTCGCCTGCATAACAGCGAGTTTGAATATTACCGTCATCTTACCAAATACGAAAACAGCCTTTTCAAAAAATTATACTTCTGGAACGAAAGCCGGCTCTTAAAAAAATATGAGCGTAAACTGTCTTCCAAAGCACATTTCATTGCAGTAAGCGAGCATGATGTTACCATTTACCGGCAACAGTTAAAAGCAAAAGCCATCAGTTATATTCCGGTATTTATTCCGCATACTTTATCCAACGGGCAGCAGGGAAAAGGATACTTTTGTTTATACCACGGCAATTTATCCGTTAATGAGAACGAAGCAGCGGTGGTGTGGTTATTAAAAGAGGTTTTCAATAAACTCGAAATACCTTTTGTAGTGGCAGGCAAAGACCCTTCGCAAAAATTACAGCAGTTACTGCACCGGCATCCGCAGGTTTGCCTGGTTGCCAATCCTTCTGAAAAAGAAATGCAGGATCTTATTGCCAAAGCGCAGTTGCACCTACTTCCCTCTTTAAATAATACCGGTGTAAAATTAAAACTGATCAATGCCTTGTTCAATGGCAGGCATTGCATCGTAAATGAAGCAGGCGTTGCAGGTTCCGGTTTGGAAAAAGCCTGTCACGTTGCCAAAGATGCTGAATCATTTCGTGAGTTGATAGCAGACCTGTATCAACAGCCATTTACAGAACAGGAAAAAGAAACCCGCCAGGGAATATTGCAAACGATGTACAATAATGAAATGAATGCAAAAAAACTTATAGCGATGCTATACTAGCATTATCCCACACTTTACCCCTTTCTGTTTTTATCATACGTGCAGGAAATTTATTGATCACCATATAATCATGTGTAGCCATGATGATGGTAGTGTTGTAATCTTTACAAATGTGAAACAGCAACTGCATGATCTCATCACTTGTTTCCGGATCAAGGTTGCCCGTAGGCTCATCGGCCAATATCAATTTAGGAGAATTCAGTAAGGCCCTTGCCACATCAATACGCTGCTGTTCGCCACCGCTCAGTTCAAAAGGCATTTTAAAACCTTTCGTTTTCAATCCCACTTTATCCAGCACATCGGCAATCTTTTCATCCATCAGTTTTTCATCTTTCCAACCCGTTGCCTTCAATACAAATTTCAGGTTCTCATTCACATTCCGGTCTGTCAGCAATTGAAAATCCTGGAACACCACACCCAGGTTGCGGCGCAGGAAAGGAACGGTTTTCCAGGTCAGTTCCCGCAGGTTGTGCCCCACTACCCAACCCTCACCCTGTGTCAATTCCAGGTCGCCATACATAGTCTTTAGCAGGCTGCTTTTGCCGGTACCGGTCTTACCAACCAGGTACACAAACTCTCCTTTACCAACCGAAATATTCACTTCGCTTAAAATAAGACTGCTGCCCTGGAATATATTTACGTTGCTGAGTTCTACTATTGATTGAGACATTTGTTTCGGTTTACCCCCCAGCCCCTAAAAGGATGGAGAAGATTATGTTTTATTTGCCCCCTAACCCCTAAAGGGGAATGGAGAAGATCATGTTTTATTTTTCTTTTGTTCTTAAAAGCGATACCGGCAAATTTAATCTTTACCATCTCTCTTATAAAAAATAATTTACGCACTATATGTTAAAAAAATAAAAAACTAAGGAAATAGTTGTTAAACTAAATAATTAGTTTTAGGTTTACATCAGCATTTAAAAAATCAGTTTGATATGAAAGTTTTAACCAAAGCAGAAGAACAGATCATGCAGGTACTCTGGAAACTCGACAAAGCATTTTTAAGAGAGATCATCGATGAGCTTCCTGAACCTAAGCCACACAATAATACTGTGGCTACTATCATCAAGATACTGGTAGAAAAAGAATTTGTAGATATTACTGTGTTCGGCCGTACGCACCAGTATCACCCGTTGGTAAGCAAAGAAGCCTATAGCAAGAATACCATGAAAAGCTTTGTGAAAGGCTATTTCGAAGGATCTTTCAGCAATGCCGTTTCTTTTATGGTAAAAGAAAACAACCTAAGTGTAGAAGAACTGGAATTATTACTAAAGCAGTTAAAGAAGAAATAATTGAATCAACAGCCTGTACCAATTATTCATTATTAATTATCAATTACTAATTATGTTACCATACGCTTACTATCTTTTAAAAGTAATTATCTGCTCAGCGATCCTGATGGGTTACTACTGGCTGATGCTGCGTAACAAAAACTTTCACGGCTATAACCGTTTTTACCTGCTGGGTTCGGTAATAATATCCTTACTGCTGCCGCTGATAAAAATAGATTTTTGGGCAGAGCCAAAGCAAACCGGCGTTATCAGTGTATTGCAAACTGTTTATTACAGCGATGAGTATATGGAGAATGTAGTTATTGCTGCACCGCAACATAACTGGAGCATCACACAACTTTATCCTGTACTTTACTTAGCGGTATCAGTTGTTATGGCATTTGTTTTTTTACAGGGCATTTATCTTATCGTACGTTTACTGCGCAAATATCCTTCGCATAAAATTGACAGCATTTCCTTTATCAACACGGAAGCGAAAGGGACACCCTTCTCTTTCTTACGCTATATTTTCTGGAACGATAATATTGATATCAACACCACTACCGGCAACCAGATATTCAAACACGAAGTAGCGCATGTACAGGAAAAACATACGCATGATAAACTGTTCATGAATATTATACTGATCGCTTTCTGGTGCAACCCTTTCTTTTGGTTCATCCGCAAAGAGCTGAATATGATCCACGAATTCATTGCAGATAAAAAAGCGGTAGAAGACAGTGATACCAGCGCTTTTGCAGCTATGATATTACAGGCAACCTATCCGCAGCACCGCTTTCAGCTGGCTAATAATTTTTTCTACTCACCAATAAAAAGACGATTGCTCATGCTTACAAAAAACGCTAATCCAAAAGTGAATTACATCGGGCGTATACTCGTATTGCCTTTAGCAGTATTGGTATTTGCTGCATTTACGCTTAAACCGAAAAAGACCGGCCCTGCTGCTCCTGCCCAATCTGCCAACATGATCTGTGTATCAAATATTGCTGAAGCAAGACTTGTTTTGCAAAGTGATTTTCAGCCAACGGTAAGATTACAGGTTCCTGATTCGAACCCTAAACGTTTGATTAAAGCAATAGAAGTGCGGAAGACTGATTCCAGCAGATCTGTGATGGTGGTACAGGGAGTGAAAATTGCTTCTGCCAATGCAGAGCCGCTGTATATCGTTGATGGCAAAGAATTGCCTGCAACACAAATGAATACTATATCGCCGGTTACCATAAAAAGTATCAATGTACTAAAAGGCGAAAGTGCAGTTACTGTATATGGCGAAAAAGCAAAGAATGGTGTGATCGTTTGTACCACAAAGTCAAATGATGAGGCGCTTAAACCAATAGAGGTAGAGGGACGGCCTATCGCAGCCATTCAAAAAGTTTACTTAACTACAGCTGACAGGAATGTGCTGTATGTCGGTATCGACAACCATGTTACTGTCGGCAGTTATATTGATGATGAAAATGTAGCCGTTAATATCACACAGGGTTCTATGATCGGTGCAAATGGAAGATATACTGTTCGGGTTACAACACCTGGTGAAGCTGTGATCTCCATTACCAATAAAAAGACCGGCGAATCATTAGGTAAATACAATTATACTGTAAAGGCGGCAACCGAAATAAAATCAGTTGAGACGCCAAAAGAAGTACTGGCCCAGCCCAGCCTGGATGAAGTAACTGTTGTAGGTTATCCTTCACGAAAACCTACACTGATGGCTACCGGCATTCAGCCTGTTTTCAGCAAGGTAGAAGTAGAGTCTTCTTTTCCGGGTGGTATCGAAGCCTGGAGAACATACCTCAGAAAAAACCTTGACGCAACTACGCCGGTAGATGAAGGCTGGAAAGCAGGTAAGTACACTGTGATAGTACAATTCATTGTACAGGCCGACGGATCGATAAGCAATGCTAAAACAACCAACTACCAAGGCTCCAAAACAGCTCAGCAATGCATCAACCTGATCATGAACGGGCCTAAATGGCTGCCAGCTATGCAGAACGGCAAAGCAGTAAGTTCTTACCGCAAGCAACCGATAACATTTGTTGTAGAAGAAGAAAAGATTGCCCCCAAACCTGTTACAAAATAACGGGCTGATAATTTAAGTATAACCATGAAGATTGAAGATGCCGGAGCGTAATTGTTCCGGTATCTTATTTTGATCAATAGGTCAGCGTTTCGTCTTTTAACCTGATCTCCAGTTCTTTTTTATTGCTCTCCTCTACCCTGCCGGTAATTTGCGCAGCAATACCAAATTCATTGGCCGCAGTTATCATTGTTGCAGCAGCAACTTCATGGCAATAGATCTCAAGTCGGCAACCCATGTTGAACACTTCGTACATTTCTTTATTGCTGCTGCCGCTGTTTTCTTTTATGATGTTGAAAATCTCCGGCGGTGTAAATAAATTATCTTTTATGATCCTGAAATTGCCGGGCAGGTATTTCATGCATTTGGTTTGTCCGCCGCCGCTGCAATGGATAACGCCGTGTATCTTGTCAAAATGATCCTGCAGCAATTGCTTCATCAGCGGAGCATACGTTCGTGTAGGGCTTAGCAAAAGCTTGCCGATAGTGGTTGAGCGTTCGCCATCAAGCCAGTTATCCGTGAGTTTATGTTTACCGATGTACACTACATCATCTGTCAATCCTGTATTATAACTCTCCTTAAAATTCTCTGCATAAAATTTACTCAGCACGTCATGCCTTGCGCTGGTAAGGCCATTACTGCCAATGCCGCTGTTGTATTCCTCTTCATAAGTTGCCTGCCCATAACTGGCAAAGCCAACGATCACATCACCGGCTTTTATCTTTTCATTGCTGATGATCTTATCTTTCGGCCAGCGGCAGGTCATGGTGCCGTTCACTGCCACCGAGCGCACTACATCTCCTACATCGGCTGTTTCTCCACCCAGGTAATGAATATTTACACCAAAGCTTTTCAACTGATCGAAAAGTTGTTGCGTACCGCCAATAACCTGCTGCAATACATCACCGGGTATCAAATGTTTGTTCCTGTCGATGGTGGAATTGAAAACGATGTTATCATAAATACCTACACAAAGCAGGTCATCTAAATTCATCACAACCGCATCCTGTGCAATGCCTTTCCAAACAGATATATCCCCCGTTTCTTTCCAATATAAATACGCCAAAATACTTTTGGTACCTGCACCATCGGCATGCATGATATTTACAAAAGCATCATCGCCACCCAAAAAATCGGGATACACTTTACAAAAAGCATTCGGGAACAACCCTTGGTCGAGGTCTTTAACAGCAGCATGTACTTCTTCTTTTTGAGCAGAGACACCACGTTTGGAATAGAGAGACATAGATCAATTAATAATTAGTAATGAATAATTAATAATGAGGCGCATTATTAAACCGGGTGCAAAATACGACGCAATCAAACATTATTCATTATCAATTATTCATTCTTCATTATTACCTAGATTTGCAACTCACTTATGCAGGTACACCGTTCTACAGATAACTTACCGGTCTTTAAAAATGCCGTTATTACCATCGGTACTTTTGATGGCGTTCACAATGGCCACCGGCAGATCATCAATCAACTGATAGCCGAAGCAAAAGCCATAAGCGGCGAAACGGTAGTGATCACTTTTCACCCGCATCCTAAAATGGTTATTGCCGATGTACGGCAGGAGATCAAAGTACTGAATACACTGGAAGAGAAAACGGCTTTGCTGGAGCAATATGGCATCGATCATTTGGTTGTGGTTCCATTTACGGATGCCTTTGCAGAACAAACTGCAGCAGATTATATCCATCATTTCTT
Source organism: Bacteroidota bacterium (assembly GCA_048497855.1). Classification (GTDB taxonomy): domain Bacteria; phylum Bacteroidota; class Bacteroidia; order Chitinophagales; family Chitinophagaceae; genus Ferruginibacter. The sequence continues at coordinate 31,984 of JBEHZB010000014.1, read as the reverse complement.
GGTGCACAATTTCAAACCGCATACCATCATCATCGGTTACGATCACCGCTTTGGAAAGGGCCGCCAGGGGGATTATCATTTACTGGAAAAAGAAGCAACAACCAGTAATTATTTAGTGAAGGAGATACCGGAGCAGGTGTTGCAAAATGTTACTATCAGTTCTACACGGATAAGAGAGGCGTTGCTGCATGGTGATATTGCTGCTGCCAATTCTTTGTTAGGCTATGCTTACTTTTTCAGCGGTATTGTTACAGAAGGAAATAAACTGGGCAGAACTATCGGTTACCCTACTGCTAATATTGCTGTTGCAGATGAACATAAACTCATTCCCGGTAATGGTGTCTATGCTGTTGAGATCAAAAATCCGAAATCCGAAATCAACAATCTAAAAGGCATGATGAATATTGGCGTACGGCCAACAGTGGATGGAACCAAAAGAGTGATCGAAGTGAACATCTTTGATTTTGATAAAAATATTTATGGCGATATCTTAACGATAAGCCTGGTAAAGCGTTTGAGAGATGAAGTAAAGTTCAATGGGCTTGATGCATTGAAAGCTCAATTAGCTGTTGATAAAGAAGATGCGTTGAAAGCATTAGGCTAAGAGAACAAAGAGAAAAAGAGAGGAAAAAGGGTTGTACAAAATCCTCTTTTCTCTCTTTTGCTCCTTGTTCTCTTTGCAAATCACCTACTCTGCTACCGGTATCAACTCTTCATAATGCCCTCCGCTGCCGATATACGTAACACGCTTTTTACTGCCGCTTAATGTAGCTTCATAAAAACGCACGCCTGCCGCTGCAATAGCATCCATAAAAGCCGGGTAATCTGTTTTGCCCTGTTGGTTATCACGAATCGCTTTTACCGTTCCTTCTTCATTAAAGCTAACACTGATAACACGTAGCGGAGTGGTACCGTGATGCAAAATGTGCTCGCCTTTATCCATACGGTATAAAATAGTACCCGTGGCCACATCAACGGTATAAGAAATGACCCCCGTCTCTGTCAGCTTCTTTACCAGTTCCGGATACGATGTAGATGTTTTATAGGCTTCTTTGATCAGTTCTATCATAATAGTAAGATTGATTGTTCAGAAAAGTTGCTGCCAAATCTATGCCGCCATCATCTTCACCACCATTTCTTTTAACAGCGAAGCATCAGAAGTACCGGTATCTCCTATTCCCACACCTTTTAAATTATAATGATGCAGCAATAATAATATCCTTTCGATACCATTATAACCATAATTACGAATGGCTTCCAGTGCATTCTTTACGGCTATGGCATTAAAATAAAAATGTGGCTTCAGCCCGGCTTCGCTTTTATCATTCATACCAAACACCGTGTATATCTTGCTGAAGCTGGCATACAAAGCCGGCAGCACCATTTGTATCGGCGCTGCTTTGGGATTGCCTTCAAAATATTTTATAATGGTAATAGCCTTGGCAAGATCTTTTTTTGCAATGGCCGCCTGCAGTTCAAATACATTGTATTCTTTACTGATGCCGATATATTTTTCAATATCATCTTCAGTAATTTCTTTACGGTCTTTTAAATTAACAGATAGTTTATCTACTTCATTGGCAATACGGCTAAGGTCGTTGCCGATATGCTCTTCCAGCAGGCTGAGCGCTTTGCTGCTGATGCTGTACCCTTTAGCTGTTACCAGTTCTTTTATCCATTCCTGTACCTTGTAATCTTTTAGCTTTTCTGAGTTGAAAACTTCGGCCGACTGCTTTAATAATTTGTGCAACTTTGTCCTTTTATCCAGTGTTTTTCCTTTGTAGCCCACCACAAAAACGGTAGAGGCCAGCGGGCTTTCTACATAACCTTCCAGCTTTTCTATATCTTTCATCTGCTGCGCTTCTTTCAACAGTACCACTTGTCTTTCAGCAAACATAGGATAGCGCCTGCAGGCATTTACCACATCTGCCCAGTTGGCGTCCCTGCCGTAAAATACCGTGAGGTTGAACCCTGCTTCGGCAGCATCAAGCAAATGATGCTCAGCATGATCCATTATCATATCTATGTAATAATCCTCTTCTCCTTCCAGCCAGTAAACCGGCTTAAAGCTCTTTTTTTTCCAGGTGCTGATGATCTTTTCGGCGCTCATGGGCACAAATATAAAACGGATTAAGTTGTGATAAAGCTATGTAGATAAAATGATCATTTATGTAGGTAAATACAGGCTAAACAAGGATTTAGGGCCAATACCGCCGCAATATTTATCGTTAAAATCCGTTTAGTGAAAGGTCCTGGATTTTTTTTGGCACAGTTTTGGAAATGACTCTGCCGACAACGAAAAAACATTTAAAATTCAGGAACTGTTAATCCCCTTTTGCATGATCAAATAATTACTTTAATTAATTATTTTGTTAACTCGAAAAACCTTTCAATTATGACAACTTACGAAAATTTCCCTGCGGCTGAGAAACAGCAAAACACGCCGCCACCTGCAAAAAATAACAGCTGGAGAGGCATTTTAACAGGCGCTCTTGTAGTAGCTTTATTAGGTACATGGGGTTATATCATATATGATAAGAATAAGACCAGTGAAACCATCCAGGAAAAAACAACACAGCTTGCTACAGCAAGTACTGAAAAAGATCAGTTGAGAAAAGAACTGGATGATGCAACGATGCGTTATGATATGATAAAAACAAGCAGTGCCAATATGGAGCACAGCAAGGATAGTGTGATCACTAAGCGTGACAGGGAGATCGCTGAAAAGAAAACAAAGATCGATCAGTTATTATCTAAAGCCAATGCAACAAAAGCTGAACTGGCACAAGCCAGGGAATTGATCGCTTCGCTGAATAATGATATAGCCGGTTATAAGACACAGATAGAAACATTAGAAGGTGAAAAGCTGGTATTAACACAACAAAAAGAAGAAGTGACCAGGCAAAGAGATGTTGTTCAAAAGAACTACGATTCTGCTACTGTGGTTATCAAGCAAAAAGATGATGTTATTGATGTAGGTTCTACTTTACATGCTTCTAACTTCTCTATTGTTGGTATCAACGAAAAGAGCAACGGTAAAGAAAAAGAAACCACTACCGCAAAAAGAGTAGATAAACTGCACATCGCTTTTGATCTGGATGAGAACCGTATAGCGCAAAGTGGTGAAAAAGATCTGTATGTAGCTATCACTGCTCCAGACGGTACACCGGTTGCTGTGGAAGCATTAGGCTCAGGTACCTTCAGCACAAGAGAAGGACAGGAAAAATTATATACGCAAAAGGTTAACGTGAATTATACACAAGGTCAGCGCCAGACAGTTAGTTTTGACTGGAAACAGAATTCAAAATTCACTACCGGCAATTATAAGATCGAGATCTATCACAATGGTTTCAAGATCGGTGAAGGTGTACGCAGCCTGAAAAAAGGCGGATTGTTTAGCTGAAGATAATAAACTCCCAATATAAACAAAGGCGCAAAGAAATTTGCGCCTCTTTTTTTAGCTACAGGATGCAAGTCGCAAGCTGCAAGAAGGGTTGTTAGTTTATATTTTTTCAGGCAACAACATTTATTAGCTGCAAGACGCAAGCTTCAAGGATGATCGTTAGTTTATAATTAATAGGTAGTAGTATTTATTTAGTTGCAAGCTACAAGGATAAAGCAACATCAATATTACCTTACTGCATCCACCATCCTTGCAGCTTGTAGCTCTTAGCTTGCGGCTTAAAAGATCGCCCTTATACTCGCTCTGCCCACATGTATCGTTTTTGCTTCGCTGGGTTTGCGGCCTTCGTATTGTACGCTCATTTCAATATTACCGGCAAGGCGCTTGGTATATTCTACGTTCCATAAATAATTCTTTCCGGGTAAAAGACCATCCAGTAAAATGTAGCCTACTGTAGTATTGGCGGCGCCGCTGTAAGCATTAAAGTTGATCTGGTTAAAGGTGAACTTTGCCGTAAGCGTACTGCTGGAAAGAATATTATACCGCACCTCTGCGCTCAGCGCATGACTGGCAGATCTTTCCATCGAATCTATTGTATTCTGCTTATTGATGAAGGTATAAGTAAGCGATGCCCTGAAATTTGATTTGTAGGTATAACCCAACGAAGGCTCCAGCACATCCTGCTTTATAAGATAATTACGGTTGTCGAATTTAGCGCCATCGGTGTTCAGTGTGTTGGTCAGTTTTCGGTAGCCGAGGTTGGCTGTCCATCGCTTACTGAAATTCAATCTTGCTTTACCGCCGATATTGCTCAGCTTGCGTGTTTCAAAACCATACGATAATAAAGCTTTGGTATTGGTAACACTGTGCGTTACATCAAAGCCCCATTTTACATCCGCCTTGTTGAAGAAGAAGGTATTGGAAAAGAAAGAGCTCAACGTGATCAATGTAGTATCCACTAATTTTTTGGTAAACGGGTTGAACTGGAACTTACCCGTAGAGATATCTTTTTTATTGATCTGCAAAGCAGAGCTGGTGCTTGATCGTGATAATATCTTCCTGAAACCTCTTGATGTAGCCGTATTGATCAATGCTTTTGGCGTAAGATCAAAACTGTAATTGAACTGTACATAATTCGCTTTTACATATTGATTGCTTGGCGTAAATACCCGTATGTATTTTTTCTGGTCCTGGAACACGGCTATTTCAAACTCGTTCAGTTCAGGTATGCCGTTGTTGTTATAATCTATCCAGGTGTATTCGCCCTGGCCCGCAGGCACTTCCAGGTAAGTAAATTCCCGTTTCTGCTCCTGCCCTGCCCCCAGTTCATACAAGGCATTGCCTATCAGCAACCCCTTCCATACATTGGCAAAATATTCTACCCTGCCCAATAAGCTTTCATCGGCTTGTTGTTTACTGATGGCGGGATTAATAATATTCAGTTTGCGGTAGGTAACATTCAGGCGCAACTGGTGCTTTTCGCTCTTCATCAATTCGGTAAAGAGGTTATAATTATGGCTGCGGTCAGCCTGTTTAAGATCAGGGCCAAAAGGTAAGAGACCATTGCGGGTAAAATAAGATGCACCCCATTTGTTCAGCTTTTCCGGATTTGATTTAATTGAAACCTGCCAGATATTGAAGCCAAAGCTTAAGTTGTTCAGCGTGTCAACGACCTTTGTTCGTTGTTTGTTGAATTCGCTGCTGTAATTAAAGCCGATCTGCATCTTCCTTAATTTAGTCAGCACTTTACTCACATCAATAGTGGGCCGCAGGTAAAAGCCATTATCTGTTTTTGTTTTACTCGTGGTCAGGCTAAACTGATCGGTTATCTTCCACCCTTTTATGTCTGTATAATGATCCAGCAACTGGCGGATGCCGTTATAATTATCGCTGCGATCGTAACTCGTTACTTCATATTTAACGAAGTTGCCTTTGTTATCACCCAGTCTTGCCGAGCCGGTAGCGATCTGTTCATTGGCCGAAGTAAAGGTTTCATACGGCAGGCTCCAGTCTCTTAAGAACTCTACATTACGCAGGCGCTCCAGCGGTGTAAATTGTTTCTGTACAAACTCGTAGCCCAGCATTGTTTGCAACAGCAACGGCTTATTAAAAAGATGCACCCTCTTATCTTTACTTTCAAACTGCAGCTTTGCCGCCACGCCTTTATCATCATCTTTACCAATGTTCGAAAAAAGATTCACATCATAATTACTTACCGCCACTTCCGCTTTTATCTTCGTTTTTTTATCCAGTAAATATTCAGCGCCAACCGTTATCATCTGCTGCTTCTTGGGTGTTACCAAAAGCGTAACCGGCGCCCATTCTCCCTGCTTCACATTATTCGCATCCGGCTGTATCCAGTAAAATGAACGGCCATTGGTAGCATTCAGCAAAGGCATATAATCGCCCTTGCCCGGCCCCAGGTAAGTGAATCCTAAGCTGTATAAGGTATCATTCGGGTTGCCGGATAGTACGAATATCGAATCGTGTATCGTACCGTTATACAAAGTGTCTTTCTTCTTATACAATATTTTGCCGAGGGCAAAAGTATCCTTAACAGCATTCACATAAAACGCCGTGTCAATGCCGTTTCCAACACGTGCTAAAAATTGTTTCTGTTCAACGCTGAGTTCCTGGTTTATGGTAGAATTCTTTGCATCCGAATTACTGTAAGCGCCGATGGTTACAAACAGCTTGTTCTTATAATTGATCTCGTCATTAGCATACAGCATCGAGTTCAGGTAATTGCGGTCGGCGTATTCAAACTCTACCTGTATCCTGCTGTCTTTAGTGATCAGTCTTTTTTGTGTGAACGTAAGCTCGGCCGAATTATAGTTGATCACATAATCCTGGTCCTCGCCGCGTTGCAGCAGTTCGCCATCAATGAACACTCTTTCCGTACCAGCCAGCACTACGAAATACAATTCGTAATTGGCGCTCTGTAAACGGTACGGCCCCTGGTTGCCTTCTATCGGCGTTATAATGTTGCGGTTAAATTTTCCTTTGGCAATGGCGCCGCTTACCAAAAAAGAGTTGGAAATATTTTTGTTGATCCTGTTATCGGTACTGAATGCTACCCCCTGTAAGCGTTTATAAAAATTGAGGAAATAGCTTTTGCTTTGGCGGATATCAATATCACCAAAGCTGGCCTGCCAGCCATGCTTTTTTACCTGTAAAAAGATGCGGTCAAAATCCCGAAGGTCCTGCGTATTGCCATCGGGTTGAATAGGGATATTATTATCGGTAATGGCCGCCGTAAGTTCCAGGCTGTCGCCGATATAGCCGCTCAGCTGCAGGTTCAGGCTGCTGTTTACCACCGCATCCTGGCTGTTGCCGAAGGAGATGCCGCGACCAAAGCTACCCTCCGACTTTACCGTACCAAAATCCAGCAACGGGTTGCCCTGCTTGCTGGCATAGGTAAACTTAAAGGGGTTATTGCTGATGAAATTATTCTTTACACTGTCGTAATTAAAATGGCGCACTACCGCATTCAGCCGGTACGGAAACACCCGGTACGTTATCATCACCATATCCTTTGCCGGCTTGGTGATCCAGGTAAGGGTGGCATTCACTTCGTCGATCTTATACGTACCCGGCAGCACCCCTTCTACCACTACCGAATTGGGCACCAGGCTCATCGAATCCAGGTGCACCACATTGGTTTTGGTGCTCACGTATTTTTTATGAAGATTGGAGAGTGGCGTTACCTGTGCCTCAACGGCCTTATATCCAAGCAAAAAAAGCAGCAGAAGGTATATCCCGGTCGGCTTCAAACGTTTTATTAGAATTAGTAATGCTAAAATTAGGAATTATATGGCTAAGACGGGTAAAAGGGGGATTTTGTTGCCGAAGGTGGATATTTTGTTCGGGAGAGGGGAAACGTGAGAGGTGAGATGTCAGATGTGAGATGTCAGATGTGAGATGTCAGATGTGAGATGTCAGATTTGGACGCTCTGCTATTTCGTGAGGTCTTCCCCGCAGTATCTCCTAGTATTGCATATGCAACGATGAGGGACGCTGCGGTTGCAGAATGTTGCTAATAATTCCATCGCTCACTTTCTTCGCTACGATCTTCTATTTATTCTTCGGCATCGTGTGGTGTTATCACCAACGATGAATAATGTAATCTGTTGTTGGTTAAAAGACGTAGCAACAGCGGAGAAACAGCTTCCATATCATTCGAACTTGTTTCCGTGCATTTTGAAGCTCCTTCCCTGTGTTTCAAAATAGCTTCCGCCTGTTTCAGAGTAATTTCCCTGTATTTCAGAATAGTTTCCGTGTATTTCGAAATAGTTTCCGCTTGTTTCAAAGTAGCTTCCGTGCATTTCGAAATAATTTCCGCCTATTTCAGAGTAGCTTCCGTCTATTTCGAAACAGTTTCCGCCTATTTCGAAGTAGCTTCCGTGTATTTCAAAATAGCTTCCGCTTATTTCAAAGTAATTTCCCTGCATTTCGGAACTCCTTCCCTGTATTTCGGAGTTTCTCCCCTGTTCTAGTCAGCGTTTTCCGCAGGCTGGGAAGGGGTTGACCTTTGTGCGTTAATGGCTTTGGCAACCCTGCTGAAAACAAACTGGCTTTTCATGGCAGCTTGTCCCTTGTAGAATTTTGCAGCTATTCTTGCAACGCTTATAATGCTTTTGTATACTTTGTTGAATTCCTGTACTGCTTCGGCAGTATTTACTTTTCGTGTGCCTTTGGAATATTCCTGGCTTACATCTGCATCTTTAAGTTTGTCTGCATGGCTGATGATTTCATCTATCAATTTTTTGGAAATGCCTTTGCTGATTACTTCTGCTTCTACTCCTGCTATGTTGGTCTTGAACTGGTACAAGAGGTTGATCAATGCTTCCTGGTCGCCTTTTTGCGCTTTTGGTATATAAGAGGGAAACCCTAATTGCTTAATGATCTCGTCTTTGCGCAGGGTATCTGATTTGAAGTCTTCTTCTACCTGCACCTTAAATTCAGCCAGTTGTGTGATGGCTTCTTTTTTTATTGCGGATATTTTGATTGTTGCCCGGCGAAGTTGCTGTGCGTTGTCTAAACCGAGATAATTCTGCACGACGGTATCGATGGCTGCTTTTAAATCTTCGAAGAAGGGATCGGCCCAGGTGGCTCTTTTCTCTTGTAATGCTTTTTTGTTTGTGATGGCACTTTCTAAAATAGTGGCTGCTGCAACGAGCATGTCTACGTCTTTTACCCTGTAGATTCGTTTTATGGTCATGGCTTATGTGTTTTGCCTTATTAAGTCGCTTTTGGAAGGGAAAAGGTTGCATGGGGGGTGATATTTTTTTTAGAATTGAAGATTAAGAGTTGGGAGTTGGGGATTAGGAATTAGGGATTAGGGATGGGGATAATGGCGGATAAAATAGTTTTAGTTTTCGTTTATGGTGAGATGAAGAGGTACGGGGCAAAGCCCCTGTTGAACATAGTGCTTACGAAGGCTAAGCCTTCGAAGAGAGAATCCACCAACAATGAATAATCTAAGGCTTCACAGTTTAATGAACCCTTTCTTCTATTTTTGTTTGTAAATCACCGAACATGAGTGTAAGTTTTCCAGAAATAGTACAATCTAAATCAGATAATGAATTATTGAAAATGGTTTATGAATTAGATCAGTGGAGCCCGGATATGCTAAAAGCAGCAGAGAATGAATTAAGCACCCGAAACATACTTCCTGAAGATATTACCATTCGCAAAAAAGAGATCGTAGAAGCTGAAGAGTTAAAACTGGCAACAGGAAAAGAAGCAAGCCAGGGAGGAATAATTCTTGGATGGATAGGTATATTCGGTATTATAGGCCTTCTTATTGGTTATGATTACGCATTCAGCAAAGTATATAGCGTGTATACTCAAAAAAAATATTTTAAATATAACGAGCATTCAAGAAAGACAGGAACCAATATATTTTATACCTCTATAATAATGCTCATACTTTATTTCCTCTATAGCATAGTAAAATAGGGTTTAATAAGTAATTTCTATAAAAATCAATTGAGCTCCTGAATTGCCCTGCCCTAAAGGGCGGGGCAATTCATAAATGCCTAATTCTATTGTCTCAATAAAGATTCTGCTTCAAATAACGCCCACTGTTTTTCAAACTCCTCTTCAGTAATAACAACTGCATCGAATTTTAACTTAAAATCTTTCAGCAATAAATTATTATCTATCCAATAGCCATAATTTTTTTTCCATGGCATTTTCATAATTGGCTTGCCTGAAATATCTAATCCAATTTCCCTGTTTGGATATTCATTCTCATTTTCAAATTCAATAAGCCAAACCGAAACGGCATGTATTTTATTCTCGAAATCAGGATTAGCGATAGGAATAAATAAAGACAGGATTTTTCGAACAAGCTTTTGTACAAAAGTTTCTTTTGCTCTTTGAGGCGGTGTTACCGGAAAGGCGAAGCTGATTCTACCAGGTTATCAAAAGTGGTTGTTACAACTTCTGCAGCAAGTTTTTTACATTCTTTATGAGACTTTATGCCATTTACCCAAAACTCGCTTCTTTTCAGCATAAAAAGTTTATCTCCATCAAAAATAGTAGCTCTTAAATGATTGGGGATATAATCAGGTCCTACCGATGACTTACCGGCACCATTAGAACCGGTTATGATGTAAAGAACTAGCATCTTACTTTACGGATGAAAAGTGAAAGCGTTGTCTTAAATGAGTAGCTTCCGCTGAAGTTAATTCACGAACTACATCTATGTCCCTGGTAGAATGCACAACAGTTATTAATTTAATACTTCCATTGGGGTATTCAAGATAGCATTGATTAGTAGATAATTCTTTAACGTTAATCATAAATGGAAGCCCGTTCCTAAGCTTTTGCTCACGAAGTTTTTTTACAGCATCGGTACCTTTTTTGCTCGTTATTTTCACTGTTGACATACTACAAATTTACAAATAATATGCCCATTTACCAATAAAAACGGACCAGGTTTTGCTTTAATGAAGATGCACCCGATAGTCTTTCAGCAATGATATTAAATTAGTAAAACAATGTCCTCTGTTAACATAAAAACTCTTCGAAGGCTCTGCCTTCGTAAGCACTATGTTCAACAGGAGCGTTGCCTCGCCCCCCACGCTCCTTTCACGCCCTCTCACCCCCATCCCCCTCAAAATACCGCACAATCCCTTCCAAAGAACTGCACAACCCACTCAACAGTTTATACATTCCATACACTTTAAAACGTTCGCCGGGTTTCCAATTTGTTTCGTCCTTTTTATCATAAACAAAGCAGGCCAGGTTCCAGAGTTCATCATTCATTTTATCAGGAGGAAAAAGAGAAAGAAAAGATTTAAGATCAGCTAAGTACTGTTGCAGTTCAGGATCGTTACGAAGTAATTCTTGTGGAGACATGATGGTAAGTTTAAAATAATGGTAATAGAAAAGGCGCATCCTAAACCCGCAATCTAAGGAGGCGCCTGGAAGTGCCCAATCACGATTACAAGTAAAGGAATACGCCTTTTACAGACGTATTCACTAAACTTACCTCATGATTAAGAAAAAGTTTCCAGGCTTTCCTTAGAGGCTTGTTATTGGAATACCCAATAATTTTAAACTATGGTAAAAATAAATACTATTTATAGAACTACAATCTTAGTATATCAAATAGTTGTATAAGCAGCCTTACCTTTTGCATAGCTGATGTATAGACGCAAAAACAACACAAATGGTTGCATCCCCAAAAAATATTTTTCCCAATTCGTGTAATTCGTAATAATTAGTGTAATCAATACAAAACATTCCTCCATTAAAAAACAGCTACCTTCCTCACTTCGGCCAATATTTCCTGGCGGCGCATATTATTACTGTTCCATATCTGTTGCTTTTTTGCATTGGCCTGGTTAATGGAATAGATCCAGAAAGCGCCTGCCGCTAAAATTAAAAATGCAACGATACCGTTTACTGCTATGCCGAGTATAATGGCGATAATGATGGTGGTCCAGATGGCAGCTTTGAAAGTATCCTTAGCCGGGTAACTGAGGCCGAAGTATTCATTTTCCAGTTGTACGATCTGTTGCCGGTTCTCAAATTCGAATGGCCTTTCAAATATGAGCTTTACATAGTGCTCAGATTCGGTTACGCTGTACAGCTGCCCTCCCCTTGTTTCAAGATGGGAATCTTTCAGCTTGATCTCCTGCGAGCTTTTGAGGGTCCAGCAAAATTCCTGCATCAGATCAATGTAATACTGTTCGTCACTGGGGTGAGTCTGCATTGTTTTAAATTCGGTACGCATGTGTAAGGGTTTTGATGTTTAGCAAATAGTAATGACCCTAAAGATGGAAATTGATCCTGTTGCAGGAAAGGGTGGTTTTCCTAGTTTTTTGGGGATTGGGAGTTGGGAGTTGGGGATCGGGAATTGGGAGTTGGGAATTGGGGATCGGGAATTGGGAGTTGGGAGTTGGGAGTTGGGAGTTGGGAGTTGGGAGTTGGGAGTTGGGAGTTGGGAATTGGGAGTTGGGGTGCGGATAAATATTTTTGATTTGCGTTTAGAGAGAGACTAGGTGGAACGCAGATACCAATGTTGGCTGAAATTATTTATTGCGTTATAATTTCTTCATCTACTACTCTCAAAAACAGGTATGTCTTTTTAAGCTTGTCTTTTTTATCTGTGAATTTAATTTTTGCCGTTTTGAAATCATCCTCGAATTTTACTTCCCTGTTTTCAATGCTTTTATCTGACCAGGTTATTACAAGTTTACCCTTATCATTAAATACATACGTTCCTGTTCGTGGAGTTTTATTCCAAATGTTTTCATTGACAAGCCCGCTCCTTTCTTCAATTGTTCCATCTTCGTTTGTAAAAAATTGCATTGCCAAAATTGAATCCCGTAAAATCCAGGAACCAACAATTTTCCTGGATTGGGAATAACAGGTGAATGTTAGTGATAGTAAAGAGATAATAAAGAATACTTTTTTCATTGCCGTTGTGGTTTTAATCGGGTTAGCTTTTATTGGACAAGCTACAACATTTTTATTTTCCGATTATACACTGCTGCTGCCAGCCCCCGCGAAGCAGATACTGCGGGGAAGAAGGAATAAGAAGTAACTGTTCCATTGCTTTATGGTTAAATGGCCGATAAAACAATTAAACAATACATCCATTAAACAATTAACCCATTTAACAATTTAACTGCTGCATCATACCTCTACATTATTTGCCGTATTCTTAATTGTAAAAGCAGTATAATCAGCATAACCTTCTGTATTGGCAGAGGGGGCCTGCTGCAGGTTTACAACATGCTTTGCCCCTATCTTAACCAATGCAGGAATTGATGCGGCCTCAATATTCTTTCTCATATACCTTTCTCGTAAAGGATTTAACTGATCGATATCTCCATGGCCAATCCTTGCATCATCAGACATTCTTTCTATTGCATTAAGGGAAAAGCCTTTCGGGTCGTAAGAAACAATAAGCTTTTGCACAACCGGTATCAGCACTTCCGTTGCATCAAGGAAAGCGCATAACAAACCTACATCCAGCAAAGAAACACCAGGCTGCTGAATCTGGTCAAAAATATTATCCAGCCCGTCTTCCATATCTTTTATAAGTTTTGCGGTCAACACAGCTTCTATTGAATCGTGCTCTTTAAAGTGGCTCCAGAAAATGCCGCGGTTATTGTTGATGTCTGAATCCTGCAAATAGGTTTGGAGCGAATTGGCAACTCCCAGGGCAGCTTTCCATTTTTGCCACGTTTCTTTGCAATATTTTTTAAACTCTGTTGTAGTAAGCTTTTCAAATTCTTCCTGCTTTTGATTATTCCTTGCCATTGTTACTATATCCTGGAATATCTGTGCATTTACCAGTGAAGCCAGCCCTTTTACTGCCGTATCTTCCAGGCCCTTTGCTTTGGCATACATAATATTCTCGCCTCCCTGCTTGTTCTCGGCATTGCTTTTCTTATCAGCCTGTGCCTGGTTCTTTAATTTTTCATGTTCGGAATAGGCTTCAATAACTAACTGTGCACCCCAACCCCAATCTTCTGCTGCTTGCGGAAACTGCGACTGGGAATGCGCCTCGCCGATCAAATGCTTCTTAGGCGCCAATACCGGTACATCCTCATTCTGCTTCATCTTTTGAATATCGCCCATAGATTGTACAAGGTATATTTTGGAAGCCTCGGCAATTGATTTAAGCCTCGGTGCTTTAATTGATTTATTAACGCTGTCAAACTGTTCCCCTGATGCAACGTGGATCTTTAGCTGGGCAACCTGTGCCTGCTTAGTTTGAATGGGTTCTTCTTCTGCCCTTTGTACGGCCGGAACTGCCGGTAATTGCAAGGCGGCTTTTGCTGCCTTATCTTTCGAAGATGACTCTTCATTAACTGCTGCATGTTGTTGAGGCCTGTATTGAAACATACGGATAGGGCTTTTTGCTATATAATATTAATTATTTTTATCTAACCGGAAATGCTTTAGAACAAATTGTGTAAAACCTGCAAAACCAAAAAGTTGGGGCAAACCCGGTTCCAAATACCACCACTCCCTCTCAACTAATCAACTTTTCAACTAATTCTGCCCTATTTACCCTATTTTTGCCGTCCTAAAAATTCAGAATAACTAATCACTTATGGACAAATTGATCTATGTAATTCCGGCAATGGGTATTGTAGGCCTGTTGTACACGTTTATAAAGTTTGCGTGGGTATCCAAGCAGGATGCCGGTAACGACCGTATGAAAGAGATCAGCACCTATATTGCTGAGGGTGCGATGGCTTTTTTAAAAGCCGAATATAAGATACTGGCTTATTTTGTTGTGATCGGCGCCTTACTATTGGGCATCATGGGTTACAGCAATGCCAACAGCCACTGGAGTATTGCCCTTGCATTCGTACTGGGCGCCTTTTTCAGTGCCCTGGCGGGTTTCATTGGTATGAGGATAGCTACCAAAGCTAATGTACGTACAGCCCAGGCGGCACGTACTTCTTTATCAAAGGCCCTTAAAGTGTCGTTTACCGGCGGTAGTGTAATGGGGTTGGGTGTGGCTGGTCTTGCGGTATTGGGACTGGGCGGTTTATTTATCATTTTAAAATTCATTTTTGCTCCTGAAGCTGCGGTTGACAGTATTGAAATGGAACGTACCATTGAGATACTGACCGGCTTTTCTTTGGGTGCAGAGTCGATAGCCTTATTTGCCCGTGTAGGTGGCGGTATCTATACCAAAGCTGCGGATGTGGGCGCTGACCTGGTAGGTAAAGTAGAAGCAGGCATCCCGGAAGATGATCCACGTAACCCTGCAACTATTGCAGATAACGTGGGTGACAATGTAGGTGACGTAGCGGGTATGGGCGCCGATCTTTTCGGTTCTTATGTGGCTACGGTACTGGCTACCATGGTTTTGGGAAGAGAAACCAATGCACTGACCGATTCTTTTGGAGGTATGTCTCCTATCCTGCTGCCGATGCTGATAGCTGCGATGGGGATATTATTCTCTATCATTGGTACCTTCTTCGTTCGCATCAGTGAAAACACCGGTTTAAGCACACAAAAAGTACAGAACGCTTTAAATATGGGCAACTGGGGTTCTATTGTATTGACCGCTATTGCTTCTTATTTCCTGGTAAACTGGCTTTTGCCAGAAACAATGACCCTTCGTGGCCACGAGTTCACTAAAATGGGTGTATTCGGCGCTATCATGGTTGGCTTGGGTGTAGGCACTTTAATGAGCATCATTACAGAATATTATACTGCCATGGGCAAACGCCCGGTTATGAGCATTGTACGCCAGTCGGCTACCGGCCATGCTACCAACATCATTGGCGGTTTGGCGATAGGTATGGAAAGTACTTTACTGCCGATACTGGTACTGGCTGCGGGTATCTATGGTTCTTATGCCTGTGCCGGTCTTTACGGTGTGGCTATTGCTGCTGCGGGTATGATGGCTACTACGGCTATGCAGCTGGCTATTGATGCTTTTGGCCCTATTGCGGATAATGCAGGCGGTGTTGCTGAAATGAGCGAACTACCTAAAGAAGTGCGTGAAAAGACAGATATATTAGATGCGGTTGGTAATACCACTGCGGCTACCGGTAAAGGTTTTGCCATTGCTTCTGCAGCTTTGACTGCATTGGCATTGTTTGCGGCTTTTGTTGGTATTGCTAAAATAGATGGTATTGATATTTACCGTGCCGATGTACTTGCAGGCCTATTCGTTGGCGGTATGATCCCTTTCATCTTCTCTTCTTTAGCGATCCGTGCTGTGGGGCAGGCTGCTATGGCGATGGTAGAAGAAGTTCGCCGCCAGTTCCGCACCATTGCGGGCATCATGGAAGGTACAGGCAAACCTGAATACGATAAATGCGTGGCTATCTCTACACAGGCTTCATTGAAAAAGATGATGCTGCCGGGCGCTATCGCTTTATTATCTCCATTGATCATCGGTTTTTGCTTTGGCCCTGAAGTACTGGGTGGCTTCCTGGCTGGCGCTACTGTTAGTGGTGTGCTGATGGGAATGTTCCAGAACAATGCAGGTGGTGCATGGGATAACGCAAAAAAATCATTTGAAAAAGGCGCTGATATAAATGGTGAAACATTTTATAAGAAGTCTGAACCACACAAAGCATCGGTAACGGGTGATACTGTGGGTGATCCTTTTAAAGATACTTCCGGTCCTTCTATGAACATCCTGATCAAGCTGATGAGCATTGTGAGCCTTGTAATAGCACCTACTTTAGCCAAGCTGAACCACGATAAAATTCAAAGCGAAAGAAAAGACAAGATCGAAACATTAATAAAATCTTCCATTGCTTCGGAAGAAAAAAAATAAATTTCTGATGACGAGCATACTTTTCGATGATTTGTGTGTCAAGTAGATTAGTATTATCCTGTTTTGGATAATCTAACTACGTCTAATCAGAACCATTATACCAAAAGTCCGCCTGTTTCTACAGGGGGGCTTTTTTTTGCCCCTCCGCCCCTAAAGGGGAACCATGGAGAAGATTAATTGTTGCACGCAAAGGCGCTAAGAATAAATGCAAAAGTCGCAAAGCTTTGCCTCTTTGCGTTCCTTAGCGCCTTTGCGTGAAGAATATAACAAGCCGCTTTATCTGCCGTGGTCTGTCGTCTGTGGTCTATGGTCTTAAATTTTTCCAAATTTTACACCAGCGGTCTTGCTATTTACGAGTAAAATCGTATTTTGCGTACGAAATCAATCGTAATAAGCATATGATCAAGAATACAAAGCCTACAGAAAGTGAACTGGAGATACTACAGGTGCTGTGGAACAAGGAGTTGGCTACTGTAAGAACCGTTCATGAAGAACTGTCGAAAACCAAGGACAGCGGCTATACCACTACCCTGAAGCTGATGCAGATCATGTTTGAAAAGGGCCTGGTTACCCGTGACGACAGCAGCAAAACGCATATTTACCAGGCTGCCGTAAGCCGTGAGAAAACACAAAAGCAACTGGTGAATAAAATGATCGATTCCTTATTTGCGGGTTCTTCTGCTACGCTGGTGCTGCAGGCACTGGGCGGGCACAGCGCAAGTGATGCGGAACTGGAAAAGATACAGGAGCTGATCAATCAATTGAAGGGGAAGTAATTGGGAGTTGGGAATTAGGGATTGGGGATTGGGAATTAGTAATTTGGAATTGGGGTGAAGATCTTTTCTAAATCTAATTACTAATACCAAATTACCAATTACTCAAAATAAATCCTAGCAAATAACCATTAACCGATAACCATTAACTAATAACAACTAACGACTAAAAGAATGGCCTCACTCTCCTACAGTTTCTGCATGAGTATGTTGCACAGCTTCTGGCAAGCAGGGATATTATTGTTGGTGTACGTGGTTATCAACAAGCTGTTCTTACAAAAAAGCGCTTCGCTTGAAAAAAGGAATTTCCTTTATGTGGCTATCGGCACACAGCTTATACTTTCTGTACTTACTTTTTTCATCTACTATATCAATACTACCAATAATGTGGCAGAGCATTCGCTGAATGCACTGGTTGCGCCATTGTTATCGGCAGATATCACTCATACGCTGGCTCCCTGGTTCTTCGGGGCATATATCGCTGTTATTCTTTTTAAAACAGTAAAGGCTATTTATAGCTGGCAGCGTTTTAAACAATATTATAAAGCAGGCTTACAAAAGCCTGATATCGAGCTGAAACTTTTTACTAAAGTAAAAGCTTATCATCTTGGTATTAAAAGAGAAGTAAAACTTTGGCTAAGCACCAATATCAGTACACCGGTTACTTTTGGTTTTTTTAAGCCGGTTATTCTTTTACCCGTGTCACTGGTTAACCGAATTAACATGCAGCAGGCTGAAACACTTATCCTGCACGAGTTATCGCATATCCGTATAAATGATTATTTGCTGAACTGGTTTTTGGTAGCTGCTGAAACGATCTTCTTCTTCAATCCATTCGTGCTTTCTTTTTGCAAAGCTATACGCATGGAAAGAGAAAAATATTGCGATACCACTGTTATTGAATTCAACTACCCTGCTACGCTTTATGCCGAAACCTTATTACAGGCCGAACGCATCAAACAACTGATACCGGGCTTTCAACTGGCGGCTGTAAGTAAAAAGAAACAATTATTACAACGCATACAGTTCTTTACCGATGAACGTAATTTTTCGGGCAGAAAACAAAACCGGTTCATTGTGCCGTTGCTGAGCGCTGTTATGCTGATCGTTTTTACAGCGTCGTTATTCTTTCAGTTACCGGTTTCTCCAAAAGAGACTTTTGCAACTGCTGTAGCTTTGCCCTCAATAGTTGATGAGCCTACAGTGGCCAATACAGAAGTGCCCGCCGTAATTAAAACGGCTTCTTTACAGGAAGAGATCAATAAGAACGCAGAAAAAATAGCTGACGTAGTGATCAAAAGTCAGCCGATGGTAGAGAAAAAGCTGAAAGCACTGCAACCGTTACTGGAATCAATACAGCAAAATGCAGCAACTATAGCTGAGAATGCACAGCAGGATTTTGCGATGCCGGTAGTGCAGACAGAAACTGATGTTCCCGTACAACAGATGGTTGTAAAGGAAGAGCAGTCAGGTTCTAAATCTTCTTCGGTAAAAGTTTACCAGCTGCGTGTTGTAAATGGCCAATGGGTAGTACAACCCGAATGGATGGCCAGCGCAAGGGATAAATTCGCTGACTCTGTGCGCAAAGCGCTTGATACCGGCGCCGGTGCAAACGTAAGGATACTGACCACCCAATAATATTCTTTGTTTAATTAGTTATGTATTTTTCCATTTCAGGATAAAGGATCTTTACCTGGGTTATCAGTTCGGGCCTGAAGCCGCGATAGTTTTTAATTTTATTCAGTAATGTTCCTGCTTTTTCCCATTCCTGTGTATGGCAATAATTGAATGCCAGCTCTACCCCGCCATCTATAAAAGACGGCATCCTGGTATTCAGTCTTTCCAAACAGCTCCTGGCAGCAGTTTCATCTTTCTTCAATTTAAAACACATTGCCCTGTAAAAATCCAGCAACGGATCTTTATTGATGAGCGAATCCAATTGATTAACGCATGCCAGCGCTTTATCGTATTCTTTGTGCATTACATATCCATCCAGCAGCATAAGCGCCATCTTACCATTATCTGGGTATAAGGCATTGAATTCATCGATCACTTTTAAATACGTACTGTCGTTATCATCATCAAGATTCATTGCGGCACTCATACGCAGGAGCTGCACCGGCCTTGCAGTACGCAGCTTTTCGGGCAGCTCATCTATCTCTGCCAATGCTTCCCGGTTCTTATTTTTCAGAATAAGTTCTTTTATACTTTTAACCTTATCAAGATTATCCAGTGCCTCATCTTCATTCTTTGTCATCACACCGTTAAAGAAAGCGATCAATGTTTCACTCAGGTTTTCGCCGGCAGCGTAAATGAACATATCCGTAATTTTTACTTCTCCTTTTTCATGCACCATTCTCATATCGTGATAGTTCAGCTTACCACCATCATAAAGGCGAAAAAGAATATGCTGTTCACTATTCTCTTCATATATTTTTACTAACTCGTAAGTAGCGCCTTCGCTCATAACAGCAACCAGCTGCGAGCCCATCTTTAATTTATTCCTGAATCCCTGCCTCATGCCGCCCAGTTCGTCTTTGCTGTATTTTCCCTTCAGGCTGTCTTCAATGATCTTTGTAATGCCTGATATTGAAAAAGCGTTATCGAAAAAATCTGTTTCTCTTTTTACAATACTTTTTTGAAGATTGTCTGCAAAGGTTTGGGCTTCCTGTTTGGTTACAGGCTTTTCTTTTTCTTTACAGGAAGAAAAAAATACGAGGCCGATCAATAACAGTCGGAATAGTTTCATGATTATTTTTTTGTAAGGGGTAAAATACGAAATAGTTATTGCAACCTGTACCAATCCATCATTTCCTGCTGTATATCTTTTTCGGCAACTTTAGATTGCAGTAATTGCCGGTACGTCAGTTTTTTTATGTTCATACAATACTGAACAAGCAGCCAGCTTTTATAATAAGGAATCACAGTACCGGTGCCATCTGCAAATTGTATCCACCCGTTGTTGGCTGCATCTTTTTCTGTTGCAATAAGCAGGCTGATATTCTTTCGCAGATCAAGCTGATCATTGTTTTGGCGGGCTATATATTCCGGGTACCCTTCCCATTTCCATGCAGGAATACTGGCTACAGGATTGGAATGCCAGAACCCCAATGCATTGAATTGCAAACAGTGCGTTGCTTCATGCGCCAGCAGTTGCGTTAAATTCCATTTATACCCGTTAAGTTCTATATAATTATTGCTGCAATCCATATTACCCTGCATTACCACTTTATTATAAAATCCCCAGGCAAAGGCATTGCCGCGTATCTTCTTCATCAATTTGGGATAAACAGATCCATCGTTCAGGCAGATATCCAGCTTCAGCGCCGGGTCATAATATTCACTTGTTCTTAATAGCAGGGATGCTTTATCGAGATAAGTGGTAAACTGCTTATCAAGTGGCTGGTTATGAAAAACAGTATAGTTGCTGTACGTAGTTTTATTGGCATAACTAAGCACAGGATTTAAAACGATCACCAGCAGCAGCCCTGTTATGAACAGCACTGTTACCAGCAACCGGAAAGCCCATTTCTTAACTTGCTTTTTCTTCATAGCGGGCACTCTTACCAGATATTACGCGGACAGGTTTCGCCATATTTATTATTCAGCAAAAAGCCCAGCACAATTTCGTGAGTGTTCTTGGTATATGTTCTTAACCTTGATGTGGTAGCATTTTCGTAAGCATAACTGATATTGAACGTGTTGGAAATATTAACACCCGCCATACCGGAATAGCCGCCTACAACATCTGAGAAACGGTAGCTGGCGCCGATCCAGAAATCGTCCATGTATTGCAGCTTAACATTGGTATGGATACCCGTAAGCTGCGGTTGCCAGTACTGGAACATTACAGAAGGCAACAATGATACTTCATCATTGAGGAAGAATTTATAACCTGCTGTTGCAAAATAGTTGGGTGTAAAATAAGTACCGTAGTCGCTGTTCTTTACAAACTTAGCTTTGCCGGGAATGATGTTCAACACAGATGTGCCGAGATAAAATCTTGCTCCATACAACCAAAGCCCTACCCCTATTTCAGGTTTTAATTTTTTCAGGTCGCCATTGGCATAGCCTATTGCCGGATCATTGGGATCAAGGTTGCCCCAGTCTATCTTGCTCCTGTCTAAATTTACACTGGAGATACCGCCGTTGATACCTGCAGATAAAGTAAGCCTTGGAGTAAGCGGTTTATGATAAGCATAAGTTGCGTAGATAGACCAGCGGTTGATATAGCCTGCTTTATCGTTCAACGCTACAAAGCCGATACCGTGGTGCGGTTCGGAAGCCTGGTATTCATCAATATATTTCGGCCCTCTTGGGTTATCGCCCGGCACCTGGAAAGATGTAGCACTGGTACGGTAATCTTTTTTGCCTATCGGCGCCTGGATACTGAAATACGCCGTAACAGGATGACCATTGATACCCGCCCACTGATTACGGTAACTCAATTTTACATCGGTATAATTCTCGATACCTGCTACAGCAGGATTAAGAATATAGTTGTTGAGGATGTACTGTGAATAAAACGGCTTTGCCTGTGCCAACACAATGATGCTGCAAAAACATCCAACGATAACAGAACAGATCTTTTTCATGGTTTCTCTTTTTTCACTTCAGCTTTTAAGTGCTTTTAAAAAGCTGACCTTGTTAACAATAACGCAACTGCTGAAACCAGCTTCAGCAGTTGCGAACGACTCAATTTATTTTAATATAGTTACAAAACCGGTGATCGGGTCACGACCGTTACCTGGTTCTATCACATAATAATAGGTATCAATTGGTAATGGTTTTCCTTTCAGTGTACCATCCCACGGTTTGGAATAGCCATGCGATTCAAATACCAGCTGCCCTGTTTTGGTAAACACCTGTACCCTGTTATCAGGATAGGTATTTAAATACTGTATGGTCCACACATCATTGATACCATCGTTGTTTGGCGAGAAGGTATTTGGTATGCCAGGGAATTTCAATACCTGTATGAACACTTTATCGCTGGCAGTACAACCACCCAAAGCTGTAACAGTCAGGGTGTAAGTAATATCTTCTTTAACCAGTGATGCTGTTGGCGCTTTGATCCTGTTGATATTGTTGAAATAGATATTTGGCGTCCACAGGTAGGTCAGGTCATCTCCTGTTACAGTAGGATCCAGTTTAACGGAACCGCCTTCCAGTATCGTTCTGTCGATACCTGCATTAACCACAGGATAAGGATACACTGCAAACAACTGGTTGGTAGTATCACTGTTACAGCCATGACTGTTGGTAATATACATTTTCACATAGAACGAATCTACTGTGCTGTAGGTATAGGTAAATGTTTTGGTACTGCGTACAGAGCCATCGCCCAGGTCCCAGTTCCATGCTACAGTGGTACCATCCAGCGGATCGGTAACATCGGTGAACACTACATCATCTGCAATACAAACACTTCCTTTATTGGTAGTGTACACAGCATGCGGTTGCGGGTGAATGAAGTTCACCACATGGCTTACTGATTTGGTACAGCCATCCACACTTCTTACCGTTAGTGTAACCGTATAAGGACCTGTTCCGGTGAATTGATGCGGAGCTGCAACACCTGAAGATGTTGCTGAGCCATCGCCATAATCCCAGGTATAGGTAAGCCCTGTACCATCAGCAATAGATGAAGTATTGGTAAAGTTTACTATTGCATTCGGCAAACAAACACTGGTTTCTACAAATGCAAATGCAGGAACAGGCTGCGGGCTTATCTTAACCGACTGTGTTCTTACGGTGCTTCTGCAGCCATAATCGGAAGTATTGTACAGCTTAACATTGTATGTACCTGCGGCCGGGAACACATGGCTCACTGTACTTCCTGCGGCTACTGTTTGCGGTGCAGACAGATCGCCGAAATCCCAGGTTACGGTAGCTATATTTATTCCTGCAGGCGCTGATGATTCATCTTTAAAGCTTACCGGGTCGCCATCGCAAACCGGTTTGCTGAAAGAGAAGTTAGCAGTAGCAGTATCTCTTACCACAATATCGCGACTCATAGAATCCAAACAGCCTGCTGCTGTAGCAGTGTACGTGTACTTAATGGTATGCGTACCTATGCCTGCCAATGCGGGGTTGAAGATATTGGTACCTGTAATACCGGGGCCGGTGTACACACCGCTACCCGGTACACCACCGATATCGGAGCCTTGTGTTAAAGCATAAGGCGCAGCATCGTAACATGCATCAGGGAAGGCATTCAACTGTACTTTAGGCGTTGCATTTACGGTGATCGTTTTTATTACATCGGTAAAGCAGGTTGAACCTGAGTAAGCCCTGAAACGTATGTCGTAGGTCTTCGTTGTTTGCAGGGTTGGGTATTTATGCTTGTATTCTTCGTTAAGTACCGGGTTCAGGTGTGTATCAAATACAGCAGGTGTGCCTGTATTATCCCACCATATTTCTATCTTGGTAACACTACCAAAAGTTACAGAAGACTGGTTGTTGATACGCACCGTATCGCTTGAACAAAGTGCCGCAGCATTCTGCACGGTATAAGCCGAAGTTGGATTGGCAGCATTAACCGTAATATCATTATACGCTGTATCCTTACAACCCAATGCACTGGTAGATACATGCATAACATGATAAGTACCCGGCGTGCTGAACTGGTGAGAACCGTTCATGGCAGTAGATGTATTGGCGGCACCTGAAGCCGGATCTGCAAAATCCCAATAGTAACCGGCAGGGTCAAGGGTACCAATACTGATCTTGCTGGTATCGGTAAATACAGCTACATCATTTACGCAAGCTTCGGGTACCATAAACCCTGTTTTAGGATTTACATTAACCGTTACTGATCTTATTATCGGTGTGCTTGAACAGCTCTTATCTGTTCCTACAGTAAGTTTTACCTGGTACACCCCTGCTGCGGAGAAAATATGCGAAGGTGTAGCACTGCTGGAGGTATTATTTAAACCACTTGCAGGGTCGTCAAAATCCCATGTCCAGCTGTTCAATACACCGGAGTTGGCTACAGATGCGTCAGTGAAATTGATGAACTTGGATTGACAATCCGGTGAACTGAAGTTAAAGTTAGCTGTTGGCAGCTGATCGATAGTAAGGTTGATCGTTGCCGTGTTTTCCACGCAGCCACTACCTGTAGTAGTTATGGTATAGGTTTGGGTACTTGGCGCTGTTGTTGCCGCACCTTGTATGGTATAGGTTCCTCCACTGTATGTACCGGTAATACCTGCTGGTAATGCCGGAGATATAGATGCTCCGGTAGCACCCCCTGATATGGCAAATTGTATAGGGGCTATGTTTACATTCCTGCACACTTCCTGTGTAGTAAGACCTGATGACCAGGTAATATCACCATCAGCTTTAACAGTTATTGAACCGGTTTTAGTAGCTACTATACAACTGTTTCCTGTGGTTGTTACTGTATAATTGTAAGTGGTAGTTGTTGTTATACCAGTAGGTGTACCGCTTATCTTAAATTCATTTGTTGCCGCAGTATATACACCGGTAATACCAGTTGGTGTAGTTGGTGAGAACGTTACACTTGCATTATTAGCACCTCCGGCAACAGTATAGGTAATATCTGCTATAGCTACATTTTCACAAACCGATTGATTGGCAGTTGCAGCCGCAGAAGTTAAGGTTAATGTATGATCAGGGTTTACTGTTATACTTCCGGTTCCGCCAACACTCGATGGTAAACATAAACCAGTAGCAGTAACGGTATAATTATATGTGGTTGGTACTGTTATAGCAGGATTAGGCGCACCGGTTATAGTAAACTTCTTTGCTGCTGCATTATACGTACCACTTACACCAGGTAATGGAGGCGTAAAAGTAACTGTAGCATTGGTACCCCCTTCTGTTACATCATAAACAATTGGCGCAATAAGATTATTTACGCAAACAGTTTGTGTTGCAGCACCGGAACCGGCAGCCAAACTTATCGCCGCATCGCTGTTAACAGTTATTGAACCGGTTTTGGTAGCAACTATACAACTGTTTCCTGTGGTAGTTACAGTATAATTATAAGTAGTATTAGTTGTTGTACCTGTTGGCGTACCGCTTATTTTAAATTCATTTGTGGCCGCAGTATATACACCGGTAATACCGGCAGGTGCGGAAGGTATAAAAGTAACTGTGGCATTGTTGGCACCACCGGCAACCGTATAGGTAATATCTGTTATAGCTACGTTTTCACAAACTGTTTGAGTTGTAGTTGGTACCGCCGAAGTGAGGGTTAAGGTATGATCTGGGTTTACCGTAATACTTCCACCTGTACTGCCCGGTAAACATGGACCGGTAGCAGTAACCGTATAGTTATAAGTAGTAGGTACTGTTATAACGGGATTAGGAGCACCGGTTATGGTAAACTTCTTCGATACTGCATTATACACACCGCTTACACCCGGTAATGGTGGAGTGAAAGCAACTGTGGCGTTAGTCCCACCTTCTGTTACGTCAAAAGAAATTGGTGCAATAAGATTATTTACACAAACAGTTTGTGTTGCAGCGCCCGAACCGGCAGCCAAACTTATCGCCGCATCGCTGTTAACAGTTATCGAACCTGTTTTGGTAGCAACTATACAGCTGTTGCCTGTGGTAGTTACCGTGTAATTATAAACAGTAGTAGCTGTTACACCTGTAGGCGTACCACTTATTTTAAATTCATTTGTTGCCGCATTATATACACCGGTAATACCCGCAGGTGTACTGGGTGTAAAGCTAACCGTAGCATTATTGGCACCTCCGGCAACAGTATAAGTAATGTCAGTTATCGCTACATTTTCACAAACTGTTTGAGCTGTAGTTGGTACTGCAGAAGTAAGCGTTAATGTATGATCAGGATTTACGGTAATGCTTCCGCCTGTGCTGCCCGGTAAACATAAACCTGTAGCAGTAACGGTATAATTATATGTAGTAGGAATTGTTATAACAGGATTAGGTGCCCCGCTTATGGTAAATTTTTTCGATACTGCATTATATGTACCGCTTACACCTGGTAATGCGGGGCTAAAGCTAACCGTTGCATTGGTACCTCCTCCTGTTACATCAAAAACGATGGGTGAAATAAGATTATTTACACAAACAGTTTGTGTTGAGGCTCCGGAACCGGAAGCCAAACTTATAGTTGCATCATCATTAACAGTGATCGTTCCGGTAACAGCGGGTGTTAAACAAGGCCCCTGGCTTACTATGCGGTAATTGTAAACACCTGCCGCAGTAGGTGTACCTGTTATGGTATATACACCACCTGCAAATGAACCTGATACCCCGGGAGGGAAATTATAAAGTGATGTATTGGGATCCATAGCAGCACCTGTGCCGCTGGCACCAATATCATACTTGATATCTACGATTGGGTTGTTTACACAAACGGTTTGACTTGCAGGACCATCAGGTAATGGCCGCAGTGTTATCGTTGCATCGGGCGTAATGTTTATATCTACATAAGTACCTGTATAAGTGCGTTCACAAACACTTGCCGCAGGCGATGCATTGCGGACAGCTAAAAGATTATACCGGAACGGGCCTGCAACATTTGTAGGGGCATTAACTGTAACTATCCCCCCTACACTTTTAGGTGTTGTTATTGTAGCGCCACCATTAATATTATAATCAAAGAAATATTCTGCAGTGCCATCTGTACCCGTAAAAGTTACCTGGGGCTGTGGCAAAGTATTGATACAGGTTGTAGTGGCACCTGTAATTGTTGCTTTGGGCAGGTCAGGAACAGTTACAAACATTTCTACAGTATCACTTAAACAACCTGGCGTTGTAATATCCGAGAACCGTACTTTATAAGGTACACCGGGCGCAGAAGGCGCAGAGAAAATATGTGTCGGGTTCCTTTGGGTGGAAGTATTATTGGCCCCGCTGCCCGGATCACCAAAATCCCACCAGAAATGATAGGTTGCCTTAGGCGTTTGCGGTGTTGTTTCTTTAAACTGATAAGGCTCTGCTACGCAACCGCCAGGTATAACAGTGAAACTTGCTACAGGCGGGTTGGTAACCTCCAGGTCAAAATCATTATCCTGCTCACTGCCACAGGCATCGGAGCCGCTGGTATGATTGGTAATGGTAATAGTGTATGTACCCGGGGTAGAGAATGAATAGAAGCTTGGCAATGAATACCAGTTAACAGGTACCGCACTTGTTCCTACAGACGTAGTAGAGTCTATGGTTGGGTGAATCACCCTTAACGGGAAATTATTTGGCGACATTACAGAGGTGTTGCTGCAATTCCAATCCATAGAATCTATGACCAGGGTTGCAGGAAAACATACTTTAAACTGGAATGGCGCACCTGTACAAACTGATGGTGTGGTTTCTATACCATATTGCGTATTTACTCCAAGCTGCTGAGACAGATCCTTGATATAAGTACCGGCTGAATAAGCATAGGTTTCATTGGTACCTAATCCATAAGCTATAGCATTAAAACCGCTATCAGCAACTAAACGGTAAGAATCTGATAAAGGATTGGGCCCCGAACCCGGGAACGGCAGTGGCTCCTGCAAATAAGAATACCCCGGCAAGGTAGCAAAAGGAACCCAGGCACTGGTCGGCGACGTAAGCGCTCCTCCATTTCTTGATATCTTAAAACTTGGCGTAGCAATGGTTTTCATCAGTACATTCACCCATTGACTGTTTATTACTTCCTGCCTGGTTGAAAAAATGGTAATATCTGATATATTTTGCTCTATCGGGTTCAGAATCACCATATCCGGATCTCCCTGGTTTCCGCCGGTACCGTTTCCTGCGCACCCGGAACTTTGCGCATATTCTGCCACACAAATTGGTTTATCAGCCGTAATACTGGTTGCAGCTTTTACTGTTGATGGGTTTGGGGTAAATGCGGCAGGATATATCTGGCCGGCATTTAATGTTGCTACCAGCGATCCATCAAAATATACATTGGTATTATCTTCTGATGCCAAAACCCTGTATGGAACACCGCTTGGATAATTTGCAAAAGGCACCAGTCCAAAGTTCTTTCCCCAGGTACTTACAGGATAAAGCTGCTGGAATAAAGGATCATAAGACCCCCCGTTGCACATCGGCGTTTTTGTTCCCATGGTTAAATTAGAACTTCCGGAAAATACGGCGATAGGCAAACATCCGCCCCCACCCGATGCTACAGATTCAATAAAAGTACCGGTCATATCTTCAGTTGCTGCATTGGCATCATTTGGCTGGTACTGTATCATATCTCCGGCCAAAGGAAAAGTAACGGTAAAGGGAGTACCCAAAACGCCGTTCTTCATTGGTGTTATCGTAACAACAGTATTGTCTTTTGTAGCAATGATCTGAAATTGTGACCGTGCCCTGTATGTATTTCCTCCCAGTGTAGCATCAGATCCTGCCTGGTTAAAACTGATGGCATAATATTTTTTACCCAAAACGTTTACGGGCAACAGTAAGCTTGCAGCACTTCTTGCATTACCAAACTGCTGCACATAGGCCACCACTGGCGGTTTCCCGGCATCTACTTTTACTCTTATCGACTTCTTTAAAATATTGGTAAATGTTTCATTAGAGGATTCCAGGTTACTGATGTGTGCAACGTTAAAAGGTACCTGTATTTCTGCCAGGCCGTTGGCAGCTATATTAAAAGTAGAAGAGAATGCGCCACTGGCCATGGTAATAGTACCTGAACTGGCTTTATCGGAAGTTATCCATATACTTAGTTTTGCTAAGGTGCCACTGGGCACATGTTGCGGAAAACATAGATAAAAATCCTTTCCTTTATTACTGAAATCCTGTGAAAAACCTATAAATGAAGAAGCAAGTGCTATAAATAGCAGGAGTAAATATTTTCTCATTGTGCTTAGGATGGTGTTTGAGTTACGCAATATAAGCCTTTGGCTCGAAAAACAGAGCAGGTTCAGGCAAAAAATGCAGCCTGGATAAGGAAAATTGGAGGCAGTTGTTTTCCACAGGTTTTACAGGTGCTATAAGCAATTACTGTTAATTTAAAATTTCTTTATGTTTTCCGGCTCTTTGCTATAGATTTTACTATAAAAAACTGTTGGACCAGAAGTTTTTTTAATTGAAGGCGCTCCTTTCTTCTCTATACAGCATATGAAATGTGAGTCAAAAATATTTTACTTTACGAAACATGCGCTTACACCATATAATAGATATATAAAAAAAAGCCCCCATGAAAGGGGCTTTTTGCAATTTGTCAGTAATACTATATTTTGATAAATGATGTACTTGTTTTCTCTCCCTTTGAATTGACAATTTGGATATAATAGACTCCCTTCTCCCAACTATTGATATTAATTTTACTGTTGGGTGTATGATTTTTAAATCCAATCATCTTTTTACCAACTCTATTAGTAACAATAATGGAATATTCTGTCGTCGCTTGTTTGACATCTTCTAAAATATTAAGGCCCAATATATTACTGGCAGGATTCGGTGAAACAACCACCTTAAGTGTAGATTGAGTTTTTGAATTTAATACTATCGGGTTACCTGTATTTTTAAGCGTAAAATCGTTTGTTATATTAAGTTTTGTTATAAATACTTTTACCAGAGGATATACCGGCAATTGTGGTAAAGACTGAGTTCCTATCTGGCAAGCGTCAAAATATCTTCCAGCCAGGAATACGTTATCATTATCAAAGATATACTTCAAATCAAACCAGTTATCAGTTACGTCTGTACATGCCACTTTCTTATAGGTAGACGCATTGAGGTCTAGTTTGTACAAATAATGATCAGTCTTATTGTAAACCAAACATATATTGCTGGTATAATTATCTACATTCTGAATTGATTGAAGATCGTAGTTATTAAACCCTGAAATCGTAACATCAACCAAATTTCCTGTTCCATCAAAATATTTCAGCACCCCATTTCGGATGATATAAACCCTATCCTGGTTATCAACTAATGGTGGTTCCTGAAAATGAGTATAAGGAGCAGAGATGTTTAATGCAAGTGTACTTACATAATTTATCGAAGTTCCATCGAAATGATACATAATAAGAGAATTAGGAAAGTCATACACCATTAAATTATTCGTAACAGGATTGTATTTCCCGAGATAAGAACCGGTACCTGCAGATGTACTCGTTATACTCGACAAATGAGCCCTGAAAGTTGTCAGGGGACCTCCGGGGTTAGTAAAGTCCATCACGGTTGTAATAAATCCACCAGAATTAGGCTCTCCTACTACGCTTTCGAATGGTATTAAGGTTAATGGTGCAGTTGCTGAAGTTCCTGTACTTCCATCAACAAATTGATTTTGAGGTGTACAAAGATCACATTCCATTTGTACTACTCCAGACTTAAATGCAAATACACAACTTCTATCATCTTTTAACCAGGTGGTTGTACCAAATTCGTTATATTGGATAGCCATAACTTCAGATACAGAAGGAAAAAGGCCAACATGATTATAATATGTATTGGGATCAAAAGACAATTTTGTTGCTGAAAGAAATACATTCCCATTTTCACTTTTTATCAGACCCAAGCTTTCCTGAATGCTTCCATAAGCTTTTGGCCACGAGTTTTCTTCACACGCCGATACATTCACACTCGCTGATAAAATTTGGCCGCAAGTATTATTTGCTGCTACTTCGCCTGTTATAGTCATGGTAAGTGCCCACGTGCCTACATTGTCAGGATCAGAAGCATCAACCTGCAGTTGCTGGTCAGGCGCAGCTGTTATTGTTTGCCCATGAGGGCCGTGCCATGTAAAAACACTGTTTGTAAATGTACAGGCATTAGGTGTAGTTGGCCCAATGGTAACCGTACAATTATCCGGCGTTGGGGCTGCAGGGTCGCTTCCTGCTGTAAACCCTGTTACATCTTTTAATTCGGGATAAGCAAAATTAATAGCATAGCCTTCGCCGGAATTTCCTTTTGAGAATATCCATATCATATCATAATCCTCATCAGCAACAAAACTGATCAGTTTCTGCTGCCATGCTGTATTACTTAGGCTGGTCTCGCAATATACCTGTTGTGCATGTACAGGTAAATCCGGTGTTGTAAAAATATCAGGTTGCGGATAAATAGATGAATAATCACTGCAATGCATTAAAACTATATTCAGGTTACCTGTTGCTAAAGGAAAATCGGGCAGCAGGCGGGAAATCATTTTAAAAAAACTCAAGCCATATTTATGGCCTGTTGTCAGCGAAGGTATTTTTTGAACTATTCCTTCATTACGTGGAGTGCTACCATCATAATTGCTGGCATACATAAAAGCATATCCTGTAGCCGGGCTTGGAGGAGCTGTTGGCGTGCCAGCAAACCTGGCATATACATCATCAATATTGGGAGTTCCCTGCGCAGCATTCCATTCAGGCACATAACCTGGCTTAGCTGGCGGCGCCACGGTAAAGGGATCCTGGTACATGGCTGCATTATTAGGATTGTAGCTGCCGGAAGGAGTAAAATTATTATTTGATATAAAATTGGTACACTCCCCCGGTTGGTCCCTTGGGGTGCAACTCATTGTTGGTACTACATCAGATTCAGTGGAAGTACTAAGCCCTCCTACTAATTGTTCCAACGTTTTGCCCCATGGGAAAAGGCTACCTCTTTGAGCAAAAGAATCAGTAATTAAAAATGTAAAGAAAATGACAATAAAAATGCGTAATAGTTTTTTCATTGCTGTAAGTTTTAGGATTTAAAGAAAAATGCTTTATATAGGGTAAGATACAAAACATTGTAAAACAGGATTTAAAGTGTTTCACAACCACCCAAAATATGTTATCTGACTTAACCTGGATACGTTACCCAACCTAACCTGGATAGGTTACCCGACCTATCCCGGATACGTTACCCCACCTAACCTGGATACGTTACCCCACCTATCCTGGATACGTTACCCCACCTATCCCGGATACGTTACCCCACCTATCCCGGATAGGTTATCCAACCTATCCAGGATACGTTACCCCACCTATCCCGGATACGTTACCCCACCTATCCAGGATACGTTACCCCACCTATCCCGGATACGTTACCCGACCTATCCAGGATACGTTACCCCACCTATCCCGGATACGTTACCCCACCTAT
>JBEHZB010000013.1:0-124969 GCA_048497855.1 Bacteroidota bacterium | reverse complement strand
CTTCTTTATTTGCCGGCGATTTGTTGAGGATGTACCTTAAATATTGTGAGAAAAGGGGCTGGAAAACAGCTATCCTCAGTGAAAGCGAAGGCACCGTTGGCGGTTATAAAGAGGTACAGGTAGAAGTGCATGGCGATGATGTGTATGGTACGTTGAAGTTTGAGAGCGGCGTACACCGGGTGCAGCGTGTGCCTGATACAGAGGCCAGTGGCCGGGTGCATACCAGTGCCGCTACTGTAGCCGTAATGCCCGAAGCCGATGAGATAGATTTTGAACTTAAGGAAAGCGATGTAAAAATGGAGACTGCCCGAAGCGGCGGCGCCGGCGGACAGAACGTAAACAAAGTAGAAACAAAGGTGTTTTTAACGCATAAGCCTACCGGTATTGTAGTGGTTTGCCAAACAGAACGCAGCCAGTTGGGTAACAGGGAAAAGGCGATGGAAATGTTACGTACAAAACTGTACGATGAAGAAGTGCGCAAAGCAGAAGAAGCCATTGCCCACAAGCGCAAGAGCCTGGTAAGCACCGGCGACCGGAGCGCCAAGATACGCACCTATAATTTTCCGCAGGGCCGTGTAACCGACCACCGTATTGGCCTTACGGTGTATAATCTTGATGCTGTTTTGAACGGCGATATACAGGAATTCCTGGAAGCGCTGCAGTTTGCAGAAAATGCCGAAAAAATGATCAGCCAGAACTAGGCATGCTAATAAAACAGTTATTTTATAAAAGACTTGCTTTCGCAAGTCTTTTCTTTTAGATAAAAGCTGCCAAAACAGTGTTTAAACATTATTGTCAGTTCAAAAAGCAGGAAACCACAGCTTATTGGGTTTCCTTAACCCTATGTAAATTAATCCGTTACAGGCTTTATGGTTTCCTTAACAAAAGCCGTTAAACTTTTGGCATCTCATTTGTGTCTTAGTATATATAAACATTAGATTTTCAATTTTCTCATAAGCAGTTAGTTTTGGTAAACAACCCCTGTTTCTACAGGGGTTTCTCTTTATACAATAATTGAGGTAGAAAAAACGATATAACTATATAGCTTAACACAAACTGTAAATTTTTGGCACAGTTTTGTTTAGTAGTATAACACAAACAAGAACATTTTAAATTTTCTCATAAGCAGTTAGTTTTGGTAAAACAAACCCCCGTTTCTACGGGGGTTTCTCTTTTACTGATAGATGTAAAAAACAGGTATTATAAAAAGCTTAACACAGGCTGTTAATTTTTGGCACAGTTTTGCTTAATAGTATGATACAAACAAGAACATTTTAAATTTTCTCATAAGCAGTTAGTTTTGGTAAAACAAACCCCCGTTTCCACGGGGGTTTCTCTTTTTAAGGTTGCTAACGGTTAAGCATCTGTTAAGCCCCGCTATAATATTAACCGGGCTTCTTGTTTTGTTCATCTTAGCAGTCTATTTTTACCCTCATTTATGAATGGACCCGAACAAGTATTTCAAACCAATAATCCTGCCCGGTGGAAAAGATTCAAATGGTCTGGCAGGCTATTGCTGCTGCTGGTCATTTTACTGATCATTGCCGTAGTGCTTGCGGTAAGTATTGCCGCATCGCCCGGCCTGCCCAATATAGAAAGCAAGAACAAACTTTACCAGGATGCTTTCGATCCTTCCAAATCAATGGTGCTTTCTTCTGACCTGAATAAAAAATACAAAGGCTTTAAAGATTTCCTGGATAAAAAAGAAAAGGAAGAGGCTGCAAAGAAATTAAAGTGGCAACGGCTTCACCAGCAAAACCCATTCATCCGTGCCGCTTTTTACTCACCTTCCTGGAATTACAAGGCATCGTACGACGACCTGGAAAAGAACGGTGCCAAGCTCAACACCATATTTCCTGAATGGTTCTTCATCAACACTAATGGCTTTACCATAGACAGCCGGCTGGATACCCCCGGGCTGAACCTGATGCACAAATACAACCTGCGCATCCTGCCCATGCTCACCAACTTTAATTCGGCCAAAGGAGATTTTGACGGCGCATTGGTTCATGATATTTTAAACAATGCAGCAAAAAGGACCCTGTTCATTCAGCGCCTTGCAGATACGCTGCAGAAATATGGCTTACAGGGCATCAACATTGATTTTGAGGAGTTAAAAGAAAAGTCCAACGCCCCGCTTACTGCTTTTCAAAAAGAATTATATCAAACCTTTCATGCCAAAGGATTACTGGTAACCATGGATGTGATCCCTGGGAATGATGATTACGATTTTAAGGAGTTGATGGCATACAATGACCATATCGTACTGATGGCTTACGATGAACATAACGCCGACAGTGATGCCGGACCGGTAAGCGGGCAAAAATGGATAGAAAAAGTACTGGACGATGCTGCTGCAAAAATGGAAACCAACAAGATCATTTTGGGCCTTGCAGGTTTTGGCTATGACTGGGCATATGGTGAAGATGGAAAAAAAGATTCTGTGATCGCTATTACTTACGCCGATGGAATTAACCGGGCAAGAGTAACCAATGCCACGATAGATTTTGATAACGATAATTTTAATCTTCATTATACATACGATCAGGCGGTAATTGATGACTCAAGCGGCGAGAAAGAAATTGCAAAACATGAGGTGTGGTTTACCGGCGCTGCCACTACGTACAATATCATGCGCTTTGCTGATGAATACGGTACCGCCGGTACCAGCTTATGGGTATTGGGTAAAGAGGATCAGCGGATGTGGAAATTTTACGGCCGAGACCTTAGTAATGCAGCGCTTGCAAAAGATCCTTTCGATTATAATGCACTGACTGCATTGCCTTACGATGATAACCAGCGGCCAACCTATATAGGTGAGCCGGGCGGCGAATTATTGCGTATTGCCTATACCCCGCAGGATGGAAAAGTGTCGATGGAGATTGACAGCGTTGAGCAATTGATCACCGAACAGCAATACCTGCAATTGCCTTCGGGGTATGTATTTGATAAGTTCGGGGAAGACAATTCCCCCATTGGTCCAAAGCATAAGCTCATACTGACATTTGATGATGGCCCGAGTGAAGAGTACACGCCTAAGATCCTCAACATACTGGAAAAAGAAAAAGTACCGGCAACTTTTTTTGTAGTGGGTATCAATGCAGAAAATAATATCCCGCTGTTGCAACGTATTTACAAAGATGGCTACGAAATAGGCAATCACACATTTACCCATAATAATATTGCCAGGATGAGCCCCGAAAGGGCGGAGCTGGAAATGAAGACCACCCGGCTGCTCATTGAATGTGTAACGGGGCATTCCACTATTTTATTCAGGGCGCCATATAATGCGGATAGTGAACCGCAAACCTATGAAGAGATAGAGCCTATTGCCCGGAGCAAAAAAGATAATTACATCACCGTTGGCGAAAGTATCGATCCGCAGGATTGGGAAGAGAAGAATACCAATGCCGACAGCATATTTAACCGGGTGGTAAGGCTGGCCGAAGCAGGTAATTCCAATATCATTTTATTGCACGATGCCGGCGGTATAACCAGGCAGGCCACTGTAGATGCATTGCCCAGGATAATAAAATATTTTAAGGATAAGGGTTGCGAATTCACTACCGTTGCTGCTTTAATGGGCAAAACAAAAGAAGATGTAATGCCCCCGATAGAAAGGGATTGGAAGATGGAGTTCAACTTCCTGTTTGCTGAAACAGTGTATTGGACAAGTCATATTTTATTTGCGCTGTTCATTGGCGGCATCGCATTATCTGTCGGCCGTACACTGCTTATGGCTGTACTGGCTTCTATACAGGTTCGCCGCCAGAAAAAAAATCCAACGCCGCCGCTAACATCTTTTCCGGCAGTAACGATAATAGTGCCCGGCTATAATGAAGAAGTAAATGCGGTGCGTACCGTATCGAGCCTGCTGCAACAGGATTATCCCAACCTGCAGGTATTGTTTATAGATGATGGTAGTAAAGATGCTACCTACAAAGTAGTAAGCGAGGCATTCAGCAACACACCTAACGTACAGGTACACACTAAAATAAATGGCGGCAAAGCATCTGCATTAAATTATGGTATCGAGTTAAGCACAACAGATTATCTTGTTTGTATTGATGCTGATACACAATTGAAGAAAGATGCTGTATCGGAGCTGATGAAAAAATTTGATCTGCCTACGGAAAAAGATCCCGGTGGTAAAGTAGGCGCTGTGGCCGGTAATGTAAAAGTGGGCAACGAAGTAAATATGATCACCCGCTGGCAAAGCATTGAATATATCACTTCACAAAATTTCGATAGAAGGGCTTTCGACCTGCTGAATTGTATCACTGTTGTACCAGGTGCTATTGGCGGTTTTAAAAGAGAAGCGGTATTGCAGGCGGGTGCTTTTACAACCGATACACTGGCAGAGGATTGCGACCTTACCATGCGGCTGCACATCAACGGTTATAAAGTAGTTAATTGCCCTGGTGCCCTTTCCTATACCGAAGCGCCGGAAACCATGAAGCAGTTCTTAAAGCAACGGTTCCGCTGGAGCTTTGGTGTAATGCAGAGTTTCTGGAAGCACCGTAAAGCATTGTTCAATCCTGCCTATAAAAATTTCGGGATGATAGCTTTGCCCAATATACTCATCTTCCAGATGGTACTGCCATTACTTGCGCCATTGGCCGACCTTATATTGGTATTGAGCCTTATAGCGGCAGGGTTTAATATTATTCCCGCAAGCATTGCACACATCGTATTGTATTATGTGGTATTCATTTTGATCGACATGGCAGGTGCAGCCATGGCTTTTGCTTTTGAGAAAGAAGATTACAAAAAACTGGTGTGGCTGATACCGCAACGGTTGATCTATCGCCAGTTGATGTATTATATTTTACTGAAGTCGTTCAACAAAGCTATTAAAGGAGAGTTGCAGGGATGGGGCGTATTAAAACGTACAGGAAATGTAAACCCAACTGTTACTGTTTAACGTATGTAATACTTTAACTTTGCAACCAAATAAAACCATTGGCTACATCATCATCAGGCAGGAAATCTTTTTTTAAGCGGATCCGCAGCGGAAGCAGCGACGCCAATGACCAGGGAGAGATGACCTTTATGGATCACCTGGATGCGCTGCGCTGGCATTTGGTGAGGGGTGTTATCGTGTGGCTGATTGCTGCTGTTACCATCTTTATTTTTATTGATAAGGTTTTTGATAATATCATTTACGCACCTGCAAGGCCATCCTTCATTACCTATACCAGCCTTTGTAAATGGAGCCACCAGCTGGGCCTTGGCGAGTCGTTGTGCATGCCGCCTGTTAATATACCCTTACAGGGCAATACTATCAGCGGGCCGTTCATGTCGGCCATCAATATTGCTATGATAGGCGGTATCATTGTAGCCTTTCCTTATTTATTCTGGGAGTTGTGGCGCTTTGTAAAACCTGCGCTTTCACCAAAAGAAGTGAAATATGCACGGGGAAGTATATTTTGGGTATCGCTTTGTTTTTTTCTTGGTGCAGCCTTTGGTTATTTTTTACTGGCGCCCTTTACGTTTAATTTCCTGGCCAATTTTACATTAGGCACTGTAGGTGCATACAAGTATATGCCCACGCTTGATGATTATATAGATACACTCAACAACATCATACTCGGCTGCGGTATTGCATTCGAACTGCCTATACTGGCTTATGTGCTGGGTAAGATAGGTATCATCTCTGCAAAATTTTTAAGAAAGTACCGGAAATATGCTTTTGTGATCATCCTCATAATAGCCGCTGTAATTACACCTTCTCCCGACTGGACCAGCCAGACCATTGTTGCGGTTCCTTTGCTGCTGCTGTATGAAATAAGCGTTATGCTTGTTGCACGGGTGGATAAAAAAAGAGCGAAGGAAGAAAAAGAATGGAGCTAGAGTAAGGTATAATTAATAATGAATAATGGATAATTGGTTAGCTTTGTAACTGTAATTAATTCTACTGTTTTATTAATTACTAATTCTTAATTATTCATTACTAATTATTACCGATGTCACCATTCAATATGTCGCTTCCTGTTGCCATTGGCTGCGATCATGCAGGTTTCGACTTTAAAGAAGATCTCATTTCATTTTTAGAAGCCCGCGGAATTGTATTTAAGGATTTTGGCACCTACAGTAAAGACTCTGTTGACTATCCTGATTTTGCACATCCTGTGGCCTACGCTGTAGAAAACAATGAAGCGGCTTTTGGTGTGTTGCTTTGCGGCAGTGCCAACGGCGTGGCCATTACTGCCAATAAACACCAGGGCATTCGTGCTGCTATCTGCTGGGGCGAAGAACTGGCAGAGCTGGCACGCAAACATAATAATGCCAACATCATTTGCATACCTGCACGCTTTGTACGGGAAGGCGATGCCGAAAAAATGCTGGATATTTTTATGAATACCGATTTTGAAGGCGGCCGCCATGCGAACAGGGTGAATAAGATAGCGCTGCATTGATGATTTAGGATTTACGATTGGGGATTTACGAATACTTTTGCTTTGCATCTCTCTATAATTTCTTTTAACTCTTCTGGATCTGCGTCCATGGACTATGGACCATAGACCATGGACTACACCGCTTATCAAAAAATGCCGCAATCATTCCCCGATTTAAGTATTTTGCCTGTTACAAAAAATAACAGATGAAAAAACTCTTTCTCCTTTCTACCTTATTGGTAAATATCAGCTTTGCTTTTGCACAGGATGTTGATCCGTCGAAATATGCAAGCCTTATTACCGGCGATGCACTTAAAAAACATCTTTCCATTATTGCCAGTGATGAAATGGAGGGCCGCGAAACCGGTACCGAGGGCCAGCGTAAAGCTGCAGCCTACATTGAATCACATTTCAAGAACATCGGGTTAAGGCAGCCTGCCGCATTAAAGGGTTACCAGCAATTGTATCCTTTATTCCAGGATAGCCTTTTGAGCAGCACGTTAAAAGTGGGCGATGTAACAGGCGAATACGGCAAAGATTATCTTACTCCTTTAAATGCAAATGAAAACGGTTCCTTTAAAGGAAGCCAGGTGGTGTTTGTTGGTTATGGTATCGACGATTCAAGCTATAGCGATTATACCGGTCTTAATGTAAAAGGCAAAGTCGTAATTTTCTTTTTGGGCGAACCAAAAAAAGACGGCAAATATTTTTTAAACGCTTCGGGCCGTGCTTCTGAATGGAGTTTTCCCGGTATCCCGAAAAAATTAGCAGCAGCGGCAGCAAAGGGCGCTGTTGGTGCATTGATCATCAGCCCGGCACAGGAAACATTCAGCCAGCGCAATATTGATAACAGTAAAAAGACCGGCGTTACTTTTCCAAGACCTGATGATGGTAAAAAGAAAGTGAATTATGCTTTGCTTTCTCATGCATTTGCAAGAACTATACTCACCAACAATTTTGATACGCTGTTAAAGGCAGCCAAAGCAAACCAGAATATTACTCCCGATCCTTCGGCGCAGTACAAAAATAAAATAGCCTTCAGCTTTAGTAAATACCACAACATCATTAATGCAAGTAATGTAGTAGGTATGATAGAAGGAACCGATAAAAAAGACGAGTATGTTTTTCTTACCGGCCACTACGATCATTTGGGCAAGCACGATGGTAAAATATATTATGGCGCCGATGACGACGGCAGCGGTACCGTTGCAGTATTACAAATGGCAGCAGCATTTGCCAAAGCAGCAGAAGAGGGTCACCGCCCAAGAAGAACGCTCATATTCATGACCGTTAGCGGCGAAGAAAAAGGCTTATGGGGAAGTGAATATTACAGCGATCATCCGTTGTTCCCGCTGGATAAAACAAGTGTTGACTTAAATACCGATATGATCGGCAGGATAGATACCGAAAGAATGACTGCTGATACATTGAATTATATTTATGTAGTAGGTCATGATAAATTAAGCAGTGAATTACCGATCATTAACGAAGGCGTAAATAATAAATATACCAATCTCGTTTTCGATTATAAATTCGATGATCCTAACGATCCCAACCGTATTTATTTCCGCAGCGACCATTACAATTTTGCCCGCAAAGGTGTACCGGTATTATTCTTTTATGATGGCATGTTAAAAGCTGATTATCATAAACCAACCGATACCGTAGATAAGATCAATTGGGAACTGTATGCAAAAAGAGCGCAGATGATCTTTTACACGGCCTGGGAAATAGCCAACAGGGAAGAAATGCTGAAAAGAGATAAGCCGCTGCCAGCGTCAGCAAGATAACAGCAATTAGATGTAAGACACAAGCTGCAAGCTTTTATGTTTGTTTATAAAGATGATCCCGTTCTAAAATTGGAACGGGATCTTTTATTATACTTATACCCAGCCCTGATTATATAAATTCCGTTTATTACATTCGCTGTTCAAAAACATAAACATGGAAACAGAACAAAACCCGCCGGGAGAAGAAGCACCGGTACACCAGATCGCTGAATATCATGACGATATCCGCAATATTGAATTGGAAGGCTATGAGCTTGGTGTAAAAAAAGCAAGAAATGCCCTGTTCATTGCAGGTGGCCTTATACTGATCAGTGAGGCTATAGGATATATCCGTGCAATAGATGAATTTGAGCCTATAGGCTTTGCTATAATCGGCGCTATTGTAGGTGTTTTTATCGGGCTGGGTTTGTGGACAAAGAAAAAACCTTACACGGCTATAATATTGGGTTTAGTGGCCTTTATACTTTACATAGCATTGGTTGCAGTGGTAAATGGTTATTTAGACGGCGCAGAAGGCGCAATAAAAGGCCTTTTCGGTGGATTTTTATTTAAGATATTTATTTTGGTAGCATTGATACGTCCGTTGAAAGATGCGAAAGAATTACAACAGGCAAAGGAAGAGAAGAGGTTTTAAGATCAGTTGCAAGAAACAAGCTGCAAGCTTTTATATTTGTTCGCATAAAGAAGAACCCGTTTCAAAATTGAAACGGGTTCTTCTTTTATTACTTGCAGCTTGCAGCTAATCCCTTGCATCTCTCTTCCTCTACCATCCCAGTATCCAAGCAAATATCAATGGCGCTACAATAGTAGCATCGCTTTCTACAATAAATTTTGGTGTATGGATATCCAGCTTGCCCCAGGTGATCTTTTCATTAGGCACAGCACCGGAATAAGAACCGTACGATGTTGTTGAATCGGATATCTGGCAGAAATAACTCCAGAAAGGAACATCATGCCATTCTAAATCCTGGTACATCATCGGCACCACGCATATTGGAAAATCCCCTGCAATACCACCACCGATCTGGAAGAAGCCTACGCCCTTACCCGAAGAATTATTACGGTACCAGTCTGCCAGCCAAACCATATATTCAATACCGCTTTTCATGGTACTTGCCTTCAGTTCATTTTTTATAACGTACGAAGCAAAGATGTTACCCATCGTACTGTCTTCCCAGCCCGGCACTACAATAGGAATATTTTTTTGCGCCGCTGCCAGCATCCAGCTGTTCTTCGGGTCAATTTCATAATACTGTTCCAGCACACCGCTCAGCAACATTTTGTACATGTATTCATGCGGAAAATAGCGTTCGCCATTTGCATCAGCCTCTGCCCAAATTTTATGGATATGCTGCTGTAATCTTCTGAATGCTTCTTCTTCCGGTATGCAGGTATCGGTAACACGGTTGTAATGATTTTCTAAAAGGTCCCATTCTTCCTGCGGACTAAGATCACGATAATTAGGCACACGCTTATAATGACTGTGTGCTACCAGGTTCATGATATCTTCTTCAAGGTTGGCGCCGGTACAGCTGATGATGGCCACTTTATCCTGGCGGATCATTTCAGCAAGGCTCAATCCTAGCTCTGCCGTACTCATAGCACCGGCAAGCGTTATCATCATTTTACCACCTTCATCCAAATGTGTAACATATCCTTTGGCAGCATCCATCAGTGCTGCTGCATTAAAATGGCGATAGTGATGTTCTATAAAATTAGAAACTGGTCCTTTATTCATAGTATTTGTCACCCCGAATTTGTCGAAAGGTGGCTGCAAAAGTAATATTTTATTTTAGGTTAGTTATGAACTAAAAGTTGTTTTCACAGACATGCACAAAGTGGCACAAAGCACACTGAAGCCTCTCTGTGTTTCTCCGTGCATTCTTTGCGTATCTCTGTGAAAAAATTACAATTTCTCTGCGTCTTTGCGCCTCTGCAGTTAACACTTATTCCGTAATTTTATACCACCGACAGCTGCACCATATTCAATAAATCATTTCTCTTTATGTTACAGGAAAACACGCAGGCATTGCAGCAATTCAATAATAAAGTAGGCATCAAATTTCAGTTGTATAACGGGCTGTTCACCGCCTTGCCTTTTCACCGTATAGAAAAAACAGGCGTGCTGTTATCTATGCTGCAATCTCTTTGCGAAGAAGGCTTTGAAAAAAAGATGAGCCCTACGGAGATCATAGAAGATTTCTTTGCAAAACAAACTGCAGTAAAAGATGAGCGGGAAATTGCTGACATGCTTTTTCGCTTTATACAATACGCCGAGCGGCAGGTAGTATTATTTGATGCGCTGGAAGATGCCGCTTTTACCGCAATAAACGATGTAACCGGCGCAGGCACATTAAAATACCTGCTTACCGAAGTAGCTGCCGCCGGCAAAACAAATGAACTGAAACAAAAGCTGGAAGACTTTTGTGTGCAGCTGGTATTAACGGCACATCCTACACAATTCTATCCCGGGCCGGTGCTGGGCATTATCAATGATATGTCACGGGCCATTATCGAGAATAATGTTACCAATATCAATATGTACCTGCAACAATTAGGTAAAACGCCTTTCTTAAAAAAACAAAAACCTACTCCTTATGATGAAGCGGTAAGCCTTATATGGTACCTGGAAAATGTTTTTTACAACGCAGCAGGTAATATCATTTCACAAATAGCAACTACTTTTCCGGGTTTGCTCAATGATGACAACCCGGTTATTAAAATGGGTTTCTGGCCAGGTGGTGATAGAGACGGCAATCCTTTTGTAACAGCAGCCACCACTTTAAAAGTAGCCGATGCGTTGCGAGGCTCTATCATTAAATGTTATTACCTCGATATACGCAAAATGCGGCGCAGGCTTACGTTCAATGGGGTAGAACAAATGGTGATAGAGCTGGAGAAAAAACTGTACGATAATATCTTCATTCCCGGCCAGCGCACTTCTATTACCAAAGAAGAAATATTGACAGCTTTATTAAAAATGCGTGAGCTGTTGATAAAAGATCACAACAGCCTGTTCATTCATTTGGTAAATAACCTGATCAGCAAAGTACATGTATTCGGTTTACACTTTGCCACGCTGGATGTACGCCAGGAAAGCAGCGTACATGGCAAAGTACTGGATGCTGTTGCTGAAAAAGAAAATGTACTGCCAAAAGATTATGCTTCATTTACCGATGATGAAAAATTACAGGCGATCAGCAGGATCAATAATTTCATTACAAGTGATGCCTACGAAGACATTGTAAAAGATACTTTAGAAACAGTAGTTGCCATTAAAACCATCCAGGAATATAATGGCGTGCAGGGCTGCAACCGATATATCATCAGCCAATGCAAAAGCGCTTTGAATGTAATGGAAGTGTATGCATTGTTCTTATTAAATGGATGGAAAAAAGAAACACTGTCTGTTGATATTGTGCCGCTGTTCGAAACTATTGATGATCTTAAAAATGCGGCTGGTGTAATGCAATCGCTGTACGAAAATGAAACGTACCGGCAACACCTGCAACGAAGAGGCGGTCATCAAACGATCATGCTTGGTTTTTCAGACGGTACAAAAGATGGCGGTTATTTAATGGCCAACTGGAGTATCTATAAAGCTAAAGAAGAGCTTACCAAAGTATCGAGAGAGTATGATATTGATGTTGTTTTCTTTGATGGACGTGGTGGACCGCCTGCACGTGGCGGCGGAAAGACACACCGCTTTTATGCTTCGATGGGAAAGAACATTGCCGGCAAAGAGATACAGGTAACGGTGCAGGGTCAAACGGTCAGCTCAAGTTTTGGTACCGTTGATGCAGCAAAATATAATATCGAGCAATTATTGAGCGCAGGTATATCCAATGAATTATTCAGTACGCAGAAAGTTACGCTTCAGCCACAGGAAGAAGAACTGCTGCAACAACTGGCTGATGAAAGCTTAAAAAAATATACCGCGTTAAAGGATCATCCGCATTTCATGCAATACCTTAATGATGTAAGCCCGTTATCCTTTTACAGCGAAACCAATATCGGCAGCCGTCCTGCAAAACGCGGCACCGGCAAGCTCACGTTAAAAGACCTGCGTGCCATTCCTTATGTAGGTGCCTGGAGCCAGTTAAAGCAAAACGTAACAGGTTTTTATGGCGTAGGCACAGCATTGCAATTGCTGGATGAGCAGGGAAAATTCGCCGCAGTAAAACAACTGTATGATCAATCGCTGTTCTTTAAAACCTTGCTGGATAATTGTGAGATGACAATGAAAAAATGTTTCTTTCCTTTAACCGCACATTTAGCAAAGCAGGGAATATACGGGGAGATATGGCAGCTTATCTACAATGAATTTGAATTAACGAAGCGATATATCTTTAAACTTTCCGGCCGCACGGCTTTGATGAGTAACTATCCCGTGGATGAACTCTCCATACA
Organism: Bacteroidota bacterium; assembly: GCA_048497855.1. Lineage (GTDB taxonomy): Bacteria > Bacteroidota > Bacteroidia > Chitinophagales > Chitinophagaceae > Ferruginibacter. The sequence continues at coordinate 112,371 of JBEHZB010000013.1, read as the reverse complement.
AATGCGGGAGAAAATAGTATTGCCATTAAGCACCATTCAGCAGTATGCTATCAATAAAATAAATACGCTGCAGGATGAGCAGCATAAAGAAGTGTATAAAAAGCTGATCATCCGCAGCGCATTCGGTATTATCAATGCCGCAAGGAATTCGGTATAGTTATGAATGTCAGGTAGTCTCTAACCAATTCAGTATGTAATCGGCGTCTTCCTTCCATGTTGGCTGACCCAATACAAAATGGTTGCGTCCCTCAAATTCTTTATACGCTAAAACCGAATCGCTCTTGGCGTATTTTTTGTAATTACGGTTATTAAGATGTGCAGGAATAATAGTATCAATACTTCCCGAAGTAAGCAACAATGGCGCATGCGGTTTTTTGTAATCAACTTTTGCAGCGCTTGTTAAGCCGCCTCTTGCTGTAACCTTCGATTCGGGTATCGTGAATTTATCATACGCAGCCTGCTGTTCATTAAGCGGCATGCCATTTACAAAAGCATACTGCCAGTCTTTGAACGACATGAGGTAGGTTTTTTTAAGCGAAGTAAAAAGTCCCAACGCTTTCCATCCTGCTTTTAAAAAAGAGAACTCATACGGAAACACGCCCAGCGTAGGCACCGAATGAATAGCCACACCGGCAGCAGCAAGATCCCTGTTTACCATTATCTGCGTCATAAGCCCGCCAAGCGAATGGCCAATAACGATAGGCTTTTCAGCATAGCCTTTGATTATTGTTGCATAATGTTCAACCAGTTCTTTTAATGTTAATGCAGCAAGGTCAGTATCGTTCGGCTGCCTGTTCCTGAGGTCGGCCGCAGAAGCCGCTTCTTTGAACGGCCAGGCCGGTGCGATAGTAGAGTAGCCTTTGCTTTCAAAATAAGCCCGCCATTCATCCCAACAGCTGTTATGAACAAATGCGCCGGTAATAAAAACAATGTTTTTGGTGTTAATGATCTTCATGATAGAGGTTGTTTTGGTTTGATAAAGAGTTACGGCGGCAATCGTTTCCCTTCCAAGATAAAAGAAAAATCGAGACTCTTGCTATAAATGTTATTACGATACTGTGAAGCCTTTCTATATAAGGGTAAACCATTCTTCAACCAGTTTAAAAATATATTTGTGAAAATTTGTGTAACCAAAAGGTTTCATATATTTTTACTGTATGAGACGAGATGTATTCCAGGCAATAGCCGATCCTACCAGGCGGGCCATCATCAACATGATAGCGCATCAATCGCTAAACCTTAATGCAGTGGCAGAAAATTTTTCCATAAGCCGGCCTGCTATTTCGAAGCACATTAAGATACTTACCCAATGCGGGCTTATAGAAATAAAGCAACAAGGCCGGGACAGGTATTGCAAAGCAAAGTTGCAGCAGCTGCATGAAGTATCACAATGGATAGAACAATACCGTGTTTTCTGGACAGGCAAGCTGGATGCGCTGGAACTTTTTTTAGCCAAAGACTCTTTATCAGCCGGAAAAAATAAATCTTTAAAAAAAACTAAAACAAAAAGATCATGAACAACGAACCTTTTGTAATTGAACGCACGTATAATGCACCCATCGAAAAAGTATGGAAAGCTATTACCGATAAGGATGACATGAAGCAATGGTATTTTGATCTTGCTGCATTTGAGCCAAAGGTAGGTTTCGAATTCAGCTTTGAAGGGGGTGATGAAAATAAGACCTATGTACACCTTTGTACTATAACCGAAGTAATACCGGGCAAAAAGCTTACGTATAGCTGGCGCTATGAAGGTCATGAAGGCAACTCATTTGTAACCTTCGAGCTTTTTGATGAAGGCAGTGCAACCACCCGGTTAAAGCTTACCCACACCGGCCTTGAAACTTTTCCCGCAAGCAACCCTTCATTTGCAAAGGAAAATTTTGCAATGGGTTGGAACCATATTATTGGAACATCGTTAAAAGATTTTGCAGAAAAGAAATAAAGGAAAATTTAAGGTCACAGTTTATTCAACACTTATCTGCCTAAATAACCATTCATAAAAAAGCGCTTCAAAAACTTGCATATCTCATAAAGTATTTAGACATTTGTCTAAATATACAATTATCTAAGCATGAATATCCTGTTCAAGGCATTGAATGACAGTACAAGAAGAGAGATACTGGAGTTGCTGAAGAAAAAGGACCTTACAGCAGGTGAAATAGCCGACCGGTTCCATATCAGCAAACCAAGCATCTCCCATCATCTTGATCTTTTAAAACAGGCGGGGCTGGTCAATTCAGTTAAAGAAGGGCAATACATTTATTACTCACTTAATACCACGGTATTTGATGAAATAGTAAAATGGTTCATTCAATTTAAAACAAAGAAATAAACAGTAACAATATGAAACAGTCCAAATTATTTCATGTGCTTTTTCCTTTTATAATAATGTCTATCCCCTGGATATACCTGGCAATTGTATGGAATGACCTGCCGGCAATTGTTCCCACGCATTTCAATATTAATGGCGTAGCAGATAAATTCAGCCCAAAGAAAGAGATCGTTATAGGGCCCGCTGTTTTAACGGCTATGGGCATCGGTATATATTTTATACTGCGCAATATCTACAAGATAGATCCACGAAAAAAATATTCTGAAACAACAGCCGGCATACTGGCCAAATTATCTGTAATGATGATCATATTGCTATGTGGCATCACGCTGTTCATATTATACTGGTCGGTAAAAGGCAAAGTAGAAGGGCTGAATATTTTCTTTTGCGCTATCAGTTTGTTCTTTGCCTATATCGGCAACCTGCTGCATAGTGTAAAACCGAATTATTTTGCAGGCTTCCGTTTGCCCTGGACATTGGAGAATGAAGACAACTGGCGCAAAACACATCAGCTGGCAAGTAAAGTATGGTTCTTCGGCGGTATTATACTGGCTGTTCTTTCTTTAGTGCTGAGTTATAAGATAACCATTATTCTCTTCTTTGCTGTTGTGATGATAATGACGTTTACACCGATCATTTATTCGTACAGGCTTTATAAAAAAGGGCTCAACGGAAAAGTATAATGCCATAAAATGAAAGAGCCACCTAATCGGTGGCTCTTAACAATCCATACCTCAACAACTTATTTTTTAGTCCTTTTTTCTACAGCAATATCCCCCTGGGCGTCGCATTTTAACTGCAGCGTTTGCTGATCGTTGGTTACTGTAACATAATAACTTGTTTTCCCATCATAGTTCACTTCTGTTACATCAGGGCTAACTGTGTAACTGCCATATCTTTCGCTTATTGATAAGGTAACATCCAATGGTAATTCCGCTATCTTAATGGTTTGCGAAGTACCTACCAGTTCACCTGCTTCATTATAAGCTGCAGAAGCATTTTTTCCGTTAAGTAAAAAATTGGCAAAATAAAAATCGCTGGTCTTTTCCCAGCTCACCTGTGCGGCGGTGGCAAAATCTTTACTGAATCCCGCTTTTACTTTTGCGGTTACATTGTCTCCTTCGGTTGCAAATGCAGAACCGGCAATCAGCATTACTGCTGCTGTCAAAATGATCGTGATCTTTTTCATAACTATACTTTTTGTTTGTTTAAGATAATTGCTCATGGCTGGGAGCAATTGATTTACAACACAAACATAGCTGCGTTTTGTTTCAGTAAAAAGCGATACTTGATAAAAGACGTTAAGCAAGGTTAACGGCCACTATAAACGGCGAACAAATTAAAAAAAATTTCACTTGCGAAACGCTGAAATGCAGCAGGGATAAGCCATGGAAGGTTTTTCTTAAAGAAATATTAAAAGTTGATTTGGTATTGTTAAAAAGTAAAAGTGGTTAATAAGCAGTTACCTTTACACAACATTTTACATCTTCAATATGAACTACCTGGCACATGCCCGTTTATCTTTTGATCAACCCATGATTTTGATTGGTAATATGATCAGTGATTTTGTAAAAGGTAAACAACAGTATGATTATTTACCGGCAATTCAAACGGGCATTCAATTACATCGTGCCATTGATGAATATACAGATAACCACCCGGTTACTGCCGAACTAAAATCATTCTTCCGGCCACAGTACCGGTTGTACAGCGGCGCTTTTGCAGATATTGTGTACGATCATTTTTTAGCGTTGGACAATACTGAATTTGCATCTGCAGAAAAATTAAAAGAATTTGCAACCGTTACCTATACTATTATAGATGCGCATGTAGCATTAACGCCGCCTAAGTTCAGGCAAATATTTCCTTACATGAAAGAACACGACTGGCTGTACAATTACCAATATACTTCGGCCATTGAAAGAAGTTTTAAAGGCCTGGTTCATCGTGCCGCTTATTTAAAGGAAAGCGCCATAGCGTATGACATTTTTCTTACCAATTACGATGCTATGGCTGGTTGCTATAAAGAATTTTACCCTTTGTTGAAAAAGTTTGCCGCACATCACTTGCAGCAGTTATTGAATAGATGATTCATTTATCTTTGAAAAAATTTTTTTATGAAAAAACTTTTGTTACTGCCAGCCTTTCTATTCTTCTCCATAATTTTTTTATCGGCGCAAACTAAAATGCCGGTTTTGGATAAATCGCCAATGGATATGAGTTATTATCCAAACGCATATCCCGTGCTTAAGATACAGGATAAGCTGACAGAACCATTGGTAGCAAGAGTGATCTACAGCCGCCCTCAAAAAAACGGCAGGACTATTTTTGGGGAATTATTGGAATACGGAAAGGTTTGGCGTTTGGGTGCCAATGAAGCTACAGAAATAGAATTCTATCAAAACGTAAAGATCGGTGGAACAAAAGTTAAAAAGGGACGCTACACCATGTATTGCATACCTTACACAGATAAATGGACACTTATCATCAATAAAGAAAATGATACCTGGGGCTCTTTCAAATACGATCAGAAAAAGGATCTGCTAAGGGTGGATGTGCCGGTACAAAAACAAGCAGAACTGAATGATGCTTTTGCAATGATGTTTGAAAAATCAACTACAGGTTTTAACCTGGTAATTGCCTGGGACGACCTGAAAGTAAGTTTACCAATAACACAATAATATCTACTGAACATGGCAGTACTATATAAAAAGAACAGTTTCCTGTTTATTGCTCTTGCCGCAATTTGTTTTTATAGCCTGTCGTGCAATACTACTACGCCCGGACAAAAAGATAAAAAGCCCATCCTGGTAGCCGATTCCAATCATAAGGTAGAAATAGAAAAAGGAAGCCTTTATGCGCCGGTAGATAAATCACCAATGGACCTGAGTTATTATCCGCCCGATTATCCAATGCAAAAAATGACCGGTGCCGATACCGGCGAACTTATTGCAAGGGTATTTTACAGTCGCCCGCAAAAAAATGGCAGAGAAATATTTGTAGATACTACTGTTACTACTAATTATATCCAGCAATATGGTAAAGAGTGGCGGCTTGGTGCCAATGAAGCTACCGAAATAGAATTCTTTAAAGACGTTACCATTAAAGGAAAAAAATTTGCAAAGGGCAGGTATGTTATTTACTGCATCCCTTACCCGGATAAATGGACCATCGTTTTTAACAGCAACCTTTTTAGCTGGGGACTGCACATGGATAAAACGAAAGATATCACCCAAATAGATCTTCCTGTTACTACAACAGATTCGGGTACAGAATTCTTTTCCATGATCTTTCAAAAAGCCAACTATGGCTGCGATCTTATAATGGCATGGGGTAATGTGCAGGTTTCGATGCCGATAAACTTTTAGAACGTGAAACGTCAGATGTGAGACCGCAAAGTAAGTGTTTCATGGTTCACTTTTCACTTCTCACGTTTGACATCTCACGTCTCACGTTTATCCCTATATTTACAATATGTGTGGAATTGCCGGAATACTAACTGCTTCGCCCCAAAATATAACTACCCAGCATCTTAAAAGAATGACAGATGCTTTGGCTCACCGTGGGCCGGATGGCGAAGGTTTCTGGAACAATAAAAAAGAAACTGTTTTTTTCGGGCACCGGCGATTGGCTATTATCGACCTTAGTGATAATGCAGCCCAACCACTACACTATCTTAACCGCTATACCATTGTTTACAACGGTGAAATTTATAATTACATCGAGATCCGTAAAACGTTAGAGCATAGTGGCTATCGCTTCAGGTCGCAATCGGATACGGAAGTGATCGCTGCTGCATACGATCACTGGAAAGAAAAATGCCTGCAGCAATTTGACGGCATGTTTGCCTTTGCTATCTGGGATGAAAAAGAGCAACAGCTTTTTGCCGCCCGTGACCGGTTTGGAGAAAAGCCTTTTTTTTATTGCGAAGATGAACAGCATTTTATTTTCGCCAGCGAAATGAAAGCGTTTTGGGAAATCGGCATTGAGCGTTCTATTGATAAAAAAATGATGCTGAACTATCTAACGCTGGGATATGTTCAAAACTCACTGGATAAGGAACAAACTTTTTATTCGGATATCTTTTCGCTGCCCCCGGCACATTACTTACTATTAAACCTCGGCACTTTTAAATATAAAGTAGCCCGTTACTGGAATATTGATAAAGAAACAAGGATAGATATTGCACCCGCTGATGCCATAGAAAAATTCAGGGCCTTGCTGGAAACATCGGTTAAAAGAAGACTGCGTAGCGATGTGCCTGCAGGTACTTCGCTTAGTGGCGGACTGGATAGTTCTGCTATTTTGTTAGAAGTGCTCAACTTCAGTTCGCCGGGATTTAAACCTAAAACATTCTCTGCGGTTTTCCCGGGTTTTGAAAAAGATGAATCGAAGTATATTGAATTGCTCACCGGTAAGCTTGCTATTGAAAATTATCAAACAAAGCCTTCGGCAGATGATTTTATCAATACTTTTGAAACCATCTGCCATTACCAGGAAGAGCCTTTCGGATCATCCAGTATCTATGCTCAATACAAAGTATTTGAACTGGCAAAGCAACATAACATAACAGTATTGCTGGATGGGCAGGGCGCTGATGAAATATTGGCGGGCTATACAAAATATATTCACTGGTTTTTGCAGGAAGTATTAAGCAGGCATAAACTTGGTTTTACCCGTAAAGAAAGAAAGGCGCTGTTGAAAAACGATCAGCATTTCCGTTGGGGAATAAAAAATTATTTTGCTGCATTCTTTCCTTCGCATGCATCTATACAACTGGAGAAAAAAGAATATTTCCGTACTGTTGACCACCCCGATATCAGCAAGGATTTTTTATCCATTTTAAAAGGGCACGAATGGGAAGGTATCCACAAGCCCATCATTACCAAACTCAATGATGTACTTCATTTCAATGTAACTGAAATGGGGCTGGAAGAATTATTGCGCTTTGCCGACCGCAACAGTATGGCGCATGGCAGGGAAGTGCGTTTGCCTTTTTTAAATCATGAACTGGCAGAGTTTGTATTCTCTTTACCATCGTACTACAAAATACATGATGGATGGACAAAGTGGTTGCTACGAAAAGCAATGGATAAAAAACTGCCTGCCGAAATAACCTGGCGCAAAGACAAAGTGGGTTATGAGCCTCCGCAAAAACAATGGATGAAGGATAAACATGTAGAAGAATATATTGTTGAAGCCAAACGAAAGTTAGTGAACGAAAATATCCTTACTCCAAAAGTGCTGGATAAAAAGATACAACCCAAAGGCGCACACAGCGCTGATAATTTTGACTGGCGGTATTTGTGTGCTGCGCAGTATATATAAAAGCCTCAACACGGCCTCTCCCAAACCTCCCGAAATAATCGGGACAAGCCTTCTCCAAAGGAGAGAGAACTGGAAGAATAAGCAGAGGATCCAAGCTTGAAAACATTCGTAAATCGTCATTCGTAAATCGTAAATATTCAACTTACCTTTGCTTCTCAATTTAAACAACGATGAAACTTGCTACAAAAATAATTCATGCCGGTGCAGAACCGGACCCCAGTACAGGTGCGATCATGACACCGATCTATCAAACCAGCACGTATGTTCAGGAAGCACCGGGAAAAAATAAGGGCTACGAATATGCCCGTTCGCAAAACCCTACCCGTAAAGCATTGGAAGATGCATTGGCCATCATTGAAAATGGAAAATATGCGCTTGCATTCAGCAGTGGTGTTGCCGCAACAGATGCAGTGATCAAATTATTGAACCCAGGCGATGAAGTGATAGCAGCCAATGATATGTATGGCGGCACTTATCGCCTGTTCACCAAAGTGTTTGAAAAATTCGGTATCAAATTTATTTATGTAGATACAACGGATACAGCAAATGTGCAGGCTGCGGTTACTGCCAATACCAAACTGATATGGATAGAAACGCCGACCAACCCGCTGCTGAACATCACTGATATTCATGCAGTATCAAAGATATCAAGAGCGACCGGTGCTTTGCTTTGTGTTGATAATACCTTTGCTTCGCCTTATTTACAAAACCCGCTTGATCTTGGTGCCGATATCGTAATGCATTCTTCTACAAAATATTTAGGTGGCCATAGTGATGTGATACAAGGCTGTTTAGTGATGAATGATGCAGAGCTGAGGGAAAAATTATATTTCCTGCAAAAAAGTTGCGGTGCCGTACCCGGGCCAATGGATTGTTTTTTAGTATTGCGTGGTATCAAAACATTGCATGTGCGCATGAAGCAGCATTGTGAGAACGGGTATGTGATAGCACAGTTCCTGCGCAAGCACCCGGGCGTTGATAAAGTGTACTGGTGTGGCTTTCCCGATCATCCCAATTATAATATTGCCAAGATACAGATGCGTGCTTTTGGCGGTATGATGAGTTTTACGCTGAAAGACAACAGCACCGAAGCAGCAATGAAAGTATTATCGTCAACAAAATTATTTTCACTGGCTGAAAGTTTAGGCGGCGTTGAAAGCCTGATCAATCATCCTGCAAGCATGACACATGCCAGCATACCAAGAGAAGAACGCATTAAGAACGGCTTAACAGATGGTTTGATACGGTTGAGTGTTGGTATCGAAGATGCTGATGATTTAGTAGAAGATCTGAAACAGGCGATAGGATAGTTGCCCCTTCCCGAAATGATCGGCACAGGTCGGGATGTTCCAAAAGGGGAACTTGATCATGGAGAAGATCGATACAGTAGTAGTAAAATAAAATCTTCTTTATTCATCATGAATGTATTAGTAGAGATCATTGGCTGGATAGGCGCCGTACTTATTGTTGGTGCCTATTGCTTAAATATGTATGGCTACTGGAGATCCGGTTCGCCGCTGTATATTGGCTGCAATCTTATTGGCGGATTTTTCTTTGTTATAAATACATTCGTTCATAAAGCTTATCCTTCCATGATCGTAAATATCATTTGGGTATTTATTGCTGTGGCAGCAATATTTAAAAAGTCGAAGCCCGCTTAGTGTTGTAATTTTATCCTGTGAAAATATCTCTCGCCGATTTTCTGAATGCCAAAGTGGAGCAATATAATCAGCCATCGTTTATTACTGCTGATCCCGTTTGTATTCCACATCTTTTTACCAAAAAACAGGATATTGAAATTGCAGGTTTCTTTGCTTCCATATTTGCCTGGGGCAATCGTAGTACCATTATCAATAAAAGCAAAGAGCTGCTGCAGTTGATGGATAATGCACCCCATGATTTTTGTTTGAACGCAGATGACAGTCAATTAAAAAATTTACTCCCCTTTAAGCACCGCACGTTTAACACCACCGATCTTTTATATTTTGTTGAGTTCTTCCGCCATCATTATACACAATACAATTCGCTGGAAACGGCTTTTACCAAAGGCATGCAGCCGGGCGATGAAACTGTTGAAAATGGCTTGAATGGTTTTTATCATTATTTCTTTTCATTGCCCGATGTTCCTAACCGCACAAAGAAACATATTGCTTCGCCGGAAAAGAATTCTTCGTGCAAGCGGTTAAATATGTTTTTGAGATGGATGGTGCGAAAGGATAATAAAGGTGTTGACCTCGGCATATGGAAAACGATTTCTCCTTCACAATTGGTTTGTCCATTAGACCTTCATGTAGCAAGAGTTGCCAAACGTTTTAACTTATTGCATCGTAAACAAGCTGATTGGCCGGCTGCGTTGGAATTGACTGCTTATCTACGCACATTAGATGCCAATGATCCTGTAAAGTATGATTTTGCTTTGTTCGCCCTGGGTGTGATGGAAAAATTTTAAGTTACAAACTGTTTAAAATAAGGGTTGGTATATTTTGTAAATTTATAGCCAAGGCTCAGACTGCTATTCCACTCAACCTTGCCATTAAATTTAAGGTTAATACCAACCCAATTTCTTTGTCCCGATCTGTATAAACCTGTTGTTTAGAATATTGACCATTTGCCGCCTACAGCTGTTTTCTTTGCACCCGAAGGCCTCATATTATAAGTAAAGGTTGACAGGAAATACTGTGCCAGCACATCGCCTTTTGAGAAGAGTACGGTATTTTGGTTAGGTGATATGTACGTATTCTTTCCCTGGTTCAATATATCATTTGCACTTATCCTCAACACAGCCCGTTCGTCTTTAAAGAAAGTAAAGTTTACAGCAGCATTCCATAAATATATTTTCTTCAGGTCCGGATCCTCAAACATATTGTTGGTGATCAAACGCAATCTTGTATCGAATATCACGTGCTTTATATAGCGAACCACCACTTCTGTACCGATGGTCTGGCTAAATGTTTTGGTGTTTTCAAAACCAGCATTACTGTTCTTTACAAAGCGGTAACTGAAAGAATATTCCTGGTTAAGCTCAAGCTTATCATCCCAGTTAAAACCAATGCCACTCCAGAAATTACAATTGAGCCTGTTTTGCAGGCTGCGAACCCCGTTGTAATAAAAATAGTTTTGACGGTATTCGGTCCACGTACCAAAGTTCCAGGGTATCATAAAATTCTTTGAATTCCTTTTATTCTGGTATAATCCAAAATTGGCTGCAATGCGTTTAAAACCGTTCGCATTTACCGGGTAAATTGTTTGGATACCACTTTGATCCAAGGTGATACTATCTACTACCACATCTTTTGATTGCGAAGCTTCAAACCACGACCATACACCTAATGTGCTTTTAGGATCGTACGTATTCAAATTAATACGGATCCTGTCTTGTAATGCAGGGCGAAGATTAGGGTTACCCAACCTGGCCATGTATGGGTTACTGTTATCCAATGCAGGGATCAGGTTTGTATAATAGGGTAATACCACATCCCGGTTATAAGAAAGCGATAATTTTTTGTAAACAAAATCAAACTGCGGCAAAACATTATTTTGTTGCTGTATGATGGATTGATCCAATGAATAGATAGTGTTATCAAATTTCTGCGATTGATAACGCAAACCAGGGCGGAAAGTAAAATTTTTGTACTTGTACTCTAAGCCTGCAGAAACACTATATTTATTGGATTCCCTGGTAAACCTGCTGCTCAAGCCCTTAATCGGGTTACTGGCAGAGCCATTATTATCAAATGTACCAACCGTATTGTCGAGCTTTTCATAATCGTAGCGCATGCCAAGCCTGAAGAAAAAATTCCTGATCAATGGTTCACTATAATTACCTGCAACATTAGCTGTCCATGTTGGCACAAATTCATTTCGCAGTTGACTGTAACTGGTATCACTGGCAGCAGGTTGCAGGTATTGAATGTCTGCATTGGTATAATCATCTTTATCCCTTTTATTCCAGCTGAGGTAATGCGTAAGATTAAATCTTCTTCCTTTTTTACGTCTTGATAATTTTGTGAACATGATGTTGTGGCTGTACATCCTTGTTTGCAGATCACCTTTAATATTTACGAGGCCATTGTTCAGGTTGCCGGTAAAATTATTGATGCCGCTTCTGTTATCATTTCTTTCTGATGTAGTTCCGGATATAACATAGTTTAAACCAACGATCAGGTTCATTGTGGAGTCGGGTTTTAAATTTGCACCAGCCCCAAATACATGCGAATTGCCGATCTCGGTATAATTTTGCTTTGAAAAATTACTGATCACCGTATCTTCTTTATAAATATCGGTCCTGTTCTCCGTTAGAACATCTGTATGAACACGCCCATAAAAATATTGGGCATAGATAGATTTTTTATTGTTGGGCGAATGGTTGATATTAATACCTACACCATCGCTTTTTGTGATGCCGCCATTTCTTGATTCTCCTCCAAAATTGATATCATTGATACTGAACGAAGAACCGAAATTGCTGTTGTTGTTGTTATTGTTAGAGTTGCCTCCCATCGCATCGATCGAGCGGTTGAGTCCCAATGTTTGCCGTACATCAGAAATACTAAAACCCGGCCGGTTAAGATTATTGGAATAACCCATAACGCTTACCTGGAGCGTATCCCGAAAGATATTAGCTATAGCTCCTGCTTCATAACGGCCACCCTGGGGGCCACCACCGCCACCGGCATAGGCTTTACCGAACATGCCCTTTTTTATTCCTTTCTTTAATTTAAGATTGATCACCTTACCTACATTATTTGGATCGTCGTCTCCATTACGCAACATCTCTTCTTTATCATCTGTTACCTGTACTTTATCAATAACCTGCGATGGCAGGTTACGTGAAGCCATTTTAGGATCATCTCCAAAGAAATTTTTCCCGTCCACCAATATCCTGTTCACGGGTTTTCCATTCACCATGATGTTACCATCTTTATCTACCTGCACACCGGGTAATTTTTTCAAAAGATCTTCTACCAAGGCATTGGGTAAAGTTTTAAATGCATTAGCATTGAATTCAACGGTATCCTTTTTGATAACGATCGGCGGCCGCTCTGCATATACAATTACTTCATCCAAAGAAGTTGATGCAGGTGTTAATGCAACTTTTCCAATATCAATAGTTGGATCATCGCTCTTTAAAATAAATTCCTTGCGATAACCACTATAGCCCGAATAGGAAACTACTACCCGGCAGTTAATGCCAAAAGGCAAACCGGGCACTTTAAAATCGCCTTCAGGGGTACTGAGCCTGTAGGTTATGATAGTGGTATCAGCAGCTTTGAAAACGGTTACGGTAGCAAGCCCCAATGGCTTGCCTGAAGCGGAGTCAACAAGTTTCCCTTTTAAGGTTCCCTGGCCGTAAGAAATAATACACAGGCAGATGCAGCAAGCACCAAGCAGTAAGATGTTTTTCATTCAAAAGGTTTAAAAAATGGCTATACTTTAAAAAACTATACTTTAATTTTTAAAATCAACATTGCAGCTGTTGCAGTTGATCTGGAACTTTGTATGGCTGCTGCTGACATCACCAACAGTTGCCGAAAAGTTGTTCATACGAAAATTATTATTCATCGAATCGATCATCGGCACTTTTTCAAAAGCAGTAAATACTTTACTGTTCTTCCCGTTAAAATTCACGGTATAAGCTTTCAGGTTATACACCGGCAATTGCACATCCGCATATTTGTTATCGATCTTAACCAGGTCTGCTTTCAAATCAATATTATCGATTTTAAGATCAGCATTAGAGCCGGTAAGCGTTATATTGTTCTTAAGATTCGTTATACTCATCTTCCCAAAATTCTTATTGCCTTCCATCTCATTCACCTGTGCTATATGGTATTGGTCGCTGGTACTTTGCAGTACCATTGTATTGGCGTTATCAAAACTGGCTTTTGAGTTCCTCGAAATGATCTTAAGGTGATCGATATCTTTAGAAACCAACGTACAGTTGCTAAGATCTAGATCTGCATCTTTAATATTTCCAACTCTTACAGCCGCATACCTGCTTACGATCACTGCTTTATCAGCATTAAGCATAGTAAGATCTGCATTGTTCATCCTGGCATTTATATACTTTATATTATTCTCTATCGCCACATCCGAATTATTGCTTTCTATATTCAGTTTTGCATTGGCTGGTATATAGATCACTATTTCTGTTTTATTATTATTTTTTATATGCAGTACATCGCCTGGTGGTGTAAAAAGGTTTCCCGACATTGTGGTCCTGGACATCCCTATCCCGGTCATTTCTTTTTCGCTTGCCTGTATAACAACCCCATCTTCATTTTGCTTCAATTGAAGGTTCAGCTTTTGAAACAACTCTGCATCCGTCAGCTTCATTTCTCCTTCATAATATATTGTTGCCTGCACTTTCACTTTATTTCCGCTTATGGTTTTAACAGTGGCTTTACGCCTGATATTATCTATGTAAACTGTCGAAGAATTTTTGTCAAATGGCATCTCCATTGTTATCTCCCGGGCTTTCATATTTTCCCGCATTGCCGAATCTGTTTTTAAATGCTGCAGATGTATCTTCAAATTCTGCAGGTGCAATTTCAATTTTACAGAATCCGTTTTTATATTTTGCAAATGCAGCTGCAGTTGTACTGAATCCATTTTTTGATACATCATCATTTTTCTGTACACGCTATCCCTGTATTTCAGGTTCACTTTCATTTTTTTTAATGAATCCAACCGCATATTAGCACTCATTTTTCTAAATGTTGAGTCACGGTATTTCAGGTTTACTTTCATTCTTTTTAATGAATCCAGTTGTATATTTTTTCTTTTCAGGTATATCCTGTTCATCGAATCCAACCGCACAAAATTCTTTTTTCTAAAAGCTGTATCGCAATACTGCCGGGCATATTTTCGGTTAACAGTATCCTTCTTTATTTTTTGCGGATATACTTTATAATTTTTAAAGCTATCCCGTTCTATTTTCATTATGATAACACTGTCCTTATTTTGTGCTTTCGCCAAAACGCTTCCGGTAATAAATACTACTATAGAGACAATGCGAAAAATAAAATGTTGCATAAGATCGTTTTTAAATGTTGATATAATAGACACTTAATGAATCGGGTGACGGGTGATTCTGCTTTATTTTGCTGTTCATCTTATCAATTTCAGTATGCAGGCTTTTTAATACATCCAGCTTTTGCTGATACACATTGATAAGCTGTTCAAGCAGTTGCGCCGTTACCCCATTGGCTTTCATGTTTGTTTTTATAACGGCTTCATCTATATCCATCTGGTTGAGCATGGATCTGAAATCGTTGAAATAACCGGGTTCTTCTCCCAATACAGGTGTACGGCGAATGCTGTTGAGCTGCATTTTTACAATACTGCCGTATGTGCGTTGAAAATCTTCCAGTAAGGCATCCGGTGTTGGCTCTGTATTTTTATTTATAGTAACCGGTGTATTGGCAGTATCATGTTCTGACTGTATTGCAAGGTTTTCTTTTTGCAGCGGATCTTTTTGAATTTTTACAGGAAGAGGATCGTTGATGGCTGTTGGTGTAGTTGTCGTTGTATCCGTTGTCATCCATTTTACACCAAAGAATAGTACAGCCAGCACACATGCTGCAGCGGCAAACTGAAAGCTTATGCGTAGTATTTTGCCGGCAGGTTTCTGTATAGTTTCTTCTTTTGTTATTCGCTGCCACATATCAGCCGGGGGCAGGTCTGCATCCAAGCCGGTGCGGTTTTCGTGTAAATATTTTTTTAACTCATCCATATATGGAGATTTGTGTTGTAATTTTTTCTTTCAATAACTGTCGTGCCCGGTGATATTGACTTTTGCTGGTGCTTTCTGATATACCCAGGTTATCAGCAATTTCTTTATGCGAATAATCTTCCATTGCAAATAACACGAACACTTGCCGGCAGCCTTCGGGTAATTTTTTAATAGCAGCATGCAACATCTCTAAACTTATAGATTGCCACCATGCATTTGTTTGCTCCTCCGGTATTTCTTTATCATTTTCTTCCCAATCATCCCAGTAAAAAGATTTTCTGCTATAACTGATGCATTGGTTAACAACAACCCGCTTTAGCCAGCCACCAAAATTTTCAAGAACTTTCAATTGCTGGATATTTTTAAAAGCCTGTATAAAAGCATCCTGTAAAATATCTTCGGCATCACTACGGTTACCGGCCATGCGGATGCAGATGTTGAACATGGCTTTGGCATATTGCTGGTAAAGCCAGGCCTGGGCATCTACATCTCCACGAACAGCTTTTTCGATGATAGCAGTCTGTATAGTGTTAGCTGGTTCCAAATAGATGTGTACTATTATAAGAGAACGAAACCTTAAAAAGGTTGGAAAAGGTTAAGAAATTTATTTTCAAGGGTCAAATGTACGAATCAAATCGTAGATAAATATATGCTGCTACACTTTCTTTACTTAGCTTTAATTATCAATTATAAAATGGCGGAAGAAAATATAAATAATGCTGTTGCCAAAGAACTTGGGCTGCCCGTAGAGGTAAACAATTTTGCTGCAGACAGGCAATTGCTGATTGACAGAGTGAATGAACTTATCATTAAAGATTTTGAAAAGCTGGTGAGCATATTATATCGTATTGATGTAAGCGAAACAAAGATCAATACGCTTTTAAAAGAATTTCCGGATGCAGATGCTGCTGAAACTATTGTGAACCTGATGCTGGAAAGAGAAGCGGAGAAAGTAAAAACCCGCCAGCTCTTTAAAAAAGAGGATAATGATTTTAATGAGGAAGAAAAATGGTGATTATTTAATTACGCTTTTAACCGCTAAGGCACTAAGTCGCGAAGTTTCGCAAAGAGTTTTTTCGTGACCTTTGCGTCTCTGCGTCTTTGTGGTGAATAAAGAGGCTTTTATTTGAACATCAGTTCCTTAACTTTTTCTTTGTCGTCTTTTTCATTTTTCAGATCGAACATAGTTCCAAATACATGGTCCCACAAAGTTGAGCTTACGCCAAAGCCGCGGTGATCCTGCTTATAATGATGAAGATGATGATTGCGCCATAAACCTTTCATCCATTTGAATGGCGGGTTCCAGGCATGTATGGCGTAATGCATACTACCATAAATAAGGTAACCGATCATAAAGCCGGGGAAGAAAGCAAACACATAATTATTAGCACCAAACAAAAGGGTTATAAAATACATCAACGCAAAAATAGTTGATGCTAAAATGAGGCTTGGCACTGCAGGCATGAACAACCGTTGCTTGTCTCTTGGGTATTCGTGGTGGTTGCCGTGCAAAATATAATTTATCTTTTTGCCACGCTCTGTATGTGCAACATAGTGAAAAACGAAACGGTGCATGATGTATTCAAAAAGGCTCCAAAAGAACATGCCTGCCAAAAATATCAATGCTGAATTTAGAATACTGTAACTCAATATTGCAATGCTATACCAAAGCATAACACCTACAATGGGTACATACATACCCCATATAACCAACGGGTGTGTTTTGGTTAAATATTCCAGGTACTGATTTCTGAATAGCTGCGCCTGTCCTTTATTATATATCTTTTCAAATTCCATGGCTTATAAATTACTTATGCAAATATACTAAATCATTTTTTTTACATGTAATGGCTAATACTAAATTTGCTTTCTTAACATATTTACATGAAATTAGTTACCTACCTTAAAGAGGGGCACGAACAGCTGGCTTTGCTGGTTGAAGGCAATTTATATGATATGGATTCTCTGCATCCCGATCTGCCCATGAGCATGGCTATGTTCTTAAATTATTGGGAAGATGTGATGCCGATTGCAAGGGCCGCCGAATTAAAGATAAGAGATGGGCTTACCAGGAGTTCGCTGGCCGTACCGTATGAAGAAGCCGAGATCATTGCTCCCGTTCCTCACCCTACCAGCTGCCGCGATGGCTATGCGTTTCGCCAGCATGTGGCTGCTGCAAGGCGCAACCGCAAGGTGGATATGATACCTGAATTTGACCAATACCCCATTTTTTATTTTACCAATCACAACAGTATCCAGGGACCGGGTGATATTGTCTGCATGCCTGATCATTTTGAAAAGCTTGATTTTGAACTGGAAGCGGCCATAGTGATCTGCAAGCCGGGAAGAAATGTACCTGCTGCTGAAGCGGATGAATATATCGGCGGACTGATGATCATGAATGATATGAGTGCAAGAAAATTGCAGATGGAAGAAATGCTGCTGAACCTGGGCCCGGCAAAGGGTAAGGATTTCAGTACGGTGATCGGCCCTATGCTGGTGACATTGGATGAACTGGAACAGTTTGAAGTGCCTTGTAAAGAGAACCATACGGGCAAGGCCTGGAACTTACCGATGAAATGTTGGGTAAATGGTGTGCAGGTGAGCGAGGGCAATGTAAGTGATATGGACTGGACCTTTGCGGAGATCATTGAGCGCTGCAGCTATGGTGTTGATCTTTGGCCCGGCGATGTGATCGGCAGCGGAACCGTTGGTACGGGTTGCTTTTTGGAACTGAACGGCACGGGTAAATTGAATGATGCAAATTATACAGAACAATGGCTGAAAGAAGGTGACGTGGTGGAAATGGAAATTGATGGATTAGGAAAGTTGAGTAATACGATAGTGAAGGATGAGAGTGAGTTTAGTATTTTAGGGTTGAAAAAAGGATAGGGTTTTACCGCAGAGAGCTGAGTTAAAAAGAGTTTTCGCTGAGATATAAGAATCAAATGACAAGAGAAAAATTGAATGAGATTGGTGGCATCATACTGGATGCTGCTATAACAGTACATAGAGAATTGGGACCAGGACTTTTAGAATCTGCTTATCGTATTGCATTAAAAAAAGAGTTGGAGCTACGTGACTTATATGTCAGAGCCCATGTGCCGGTTGAGTTAGTATACAAAGATGTGCTTTTAGGCAAAGCTTATGAAATTGATCTTTTGGTGGAGAATGAAATAATAATCGAAACAAAATCATCAGAAGGTTTATCTCCAATCTTTACTGCACAGCTAATAACTTATTTGAAATTGTACAATAAGAATTTAGGATACCTGATTAATTTTAATGTCCCGCTTTTGAAAGATGGATTTAAAAGAGTTGTTCACAGGTTTTAAAATACCTCTGCGAAAACTCCTTTTAACTCAGCTCTCTGCGGTGAAAAAACAAAGCTCATGTTATCTCTCAACCTAAAAAATACCAAACCTGCTGACGTACAGAATTTTTTACAGCATGCCATTGCGCCACGTCCCATCTGTTTTGCATCAACTATGGATGCAGCAGGCAAAGTCAACCTTAGCCCGTTCAGTTTTTTCAATATGTTTTCTTCCAATCCGCCGATCGTTGTTTTTTCGCCGGCAAGAAGGGTACGGGATAATACCACCAAACATACCTTACAAAATGTACTGGAAGTGCCGGAAGTAGCTATTAATATAGTAAGCTATGCTATGGTACAGCAAACCAGTCTTAGCAGCTGCGAATTTCCGAAGGGGGTAGATGAGTTTGAAAAAACAGGCTTTACCAAAGAGCCTTCGCAATTGATAAAACCACCACGTGTAAAAGAAAGCCCGGTGCAACTGGAATGTAAAGTAATTGAAGTAAAACCATTAGGAACAGAAGGCGGCGCCGGCAATTTAGTGATCGCAGAAGTTTTGATGATGCATATTGATGAAAGCTGTTTGAATGCAGAAGGAAAAATAGATCAGCGCAAGCTGGACCTGGTAGCAAGACTTGGCGGCAACTGGTACACGAGGGTTAATGCCGATACTATCTTTGAAGTAGAAAAACCCAACATGCAATTAGGCATTGGGGTGGATATACTGCCGGCTTCAATCCGCAACAGCACTATACTTACAGGAAATAATTTAGGGCAATTAGCCAATGTACATGATATGCCAACGGTTGATCCGGCATTTAATGATGATAAGCTGAAGAATATCATCCAGTATTATTCCATCAATCCCGATGATATGGAAAAAGAACTGCACCGTTATGCAAAAGAGCTGTTAGATGCAGGAAAAGTAAATGAGGCCTGGCAGATATTACTGGCAGCAGAAAATTAGTTTTCCTTTAACGTCGCTGCCTTTACTTTTACGGCATGAAGAAAACGCTGCTTTGTTTATTTATTCCCTGCTTTGCATTCTGCCAGCAAAAAAATATTTACAAAAATCTTGCGCTTGAAGGTGGCGGTGTTCGTGGTATTGCTTATGCCGGCGCATTTAAGGTACTGGAAGAAAAAAGTGTTTTACAAAATATAGAAAAGGTCGCCGGTTCTTCTGCTGGCGCCATTGCCGGTTTAATGATATCGATTGGTTATTCTGCAAAAGATATTGATAGCATATTGATGGAGTTACCGATAGAGCGTTTCAATGATGGCAAAGGCGGTGTTATCGGCAAGTACGGAAGAGTGAAACATAAATTCGGAATCTATAAAGGCGACCGTTTTGAGAGCTGGCTGAAAGAGCTGGTGAAAAATAAAACAGGAAATGAAGAGCTCACCTTTAAAGAATTGCATGCACTGCATCTTCAGAATAAATTATACAAAGATCTTTATTGCACCGGCACCAATATCAGCAAACAGCAGCTGGAAATATTTTCTTATGAACATACACCCGATATGCCGGTAGCTCTCGCTGTCCGCATCAGTGGCGGCATTCCTTTTTACTTTCAACCTATTGCACTGGATGACAGGTTGCAAAAAATAAAAAAGGGCGACTCTACTTCTTTTATAAATTATTATGTAGATGGCGGTATGCTTTGCAATTACCCCATCAGTATGTTCGACAGTTGTGAGAACAGGGTCAACCCGCTGCTTTGTTTCAGTGCAAAATTGAACCCTGCTACATTAGGTATTAAACTGGAACGCCCTGAACAGATCGATTCATTGCATAATAATTCTATAGCCATACCGCCTTATGATCCGCATGACCTTAGTGAATATGTAGTTGCCTTTTCCAATCTTTTAATGGAAACACTGGCAAGAAAATATCCCAATCTTGAAAACGAGCGTGGGCGCACTATCTATGTAAGCTATGGCAATATCAACTCCAGGATAAAGAAAATGAAAGATGCAGAAAAAAGGCTGCTTTACGATAATGGTGTAAAAGCAGCCCGTGAGTTTTTTAAAGAATAATTTTTACCAGCCGCCGCCAAATACTTTTCTCAAAATATCTGTTGTTCTTGCAGCAATATTTGTGCGTATATTTTTTTCTTCCACGGCCACCAGGTCAAATAAAGCAGCCGTTACTTTATTAGTAACAAAATTCGGCAGGTCAGGATTTATCTTTTTTATTGTGGTAGGAAAATTGTTGTACTTCGTTACAATGTCTCCGTAATATTTGGTAGCATCTACTTTATCCAGGGATGATTTTATCACGGGTAAAAATGCGGCTATTAATTTATCTGTCGTTTTCACCCTGAAAAAATGTGTGGCGCTGGTATCGCCGTTTCTTACCAAACCGATCGCATCACTAAGGGTCATGCTTTTAATAGCATCCACAAAAATAGGTTTTGCATAACCGGCAGCATCTTCTGCGCCACGGTTGATCTGCAGGATCGCTTTATCTACCATTTTACCAAAGCCAATATCACGTAAGGTATTCTCGATCTTTTTAGCATCAGGCGGCAACAATATCTTATACAAGGCATCTTTAAAAAAACCATCTTCCTTATTAAGCCGCAGTACGGCTTTAACCAGCCCCTGGCTCAGTGCCTCTTTGATACCTTGCCCTGCTTCAGCTTCTGTAACTGTTCCTCCACCTGTACCGCCCATTTGCGGCAATGTTTTTAATGCGTCGCACCCGCTTAACAGGGTTGCAACAACAGCAATCGTAAAGATCTTTTTCATGTTTACTTTTTAATTTTTTACAACTATTGGTTTTTCTCAGCCCCAAAATACTAATGTGAACCCATATTAGCAGTTTACGGCTAAAAAACTACCTTATAAGATCATAAAATCCATAAATGGGTTGCATGCGGTATCTTCGCAAAAAAAATATTTTCAGCAAACACATGAGCACACAGCATTTATCCGAGCAGGAGATCATTCGCAGGGAAAAATTACAGGAACTTACCAAACTGGGTATCAATGCCTATCCTGCAGCTTTATATCCAATAAATACCACTTCAGTATATATAAAAGAGCATTATAAAGGCGACGAAAATAAAGAGCAGTTTGCAGATGTGTGCATTGCAGGCCGCATCATGAGCGTTCGTGATATGGGCAAGGCCAATTTCGCGGTGATACAGGATAGTGTGGGCAAGATACAGTTCTATATCAAACAGGATGATATTTGCCCCGGCGAGGATAAAACATTGTATCAAACCGTTTGGAAAAAATTAGTGGATATTGGCGATATCGTTGGTATCAAAGGATTTGTATTTACTACCAAAACCGGAGAGACATCCATCCATGTAAAAGAGTTTTCTATTCTTACAAAATCATTGCGCCCGTTACCTATCGTAAAAGAAAAAGATGGCGAAGCATTTGATGAAGTAACCGATCCTGAATTCCGCTACCGCCAGCGTTATGCTGATCTTATTGTAAACCCAGGTGTAAAAGAAACATTCATCAAGCGCACTAAAATGATGAATGCCATTCGTGAATTTTTAAATGAGCGGGGTGCGCTGGAAGTAGATACACCGGTGTTGCAATCTATTCCCGGCGGTGCAGCAGCAAGGCCATTCACCACACATCATAATGCGCTGGATGTACCTATGTACATGCGTATCGCTAATGAATTGTATTTGAAAAGACTGATCGTTGGTGGCTTTGAATGGGTGTATGAATTCAGCCGCAACTTTCGTAATGAAGGTATGGACCGTACACATAACCCTGAATTTACCGTATTGGAATTTTATGTAGCCTATAAAGATTATGAGTGGATGATGGAAACAACAGAACAGTTGCTGGAAAAAGCAGCTATTGCTACCAACGGCTCGTCAGTAGCAATGGTAGATGGAAAAGAAATAAATTTTAAAGCACCGTACAAAAGGATAACCATGTATGATGCCATTAAAGAACATACCGGTTTTGATATCAGCGAAATGGATGAGGATGGCATCAGGAATGTTTGCCGCGAATTAAAGATACATGCAGATGAAAAATGGGGTAAGGGAAAACTGATCGATGAGATATTCGGCGGTAAATGTGAACATCATTATGTACAGCCAACCTTTATTACAGATTACCCGGTAGAAATGAGTCCGCTTACCAAGAAGCACCGCAGCAAACCCGGGCTGGTAGAGCGTTTTGAGCTGATGTGCAACGGTAAGGAAATTGCCAATGCTTATTCGGAACTGAACGATCCGATTGATCAGCGGGAACGTTTTGAAGAACAAGTGAAACTGATGGAACGTGGCGATGATGAAGCGATGTTTATTGATCATGATTTTTTACGTGCGCTGGAATATGGTATGCCGCCAACAAGCGGTATCGGTTTTGGTATAGACAGGATATGTATGCTACTGACCGATCAGCATTCTATACAGGATGTGCTGTTCTTCCCGATGATGAGACCGGAGAGTTTTGAATAGGTAATAAGTTATTAAAGAATGGAAAATGGATGGTTTAAAGACATATCACAGATATTTAGACGAAGCAGGAGATACAACTTTTTTTGGCACAGGTAAACTTCCCATCATAGGTCAACAAGGAGTTTCTTTATCTTTTATTTTAGGAATGGTAAAATTTAAGGAACCGATTGAACCTCTTAGGGCCAGGATCATTGAACTCAAAAGCAAAGTAATAAACGACCTTTATTTCAAGGATATTCCAAGCATTCAAAAGAAAATATTGAACGATGGATATTATTTCCACGCAACAGATGATGTGCCTGAGGTGAGAAAACTGTTTTATGAATTTATTGATAACATTGATTGTAGTTTTGAATGTGTAGTGGCGAGAAAAAATCCTTTGATCTATGAGAAAAAACACCATGGAAAAGAACAGGAGTTTTATGCTGATCTACTTTCGCATTTGCTGAAAAACAAACTTTCTTTAGGAAATAAACTCGTTTTAAATATTGCGCAAAGAGGCAAAAGTACCCGTAATGCTAATCTTGCAATAGCACTAACAAAAGCAGTTAGCCGGTTTAATGAAAAGAAAAGGGCAGATAAATCTGTCGAAACAAATGTTGTCTTTAATGTACAGAACCATTTATCAGAACCTCTTCTTAATGTTGCCGACTATTTTTGCTGGAGCATACAAAGGGTTTTTGAAAGAGGCGAAATAAGATATTATAATTATCTAAAGGATAAAATAAAGTTGGTAGCTGATATCTATGACTATACCAAATATGAAGGAAGCAGGAATTTTTATACTCCCAAAAACCCACTGACTGTTATAAATAAAATAAGCCTACCGATGCACTAAGAAGGTTACCCTTCAACGACATGAAGTCGGGGTTCATGCACAGCAGACTTGAATACAAAGTTAATGGTTAATTTTTAAACCCATACCAAACTCCTATCCCTTTCCTAATTATAACAATCTGCTCCTAATCCACTCATCACATTCCCTTTCCTATTTATCCCAAAAAAACTATCTTGGCTTTTCAACCACCAAATCTTTTTAAACATGCTACTATTTGCAAAAAGATCCGCTGCTGTTATGGCTTTGGCTGTCTTTTCCTTATCTGCCCGATCTCAAAAAAAGGAGCTCACAGATGAAAATTATTTTAAAGGAACGTTTAAAGGTATCCTTAATCCATTGCCACAGGCTGGTGCCTGGGTGGATGATACACACGTCATCCTTCGCAGGGATGGCAAAAGTTTTTTGCTCGATTGCAAAACAGGTACTGAAACAGAATACACTGCCCCTGCAGATAATAAAGCTGTCGCAACTGTAAAACCCGAGATCACTACCAAAGGAAATGATCTTTATCTGAAAACAAGTTCAGGCGATGTGCGCCTTACCAGCGATTCGGCCAAAGAAGTAAATCCTACGCTAAGCCCGGATAATAATTATGTGGCCTATACCAAGAATAATAATTTATATACCGTCAATCTTACCACAAAAAAAGAAACACAGCTTACTACTGATGGTACCGAACTGATATTGAATGGCTATTCAAGCTGGGTATATATGGAAGAGATATTGGGAAGAGCAACTGCCCATAAAGCATTCTGGTGGAGCCCCGATAGCAAGCACCTGGCCTATTTCCGCAGCGATGATACCAATGTTCCGGTATTCACTATTACCAGCGAAAGCGGCTTACACGGCACTGTTGAAAAAGAGCATTATCCAAAAGTGGGCGACCCTAACCCAACCGTAAAAGTAGGTATCATTTCTCCTGATGGTGGTGCAACAGTATGGAGCGATTTTAATGAGAATGATGACCAGTATTTTGGAATGCCTTACTGGAAACCCGATGGTGCTTTGCTGGTACAGTGGATGAACCGCCTGCAGGATAACCTTATCATTTACCAGGTAGATATCAGCAACGGCAGTAAAAAAGAATTTTATAATGAAAAACAAAAGACCTGGATAGACCTGGATGATAACGATCGCCTTACTTTTTTACAGAATGGAAAAGGCTTTATTTTAACAAGCGATGCTACCGGCTGGAAGCAGTTATATTATTATGATAATAACGGTAAGCTTATCAATGCTGTTACTTCAGGAAAATACACCGTAACCGGTATTGATTATATTGATGAAAAGAACAACGTTGTTTATTTTACTGCCCGCAGCAAAGAAAATTCTGCAACAAGGGATTATTATCGTGTTGATCTTAACGGGAAAAATCTGCAGCGCTTAACATTCGGTAATTACAATCATCCGTTTATCAATGCTTCGCCAAAAAGAGAATATTTTATTACTACTTATGGCAATACTGCTACGCCAAACCGCATGGCATTATTGAATAACAAAGGAAAGGTTATCAAAGAACTGGCAGATGCCAAAGGACCTGACTATGATAACTATACTTTAGCAAAAACAGAACTGATACGTGTAAAAAGCGATGACGGCTTATATGATCTGCCAATGAAAGTTACCTGGCCGCTGAATATGGAGCCGGGTAAAAAATATCCTGTACTGATCTCTATTTATGGCGGCCCGGATGCAGGCACTGTTTCGGATGCTTTTCAACTGAGCGGCACACAGCAATGGTATGCTAAAGAAGGGTTGATACAGGTAGCGATGGACCATCGTGCCAGCGGTCACTTCGGCAAAGAAGGCGTTAACTATATGTACCACAATCTTGGCTATTGGGAAATGAAGGATTATACTACCATGGTAAAATATTTAATAGCTAACGGCAGTGCTGATCCTAAAAAAATATGTATTACTGGCTTTAGCTATGGTGGGTATATGAGTTGTTATGCATTAACATATGCCAGCGATGTATTTACTTATGGAATGGCGGGTGGCAGCGTGGTAGACTGGACATTGTACGACAGTCATTATACCGAACGCTATATGGGAACACCGGCCAATAATCCTGAAGGCTACAAGAACAGTTCGGTACTTAGCTATATAGACCGGTATAAAGGCGGCCTGCAGATCGTACACGGCGGTATTGATGATAACGTGCACATGCAAAACAGTTTACAGCTTATCAGTAAACTGGAGGATGCTAAAAAAGATTTTGAATTCATGATCTACCCCGGCGGAAGACATGGCTGGGGCGGAAATAAAGGCGCTCATTTTCAAAATTTAAAAACACAATTCATCTATAAATATTTACTGGAAAAACCGGTGAATAAGGCAATGCTTAAATAAACCTGTTTTAAAAAGAGATCAAAGGCTGCATTAAGTGCAGCCTTTTTTTGTAAGCAGGTGTACACATCTTACACACAGCAGGGTTTTCCCTATTGCATAGGTGAATTATAATTTCTATTTTATTGGCCTAATCAAAAACAACTAATTATGAACAATCTTATTCCAAACAGGGTAGCTGCTATCATCTATGCTTTGGTAATGGGCTATTTTGGTGTTAATCATTTAATGTATGCGAAAGATATGGGGCCTTATGTTCCTTCTTATATGCCTGGCGATGGCAGCATATGGATATATGTTACCGGCGCAGCATTGATAGCTGCGGCACTGGCGATCATCATCAACAAATTTGCAAGAGCAGCCTGCTACCTGCTGGCACTGATGTTGTTAATATTTGTATTTGCCATTCATTTAAAACTGGTAACCAACAGCGAAGGCATGGCGCAAACAGCAGCATTGGGAAATTTGCTGAAAGATGTGGGGCTGGCGATGGCTGCCATATTGATCGGGAATAATTCTTCTAACAAATAACATAAAAAGCCCCGGAAGTTTCCGGGGCTTTTTATGTTATGCTTTTTCTTTCTTCTTTTTATGATTGTTCTTAAACGTGAGGTAATCTAAAAAGTAGATCACTTTTACAGAGAGACTGGTAAATTGGTCGCCGCTGATTGTTTTACCAAAATTCTTTACATAGTTCTTTTCAAACCTGGTGGTGAAATCATCCGCAATATCCTTCCATACTACCGTAAAGAAGCTTCCTTGTGCAAATTGCCAGTTGTACACCATATCTACACTGAAAAAATTATAGTTCTGGTTCACATTCTCTGTAAATGGCTTGCTTGGTGTTTGAAGATCACCATACTGGTTCAGTTCGTAAAACTGCTTAGGATCAACCTTGCTCCAGTAATGCCTTGCTCTTAATGTAAGGCCCATGCGGTTGGTAAAGCTATATTTCAGGTTGAAAATATTCTCTACAGTTTTCACATCCCTGCGGGAGAAAATAATGCTTGGTGTGCCGGTGATAGTAGTGTCCGATCCTGCAAAGCCCGGCTGATCAGTAACATTGGAAATATACACCGATTGATCAATAGAGAATTTGCTGCTGAAACGAACCTTTCCTGTAAGCGTAGTTTCATACGTTTTTCGGTGAAATATCCCGCCTTCGCCGGTGGTGAGGTTCACTGTACCCGAAAGTTTCTTTGCTGCATTACCTTCATACCATAAGTTCACACTCCAGCTTCCGGTGTTCCTGAATACTCTTCCCGGTGTTCTTGCTTCGTAAAAATCATTGTACCTAGGCGAGGCGTTGATGCTGAAGCCAACCCACCATAATTTTTTCGTTTGCGCATTACCATTAACATTGGTACCACCACCCTGGTACATCATTTCCTTTCTTTTCAACAGGTCCATTGGCTTTACCAAACGGTCATACCAAAGATTATAGTTGATCTGTATCTGGTTGTACCAGTTCCTGGGTTTTATCCAGCGGTAGGCCACCCAAAGGCCTTCTTCCATGTAGTTGTTATTGGTAAAATAACCAAGATCGCTCTTATCATATTTATCATCATAAAGATCCTGGTACACGTTAAAAAGTAAACGGCCGCTTGTTTTACCGAAATAGAGATTATGTGCGTAGCCGGTTGTTGTTTTATTGGCCTCTATAATATTGCTTACACTGACATTGCCTCCAAAATTCCATACGTTCTTTTTATTGTTGAAATCAAATAGCCCCGATGTAACATTGGCATCGCGGTCACTTCCACTCCGCAGCACGCTGGTATTTACTAATGATACACTGCTGTTATGTTTCAGCGTTTGATCCAGTACAAATATGTTGTAATTAGTGAGCGGCATATTTTCCACTTCACGGGTTTGGCCGGTAACCCTGTCCAGCACTGTTGCAGTTTGTTGCTGTGTAATGGCATTAAGCATGGCAATACCCAATCCTTTTTGTGTACGGCCGCTCACTTTAGTAGCGTTAATGATCTTTGCCTGTGCAGGATATTCTATAGTAGAATCTGATGCTGATGACTCTACACCTTTACTATAGCTTGGCTCAACACCAATGCGGCGGCTGTAAAAAAGATTGCCTTTATTGAACAACTCCGTTCCTTCTGTAAAGAATGCCCGGTTCTCTGCAAACTTTGTTTCAAAAGGAGAAAGATTTAAAATGCGGTTATCGGTTTGCACCTGCCCAAAATCCGGGATCAGTGTCATATCCAGCGTAAATGCCTGGTTGATGCCATACTTTACATCCATACCGCCATTGATGGTAGCAGTAGTCTTTTTCACCCCTTCCGGTGCAGTACCGTCGTGATTTATATAAGTAGATAAATAAGGAGAAAACTGTAACCGCAACGGTGGCTTTATATCTTCTATACCGGTAAGCAAACCTTCCTGGGTTAAAAATCCGTTTACTTTCGGATCAAGCGGTTGCCAGAATAATTGCTGCCCGCTCTTTTGCCGGCGCCGTACAATATTCAGTCCCCAATCCTGTTCTTTCTTTTTACCAAAACGTATGGCAGAATAAGGAATGAACATTTCAAAACTCCAGCCATCATTCTGCATTTTGCAGGCGCTTTGCCAAACAGCATTCCAGCTAAAATCTTCACCACCGCTTGGCGATTGTTTCGCATCCATCTGTTCGCCCAGCGGCGTAACAAAATATTCAAAGCCATTAAGCTTATCGTAATAAGTATCCAGCACAACGCCTATAAAATCGTTATTACCAAAACCATCCCGGCCATTCAATTCAGCGGCAATACTGTCTTTGTATTTTTCATGAAGGTAACCGCCAACATATAAGCCTTCATTATCGTAAAGAAAATATACCTCGGTAGGATTATCACTTTCCATTTTAAATGGTGTTGGTCTTATCTCTACAAATTTATCGGCAACGGGAGCATCTTTCCAGGCAGCTTCATTCAGGATTCCATCTATTTTTATGGGCGAATGTGTTTTTTTGATCGGCAGTTTCTTTTTTTCCGATTGGCAGAAAGCCGCCGTGGTAAGCAATAAACAAACGGCTAAAGCTTTGGCTTTTAAAAAATTCATGGCTATACAGGTTTGGTTGAGTAGGTCATTGCTGTTTACACAGTAATGACAATACGAAATTAAACGTACATAACGCCAAAATGTTACCGTTCATCATATCAAAAATGGAATTAGTTTTTTTTTAACAGAAAAAGAAAACTATTGTCGTCAATCAACGATTATGCCATGATGAAGGCGCATAGCCGCTTTGCAGCCGGAAAGGGCTGATTAACAATCTAAAAAATGTTATGAAATTTAAACAAAGAGATCGTTATACAGTTGCCCGCCGGGCACAACAGAATATTTATCAAAGTCGGTAATGCCTTCCTTTGCCAGTACCTGTTCATCAATAAAAGTATTGCCTGTGCATTCGGCAGCAGGCCTGGAAAGTATGTAAAAAGCTGCATCAGCAATGATATCCACCGTACGGCTCATCTTCATCAGCATTTCCCCGCCAAGCAGGTTATTTACAGCAGCAGTGGCAATGGTAGTACGTGGCCAAAGTGCATTTACAGCAATGTGATATTGTTTCAATTCTGCGGCAAGTCCCATGGCTATCATACTCATATTGTATTTGCTGATGGTATAGGCCAGGTGATTTTTGAACCACTTCATATCCATATTTACCGGCGGCGAAAGATTGAGTATATGTGCATTGGTGCTTTTTTTAAGATGAGGAATGCAGGCCTTACTTACAAAGAATGTTCCCCTTACATTGATGTCATACATCAGGTCGAACCGCTTGGGTTCTATATTTTCTGTTGTAGATAAATTAATCGCTGAAGCATTGTTCACTACGATATCAATTCCGCCGAATGCTTCAACGGCTTTATACACTACATGCTGTACCTGGTCCTCAAAGCGGATATCGCATTGTACCGCCAGGGCTTTCCCGCCTGCCTGTTCCATTTCTGCAGCAGCAGAGTAAATAGTACCGCCCAGTTTGGGGTTTTCCTCCACGCTTTTGGAAGCGATCACAATATTAGCGCCTTCTTTTGCCAGTTTTAATCCTATCGCTTTGCCAATACCGCGGCTGGCACCTGTTATCAGTACTGTTTTACCTTGAAAAGACATGTGCAGTTTGTTTGCTTCAAAACTACTACAAAAGCGGCAGCCGGAAATTTTTCAAAAAAAATTAAACAAATGTTTGATTAATATTAAACAGTTGTTTAACTTTGCGCCTTTAATTTGAGTTTATGGAATTTAATGAGAAACAATTACAGATCATCGAAACAGCAGAGCGCCTGTTTGCCGAAAAGGGTTTTGATGGTACTTCTGTACGTGATGTTGCAGATGAAGCTGGCATAAATGTGGCTATGATATCTTACTATTTCGGTTCTAAAGAAAAATTGATGGAAGCGATCTTTGAAGTAAGGATCGGTTCGGTAAAAATGCGGATAGAGAACCTGATGAAAGACAATTCCATCGAGCCCCTTCAAAAAATGAACATGCTGATAGATGAGCATATTGAGCGGGTATCAAATAAAGAGTGCTTTTTTAAGATCATGGTAACCGAGCAACTGGTGAAAAAAAATGCTACCATCATCAATGCAGGGCGTCAATTGAAGATCCGCAATGCCGAACTCGTCACCGAGTTAATAAAGGATGGGCAAAAGAAAGGTGTTTTTAAAAAGAAGGTAGATGTGATGTTGATGGTAAACACCATGGTGGGTACGGTGTGGCAAACGATGATATACCGGGAGTTTTACAGGGAATTCAATAAGCTGGAATCAATGCCTGATGATGAGTTCAACACACTTATAAAACGTAAACTGAGCATACATATAAAAAAACTATTCAAAGATATCTTAACCAATGAAGCATAGACAAATCATAACAATCGTATTATCAGGACTGTTCTTTTTAACCGGTATCACCACTGTGAAAGCGCAGGAAACCAGGAAGATCACATTGAAAGAAGCCATTGACCTTGGCATTACCAACAGTAAAGCACTGAAGAATAATAAGGCAAAGATAGCTGAAGCAACAGCTGCTGTTAAAGAAGCAGAAGAAAGAAAACTGCCCGATGCAAGCGTAAGCGGCTCTTATCTTTATTTGCCTGTAAAACCAAACATCGACCTCAAATCCAGTGACAACGGCGGCAGCGGCGGACCAAAAGTATCGCAGGCTATTTATGGCCTTGCCAATGTTTCTTTACCGCTTTATACAGGTGGTAAAATTAAATACGGAATTGAATCTGCTAAATATTTAGCCGAAGCCGCAAAGCTTGATGCCGATGATAATAAGGAAGGCGTGATCATGAATATCATCAGCGCTTACAGCAATTTGGCCAAAGCAAGCGCCGCTGTTGTTTTGGTAAAAGAAAATTTAAGTCAATCCAACCAGCGGGTAAAAGATTTCAGCAGCCTTGAAAAGAACGGTTTGCTGGCAAGGAATGAATTGCTGAAAGCCGAATTGCAATCCAGCAACGTGGAATTAACCTTACTGGATGCAGAAAGCAATTATAAACTGGCAACAGTGAATATGAACCTGATGCTGGGGCTGCCGGAACAAACTGCGCTGCTGCCCGACTCAACAAGTTTATTGCAGGCTAACAGTGTAAAAACAATTGATGAGTATGAGCAACTGGCTATGCAAAGCCGCCACGATTTGGCTGCATTAAGCTTTCGTAAAAAAGCTGCTGATCTTGGTATCAAGTCTGTAAAAAGCGATCAATACCCTTCTATCGCATTAACGGGCGGTTATATCGCCGCTGATATCCCGAAATTCTTTTCGGTTTACAATGCAGTAAATATCGGGGTTGGTATCAAATACAATATCTCTTCTTTATGGAAGAACAAATCGAAAATAGCACAGGCAGAAGCAAGATCGCAACAGATAGCTGCCAGCCAGGAAATGCTGAACGATAATATCCGCCTGCAGATCAACCAGGCCTATCAAAATTATTTAGTGAGCGAAAAAAAGATAGAAGTGTATAACAAAGCTGTAGAACAGGCTAATGAAAATTACCGCATCACTAAAAATAAATACGATAACGCTTTATCAACCACCACTGAATTGCTTGATGCAGACGTAGCACAATTACAGGCAAAACTGAATGTTGCCAATGCAAAAGCTGATGCAGTAGTGGCATACAATAAATTATTACAAACCGCAGGACTCTTAACCAATTAATAAAAACTACTTAATAATCAATAATATTTTATGGCACAGGAACAAGTAAATGAACAACCAAAACCGGCAGCTCCAAAAAAACGCAGTAAAGGTTTCCTTATCGTTCTGATAGCACTCGTAATTGCTGGCGGATGGTTTGGCTACAGTAAATATAATCATGGCAAGCATCATGAAGAAACAGATGATGCACAGGTAGAAGCAAATATCAGCCCCGTTATACCACGTGTAGGCGGCTATATAAAAGAAGTGAGGGTGAAAGATAACCAGATGGTAAAAAAAGGCGACACCCTTATCATTTTAGATGACCGTGATCTTGCTTTACGTGTACAGCAGGCAGAAGCTGCACTAAGCACCGCACAAAGCAATTTTGGCGCTGCACAGGCTAATACCAATGCATCCCGTGCTACTATCGCCAGTACACAGGCTGGCGTAAGCATCATTGATGCACAGATAGAAACGGCTAAAGTAAACGTATGGCGCACTACACAGGATTATAACAGGTACGCTAATCTTATAAAAGATCATTCAATTACACAACAGCAGTTTGAACAGGCCGAAGCTGCCAAGCAAACTGCAGAAAGACAATTGGATGTACTGGTACAGCAAAAGAACCAGATATCTCAACAAACAAATACGGTTGCCTCACAAAGTAATGCCACTTCGTCGCAGGTTGGTGTAGCAGGCAGCATCATCAAGCAGCGTGAAGTAGAAGTTGCCGAAGCTAAGCTTAACCTGAGTTATGCAGTAGTGCTGGCGCAGGAAACAGGGCTTGTATCTAAAGTAAATGTACAGGCAGGTCAATTGGTACAGCCGGGTCAATCATTGTTCAGTATTGTATTGAGCGAAGAAGTATGGGTGGTTGCCAACTTTAAAGAAACACAACTGGAAAAAATGAAAGTGGGGCAAAAGGTGACCGTACATGTTTCGGCTTACGAAGATCATCCTTTTGAAGCTACACTTACTTCTTTTTCACCGGCAACGGGTAGCCGCTTTGCCTTGCTGCCCCCGGATAACGCCAGTGGTAACTTTGTAAAAACCGTGCAGCGCTTGCCTGTTAAGATAGAATTCAATGACCGCAACGACCCCTTGCTGAAACAATTACGTGCGGGGATGAATGTGGAAGTGGATGTGCATTTAGATTAAGGCCCCCTCTATCTCCCCCAAAGGGGGAGGAAATGGAGGAGATAATTCCGAAGATCGAAATAATTAAGATTAATAATCTAAGCATGATATTTACCGCAGAGGTGCAAAGGCCACGAAGAAGTCTTTGCGACTTAGTGCCTTAGCGGTTAAAAAAATCAAGAAAGAAAGTATGCAACAGATGGAATCGTTGGTAGAGTATGGCTCAAGGCGGGTGATCATTACGATCACAGCGATCTTTTGTGCCTTGCTGGAGATAGTGGATACGACTATTGTAAACGTTGCGTTGAAAAATATGCAGGGTACACTCAGCGCTACGCTTAATGAAGTGGCCTGGGTGATCACCGCATATGCCATCGGTAATGTTATCATTGTACCGATGACAAGCTGGCTTTCGCAACAGTTTGGCCGCAGGAATTATTTCGCGGCATCAATAATGCTTTTTACCATATGCTCTTTTTTATGCGGTAATGCTACAGGCATATGGGAACTGGTTGCTTTCCGCTTTTTACAAGGACTTGGCGGCGGCGCCTTGCTGGTTACCTCTCAAACCATCATCACAGAAAGTTATCCTGTAGAAAAAAGAGGCATGGCGCAGGCCATATATGGCCTGGGCGTTATCATTGGTCCTACTTTAGGACCGCCATTAGGCGGTTATATCGTAGATCACGCTACATGGCCCTATATCTTTTACATCAATATCCCTATCGGTATAATTGCCTGCTTACTAACCTTGCAGTTTGTACGCAGTCCGAAATACGGTAAAAAAAGTGCGGTACGTGATATCGACTGGTTAGGCATCGGGTTATTGGCAATAGCTGTCGGTTCTCTCCAATATGTATTGGAAAAAGGACAGGAAGATGACTGGTTCAACAGCCAAACCATTGTGTGGCTTGCTATTACTGCTTTTTTGGGTCTTTACTTTTTTATATGGCGGGAGCTTACGTTTAGAAACCCGATTGTAGAATTGCGTGTACTTAAGAACGGCAACCTGCGGGTTGGTACTATCCTTTCGTTTATCATGGGCTTTGGATTGTATGGTTCTACATTTATTATCCCGCTTTATACCCAAACTATATTAGGATGGTCTGCCTTCCAGGCTGGTATGCTGATGGTGCCTGCGGCCTTAACTACCGCGATAACCATGCCGATGATCGGCAGAATGCTGCAAAAAGGCGTGCCACAGCAATACCTTGTTGCTGCAGGTATGGTGCTCTTCTCTATTTTTACTATCTGGGGATATTTCATTATGACACCCAGTACCAGTGCCGATGATTTCTTCTGGATGCTGATCGTTCGGGGGCTTGGTATGGGTATGTTGTTCATCCCGATCACCACACTTTCTTTATCTACTTTAAAAGGCCAGCAGATAGGCCAGGGCGCTGCTTTTACAGGTATGATGCGGCAATTGGGCGGCTCATTCGGTATTGCACTGATCTCTACTTTTTTATCGAGGCAGATCATGACGCACCGTGCAGATCTCGTTTCTCACTTAGATTATAATTCTGCTAATGTGCAGCAACAGTTGCTTGGCATGAAACAAAATTTCATGGCTAAAGGTATGGCTGCCGACGAAGCATTACGTTCGGCTTATGCGTCCATGGATTTCCGGGTAATGAAACAGGCTTCGGTAATGTCTTACATGGATGTGTTCTTATATCTCGGTGTTATGTTCCTCATCTGTGTGCCATTTGTATTAATGGTAAGAGGAAATAAAAAGAAGAAGGAGAAGATAGACCTTTCGGAGGCGATGCATTAGTAGTTGACCAGTTAAAAGGTTGATAAGTTGAAAGGTTAACAAGGTTCCTCTACTTATCAACCTTTCAACTTATTAACTTATCAATTTAACGTTGCTTCGTGCGTGATATTCGTGTTGTACAATTTTGATATCGGGCAGTTTGCCTTTGCATCAGCAACTGCTGCATCAAATTGTTCCTGGCTTATTGCCGGTATCCTTGCTTTCACATCAAGATGCGATTCTGTTATAGCGCCATCTTCCAATGTTATACCGCAGGTAGTTTCAATTTCTTCAGGCGTAAATCCTGCTGCATTCAATACAAAGGTCAGCTTCATGGTAAAACAGCCTGCATGCGCTGCAGCCGCCAGCTCTTCAGGGTTGGTACCAATACCATCTGCAAAGCGTGAATTAAAAGAGTATTGTGTTTTATTCAATACAGTACTTTGTGTGGTAAGGTTACCCGAACCTTCTTTACCTGTTCCGTTCCAAACGGCTGTTGCTTTACGTGTCATAAATTAAAAATTAAGGGATTAAAAAATTAAGAAATTAAAAATGATATTTCGTTGATCTTATAAATGCTTCATTGCTTCTTCATTATATCCTATTATCAGTTCTTTGCCATGTTCTATTATCGGCCGCTTAATGATACTGTTGTGTTCCATCATCACTTTTATTGCTGATGGCAGATCGGTTACTTTATTTTGTTCGGCCACCGGCAACTCTTTCCAGGTTGTACTTCTTTTATTGAAAAAGGCTTCCCATCCTGCTTTGCTGTTCCATTCTTCCAGCTTTGCTTTTGCTATACCTTCCTGTTTATAATCATGAAAGGTATAAGCCACTTTATTCTTATTCAGCCAGTTCATAGCTTTCTTCGTCGTGTCACAATTGGGTATTCCGTAAAGGGTTATTGTACTCATATTAATGTTCCGGCAAGATCGGTTTTGTTTTCATGATCGTTTCTATCTTTTCCATTACATCCGGCGTAAGTTTAGCCACTACATCCAGTGCTTTTAAATTATCAAGCAGCTGTTGCTTTTTTGTTGCACCTAAAATAGCGGTACTCACATTCGGATTTTTAATGCACCAGGCAATGCTTAATGCAGCTGTAGTAACACCCAGTTTATCCGCTAACTCACTCAGCTTTTTTACTTTCTTTACTTTATCATCTATCACCCATCTTTCTTTCAGCCAGTCAAAACCTTCCAGGCCAAAACGGCTTCCTTTGGGGATACCATTATTATATTTTCCGCTCAATAAACCAGATGCCAGCGGGCTCCAGATGGTGGTGCCCAAACCAACAGTTTTGAATATCTGTAAAAATTCATTTTCTATTTTATTGCGCTCAAATAAATTGTATTGCGGCTGTTCCATTGTTGGGCCAATAAGACGATACTGCTGTGCTACTGCATGCGCTTCCATAATTTCTACGCCACTCCATTCGCTGGTACCCCAGTATAATACTTTCCCTTGTTGTATAAGATGGTTCATTGCCCACACCGTTTCTTCCACAGGTGTTTGTTTATCGGGGCGGTGACAGAAATACATATCAAGGTAATCTACCTGCAACCGTTGCAATGCTTCATTGCAGGCTTCTATCAAATGTTTGCGGCTGCAACCGGTTTGGTTGGGTTTATTTGCTGCGCCCCGCCATCCCCAAAATGCTTTGGATGAAACAGTATAAGATGTTCTGTCCCATTTCTTTTTCTTCAATACCCTGCCCATCATTTTTTCACTTTCTCCAAATGCATACACTTCAGCATTGTCGAAAAAATTTACGCCGTTATCATAGGCAATGCCCATTAATTCATCGGCTACTTTATCATTGATCTGTTTACTGAAGCTTACCCAGCTTCCAAAAGAAAGTACACTTACCTGCAGGCCGGATTTACCGAGGCGACGATATTCCATACGTGATCATTTTTGAGCTATCGAAGTTAAGATAACCCAAAGAAAAACTATTTACTATTACGGGAAGTTTAATTTTCCGGAAACTGGGAACGGGGCACTATAACGCTTCCTCTTGAATCGGTAATGAGCCAGTTCTTAAAATCCTGGGCCGATTCCATTCCCGTGCCGTCAATGATCTTGGTGAGGGTTCTGATACGTACCGGCTTATCGGTATAAAATTCTCTTCCAACCCTTGTTCTGTCCCAATACAATTCGTTGCAGTACAGGGTATCGCCTTTTATATTGATCACCCGTACACTGTCTTTCAAAAATACTAGGCTCTTGCTTTCAAAGTATTTGCCGTACAGCGCATCCAGTTTGCTTTGCACATTGCCGGAGTCATCAAAAAAATCTACATGCAGTTTTTTAGGAAATTCTACATAAGGCAGTGTATCCTGTACCCGCCACATTAAAGGCGATAACAGTTTTGCTTTGGGTTTTCCACCCAATGTATAGTTGATGTCAACATTGGTAGCTTCCTCCACGCCTAATTTTTTTGAAGTAAGATTATCAATATCTTTTTTACTGTTTTCGCAGGAACACAAAAAAATGCAGCCCGAGAGAAGGACTGCACTAATTTTTTTATACAAAACGCCAACGTACATATAAGTTAATTATACTTAGCCTTCCTGAACCACGTAGCATTCATGGAAAGGCCGATGCTAAAGCGTATCACATTTTCCCTGAGGTTATTTACTTTACTGCCACGGCTGCCTACTTCCAGCGCTGTATTCAATATCACCAGCGATCTTTCAATATCATAACCCAGGCGCTGTAATGATGTCAGCGGCATGCCTGTTCCGATAGTAAAACCATATTCAGGTTTTGTGCTGCTGTTCAATTTGATATAATCAGAGCCATAATAAAATCCTGCCCTGTATTTTACGAAATTAAAGTATTTTTTAACCGGTGTGTTATCCTTTGCGGGATAATATTGTGCCCCGGCACGTATGGTGAAGGTATTTTGCACATTATCGGTAGTACCATAGTAGCGGTAATTTGCCCAGTTGGT
This sequence comes from Bacteroidota bacterium, assembly GCA_048497855.1. Lineage (GTDB taxonomy): Bacteria > Bacteroidota > Bacteroidia > Chitinophagales > Chitinophagaceae > Ferruginibacter. The sequence continues at coordinate 74,029 of JBEHZB010000013.1, read as the reverse complement.
CATTTCAACATCTGCACCAAGCAGCCAGTGTACATCCTGGTAAGTGGCCCCAATTCCAAAAGTAGAAGGATATTTGATGGTACCCGCTACATCATCTTTTTCATAAACACTGTCTATACGATAATTAGCTCCTGCATCATCGCTGTAAAAAGTTTCCCTCACATCATCACGTTTTGCTTTCAGGTTTTGCTGCAGGCTTCCGTAAGCACCTATCCTGATCAAAGCGTTCTTATCTTTTAAAACGATATCATACTGTATGCCGCCACTTATAAAAAAGCCGCCGAAAGTTGTTTTATTAGCCGTATTTGACCGGTAATAATTAACTGTATCATCTATGAAAGTAAGCCTGGTACTGTAATTTTTGCTGCCGAATGTATAGCCTGCATCTATACCCACGCTAAATCCTTTTATTTTTATTGCTGTTCCTATGAATGCCTGGTTTACGCCACCATCGCCTTCATACAATGTTTGTAAGCTGTCGATACCCGGAAGGCGCTTGCTGTCTTCTATCTTATAATTTATCCTGGTAACCGGCCTGAGGCCTACACTCATTCCCCAGGCTATCCTTTTCTTCTGCATTTTTTGAGATGCTACAGGAAAGCCCAGTTGCAGGTAAGAGAATAAGGTATTTACCGAAGTAAACCTGTTTGCAGGTGTAGTGCTTTTTATCGTTCTGATATCTACTTCGCCGCCAAGATCGAAAATGGTAGAATTTAAATTGGCCAGCGAAGCAGGGTTAACAAAATTTATGCTCTGTGATTCTGAAAAGCCTGCAGCGATGCCGCCCATGCCACGGGAAGCTATATTGCGACTGGGAACAATGTCACCAAGGCCATATCTTGAAAGGGGAGAGTTTTCCTGTGAAAATGCCGCATTTTCTATCCCTAATGCCACAAAAATAAGTAGTAGATATTTAGCCATTGTTAGTTTCACTGAGTGCATACAGTCCTTTAAATAAGAAATTTGAGTCGGCAAATATCCTGTTTTTAAGTTGCCCCGCAAAATAGGTTGAATCACCCCCGGTTAAAACCACGTTAAAGTTGCCATATTTGGCGGCATAAGCGTCTATAAATCCGTCTATTTCAAAGGTTATCCCGGCAATTACACCGCTTTGCATATTTGTTTTGGTATCGTAGCCAATTAAGGGAAAATTCCATTCTGCGTGCACAACCGGCAGTTTGGCGGTGAAAACCTGCATCGCTTTGAACCGCATTTCCATGCCCGGCGATATACTTCCGCCGATGAATTCGTGATATTGATTGATGAAGTTATACGTGATGCAGGTGCCCAGGCCGATCACGAGGTTATTTTTACCGGGATAAAAATGAACAGCAGCCGCAGAAAGGGCCAGCCTGTCTGCCCCGATCGTTTCCGGCTTACCTACCGGCGTAGTAAAATTTGCTTGGGTAAAATGAGAAAGCTTATGGAACCGTGCCGCATCTGCCATGGCTTTTTCAATAGCTGGATTATGGTGTATTACCGAAGCCAGGATTATTTTGGTGGGTTTATGAATGGCCAGCAACCGTTCAATAGTAAATAATTCATCATTGGGCAGGGTTATCTCTTCTGTAAAAACATCACCTTCAAATACTCCTGCTTTAAGGCGGGTATTACCAAAATCAAAGCAAAGCGTTTTATCCATACTTCATGGTTAACGGGTTAGTAATCGGGCAAACGGTCTTATATATCAAAACCACTGAGGTTCTTAAAATGGCCATTCAGTTTTATACGTGTTTTAAGCGCTTCCATTTCGGCCATTACCGGTACTACTTTAGCCAGGTGGCGCTTTAAGTATTCCTGCCGCTGCAGTTCATTCATCAGTTCAAGCAGTTCGTACTCTTCTGTTAAAGATAAGCCTGCATGATGTGCTACATCATACGTGTTTAATTCTTCAACGGGTTTTTTAAATTCCTTTTCTATGTTCAACAATTTATGCAATTCTTTTATCCCTTTCACCAGTTTTTGCATCATAAGCCGGTTACCCTTTTCCAGGTTATCGGGGTAATTCACAATTGCACCGCTGTATAATTTTTCCGGCAGTTCTTTTATCACTTCCAGTATGCGGAATACCTTTACACCTTCTGTTTTGATGTCCATTTTCCCATCTTCATACACTTTGCTTATTTCCAGTACCTGCACCAGTGTGCCCATTTCTGTAACCTGGTTATTGATCACAGCTGGTATGCCAAAGGGCTTTTTATTTTGCCAGTACTCGTTGATGAGTTGTTTATAGCGGGGTTCAAATATATGCAGGTTAAGCTGCTCGCCGGGATATACCACGATCTCGAGGGGGAATATCGGAATGAAGTTTGTCATGCGAAAAAGATAAGCAAATATAGTGCTGCAATAGCAGCCGGTAAAAAAATAGCACCAAACAACTGGCGCTTAACAAACAGTAAACATTAGCCGTTGGCTTTATCATTCATCTCTTTCAGGTAGCGGTATTTTAAATGCGTGTACCGGGCCGTTGTCCTGGCAATTAAAAAACCTTCACGGCCATCCAGAAAGCCCAGCCGAAAAATATAATGCTGCAAAAAAGTAAACAACGGGGCAAGATATATTTTAAAGTAGTTCGTCTTTTTCCCCTGTGCAAAATATTTTTCAGCGCTCAGTTTTGCGTAGCGCATTGTTTTGCCAAGATATTCTTCAACGTTATTAACCGTATAATGCAATAAGCTTCCTTTCAGCGAAACTACTTTTATATCTGCTGCAAAAGCAAGACGCTCGTGTACTGCTGCATCATTCCAGCTGGCGTGGTTGCGATTAAATAAGCGGATGGTTCTGTCGCCAGCCCACTCACCATAACGGATAAGTTTGTTGCAAAAAAAACTTTTTCGCTTTACTTCGTACACTATCTTTTCATTGGCAAGGTCAAGCTGCTGCAACGATAGCCGAAGCGTTTCATCTATCGCCTCATCTGCATCCAGGCTCAATATCCAGTCGTTGGCCGCAGCTACATTTCCTTTGTTCTTATTAGCGCCATATCCATTCCATGTTGTCTCCATTACTGTTGCGCCAAATTTTTTACCGATCTGTTGTGTGCCATCTGTACTTCCGCTGTCAACGATCACTATATCATTGGTAATGCCCTGCAAACTCTGCAATGCCTTTTCAATAATATGCGCTTCGTTCTTTGTTATGATAACAGCAGATAATGGCATTGATCACTACGTTTTATTCCTGTTCACAAATAAACCTATTTAATTTGGAATTTGAACCCTTAAGTTTGAAATTTGCCTGATGTGGCAACAACAGTTACATGAAATAAAACAAGGCAACGATAAAACGCTGGCCCGCTGTATATCATTTATTGAAAATGAAGCTGCCGGTTATGAAGAACTGTTGCAGCAATTGCCTTCCTCTGCCACACCGGTTATTGGTATTACAGGACCGCCGGGCGCCGGTAAAAGCACACTGACCGATGCATTGATCGGGTTACTGGTGCAGAACAATAAACGTGTTGGTGTGGTTTGTGTTGATCCTTCTTCTCCGTTTAACCTTGGTGCTTTATTGGGCGACAGGATCCGCATGAGCGAATGGTACAACAATCCCAATGTTTTTATCCGCTCGCTGGCAACAAGGGGCTCGTTAGGCGGGCTGCATCCAAAGATCATAGAGATATGCGACCTGATGAAAACAGCGCCGTTCGATCATATCATTGTTGAAACAGTTGGCGTTGGGCAAAGCGAGATCGAGATAGCAGGGCTTGCCGATACAACCATCGTGGTGATGGTACCCGAAGCAGGCGATGAAGTGCAAACCATGAAAGCCGGGCTGATGGAAATTGCAGATGTGTTTGTAGTCAATAAAGCCGACCGGCCCGATGCTGATATGTTTGTGAAAAACCTCCGGTTAATGCTTGCCCCTGCTTTTCATAACCATACGGAGGCTGTACCGATAGTAAAAACCATTGCTTCGCAAAAAAGCGGTATTGATGAATTATACGAAGCCATAAAACAAACTGTTGCTGCCGGGGCAAAAAAAGAAAAAAGATACTGGCTGCTGGCCGAGAAGGTTTTTTACCTGGTTCAGAAAAAGAGGATGAAGGATATTGACAGAAAAAAAATAGCTTCCGAAATAGAAGCCGCAGGAGAAGATTTTAACCTGTACCGTTTTATAGAAAAATACACCTGATCAATCTGAGTGACTGTTGTTCTTCCACCAGCGGTAACCGATAAAACCAATGATGGCAAAAGGCGCCGCCATTAAATATAAAATGCCCTGGTTTAATCCCCTCGCAGGCTTTTCACCCATTTGAGATACGGTTTTTGTACATACCGAACATTGGGCTTTTGCATTGGCGCTGTATAAAAAGATACCACCGAAGATCAATACTATAACTACCCATTTTTTCATCAGCGCAAAGGTAGGATACATTGCTGAATACTGAGTGGATTTTAGCCCCCTAGCCCCCTAAAGGGGTGAAAAGGAGAATTGAGTAGAAGATTATGTTTTGTTGCTTCTTTCCCGCGGATTTCGCTGATTACGCAGATAAGTGTGTTCTCTTCTGTGGTATCTGCGAAATCTGCGGGAATGTTCTTATGGAAACTGCAGTTGAATTCTAGCCCCGATAGAAAGGGAAAGCCTGGTGAGGGTAATGTGCGGTGGGGCTGTGCCGTACTTGGACTGGATAGCGGGACAGATGCTTAACCGAGGACTGGTTTTCTGCTCCAAAAAAATTACCTTTCTTTCCCGCGGATTTCGCTGATTACGCAGATAAGTGTGTTCTCTTCTGTGGTATCTGCGAAATCCGCGGGAGAACTCAAAAAGCCGCCTCATAACAATTGCTTTGCAAAAATGTATTTAATTTTATCGCATGACAAAGCGCTTAGTATTCCTTGCAATTATTTTTTTAGCCACGCAAACCGTTAAAGCCCAGCCACCTAAAAAGGCTGTAGAGGCTTATAACCAGGCCATGCAATTGGTAAGTCAAACCAAATTTGCCGATGCACTGGGTTTCTTTAAAACAGCCACCGATCTTTATCCGCGGTATTACCAGGCTTATTTACAAGCCGCAATTACGTTTAGCAAACTGGGGGTTATCAGGGATGCGGTGTTTTGTTTCAATAAAGCCATAGAGCTGAAACCTGATTACTGCGAGGCATATATTGCCTGCGGTACTTTTTATAAAGAAGCAAGGAACCGATCAGATTCGTCGCTGATGTATTATGAAAAGGCCCTAAAGCATAATTGCGCCAGTAATGATACGCTGAAATTTAACCTGGGATGGTGCTATAATGATAAAAAACAGTACGACAAAGCAATGCTATACCTGAAACAGGCGCTGGAACACAAACCCGATTACCGCAATGCTATCAATGAAATAAGTTTTTCGTTTCGCAAAAGCGAAAAAATGGAAGAGGGCATTGCTTATTTCCAGGAATTATACGATACCCATAAAGTTGATCTTGCACTGTATTATGTGGGTATGTTCTATATCGAACTAAAGCAAAAAGATAAAGCAACGGCTGTGGCGGATGAACTGAAAAAAATTCAATCGAGGCTGGCGCCAAGCATGCAGAAAAGGATAGATGCTATGCAACCGTAAACGGTTAACGTATCTCCGAAACAATGCTTTGATCATGAAAAGCTTCCTGGTCAAAGAACTTGGGTTCGGTTACAAATCCTTTTATTGTTTCTTTCATTACGTTATACGATAAAAGATCATCTGCCCGGTAAACCACCGGTGTTTGTTCTGCAACCAGTTTTTTTGCTGCCTCCAGTGTTATGGCATAAGCATGTGTGCAATCATGAAAGCCGGCTTTTTTTAAATGCGGGGTTATTTTTTTAGGTAAAAGATTACGGATCATAATGCTGTTCCATTTCATCAGGCCAAAGCTGCTTCCTATTTTATAAAAGAATTGTTTTACCCGCAATCCTAATGTTACATTCTCGTGCTTTAAATAACCGAGATATAATAATTCCCAGTCGGTTGGCAATTCATTCAATGCCTGTGATAACTGCTCCAGGTTTTCATACAGCGGCACTACATCATCTTCAAATATCAATACGTTCTTCCAGTTGTTGGCTATCATTTGCTCATATATCATGCGGTGCGATAAGGAGCAGGCTACTTCTCCCAAGTTAAGCCCCTTGCCAAAGCGGTGCAGTTGTTTTGTTTTGGCATCATCATAGGTGCCATCGGTTTTGATGGTTTCCATATCCAGCTGCAGTTTATCTGCACCCCAAAAAAAATCATAGGCAAGACCATTTAAGCGTTGCTTTATTTTTTCGTGCCTGGCGGTAAACCTTGGTACAGACACGACCACAATTTTACTGAAAAACTGTTCGAGAAATTTAGTTGTACTGGCTGATAGCTGCATCTGTACAAATTTACTTACAAAATAAATATACATAGCGGGAAAGGTTGCCGGCCTATCATACGGTTAATCCATTCCCAAAAATTTTCCATTGTATTCGTATGAGCATAACCATTTTCATACTGCCCACGCTCATAAAAATAGTTTATTAAATCAATAAGACTATCAAATTCAGAAGTCCATAAAACAACAGGTTGATACATAAGATATAACCAAAATTATATTTTGTTAACTTTGTATATTATTGCTAATCTTTAAAAAATCGATCTGCAAAACCAATAATCAGTAAATATGAAATGTAGATTCTGTAGTAAAAAAATAAATTCGGTGTTTATTGATCTGGGCAGTATGGCTGTGTCGAATGCGTTTTTAACGCTTGAACAGCTGAATAAGGGTGAGACTATTTACCCGCTTAAAGTTATAGTATGCGATAATTGTTTTTTAGTACAGGTAGATGAATACCAGAAAAGGGAAGAGATATTTTCATCTGACTATGTATACTTTTCTTCAGTATCCGATTTTTGGCTGGAGCACAGTAAAAAATATGTGGCCAAAGCGATCAAAGATTTCAATTTGAACAGCAGTTCGCTTGTGGTGGAGATCGCATCTAACGATGGATATCTTTTACAATATTTTAAAGAGCAGGGCATCCCTTGCCTTGGTATCGAGCCTACGGAAAGTACAGCACAAATTGCAAAGAGCAAAGGCATTGATACACTGGTAGAATTTTTCAGCGAACAGCTGGCTAATAAATTAGCCGACCAAAACATACAGCCCGACCTTATTTTAGGAAATAATGTATTGGCGCATGTACCCGATATCAATGATTTTGTAAGGGGTTTAAAAATACTGCTTAAGCCTACGGGTGTAATGACCTTTGAATTTCCTCACCTGGCCAGGCTGATAGAAAAGAAAGAGTTTGATACCATATATCACGAACACTTTTCTTATTTCTCCTTTTATTTTATTTGTAACCTGTTCAGGTTTCATGGCTTTGAAGTAATGGATGTAGAAGAATTGGAAACGCATGGCGGCTCTCTGCGGGTATATGTAAAGCACAAGGAAAACGAAACACTGGAAATAAATGAACGGGTAAAAGATCTTTTGGCAACTGAGATCAGCAATGGTATTAACAAGATAGAATCTTATATCGGTTTCCAGGAAAAAGCGAATGATATAAAAAACAACTTCCTTACTTATATCATTGGCGAGAAGCAAAAGGGTAAAAAAATTGTTGCCTTTGGCGCTGCTGCAAAAGGCAATACTTTTTTAAACTACTGCGGTATAAGGCCGGATATTATTGAATGTATTATAGATGATACGCCGTTCAAACAGGGGAAATATTTGCCGCAAAGCCATATACCGGTTGTTTCAAGAAGTTATTTTGATACCAACAAGCCGGACATCATCATCATTTTACCCTGGAACTTTAAAAAGGAGATCATCAGTAAACTTTCCTTTACAAAAGAATGGGGTGCACAGGTCGTAACTTATATACCTGAGCTGCAGGTCAATTAAACTGCGGGAAATTTTATGAAAAAAACTTTCATATCGATCTGTATCCCGGCATATAAAAGAGAGGAGTATTGTAAAAGATTACTGGATTCAATAGTTGCACAAACGTTTACTGATTATGAAATAATAATCTCGGATGATACCCCCGACGACAGCGTAGAAAAATTAGTTGCCGGATACAAAGACAGTTTACCCATTATTTATTCAAGAAATATTCCTTCGGCAGGTACCCCGGCCAATTTTAATATTGCTATGCTAAAGGCCAATGGCGAATGGATAAAAATAATGCATGGCGATGACTGGTTTGCTACGGACAATGCTTTGCAAAAATTTGCCGATGCAGCCCGCAATGCAACCTGCAGCTTTATTTTTTCGGCATGCAACAATATTTATTCGGATTCGGGCAAAGAAGTAAATGAATACTTAACCGGCTGGAAAAAAGAAATGCTGGAAGACAATGTGCTGAATCTTTTTTTTCGGAACGTGATTGGCCATCCGCCAACAACCATGCACCGCAAAGACGATGAGATACTGTATGACCTGAGATTCAGATGGGTGGCCGATATTGATTTTTACATCCGCTATTTTACCAAACACCCCGGTTATATTTATTTACCTGAAATGCTGATAAATATTGGTACCGATGAAACACAGGTCAGCAGCAGCCTGTATAAAAATCCACGTATCGAGATACCCGAATATCTATCCATGCTGGAAAAATTTCCTCCCGGTCTTTTATTGCAACATGAATATGTATTTCATTGCGTGTGGAACCTGGTAAAACGGTTTCGTATAAAAAACATTGCGGCAATAAGAGATTACGGTTATGCCGGAGCGCTACCGGATAAGATACAAGAGATCATTGATTTTCAAAAACCAATACCCCGTATCATTATTAAACAAACCAACTGGTCGAGGATATTAATGAAAAGATGTTTTAAAAAACTTACTCAGGGTTTAAACAAATAAAAAGCTGCCTGGTCGGCCTGCTGTTCTTCATTATTTTTTTTATTGATCGCTTTAAAGTTCTCAATATCTTTTTCTGTATAAGAAGAAGCGCTTTTGTTTTTCATGTAAGAATTTGCATCGGGCAAAGCAATGTCTTTTGCATACTGATCGCTGCCGATAAGGCTCATATAATTGCCGTCAAAAACAGTTTTTCTTATTTCAAAACCTGCTTTTGCAGCCAGTATTTCCATGCTTTTTAATGAATGGATAATGATGTGGCGTGGAGCATCCAGGTCCATCCAGTTTACCCCGTATTTTTTCCAGCTGTACATATTCATTACCGGGGTACGTATCAAAAGATATTTGCCGTTCTTCAGCAGGCGGTTCAATTGCAATAAAACTTTCAATGGCTCATCCATATGCTCAAAGGCGTGATGCAGCATGATAAAATCAAACTGCCCTGTCATTTCAAAGATATTCTTACGATAAATATTTACAGTATCGTAGTGATGTTCTTTTTCAATAAAAGGATCTATTCCTGTAAGATTGGTGAAACCTATTTTAAAAAGGCTCAACGGCAGGCTGCCATTGCCTGTGCCTACATCCAATATGGCGTCATCATATTTAACACCCGCTGTTCTCATCCATTCATAATAAGCCGGCGCTTTATAGCCGATAGATAAAAGACTGCCCAGTAAAGCATTCTTACCATAAATAAGATATGATGATTTTATTTTCCGCAACATATCTGGTTTCTTCCTGATATCAAGATCAAGATTGAAGGAATAATAACCATCATTGGGATAATATTTTCCGAGGTCGGCAGGTATATCCTGTAATTGCATAAGGCCGCAATTGCCGCAGTGCATATAGGTAAACAGCTCCCGGAGACCTAATTGCATTTCTTTTACCTGGTAAAAACTATTATTATCGCTATTACCGCAAACCTTACAAATATTGTTGCTCATTTATATAAGTATATTTTGCAAACTTACTGTAAATGACTGCAAATAAAAATCCCCTGCGCATTGCAGGGGATCTTTTTATAAATGTTATTTCAATTATGCTGTTTCTGTTGCCTTCATCGATTTCGATACTTTCGATCTTTCATTTTCATCCAGTATCACTTTACGCATACGGATGCTTTTTGGCGTTACTTCGATACACTCATCCTGCTGAATATATTCCATACATTCTTCCAGTGTCATCATGATCTTTGGAGCGGCCCTGCTGGCATCATCGCTACCGCTTGCACGGTGGTTGGTTAATTTTTTAGGTTCTGTAGCATTTACATTCAGATCGCCTGGCTTAATGTGCTCAGCAATGATCTGTCCTGCATACACTTCATCTCCCGGATCAACAAAGAACCTTCCCCTGTCCTGTAATTTATCAATTGAATAGGCCGTTGTTTTTTCTGTATTCTTCGATAACAATACACCGTTGTTACGGCCCGGTATCACGCCTTTCCATGGGCGGTATTCCAGGAAGCGGTGCGCCATTACAGCTTCACCTGCAGTGCTGGTAAGCATGTTACTGCGCAACCCGATCAATCCGCGTGATGGTATCTCAAATTCAAGGTGCTGCATTTCGCCTTTGCTTTCCATGATGATCATTTCGCCTTTGCGTTGTGTAACCAGGTCAATTACTTTACCGCTGAATTCTGACGGAACATCTACCACCAGGTTTTCATAAGGCTCACATTTTTTACCATCTATCTCTTTTACCAAAACCTGCGGGTTACCTACGGTCAACTCAAAACCTTCCCTGCGCATGGTTTCTATCAATATACCCAGGTGAAGAATACCACGGCCAAACACTAAAAAACTATCAGCGCCGTCAGTATCTTCTACACGTAATGCAAGATTTTTTTCTGTTTCTTTCATCAGCCTGTCGCGTAAGTGACGGCTTGTTACAAACTTACCTTCGCGGCCAAAGAATGGTGAGTTGTTGATGCTGAACATCATACTCATTGTTGGCTCATCCACACTTATCACCGGTAATGCTTCAGGAAATTCAGCATCGCAGATCGTATCGCCGATGTTGAATGTTTCCAGGCCCACTACGGCGCAAATATCTCCTGCAAAAACTTCTGTAGCTTTCTTTTTACCGAGCGCTTCAAAAGTGTATAATTCTTTTACTTTGGATTTTACCAGCTTACCATCGGTTTGCACCATCACAATATTCTGGCCTTCTTTTATAGAACCACGGGCTACTTTACCTACTGCTATCCTTCCTAAAAAAGAAGAATAATCCAGTGAAGTGATCTGCATTTGTGTAGTTCCTTCATTCACTTTTGGTTCAGGCACAAATTCAAGTATCGCATCCATCAACGGAATGATGTTTTCTGTCGGTGTTAATGACGTATTCATCCAGCCTTGTTTGCTGCTGCCGTAAATAGTAGGAAAATCCAGTTGCTCTTCTGTAGCATCAAGATTAAAGAACAATTCAAAAACTGCGTCGTGTACTTCATCAGGACGGCAATTCTCTTTATCTACCTTATTGATAACAACAATCGGCTTAAGGCCAAGCTGCAATGCTTTTTGTAATACAAAACGTGTTTGCGGCATCGGACCTTCAAAAGCATCTACCAGCAACAATACGCCATCTGCCATTTTTAATACCCTTTCTACCTCACCGCCAAAGTCACTGTGGCCCGGGGTATCAATAACATTTATCTTAATTCCTTTATAAGTTACCGATACGTTCTTACTGAAGATGGTGATACCTCTTTCCCTTTCCAGGTCGTTGTTGTCCATGATCAGTTCACCGGTTTCCTGGTTTTCACGGAAAATATTGGTACTGTGTAAGATCTTGTCCACCAAAGTTGTTTTACCATGATCTACGTGAGCAATGATTGCGATGTTGCGGATATCCATTGTAATGTTTACTTGTTAATAAGTTAAGAGGTTAAAAAGGTAAAGACTACAATTCTTTTTGCTTTCTTTCGAGATAGCTGATGTAGCCATTCAACAACTTTTCTACTTCTGTAACTTTATTTCTAAAATGTATTAATTGTTCTTCTGTAATATAGTTTTCATCAAAAGCATCAATAAGGTGGTTCAATGTCTCACTAAGAGAGCCTCTTGCAATAACACAAAACCTTATTCTATCCGGATAAGTTTGCCTCCCACGTCCTTCTGCAACCTGCGTACCTACGGACCTTGAGCTTCTGATCAGCTGATCTTTCAATCTGAATTTTTCCTCAGAAGGAAATGTCTTTGTTAGCTGTGATAATTCAATTTTAAGCTGTCTCGCCTTTTTCCAAACTTCTAAATCCGTAAACCCTTGATATGGCATGTAAATGCATTTCCCCTTTTTAACTTTTCGACTGATCGACCTGTCAACTTTTTCAGGGCGCAAAGGTACGCCTATTCAGCCGGACAACAACGTTAAATGTAAATTAATATAGCCCTGTTTGCTTTATCTAACCAAATGATTATTAAATAGTTACTAAAATATGTTAAGAAATATTGCGGAGTTAACAGGATTTTGCATCTTTAGCAGATGGATATCTCTCCTTATTGCCTTATTAAAATTGATGATAGTACAGGTGCTTTCGTGTTAAATGAAGCAAGAAAAAAGTTCAACCGGTTCTATCATTTATTGTTGCCTTTTCTCCTGCTGGCATTCTCCATTTTCTTTCTTTTTGTTTTAAATAAAAGCGGTATCCCGGGCTGGTACAACTGGTTTCCTTTCCTGCTTGGTATATTGGCTGTATTGATCCTGTTTTCTGTTCATACCATTGAAGTGAGGTTTAACAGCGATAAGATACGGGTGATCAAAAGAAATGTATTCAGAAAATGGACCGTTACATTACCTGTTGCCGATCAAAAGCATTTAGCCATAAAAAATGTACGGGCAAAAGGTGGCGGAAATTATATTTATGCTGTTGATAAAAAGAACAACAAAATGATCCTGCTGGTTGTTCCGTATTGGGATATGAAGCAGGCAAAGGGTGAATTCATTGCACAGGCAATAAGCGATAAAACAGGTTTGCCTGTTGAGAAATTATAAATTGGCACGGTTTACGCCTGCACAATCCGTAAATTGCATATCCTTTATTTATGCCTTTCCAACTACAATCACCATATCAACCTTCGGGGGACCAGCCGGAAGCTATCCGTCAACTGACAGAAGGAATTCTTGACGGTGAGCGGTATCAAACTTTACTGGGCGTTACCGGCAGCGGTAAAACATTTACCATGGCCAATGTTATACAAAATGTACAGCGACCTACATTGGTATTAACGCATAACAAAACCCTGGTGGCACAATTGTATGGGGAGTTCAAACAATTTTTTCCCGATAATGCAGTAGGCTATTTTGTAAGCTATTATGATTATTACCAGCCGGAGGCATACATGCCCGTTAGTAATACCTATATCGAAAAAGATCTCAGCATCAACGACGAACTGGATAAGCTTCGCCTGCAGGCCACAGCACAATTGCTAAGCGGCAGAAGAGATATCATCATCGTTGCCAGTGTAAGCTGCATCTATGGTATGGGCAACCCTACTGATTACGAGAATGGTATCATCCGCATTCAAAAAGGGCAGATCATTTCCCGGCAGGGATTTTTACATTCGCTGGTCAATTCCTTGTACAACAGGAGCGAAGGTGATTTTACAAGAGGTACGTTCAGGGTAAAAGGTGATACTATTGATATCAATCTTCCTTATGTTGATTTTGGTTACCGCATTGCTTTCTTTGGCGATGAGATAGAAACCATTGAAACGCTGGAACTCAGCACTGGCAAGCGTATCACCAGTGTAGATAACGCTGCCATCTTTCCTGCTAACTTATACGTGGCACCAAAAGATATGCTGCAGAAAGTGATACATGAGATACAGGATGAGTGCAATGACCAGACAGAATATTTTAAAAGCAGCGGCAAATATATTGAGGCGCAACGCATCAGTGAACGGGTGAATTACGACCTGGAAATGATCCGTGAACTGGGTTATTGTAATGGCATTGAAAACTATTCCCGTTTTTTCGACAGGCGCATGCCAGGCACAAGGCCCTTCTGTTTACTGGATTATTTTCCGAAAGATTTTATCTGCATCATTGATGAAAGCCACCAGACCATTCCACAGGTAAGTGGTATGTATGGCGGCGACAGAAGCAGGAAGCTGATACTGGTTGATTATGGCTTCCGTTTGCCTTCGGCATTGGATAACCGTCCGCTGAATTTCAATGAGTTTGAATACATGACCAATCAAACGGTATTTGTTTCGGCTACGCCGGGAGATTATGAGCTGGAAAAAACAGGCGGTGTGGTGGTAGAACAGGTGGTTCGCCCAACAGGCCTGCTGGAGCCGCCGATAGAGGTGCGCCCGTCTGTGAACCAGATAGATGACCTGCTGGATGAAATAGATAAGCGTGTTACCAAAGGCGACCGTGTATTGGTAACCACATTAACCAAGCGCATGGCAGAGGAAATGGATAAATATTTACAGCGCATCAACATTAAAAGCAAATACATACACAGCGAAGTAGATGCCCTGGAAAGAGTAGAGATACTGAGAGAGTTAAGACTTGGTACCATCGATGTATTGGTTGGCGTGAATTTGTTGAGAGAAGGGCTTGATCTTCCGGAAGTTTCACTGGTGGCTATTTTAGATGCAGATAAAGAAGGTTTTCTTCGTAATGAAAGGAGCCTTACCCAAACTGCGGGCAGGGCTGCCCGTAATGTGAATGGGCTGGTTATATTTTATGCAGATAAGATGACCGAAAGTATGCAGAAGACCATTGATGAAACGAACCGCCGCCGCGAAAAACAAATGGCCTATAATATTGAACATGGCATAACCCCGAAAACCGTTATCAAAAGTATTGAGCAGGTAATGGCACAGGGATCGGTACTGGATGTAAAAGGATATGACCCTGCCAATCCGTACTCTATTGCACCGGATGAGGAGTTGGTAAATATTGCTGCAGAAGATCAGCAGGTGTATAAAACCATTCCGCAAATGGAAAAAGGTATCGCCAAGATCAAAAAGGAAATGGAAAAAGCTGCAAAAGATCTCGACTTTATGGAGGCTGCACGCTTACGGGATGAAATGTTCCGGCTGAAAAAAGAGCTGGATGAGATGAAAAGCTGACAATCTCATTTTAATAAAAAATAATTGCCGGTAAGGCGATAAGACGTCTTACCGGCAAAACAAGCTGCTGTTAAGGAAATTTTATTTTAGCCATAGCAATGGTTTGAGCATTGGCTTCTCCTGTTTGAGGAAGATTATTCTCCTTCTGAAATTGTGTTATTGCTTTACTTACAGTATCTCTTAATAACTGCTGATCTTCCACAGTAATGAACTGAACATGCAGCGCATCCCACATTCCTAATATGGTCAGGCCATTGTCTTTGTATATCTTCCTGATAAAATTTACATCTCCTTTATAACTCCTTTTATTATTGATGATGAAAATAGTATCTGCCGCAATACCATAATGATGCATGCCGTTCTTTTTGATCTTGCTTGCGCCATTATTAAAATGTATAAGCTGTAAGGCATTACTCCTGTAGGTTTCCGTAAATGTAATGCCCTGGTTAGGATATTTCTGCTGGTATTGAGCAATACAGGTTTGAAGTTTGGCCAAAAAATCCGGTACCAGTAAAGCCTGGTCATCAACAGGTGTTGAGGAATTGAACTTCGGATTTTTTAAAAGGACCTGCAAATAAAAGTCGGCAATCTTTTTCATGTTTATGGGTTTTAATTAAGGTTCGAAATCAGTTTCACATAAATATAGTTTTTATTTAATGTTTCGTGGTGTTAATTTTTCTCTTTTATAACTAAAAAAATGATTATATTTGATAATGTGTAAAAAATACACATTATCAAATACTATCCTGTTCCCGATTATTTGTCATTTTAAAATTTAAAAAAATGAAACACCAAATCCACCCTCGCAGCATGCGGAATGCATTGCTGTCTTTTCTGCTGTTGTTCCTCTTCGCTACCAAACTTAATGCTCAAAACGATGCCATGATGCAGGCCTTTTACTGGAACGTACCGGTAAATGAAGGCACCGGCAATGGCTCCTGGTGGGACACTCTTTCAAGCAAGGCCACCACGTTAAAGAATGCAGGTATAACCGGTATATGGGTTCCCTGTCCTGCCAAGGGCAACTGGGGCATATCCGATATGGGTTATGGCATTTACGATCAGTATGACCTTGGCGCTTACTCGCAGAAAGGCTCTACCGAAACCCGCTTTGGCAGCAAAAGCGAATTGACCAGTATGCTATCCACCATGCACACTTCACCCCGCATAGATGTGTATGCGGATATTGTGCTCAATCACGTTTATTCCAACGATGACAACGATGAATCGAACCCGGCTGTAAAAGCTTATACATTTGGCGAAGCACACAGTGGTGCCAATGTTGCTTACCCTACTAATGAAATAAAATGGGTAGTGCCCAACGCCTCGGCCGGTGATTATTATATCCAGATCAAAGGGTATAATCTTAACTGGGGTGCCGGCAATGGTGAACGCGGCTATGATGTAAATATCAACTGGACCGGCGCTTCTACCACCGATAACGGCGATTGGGAATACGAACCCAACAACGGCAGCGGAAGCTATAATACTTTTCCCGGCTCGGGATATACTGTTAGAGGCCATGCGGAATCCAGCTCGGATATCGATGAATATAAAGTAACGATCTCCAGTGCACACGACCTGGTGATCAGGCTTACCGCAAAAAGAGAGCAGGCAAGCCCTTTTGCATGGCTTTGGGCCGACCAGACCAACGGCTATTACCCGGTGGCTATTTGGTATAACGGCAATAATCTTGCTTCTACTACATTGGAAGCGCATACCAACACGCACATCACTTATGTTACGCATACCGGCACCGGAGAGCCGAACTATTCCTGGAACTATGGACATTTTCACCCTTCCGATTCTTATGATTGGCTGGGTGGCCCCGGCAGTGATGAAGTGATCCCTAACACCAAATTCTTCGGCAACGATTTTAATACGTACAATGATACCGTCAAAGCAAGATTAAAAGGCTGGGGCTACTGGCTGGCCAATCAAATTGGCTTTGATGGTTTTCGCCTCGACTTTGTGCGTGGCTTCCAGGAATCATTTGTTTCCGATTGGGTAAATAATCTGCCAACATTAAGCGGCAAGCAACGCTTCATTGTAGGCGAATACTGGGGTTCAGGCTACCGTATCAAGAACTGGGTAAATACTGTTGCTTCCGGCGGCGCAGCCGTAAGGGGGTTTGATTTTCCGCTAAAAAGCTCCCTAACGGATATGTGCAACGGAAACGGCAGCAGCTACAATATGTCATGGCTCAACCATTCGGGAATGGTAAGGGATAACAGCGGCAACAGCCTGCCCGATTCTTCTGTGGTTACTTTTTTAGATAACCATGATACCGGTAAGGAGCATGATAAATGGGTAACCAAAGATTATAAAATGGGCTATGCTTATATGCTTACACACCAGGCAAGGCCATGTATCTTTTACCCTCATTATTTTGGGGTAAAACAATATGATGCCAACGATACTTCTTACAATATTACTGCGCCATCGAGCTTAAGAACAGATATCAATAAACTCCTGGAGATAAGAAGAACATACCTTGGCGGATCACTAAGCGTATTAAGCGAAACAGGCAATCCTTACCCTTCCGGCGATGTAGCTAATGTATATGTTGCACGCAGGCAAGGCAATGGTACCAAGGGCGGCGCCGTTATCGTACTGAACAACCACGACAGTAATACCAAAGGTTTATGGGTAGATGTAACGCCTTCCGGTTACGAGAACTGGGCTGGCAAAACATTGTACAATGCTATTACCGGCACCGATTCTGTTTATGTATATCCCGATGGCAGGGCTTATTTTGAAGCGCCGCCACGTGGTTATACTATCTGGGTAAAGAAAACAGATTATGTGGCTTTAACTTCTCGTGGCATTGTTGCCGAAGAGCCGGTACAGGTTGATGCAACAGTTACAGATGCTTTTACAGCTTTCCCCAACCCGGCTACCAATGTGGTTACCATCAATGTATCATTCAAAGAAAATACAGCCGCTAAAATAATGATCGTAAATGCAGCAGGCACCGTAGTTAAAGAATTGTACAACGATATTATAAAGGGAAAGAACAGCCTGCGGTGGAATTGCAGCAACGTTCCCGCCGGAACCTATTTCTGCATATTAAAAACAGCAACCAAAACTTACCAGCAACAGGTAATTGTAACAAGATAGTTTTTTTCTCGCAGCAACAATTGAAGGACCGTCCCTGCAATGGGGGCGGTCTTTTTTAACTGCCAGCTAAATTATTTTGTTGATCGTATCGGTAATTACTTTTTTGTCTGCATCGGTCTTCGCCAGTTTTAATGCTGATTGCAAATGCTGCAATGCTTTACTGTTATCAATGCCCGTATAAAGATTGCCCAGTAAAGAATGATAGAGAGGATTACCGGTAAGCGCTAATTTTTCCGCTTCAATAACAGCTTCTTCTTTGCCATTGGCTTTGGAGAGTGCATAGGTCCTGTTCAATGCAGTTATTGGCGAATATTCTATTTGCAACAATTTATTGTACAGTTGTAAAATGTTCTCCCATTTGTTGGCAGTATCTGCCTTATGTGTATGCCAGTAAGCTATAGCAGCTTCCAGGTGATATTTTGTCAACTGCTTTCCTCTTGATGCCTGGTTAAGATAATATTCTCCTTTATCAATAAGTTCCCTGTTCCAAAGGTTTTCATCCTGTTCTTCGTACAAAATGATATCGCCCTGTTTATCTATCCTTGCTTCAAACCGCGAAGCATGAAAACACATGAGCGATAACAACGCATTGGCAGCCGGTACATTGGTCTGTTCATTTTCAATAAGCATCAGGTTCAACCGCATCGCCTCTATACAAAGGTCTTTACGCAGTTTTATATTTTGCGAAGCAGAATAATAACCTTCGCTGAAAAGCAGGTACAGTGTAGTTAAAACAGTCTGCAGCCTGTCATCGATATCATGCGGCGCAGGAAATTCAACAGTAATCTTTCCGGTACGTAATTTTTCTTTTGCACGTGACAGCCGTTTATAGATCGTTTCTTTATTGCTTAAAAATGCATCGGCAATTTCTTCCACTCCAAATCCGCACAGCACATTTAATGATAAACCAATTTGCGCTTCTGTTGAAATAGAAGGATGACAGATCGCAAACATCATCTGCAACTGGCTGTCGGTAATATTTTTATGGGAAAGATCGATCTCGGGTTCGGGTATATCAATCACAGATAAGCGCAGCACTGTGGCTACTTTTTGCGTAAATACTTTATTGCGCCGCAAAAAATCAACTGCCTTATTTTTAGAAACGCTGTACAGCCATGCAGTGGGGTTCTTTGGCAATCCTTTCAACCCCCACGTTTCGGCAGCAGAAAGAAAAGTATCACTTACAATATCCTCTGCTGCCTGCATGTACTCGATACCAAACAGCTTACACAATACAGCAACGATCTTACTATATTCTGTGCGAAACAGGTGAGGTATCAACTCGGTATCTTTCATAAAAAATGCCCCTGTAAAGTTACAGAGGCATTGATGATTTAATTATTCTCCATGGGTATGATGGCCCGCACTTCTACATTACCGCCAACCTGCAGGATGGGACAGCCTTTCGATATCTCTGTTGCTTCTTCCAGCGAAGCAGCTTTGATAATGGTGTAACCGCCTATTGCTTCTTTGGTTTCTACGTAAGGGCCATCTGTAATTACATTGGGCTTTACTACTTTACCATCACCTTCCAGCCTGTTACCTGCTGTTACCAGTTTGTTTTGTGCCGCAATGCTGCCGATCCAGTCCTGCCAGGGCTTCATCATGGCCTGCAATTGTTCGGGCGACAGAGAGGGTTCGCTGGTTACTTCCCTGCGGAATATCAATAAGAATTCTTTCATGGTCCTGTTACTTTAATTTGTAGTTTATTTGTTAGAATGTAATGCTCCTGCATTTCCTTCAGTGTCAGTAAAAAAAGCCATATAGCCGATCTCATCACTGATCTTGGTTTTAGGCATTAATACTTTTCCGCCTGCTGCTTCTACCTTACCTAAAACAACAGCAAGATCAGGATTGCCGTTAAGATAAATTTTAGCGCCATCCGCACTTGGCTTGTGCATGGGGCCCTGTACCAGCCCACCCGAAACCTTACCGTTCATATCCTCATAAGGGAAAAAGGCCATCTTCATGCCCATCATTTCCTGTTCCGGCATTTCAATATCAAATATGGTTTCGTAGAATTTTTTTGCCCGGGCCATATCAGCCGCGGGAATCTCAAACCAGTTGAGCGAGTTTTCCTTTGTTGTCATTTTAAAAGATTTTTGTTGTTATAAAAATGAGTTCTACTCTTATATCGAACAGGCTGTATAAAATTGGACAACGGAAAAAATTATTCAGAATTTAGTTTTTTCTATTTTCTCATGGCTCTTTAAATATTCCGGTAACGCTGCCGAACCATACCATTGAAACAACTCCACATCCAGCAGTTTTGCCTGTATTGCAGTATCTGTACTTAGTAGTGCTGTTGCTTCTTCTATCGTTTTTACATTGAAGATGAAAATGCCGCGATAGGATTTTTCATTTTTCTTCAGCGGCCCCGAAACTACCAGTTTGTTTTCTTTAACCAGTCTTACAATATTATTTAAATGACCTCTGAATAAGCTATCTGTTATTGCTTTATCCTCAGTTTTATTAGCACCTGTTTTTAAAATAGCCAGCACATACATTTTCATACCATAGTCATCGCCGCCAAGTGAGTCGGCTAATGCTTTATCGTATTTTGGATTGTTTGATTGGGCTTCCACCCGGCAAGCTGCTGCAATTAGTAATGCGGCTATAAATATCTTTTTCATACCACTGTTTTAATTGCGATGAAGATAAATAAATAAAACAAAAAGCCATTTACCTTTTACGTTAGAGATTCATTACTTCTTATTTTTATAACGGGTGCAATGTTTGCCGTACGAATTGTATTGATACGTTCCGGTCATTCATTTCTTAGTTCCTGCTTTTTCTTCGCGGCCACAGGCTTCTTCTCTCTTTTCTTATCCGAAACAGATTTTGTGATCGTCTTTCCTTCCATCAACTGCTTTTTATCTTTCACTTTGGCCAGCGAATTGGCAAATGCTTCTTTCACGAGTTTTTGTATATAGGTTTTAGGGAAATCTTTTTTATCCTTTACCAATATATAACGGTACTGGTTGCCTTCGCCGAGCAATATTTTCTTCGGGTCAGCGATCTCACTTCCCCAATAAAAACCAAAATGAATATTCTTACTTGTTCTGCCTATGGCAATAGAGCAAAATGTATGGCCAACCCTGTCTGTTGGCGACCAGCCAAAAGCAAGGGCATTATAATTATCGTAGATCAGTTCATTGGTTTTCGGATACAGATCCCACACTAACTCCCGGAGCCACAATACGGTTTCCTGTATATCGTTATCAAAAGGCTTTAAAAATTTCAACAGGTCCCTGGTTTCATCTTTACTCATTTGCTTAATAATTTTATTATTAATACAGCTAAATCTTTCTAAAAGTAAAAGCAGGTAATTTTCAATAACCGGCCCCGTGAGTCCTAAAAAATCTCACCGCAGAAAAATAATTTGCTATCTTAAAGGTCCAAAATAAACGATTGAGTATGATAACAATAGCCCTTTACAATCTTAAAGGCGGTGTTGGTAAAACCGCCAGTTGTGTAAATTTTGCCTATTTGGCCGCTGCAGATGGCTTTAAAACCCTGCTTTGGGATATTGATCCGCAGGGGTCTTCCTCTTTCTATTATAAGGCAAAGCCTAAAACACATCCCGGTATCAAAAAACTCATCACTAAAGATGCCGACCTGGAAAATGCCATCCTCAGCACCGATTTTGAACTGCTGGATGTGATACCGGCCGATAACTCCTCTAAAAGCTTTGACATAATGGTGGATGAAATGAAGGGTAATAAGAATCGCCTGAAAGCCATCATAAAACAACTGGATAAAGAATACGATTTCGTTTTTATCGATTGCCCGCCGGGCTTCAGCGCATTAAGCGAAAATATTTTCAATGCGGCTGATATTGTACTTATGCCGGTGATACCAACTACATTATCTATCCGCACTTATCATATGGTAAAGGATTATTTTAAGGAAAAAGACCTGGATATGAATAAGATGATGTGCTTCTTTACCATGACAGACCTACGTAAGAATATGCACAACGAAATAATGGAAGAGCTGTATAAAGACAAACGCTTCTTCCAAAATTATATCCCTTACCTGAGCGATGTAGAAAGAATGGGCGTGTACAAAGCACCGATCATGGAATTTGCCAACAGTAGTTATGCTGCCAAGTGCTACAGGGAATTGTGGACAGAGATCAAAGAGGGGGTTTTAGAATAATTCTTTCTCTGTGTATCTCTGTGAAAATACTTTGTGAATCTTTGTGAAAACAATCTTGTGAAATAAAAACAACTTATGAAGAGAGAACTATTCAGCTGGTATAGCCCGGCGTTACAAAAAGAAATGCCTATCGTTTCCTATGGCGATTATGGTTTTGCGTTATTATTAGTACCTACTGCTGCAGCAGATTACCTGGAATATGAACGCTTTCAGTTGATGGAAACCCTTGCTCCTTATATCAACAGCGGTAAACTGCGGATATTTTCCATCAACAGCATCAATAACGAAAGCTGGCTGAACAATGAAATGGCAGGCGAACACAAAGCCATCCGCCACAACCAGTTCAATGAATATGTGTACAACGAAGTTGTGCCTTTCATCAAAACAAATACCTCGCAGGAAACGCCGATCATTACCTGTGGTGCATCTTTCGGGGCACTGCACAGCATGAATCTTTTTTTGAAACGTCCCGATCTTATCAACGGCGTTATTGCCATGAGCGGTGTATATGATCTTTCCGAATATACTAAAGGTTATTTCGACGAGCAGGTATATTTCAATTCGCCGATGCATTACCTGCCTAACCTTACCGATCATAATTTGCTGGAAGAGATCCGCAAAAGCAATCATATCCACATCCTTACCGGTAGCGGCGATTACGAGGATCCAGATGCTTCAAGAACATTTGCCGGTGTATTATACAATAAGGGCATCACATACGAACTGGATGTGTGGGGTAAAGAATGGAAGCACGACTGGCCCACCTGGAGGGCTATGCTGCCGCTGTATTTAGAAACACGTTTCTGATCTTATAACATTTCAATTGTACTATTATGAAGTGGTTATTTACCATAGCTATTGCCTGCCTGTTATTTTCCTGCCAGCAAAAAAATAACAGCCTTACGGTAGAACAATATCATGCTATTACCGATAGCGGCCTGCAAACAGGCGGTGTAAAAATGATCCCGATAAAAACACCTGTTGGTAATTTTAAAGTATGGACAAAACGCTTTGGCAATAACCCCACCATAAAAGTATTATTGCTGCACGGCGGCCCGGGTGGCACACACGAGTTCTTTGAATCGTTCGAGAGTTTTTTTCCTAAAGAAGGGTTTGAGTTTTACGAATACGATCAGCTGGGTTCTTTTTTCAGCGACAAACCTACCGATACTACACTGTGGACCGTCGACCGTTTTGTAGATGAGGTAGAACAGGTAAGGATAGCATTGGGATTGAATAAAGACAATTTTTATTTGCTTGGCCATAGCTGGGGAGGTCTGCTGGCAATGGAATATGCATTTAAATACCAGCAAAATTTAAAGGGGCTCATTATCAGCAATATGATGAGCAGTTGCCCTGACTATGGTAAATATGCGGAGGATGTATTGGCCAAACAAATGGATCCTAAAATCTTAGATACCATCCGTGCGCTGGAAGCAAAGAAAGATTTTAATAACCCCAAATACATGGAGCTGGTAATACCTAATTTTTACAACCAGCATTTTTGCCGCCTGCAACCCTGGCCCGAAGCCCTGGACAGGGCATTACCGCATCTTAATAACCAAATTTATGTAATGATGCAGGGCCCGTCAGAATTTGGTGTTGGCGGTACATTGGCCAACTGGGACCGCTCTAAAGACCTGCCTAAAATAACCGTGCCCACCCTTACCATAGGAGGCAAACACGATACCATGGACCCCGAACACATGAAATGGATGGCAACGCAGGTGCAGCAGGGAGACAGCCTTATTTGCCCCAACGGCAGCCATTGCAGCATGTGGGACGATCAGCCGCATTATTTCCCCGGCCTTATCAAATTCATACGCTCCGTTAACGATGGTAATTTTACGCCTGTAAAAAAATAGCGGTTTTCCACATACTAAAAAGCAGGGTTTTTAAGTTTATAGATGAGAATATCCTTAAAAACCAATGCTATGAAGAAACCTATACTTCTTTTTGCACTCAAGTGTTTTGCCATCATTTATGTAACGGCTTTTACCAATATTGATAAATTCACCATTGCGCCTTCGGTAAAAACAGAAGTGAACAATGATAAAGCGGCTGCGGCCATACCAAAAGCCAAATTCGTAAGTGCACAAAACAACAACCCCGAAACAGATAATCTATACATAACCCATCTTTAATTTTTGGCAGTTAGTTTAGAGTTTTATATGAGCTTAAAGGCCGTTTCTTCTTAGAAATGGCCTTTAAGTTTTTTGGGGGTATCTCTCCCGCAGATGACGCAGACGGCGCAAATAATTTGTGTTACTTATTCTGCGCTATCGGCGTCATCGGCGGGAAAACTTTATCTTTACCACATGTCAAAAAAGTTATTCCTTCTCGATGCGTATGCACTTATTTTTCGTGCTTATTATGCACTCATCCGCAACCCCCGTATTACCAGCAAAGGGCGCAATACCAATGCGCAATTCGGGTTTACCAATACGCTTATCGATCTTATAAAAAATCAAACACCAACGCATATGGCGGTGTGTTTTGATACTTCTGCCGCAACAGAACGGCATACGGACTTTGCAGATTACAAAGCCAACCGCCAGGAAACACCGGAAGATATTTCTGCATCGGTACCAGATATAAAAAAGATCATTGAAGGTTTGAATATCCCCTGTATCGGCATTGATGGTTATGAAGCGGATGATGTGATCGGTGCATTGGCAAAGCAGGCAGAAAAAGCAGGCTACGAAGTATTCATGGTTACGCCGGATAAAGATTACGGCCAGCTGGTTTCAGAAAATATAAAAATTTACAAGCCGCCTTACCAGGGCAGCAACTTTGAGATACTGGGGCCGAAAGAGGTTTGCGAAAAATGGGATATCGAAAATGTAAGCCAGGTGATAGACATATTGGGCATGATGGGAGATGCGGTAGATAATATTCCCGGCATCCCCGGTGTGGGCGAAAAAACAGCCGCCAAATTATTAAAGGAATATGGCACACTGGAAAAGGTATTGGAGAATGCAGCTAACATCAAAGGCAAGCTCGGCGAAAAAATAGCCGCAGGAAAAGACCTTGCTATTATGAGTAAAAAACTGGCTACTATAATTGTTGATGTGCCGGTAGAATTTCATGAAGAAGATTTCCGCATCAAAGAGATGAATAAAGAAGCGCTGAAAGAGATCTTTACCGAACTGGAATTTAAAACATTGGGCAAACGTATTTTAGGTGATGATGATTCGGCTGCTGGTGGTGAAGCAAACGCAGAAACAAAACCTGCAAAAGCCGCTGCACCGCAACTGGATCTTTTTGGAAATGTTATCGAAGCGCCTGCGGCCCCTGTTGCGGCTACATCAACAGGTTCAGACGAACTGCTGGCTGTAGATAAGAATATCAACAACACGCCACACGATTATACACTTGTTAATACTAATGAAGCAATTACCGACCTGGTAAATATGCTGAAAGCTGTTGAAGAAATTTGTTTTGATACGGAAACCACCGGTATTGATGCCAATGAAGCCGAATTAGTTGGGCTTAGCTTTTCTACCAAAACAGGCGAGGGTTATTATGTTCCCTGCCCGGCTGAGCAGAATGAAACAATGGAGCGCCTGAAATTATTTGAGCCGCTTTTTAATGATGTTGCTAAAACATGGATCGGGCAGAATATCAAATACGATATGCTGATATTGAAATGGTACGGCTTTGAACTGAAAGGAAATATTTTTGATACCATGCTGGCGCATTACGTAATTGAGCCCGAAGGCAAACGGGGCATGGATGCATTAAGCGCAAAATATTTGCAGTACGAGCCGGTGCATATTGAAGAGCTTATCGGCAAAAAAGGAAAGACGCAGGGCAATATGAGAGATGTGGAACTGGATAAGATAAAAGACTATGCTGCTGAAGATGCAGATATTACCTTGCAGCTAAAGCACATTTTTCTTCCGCAATTAAAAGAAAAAGAAGTAGAAAAAGTTTTTTATGAAGTAGAGAACCCGCTGGTGAAAGTACTGACAGATATGGAATTTGAAGGCATTCGTATCGACGAAGAGTTTTTACGTGACTACAGCAAACAGCTTGAAGCAGATGCCAGGAAAAGTGAAGAAAGTGTATATGCGCAAGCAGGAGTACGATTTAACCTGGCTTCGCCAAAACAACTGGGCGAGGTATTGTTTGATAAACTGCAGCTTGATCCTAAAGCAAAAAAAACAAAGACAGGGCAATATGCTACCGGTGAAGATGTATTAGCAAAGCTGGCCAATCAACATAAGATATGCGATGATATTTTAGCTTTTCGTGAACTCACTAAACTAAAGAATACGTATGTAGATGCATTGCCTGAACTGATCAATAAAAAGACCGGCCGTGTGCACACTTCTTATGCGCAGGCTGTTGCCGTTACAGGACGCCTGAGCAGCAATAATCCTAACCTGCAAAACATACCGGTGCGTACCGAAAGAGGCAGGGAGATTCGCAAAGCATTTATCCCAAGGGATAAGGACCATATTTTAGTATCGGCAGATTATTCGCAGATAGAATTGCGCATTGTTGCAGCCATAAGCGGCGATGTAAATATGTGCGAAGCGTTCACCACAGGCAAAGATATTCATACCGCCACCGCAGCAAAAGTATTCAACGTAGAAGAAGCTGCTGTTACCAAGGAAATGCGCTACAAAGCAAAGAGCGTGAACTTCGGTATCATTTACGGGCAGGGCGCATTTGGCCTGGCTGAAAATTTAGGCATACCACGTGCAGAGGCAAAAGAGATCATTGATAATTATAAAAAACAATTTCCCAACATCCAGAAATATATGGATGATACGATCAATTTTGCCAAAGAGCATGGCTATGTACAAACATTGATGGGCCGCAAGCGCTGGCTGAAGGATATCAACTCTGCCAACTTTACGGTACGTGGTTTTGCAGAACGCAATGCTATCAACTCTCCTATACAGGGTACGGCTGCCGATATGATCAAGATGGCGATGATAAAGATCCATGAAGCCTTCAAAAAAAATAATTTCAGATCCAAAATGTTATTGCAGGTGCATGATGAATTGGTGTTTGATGCGCATAAAGATGAACTGGAAAAAATCAAGCCAGTCATTCTTAGTTGTATGCAAACTGCATTGGCTTTACCAAATGGTGT
Organism: Bacteroidota bacterium; assembly: GCA_048497855.1. Classification (GTDB taxonomy): domain Bacteria; phylum Bacteroidota; class Bacteroidia; order Chitinophagales; family Chitinophagaceae; genus Ferruginibacter. The sequence goes on along the minus strand of JBEHZB010000013.1, from coordinate 46,754 downwards.
TCCTACCGATGCGGAAGTTGGTTCCGGGGAGAATTGGTTAGTCGCTCATTAAAGATTTATTTTATTGCCCGCAGATAACGCGGATGTCGCAGATATGAAACCTTTATTATTATATTGTTATGATGCTTACTGTGGCTGGTGTTATGGGTTTAGTCCTGTGATGAAAAAGATCTATACCGATTTTAAAGATCAACTAGATTTTGAAGTGTTAAGCGGTGGCATGATGACAGGAGATAACATTCAGCCAATAGAAAAAATAGGGCCGTATATACAACGTGCTTATAAACGAGTAGAAGAGCTTACCGGTATAACTTTCGGTGAAGATTTTTTATGGCATGTTTTTAACCCGGATAAAAGCGATTGGGTGATGAATTCTGAAAAGCCTGCTATTGCTTTATGTATCGTAAAAGAAATTTATCCTGAACGACAAATAGAATTCGCTTCCGATCTGCAATATGCATTGAATTACGAAGGGCGTGATTTGGATGATGATGAAGCCTACCGCCATTTACTGGAAAAGTACAGCGTTGATCCTGTAGCATTCTACGATAAGCTCAAAAGCGCTGAGTATAAAGAAAAAGCATATTACGAATTTGATGTTTGCAAACATTTACAGGTTGATAGTTTCCCGCAGGTATTATTGCAAACAGGCGAAAACAAATTCTATCTTTTAGCCAAAGGCTTTACGCCGTATGAAGAGCTTCAGCAGCGAATAAAGAATGCGCTGGCTAATATCACCAAATAGCTATTCTTTTCTTCGCAAAATTTGTATCTTGTTTTTTCAAAACGCAAACTATATGAAAAAAATTATTTTGTCTGCCTGTTCAGCAGCATTGGTATTAATTGCCTGTAACGGCAGTGGAGAATCGAAAGAAAACAAAAAAGATTCCGGCGCAACTACAGCTGCTGCCACCGAAGTAAAAAAAGACGAAGCCTGGGTTCCTGTTGACTCAGCTGTTGCGATGAAAGCCATGATCGATTACGGCACTCCCGGCGATATGCAAAAAATGCTTGCCGCCTCAAACGGCACCTGGAATTCAGAATCCACTATGTGGGAATACGAAGGCGCTGCCCCGCAAAAATCAACCGGCACTGCAGTCAATTCTATGATAATGGATGGCCGTTATCAATTCAGTAAGCACAGCAGCAATATGATGGGAATGCCTTTTGAAGGGCAAAGCATTACCGGTTACGACAATGCACTAAAAAAATTCGTCTCCACATGGATCGATAACATGGGTACCGGTATTATGGTAATGCAGGGAGACTGGAATGCAGCTTCTAAAACCATGACAATGACCGGAACAATGCCGGATATTACCAGGCCTGGTAAACAATGTAATTTTAGAGAAGTATTTACCATAGTAGATGATAATACACAAAAGATGGAAATGTACGGACCTGATTCCAAAACAGGCAAGGAACATAAAATGATGGAGATCAATCTTACCAGGAAAAAATAAGCATCTATCTTTTACATCAATAAATAAAAAGGCCGCTTCACTTTATGAGCGGCCTTTTTATTTAACAACTGTATTATATTATTTAGCTGTTTTACTGTTTCGATGGGCCTGCAGGTTTTTCTCATACATTGTTACCCAATCGGCGGGTGATATCTTTGCAGCCAGCTCGCCGATAAGTTTATACGGAATAGTTTCCGGGTTTTTAAACCGTATGCAGCCTTTGCCCATATCCAGTTTGGCAGCAACAACTTTTGCGTATTCTGCCGCAAACCAGTCCAGCAGTTTTTTATTGCCGTAAATGCCCAGGTGATGAAGCGAAATATAATTCTTCTGTGCTGTGATCCACATTAATCCTAAAGGACGCTTGGGATCGCAGTGATAACCCGGCGGATACAATTTATGCGGCACCAGGTACCCGATCATACCATAGGTTATTTTTTCCTCAAACCCTTTCGGCAGATTTTTTTTGATCACAGCTCTCATCTTCTTCATAGCTTCCTGCCGTTCTGCTGGCAGCTCGGCTATATATTGCTCGGGTGTTATTGATGTAGAAGGCATAGTGCAAGGTTTTATTTGATAGGGTCAGTATATTCTTTTATAATAAAAGTGCTGTGCCTTTGTGTTGGCACCGCCATCAATATAGGCATGCAACGTATTCCGCGAAGTGAAATCATAGATGATCCGCCTGGGGAAATCATGTTGCGGATTTTCGAAAATGAATTTCCCATTTTTATAAAAGGTCAGTTTAAATTTTACCGGCTGTTTGTTATTCTGGTCTTCTACTGTAGAAGTATAAAATATTTCACCATACACTCTTTTCAGTGCAACTCTTTCTGTTACTACCGTATCGCTGCCGCCTTTAATAAAGTATCCTTTACTTTGAAACCAGGCCTCACTTATTTTTGTCCATTCTTCACCAATGGTCTTATCGCCTTTCTGCATTATCCATTTACCTTCAAAGCGGTTCAGTATATTCTTTTTTTGTGCAAAAGAATTCAGGCATAATAATATCAGCAGCAGTAAAAAATTTTGTTTCAGCATATTGGTATCATTTACGATTATTGCACCGAATGAAAGGCGATGCGATTACCTTCTGTATCCAGTATTACAGCCATACTACCATACTCCGGCGATATCTGTGTTTTAGGCACCATGATCTTTCCACCCGCGGCTTCTACTTTATCCAGTATTACCTGCATATCGGGGTTTGCATTCAGGTATATCAATGGCCCATCAGTTGCCGAAGGCTTATGAAATCCCTTGCTATCTACCACAGCGCCGCCAACCCCGGTCATCATATCATCCAGCGGAAACATGCGCATGCGGATATTATCAGTGTCGAGCACATTTAGTTTGATGCCAAAAATAGTTTCGTAAAATCGGGTAGCCCGGTCAAGGTCTGTTGCCGGTATCTCAAACCAGCTGATGGCATTTTTCATGTTATACTTTTTAATTGTTTACCAATCCCGAAAATTACTACTCTGTTATAACATTCGCAACAAATAATTGATGCAATGTAAAAGCCCCGCCGTTTTGCAACAGCAGGGCCTTACTCAACCAGGAAACACCTTTAAATATTGTTATTGCCTGTTGCCACCTCTTTGCGGGCGCATAGATGGCTCAATTTCATCTTTCCATTTTTTATATTGATCTTCCGTAAAGATCAGTTTTAACTGCGCATCTCTTTCATCAGCTAATTTTTGCCGGCTTGCCCTCATGGCATCCCTGTCTACCTGGCCACCGCCTGCCATCATATCTTCCATCATCTTTTGCTGTGCCTTGTAAAAAGTGGTGAAGGCGCTCTCAGCTTTATCCGAGTTTGCCTTGTCCAGTTTAAAGTCGGCGATCTTGTCCATGGTTTCTTTTACTCTTTCTTCCACCGTTTTACGTTGAAAGCCTTGCGCATTTACAGTAGCTATGCTTACCATTACAGCAGCTACCAGCAATAAAATTTGTTTTTTCATTCTTTATTAAAATTTAGAGTTTACAAAAATTGTTATTCCGGTTTCTTTTTCCGGTCGCCCATTTTGTTCCATATCTTATACAGCATAGAATCGAATTTGGGTTGCTGATCCGGTGTACATATTTTTCGTATTGATGCAAAATGCTGCAGCAAACCGGCTTCCATATCTTTTTGCGAAGCAGATAATTTTGCTGCTGCATCATTTATAGCAGAGTCGCTGAAAGACTGGTCACCCACAGTTTTATACACCTGCTGCCTGTTGCTGCGCATTTCATCAAAGCGCATCCGCATCTTTTCTTTGTGTTGCTTATTCAGCGTATCGTATTGCTGCATTTGCTGTTCGTTAAAGCCAACCTGCTTTTGCAAAAATTCGGTCATCATAGCTTCCCTGTCGCCACGCCCTCTTTTTTCGGGTGGCTTATTAAAAAGTATAAATGCTATAAGGGCAATATTGGTAAGCAATAAGATGCCTACTATAATTACCAGCAATTTATTTTTTGATGTGCTCATTGTTGTTCTGCGTTTTCGAAATTATATAATGAAGCAACATTGGTAGAAAATTCATCTGTAGTAGTATAAGCCTGGTCGGCAACTGTTGTTTTACCTGTATTATTAAACACTACTACAGCATTGATGCCGATCACTAAGCAAAGCCCTGCTATAGCTACTGTTGGTCGTGCAATAAACCGCAACGCTTTCTCCCAGCTGCTCTGTTCTTCCCTGTTCATCTTCGCCATTAATCTTGTATAAAGAAATGGTTTAGGCATTGCCTTACCGGCGCCATCAAAGCTGTTGAGTGCAGCATCAATGTTCTTATCTAAATTATTATCGTTCATAACAATATTATTTATGCTCTTTTTGCAGGTAATAGGTTCTCAATATTTTTTGCAGGTTATTTTTGGCCCTGCCCATCAATGATTCTACCGCACTAAGCGTTATCTCCATTATATCTGCTATCTCCTGGTAACTTATTCCTTCCAGTTTATGAAGCGTAAAGGCTATGCGCTGGTTATCCGGAAGCAGCTTTAATGCGTTGAACAGTTCCCCCGCTTTTTCTTTATTCTCCAACAGTATCCCGGGATGGTGAAAATCTGCCGGGTGTATCTCTTCTTCTTTAGCATGGCCAAATAAACTTTCCAAAAAGGCAAAGCGTTTCTTTCTTTTTTTTCTCTTCTCGTGATCCAGCGCTTTTGTAACTGCTATCCTGTAAAGCCAGGTAGATAATTTTGATTCGCCTTTAAAAGAATGTATCGATTGATATACCTGTATAAAAACTTCCTGTGTTACATCATCTGCATCCTCTTCATTTTGTACAATGCCTATCGCTGTATTATAAACCATACCCTCATACTCATCAACCAGTTTCCTGAATGCTGATTCGCTCCCCTGCTGCAGTTGTACAATTAATTCCGGTTGGTCCTGGTTCAAAGTGATTCGGTTTTTTCCACTCTAAAAATACTTTATCCCGTTAAGACTTAAACAATTTATCGCCTGTGCCGGTTCAGTATCTTTTCTTAAAACTGCGGACCATTGCCCATTCCCGGAGGCGGGCCACCGGGGAAACCCCTGTTGTTATTTCCACCTGTGCTTACTTTAGCTGTTCCAAAATTTTTCAGTTTATACGTAAATGTCAGCATGAAATATTGCTGCAATACTTCGTTCCTGGTATCTTCTATATAAGTTGATTCTACTGTACGGGTAATACTGTTATTTTGTTTCAGCAGGTCAAATACAGAAAGCTTCAGTTCGCCTGCCTGTCCTTTCAGGAATTTCTTTCCCAAAGAAGCATTCCACAACCAATAGCTCTGGTTGAACCCTGCTCCTAAACCGCTGTAACTGGTATTATTAACATCATTTTGCAGGAACCATCCTTTTTTGTTCAGCAGGTTCAGCTGTATGCCCAGGTTCTGCGTAACGTAATTGCTGTTATCCGCGGTACTCAATGTGCTGTTGGCCCTGGTAAAGGCTGCATTATATGACACGTTGAAATCTACATACTGGCTTACATTACTGGTTACGCCTGCTCCTGCGTTGTAGGTGTAATTATGTGTTACCGAACTTTCGTTATTCAGCAAGCCCGGCAATTTAGAATAGCTGAAACCGCCGTTGATACTGATATTGGACTTGATGAACTTAACCGGCATAGCATACGTAAAAAGCGAGCGCATGCTGAAATAACCATCCAGGTTTACCGGCTTGGTCAATTGCGATCCCCTGTTCAATACAATACCGTAATTCAGCAGCGAGTCATTTTCGGCACGGTAAGTAGCAGTAGCTATATAATTATTGGCCTGTTGCAGAAACAGGTTAGCAAAAAAACTTGTTCCTTTTTGTGTATTGGTAAAGGTATATCGTGTGCTCAGTATATTGCTGGTTTGCTGTTTCAGATCGGGATTACCGCTTCTTAACAACAGCGTGTTGCTGTTATCAATAACATCCTGCAGCTGGCTTATCGATGGAGCATTGGTATTGGCCCTGTACATCACATTCAACGAGCTTTTTGAACTCAGTTTTTTACGCCACATCAAATTGGGCAATACATTATTGAAAGAATGATCTACCGAAACAACTGTAGGAAAAACCCTGTCGCTGCTCAATTCAAGATATTTATAACTCAATCCTGCGCTGAACATATTATCCCTGTCGCCAACACGGTAGCTTGCGTTTACCGTATGTGATGTAGTAATGTTGTCAAATTTATTCGAATACGCTGTATCGAATATGGAATATTTATCTGTCTGGTCATCCAGGCGAAATACTTCCTGGTCGGATTTATTCCTGGTTACAGATGGAGAATAACTGAACTGCAATTGCCCTTTTTTCCCTACCGGTTCCGTATAAGAGATGTTAGCCGCATAGGTATGCCCGTTCACCAGCTGATCGGTGTATTGATTAACCGCGGTATCAAAAGGCGCCGGCGCCGATTTATAGTACGTGGTCAGCGAATTAAGATACGCATCGCCATCCTTATGATTGAAACCTGCACTTAAATTAATGGATAATGTTCTTCCTCTTTTTGCAAAAGCATGCCTGAACAGCAGGTTATTGTTAAGGTTATAACCCGAAGAAATATTGCTGGTGCTGGTAGTAGAAGTATTGATAAGATCGTTGCCGTCAAAATAGCTCAGTGCATCACTGCTCTTGCTGGAATTATTCTTTTGAAAGCTTACACTTGGTGTAAAGATGATAGAGTTCTTATCGTCGATGGTATAGGTCATTCTCAGGTTAAATCTGTGATTATAATTCTTTGAATTCGACAGGTTACTCTCATCATAATACTGTACCGTATCGTACAGGAACTTGGTATTGGAGAACTGGTTGTTGCCGGTATTGCTGTTGTTAAAGAAATAACTTCCGCTTACATCCAGTTTTTTACCCCATTTATCAGAATAGTTGATACCAAAAGCATTGGTAGCACTGATACCATTTTGTGCGCCTACCTGGAAATTATTACCGCCGCCGCCAAAGCTGCCGCCGCCGAAATTTCCACCACCGCCACCACGGCCGCCGCCCTTGTTGCCACCGCCACCGGTTCTGCCACCGCCACTGCTGGTTACCCCCAGCAGGTCTTCTGTAGAAAAATTCTGTTGATTAACATTATTGAACAGGCCCACTAAAGATATACGCTGGTTATTTTTGAAAAAGCTCACATTGCCACCGGCATTGTAGCGGCCATCGGTACCATAGCCTGCGTAAACACGGCCGAACTGCCCGTTCCTCATTCCCGATTTTGTTACAATGTTGATGGCTTTGGTGCTGTTGCCATCATCAAAGCCGGTAAAGGCGGCCTGGTCGCTCAGCTTATCAAATACCTGAATCTTATCAATGATATCAGCAGGCAGGTTACGTAAAGCGGCAGTAGCGTCATCGCCAAAGAAGTCGCGGCCATCTACCGTAACTTTCTTTACCTGGTCGCCCTGCGTGGTTACATTTCCATCCTTATCAATAGTAATACCCGGCAGTTTCTTGATCATATCTTCTGCCGTAGCATCGGGGTTTACCTTAAACTGGCTGGCAGCAAATTCTATCGTATCTGCCTTTTGCTTTACCGGAGCTACTTTGGCGGTTACCACCACATCGGCAAGCGTAGTGGATTGCTTGGTAACACTGAAAACGATCGGTTCTTTATTACTGGCCTGTAAACTGATCTTTTGTGAAATATTTTCGTGGCTGAGGCTGCTTGTTGTTATAATATAACTGCCGCCAGTTAATCCTGAAAATTGAAAGTTGCCTGTTGCATCTGTAACCACTGTTTTTCTAAATAAACTGTCTTTTTGCGCTGTTAAAATGATGGTAGCGCCTGCTACGGGGGTTTTGTCTGCTTTATCAGCAAGTTTTCCTTTTAGTACAATATCCTGGCTGTAAGCAATGCCTGCCGTTAAGCTTAAGATCAATAGTACGAGTAATCTTTTAGTCATGTTTTTCTGTTTGTACTAGTTTAGAAGACAGTTTTTTAAAAAACCGTCGATAGTACCCTTTGTATTTTTTAAATATCATGCCAAAAAAATGTTAAAGGAGTCTTCCGCAGATTTCGTTTCCCGCAGATTTCGCAGATACCGCAGAAGTGTACGCAAGACTACCGTAGTTTTAAAAACTCGGTAGTCTGAACAGACCAAATAAGTATGTTCTTTTCTGCGGTATCTGCGAAATCTGCGGGCTATATTCATTCATATTACAATAAATCCATTTTCCCACTTTACCCTCAAAACCACCTTTTTCCAGACTAAAATTCCCACACCCCCCACCCCCAGGGGTGGGGTACCCACCCTATAGGGTGGGGTAGGGTACCCTTATACCTTAATTGACCCCACCTCAGAGGTGAATTCATATTACCTCTGAGCTGATATCACCCCACCCTCAACCCTAATTCATATAACCTTCCGGGTAGGGGGTACCTACCCCTTACCCAAATTGACCCTACCCTGAACCTGAATTGACCCCTGGCTGGAGCTAATATCAATTTACCTCCAGGCTTAATTCCTATCAGCTTTGAGGTAGGGGCAATTTACCTTTTGCCTGGGGTCAATTAAGGTTTTACCCCCGGTGACTTTACCTTTTACCCTAATGCATATAAGGTGGATAGGTACCCCCTGCATTTTGTCACAGGATACCTGTCTCTTGCACTCTTCGAAGGCTTTGCCTTCGTAAGCAGTATGTTATAAAGGGATTTTATCCCGTTTTTCTTTCTGCAAGATCTCTCTGTTTAGAAATACGGAGCAAAGCTCCTGTTGAACATAGCACTTACGAAGGCAAAGCCTTCGAAGAGTGCAAGACTACCGTAGTTTTAAAGACTACGGTAGTCTGTGAACACTGTTTATCTGCGAAATCTGCGGGCCTTACACAAAAAACCATGAATACTGTTTTCTGTTATTTGTTTTTTTAAAAGTAACTTGCACCCCTAAAATTTTGAACAATATGGAGTATAATAAATTGGTATCGGTAACCGGAATGGGCGGTTTATTTGAATTGTTATCATCGAAAGCGGATGGTGGCGTGGTACGGTCACTGGAAGACAAAACAACAAAATTTGTAAGCACACGTATCCATAACTTCTCTCACCTGGAAAGTATTGAAGTATATACCACCAGGGATAATGTGAACCTGGTAGATGTTTTCAATGCCATGAAAGAAAGCAAGGAAGCAATGCCCGACAGCAATGCTGATCCTAAGACCATAAAAGCTTATTTTCAGAAAGTATATCCTGATATGGATTTTGAAAGGGTATATGGCAGCGATATGAAGAAGATGGTAAAATGGTTTGGCATTCTGCAGGCTAATAACATTGAAATAAAATTATCGGAGGTTGATGCCGAAGAAACAGAGGGTGCAGAAAAAACGGATAAGCCTGTAGCTGAAAAGAAAACAGCCAGCAGTAATAAGCCTGCTGCACAAAAAGCTGCTGCGGTAAAAAATGCGCCTGCTAAAAAGATCAATACGCCGCGTAAGATGGCGTAATTTAGTTATTGGTTAAAAGGTTGAAAAGTTAATACGGTAATCCCTGTCAACTTTTCAACCTTTTAACTTGTTAACCTATCAACTTTCAACTTCTCAACCTTCACTCATGTACTCCGCCGATATAAAAAAACTTCCCCGTCATTTTGTTCCTCAAGATTTTACTGTTACAGACTGGAACAGTCTTGAACCTTTCTTTAAAGATTTACTGAACAGGGAGATCAATACTGCCGCCGAACTGGAACAGTGGATGAAAGACAACAGCGAACTGGAAGCCGTGATCAGCGAAGATGCCTGCTGGCGCCAGATAAAAATGACCTGCGATACCGAGAACAAAACACTGGAAGAAGCTTTTAATTTCTTCTGCATGTCTATTCAGCCGCAGATACAGCCGTATGCAGATGCGCTGAATAAAAAACTGGTCAATCATCCGTTGGCTGCTGATCTTGATAAGCAAAAATATTTTACATACCTGCGCAGTGTAAAAAAGAGTATTGAATTATTCCGGGAAGAGAATATTCCTTTACAGGCCGACCTTGCCGTGCGGCAGCAACAGTTTGGTGTTATCAGTGGAAAGATGACGGTAACTGTAGATGGCAAAGAATATACACTGCAACAGGCTGCTAAATTTTTAGAAAACCCCGACAGGAATTTAAGGGAAGAAGTGTACCGCAAGATCAATGAAAGAAGATTGCAGGATAAAGAAGAGTTGAATAAACTGTATGATGAACTTGTAGAAAAACGCAACCAGGAAGCACTGAACGCTGGTTTTGAAAATTACCGCGATTATCGTTTTAAAGAGCTTGGCCGTTTTGATTATACTGCTGCCGATTGTTATGCTTTTCATGATGCGGTAAAGCAGCATGTATTGCCACTGGTAAATATCATTTACCAAAAGAAAAAAGAGAAATTAGGCCTTGATACTTTACGCCCCTGGGATATTGATGCGGAGCCGGATGGGGTAACTGCGTTGCATCCTTTTAAAACAAGCGATGAGCTGATCAATAAATCAATTGAATGTTTTACTAATCTCCGTCCTTTCTTTGGCGATTGCCTTAAAAAAATGCAGGAGATGAAACACCTTGACCTGGAAAGCAGGATGGGTAAGGCTCCGGGGGGATATAATTGCCCATTGGCGGAAAGCGGCGCACCGTTCATCTTTATGAATGCAGCGGGCCAGATGCATGATGTAACTACGATGGTACATGAAGGTGGACATGCCGTACATTCTTTTTTAGCCCATCACTTAGAATTGAATGGCTTTAAAGAATACCCGATGGAAATTGCTGAAGTGGCCAGTATGGCAATGGAACTGTTCAGCATGGATCATTGGGAAACTTTTTTCGACAACACAGAAGACCTGCTACGGGCAAAGGAACATCAGCTGGAAAGAGTGATCACTATTTTTCCCTGGATAGCTACTATTGATAAATTTCAGCATTGGATATATCAACATCCAACACATACGCATGAAGAAAGAACTGCGGCATGGGTGAGCATCTTAAATGAATTTAAAGACAGTGTAATTGATTATAGCGGACTGGAAGAATACCGCAGCAACTCCTGGCTGCGCCAGCTGCATTTATTTGAAGTACCATTCTATTATATTGAATATGGTATTGCGCAACTGGGCGCTATCGGTATGTGGATGCAATACAAACAAAACAAACAACAGGCACTGGATAATTACTGCAATGCATTAAGTCTCGGTGCTACTAAAACATTACCTGAGTTGTATAAAACCGCAGGTCTTGAATTTGATTTCAGCCCCGAAAAGATAAAAGTGTTGATGGAATTTGTAAAAGAATCGCTGATAATCGCTGATTAGATTGATTACAAGATTTCGCTGATACTGATTTTCAATTGCAGTAAATTTCTGAATAAGAAATAATCTGCGAAATCATAAAATCATTTCCAATCTGCGATTTTTGTACTTGGTAAACGCTGATTATAGATTGATTACAGGATCTCGCAGATTATCAGCGAAATCATAAAATCATTTCCAATCTGTGATTCATTTTCCAATCTGCGATTATCCTACTTGCAGTCTCCACACACCCCATTCACCACCATTTCACTATGCCTTGGCTTAAAGCCTTTGGGCAGCTTCACTTCCGGAACAGTTACTTTATCCAGGCAAATGGTTTTGCTGCATTCTTCGCAAATAAAATGTACGTGGTTATCATGATGATGCCCTGCCTCGCAGTCATCTTTACATAAGGCGTATAAGATAGAATTATCCGTAGTAGGTATGTGATGAATGATGCCTTTATCAACAAAGGTTTGCAGTGTTCTGTAAACTGTTACCCTGTCAAAAGCGCCGTCTGTTTCTTTTTCAATATCCGAATGTGCCAAAGCGCCTTCGCTTTTTAAGAACAGCTCCAGTATCTTTTTACGGCCGTCCGTTACGCTCAACTGGTTCTTCTTCAATATGTCTAAAACTGCATTCATTGCTGCAAAGTTACCATTAAGTTTTTAACCCGGGTTGTTGCCGAAGCCATCCATAAAGTGCTTGGTGGTTATTTTTTCTTTCAGCAGGCCCTTGATATCTTCTATCAGTTTTTGTATCTCATCTTCTTTAAGTCCATCATAAATTCCCCGCAGCCGGTGTTGTTTATCAACCAGCGCAAAAAACTGGGTATGAATGAATTGGTCTTTTATCAGTGCTGCGGTATCCGGTTTGTTATTATCGATCATGTATCCCTGGCGGGCCATTTTATATAAGGCCGATTTATCGCCTGTTAAAAAAAGCCAGTTCGGGTTTGCCCTTTTTTCTTTGTTCAGGGTATCATAAACGATTTTATACGAGCCATCTTCGGTTTTCACCAGTTTTCCGTTGATCATCTTTTGCTCATACGCTTTAAGCAACGCCACCGAATCTGTTTCGGGCATACAGCTGTGCGACAGGATCATAAACTCCGGCTCATCCTTATAAACATCAAAAACCCTCCGCATGTTCGCATTCATCTTAGGACAAATGCCCTGGCAGGTGGTAAAAAAATATTCCGCCACATATACTTTTCCATCAACCTCCCTGTTGGTAATGGTTTTGCCATCCTGGTCAATGAAAGAAAAATCTCCAATATTGTTATTGATAATGGCCAGGTTGGATTGGCTGAGGTCTTTATCCCTGAACACAAAGAACCAGAAAGCTGCTACCAGCACAGCAAAAAAACCGGCATACCACAGTAATTTATACTTCATCCCTAACGATTTGTGCAAATTTACAACGGCAAAATTTAGCATTGTATTTAAAGATAAACTTGCAACACTATTGCAAATCTGTTTATCTTTGCAGTAACGATGAAATTCAAAATAAACTGGGACGCTTTAGGTATTGCTACTTCTACCGCATGTGCCATACACTGTGCCTTGCTGCCGTTGGTGGTAACCAGCCTTCCTGTTTTTGGGATCAACATTGTACACAATCTTTTTTTTGAATGGTGCATGATCGCTATTGCGCTTTTTGTTGGCGCTTATTCTTTGTATCACGGTTACATTAAGCATCACCGTTCTTTTACTCCTATGCTTATTTTCCTGGCGGGATTTATTTTTCTTGTATTGAAACAATTTTTTGCCCCGCTGGAATATTTGTTTTTGGCCATCGCTGTTATACTGATCATTACGGCACATTATTTTAACTACCGCTTTTGCCAGCAAAGCAAATGTTCTTCTCCGCATCATAAGCATTAATTACTGCTTTACTTTTTTTGATTGCGTATTGCTTTAATTATATTTATAGCTCAATTATGCGCTTATGAAAAAAATCGCTTTTTTTACTATCCTGTTTTTTTTATTGTTAAATGCAACGGCTCAATCAAAAGATGAAATGGCTATCCGCAATTTATTAGATGAGCAGACCGCAGCATGGAATACCGGCAATATTGAACATTTCATGAACGGTTACTGGGAAAGCGATTCGCTGATGTTCATTGGTAAAAGCGGCGTTACTTATGGATGGAATAAAACATTGGAAAATTATAAAAGAGGCTACCCTGATACAGCGGCCATGGGAAAACTGAAGTTTGATATACTGCAGGTAAAACGTTTATCAGCCATTTATTTTTTTGTGGTGGGCAAATGGCATCTTCAGCGCAGCATTGGCGATATCGGCGGCCATTTCACTTTATTATTTCGTAAAGTAAAAACCAAATGGGTGATCGTTGCCGATCACAGCAGTTAAATCTTCTTTCATGGAATTTGAAATTATAACCACTGATCGCTTAAAGCTCAGGAAGATCACACCAGGGGTATATCAATATATCTTTGACAATTATACCGCCGAAGAAGCAACACATTTCCTGGGCGTCGACCTTTCTGAATTTACTGTTGAAAAAGAAAAAGCCGAAAAAGGGTATTCTACCTTTAACAGGTCGCTCCTTTATTTTCAATTGATCGATAACGTTTCGGAAAACATTATCGGCTGGTGCGGCTATCATACCTGGTATCTCAATCACAACCGGGCAGAAATAGGCTACGGTTTATTTAATGATGATTGTAAAGGAAAAGGTATAATGACGGAAGCCATACAACCGATCATCGATTACGGTTTTAACAAAATGAACCTGCATCGTATAGAAGCTTTCATCGGCCCAAAAAATGAAGCTTCCTTAAAACTGGTAAAGAAACTGCACTTTACACAGGAAGGTCACCTGCGGGAACATTATTGTAAAGATGGTGTAATGGAAGATTCCATTGTATTCTCTTTACTTAAAAAAGAATATCAGGGATAAGTAGCCAGCCTTTTGAATAAATATTTACTGCAAAAGAAATAAGAAGCCGCAAGCCCCAGTGCAGATGCTGCAATATCGCTGTAATCGAATGTTCTGCCGAATACCGGTATCAGCTGCAGCAGTTCGTTTATCACTAAAAGAATAAAACAGGCTATGCAAAAAAACCTGAACTGCCAGTCGATATGAAGATTGACAAACCTGGAGATAAGCCAGTAACCACCAAAGGGCAATAAGAACGACCCCAGTAAATTAGGCGCTACGCCCAGCAGGAATTTAACCGGCTGCGAAAAATGGAAATAAGGGCGAATGCCCCATTTGATGATCCATATCATTACTGTGCCAATAATGACCGTGTACTTGCAAAATTTTTTGAGTGGCATTCTGATGAAGGTTTACCCGTTAAAAGTAAAAAACCTGTTTCAGCAATTACTACGTAGTAGTGGGTATTTTAGTTACAGCAATGTGGCTCATATTTTCCATTTTCTTTTCAGGTGTATCGCCAGTACTACGCCGCTTGCAATAAAGAAAAAATAGAAAAGATAATTTTGCCAGCCGGGTGTTTTATCAAAAAAACCATAGTTTTTATAAATGCCGATAAATACATTCACCAGCATCCACAGCATCACTAATGAAATGGTTTGCACAATTTTTATAAGAAAGGCCCTGGTTTCATCCTCCATTCCCATGATGCATTTTTTTTAGAACCTTAAGTTAGTTATTTAATCAGCAATTTTTTAAAATCTGCACTGTCGCCGTTAAAGGCATTAAAATCCACAAAGCTGTCGATACCGTTAACATGGCCCTTTTCGTTATGTTGCCAAAAAAGCCAGTCGCGGTTTATACGTGGCTTATCCTGCACCAGGTAATGCGCTATCCATAAAGGATAAGCATCAAATTTTTCTGCTAAAAAATTTTCGTAAAAATTTACACCGGTATAAATGATGGGTTTTACACTGTAGTGTTTTTCTACCATGGTCAGCCAGTCCTGCACCCGTTGCTGCAGGTCGGCAATACTAACGCCAAAGGTTTCTTCCACATCCAGCACCGGTGGCATATCACCTTTCTGCAATTCTACTGTTTCAATAAAATTTTCTGCCTGCGCCTTGCCGCTTTTACTGGCAATAAAATAATGGTATGCCCCTCTTGGCACACCGGCCTTTTTTGCATTTACCCAATTGTACCGGAATTCTTCATCCACTCTTCCCAGCCCCTCAGTTGCTTTGATAAATGCAAAACCGATCTTTATTTTTTTTACCTGCATGGCTTTTACCTCGTTCCAGTTAACAACACTTTGATGACGGCTGATATCAATGCCATGCATGGCATAATTCACGGGCATATCAATACCAAATGCAGGATAGCGTACAAATGTAGTGCGCCGCTTATTGGTAAGATAATACACTGCCGCAGTAATACCTGCCATCAGGATAGCGGATATAAAAAGCAGCCGTAATGAACGTCGTCGTTTTTTTCGTGCCAAAGCCGGTTTATTGAAAGAAGAGGCAAATTAATATTAAATGCGGTGGGCAAACCGATAAATTTTTGATAAAATAAAACGGCTTGTTCCTTACTTTTCAACCAGTTATGAAATGACCGCCCTGTTTTATTTTAAAGGATACTGAAAATCTTAAAGTTTTGTGAACGGGCAACATTCGGCACCGTACTGCGTTAATCCTTTTGCGCATTTCAAATTTCCCGTTCAATAAATACAAGTATGAGAAAATTACAGTGCCGGTACAGTTGTACCACCAGGTTCTTTTTGCTGACATTTATCGTTGTTTTATCCTGTACTGCTGCCAATGCAGCGGAGCGGTATAATATGCCCGATACCGGTAAAAAAATGCTGCTGGCTTCTTTAGATAAAAAGAAGGATAAGGCTTATATCACGCTCGAGCCTAACGTTGTTTATCCCGCAGTACTGGCTGGTAATGAAAAAGAATCGCTGGAGTACATTGAAAAGTTTGCCGAGAAAAGAAGGGATTATCTTATCCGTACTTATACCAGGGGAAAAAAATATTTTCCGCAGGCTGCTGCTATCTTAAAGAAATACAATGTACCCGATGAGTTAAAAGTACTGATGGCTTTGGAAAGCGCTTTTAACGGCAATGCTGTTTCCAAAGCAGGCGCCGTTGGTTACTGGCAGTTCATGGATGAAGTGGCTAAAGAATATGGATTAAAAGTTACTACAAAGACCATTAAGATCGGAAAAGCAAAGGCGGTTAAAAAAGGTAAAGCAGCTAAAGTAAAAACCAAAACCATTATTGTTAAAGATGACCGCAAAAATTTTCATCAATCTACCACTGCGGCTGCACGCTATTTAAAGGACCGTTACCGCAACCTGGATGGCGACTGGTTATTGATCGTAGCAAGCTATAACTGTGGTGTAGGTAATGTGTGGAATGCAATGGAGAAATGCGGCAAAACAGATCCTGATTTCTGGGATGTTAAAGATTATCTTCCTGCTGAAACAAGAGCGTACGTAATGAACTTTATTGCGCTGAATGTGATCTTCAATAATTATGATGGCTTTATTAAAAATACCTTGCGCTTTCAGCCTGTAAAAATAAAAGCCAGCGAGTACCAGCAATTAAGCGGAGATGATGAAGAAGAAAATTCCGGCGATACAAAGATCAATTGATCTTCACCAGGTCTTTCTTTAAAATAAAACCGTAGGTATATTCTCCTTTGGTATTGGGAAAAGAAACTTCGATGAAATTGGTTAACAGCCGCAAAGCCTTGAACGTATCGCCTTTTACCAAATATCCTTTTCGTGGTTTGCTGCCAAGCTTTGGATTATCGTAAAAAAATGTTTTTGCTGCGGTTACCTTCCATTGGGTTTCTGCAGAGCCTGAATTTTCTGTGTATTTTGCAATTGGTACCTCTCCCAATTCATTTTCTTCAATAACACATCCCTTCGTTGTATTCTCCGGATCGGTTGATTGAAAACTGCTTTGTGATTCTTTTACCAGCAGCCAGTCTTTTTTAGCAGGTTTATAATCAAAGCGGTATTCGTAAGCCCAGCGCCAGCTGCTACCGCCATAAAAATTAATGGAAAAACCATTGTTTGATATGGTTGTACCTTCATAAGGATCGCCAAACACACCGCCGCACTGGGCGCACATTACCAGGTTATCATTTCTTTTTTCCTGTTTTAATTTTCCGTTGGTCTGGCGTATCAATAATACAAGCGGCCGGGTTTGGTTATCACCTGTTATGGTATCTTCTCCGGGCACTTTCAACAATAAGATAGCGTCGGGCTTTTTATCCCCGTTCAGGTCGCCGGTTACATAATCCAGCATTTCATAGCCGGACGGTACAAAAGATTTTGCTTCTGCGGGTAATATTTTGTCCTGCGCCTTTGCTGCTGCTGCAGAAAAAATAAAGAACAGCAATATCCATTTATTCATAGTTGGCTTTTATAACTCTAATGTAATTAAAAGAAGCTGCAACCGCAATAATTGCCTCTCAGGCAATTTTCTTTTCTGTTATCTTCATAAAAAAATAACATGAAGCGATGGCTTAAAATACTGGTGGTCTTTTTAGCATCGCTGGTGGTACTTTGGTTTGCTGCACGTATCACCGGCGCTTTGCAGATGTATAAGATACCTACTGCTTCCAACGAGCCGAATATTCATGTTGGACAAACGGTGTGGACCACCAATCTAAAAAAACCTAAACGAGGAGATGTTGTAGCCTATATCTGCGACAGAACGGATTCTATCATCAATCAATTTGATCAACAGACCAAACCACACAGTCACTATATGCACCGCTTATGTGCAACGGAAAATGATATCATCGAAATGAAAGATGGAGTGTTCTTTGTGAATGGGGTAAATGCTGATGTGTCAATCAACTTATTTCATCTTTATAAAGTTGCCAAAAAATATGAAAACATGATCCCGGTAACAGAAGATGATGCTAATCCAGATATCCGTACTTATTCACAGGAAGATACGATACTTGTAAATCTGACAACCGCCGATGTCAAAACACTTTCTACTAAATTTCCGTTCTCAAAATATATGGAAGACAGGATCGACTCTTCGCATTTTGCAGTATTTGCATGGTGCAACAGAAATTTATTGTGGTCGGCAAATAATTTCGGGCCCTTAACGATACCTAAAGGTTATTGTTTTGTAATGGGCGATAACCGTGATAATTCACTTGATTCCCGTTATGCCGGCTTTATAAAATTATCTGATATAAAAGGGGTAAAACTGTAAGCTGTACCTTTGCAGCAATGCCCAATTTCAATTATACTGACACCATAAATCTTTTAAGCAAACTCAGCTTCAAACGGGTTTGGAATGGCATTAAGGTATTCAGCAGTTTCCAGGTAAGCCGGTTAACAAAAAAACCGGTACAGTGGGGCTACCCGGTATCCATTTCCTTTGAGCCTACAACCTCCTGTAACCTTCGCTGCCCCGAATGCCCCAGCGGTCTTCGCCAGTTTACCCGGCCAACAGGCATGCTGCAAAAAGATTTTTTTCGTGATACTATTGATGAGATACATAAAGAGTTGCTGTACCTGATCTTTTATTTCCAGGGCGAACCGTATTTGAATCCTGATTTTTTAGAGATGGTAAAATATGCCGCCGCAAAAAAAATATATACCGCTACCAGTACCAATGCCCATTACTTAACCGATGAAAATGCAAAGCGCACTGTTGAAAGCGGGCTTGACCGGTTGATCATTTCAATAGATGGCACTACACAGGATGTATATAAACAATACCGCGTAGGCGGCAACCTGGAAAAAGTGATACAGGGCGCAAGGAACATTGTGAAATGGAAAAAAGAATTAAAGAGCAAAACACCTTTCATTTTTTTTCAGTTCCTGGTAGTAAAACCAAATGAGCACCAGATCGGGGATATAAAAAAACTGGCCAAAGAAGTAGGCGTAGATGAAGTGCGTTTTAAAACAGCACAGGTATATGATTATGAAAATGATCCTAATAACCTGATCCCCACTATTGAAAAATACAGCCGCTACAAAAAAAACAAAGACGGTACCTATACTGCAAAAAACAAGCTCGCCAATCATTGCTGGAAACTGCAACATGCCAATGTAATTACCTGGGATGGCCTGGTGGTACCCTGCTGTTTTGATAAGGATGCCACACATCGCCTCGGCAATTTAAAAATGCAGTCCTTTAAAGAGATCTGGAACAATGATAATTATAAGCAGTTTCGCAGCGAACTAAAAAAGAGCCGCCGTAACATTGATATCTGTGCGAATTGCAGTGAGGGGGTTTCGGTTTGGAAAGACTGATTTGTATTTACGATTTAAGAATGACGATTTACGAATGCCTTAAGGTCTAAACAGTATTAACGCCTCACAATGTGGTCAATGGTCGGTTGTCTGTCATCTGTGGTCTGTCGTCCGTTGCCCATTGTCATTATTTCCCTATTTTTACCGCATGCCATCTACCTTCAATAACAGGCTTCGCCAGGTTATCCTGCTGCTCATTATTATTCTGTTGGCTGTTTTATTGCTCAACCAGCTGGCTGTTTTTTTACCCGGGTTTTTAGGCGCTATCACCCTGTATATCTTAATGAGGGAAACCTACTTTGGGCTTACCATGAAAAAAAGATGGAACAAAACAGGTACGGCTTTGTTATTCATCACCGGCAGTCTTGTTGTTATAGCTATGCCTATTTATTTTTCTATCCAGCTGGTAGGGGCTAAAATAAAAGAAGTATTAAACAACCCGGTAGAGCTGGTGATCGATGCTAAAATCGTGGGAGAAAAACTGTATCAATATACCCACATACAATTATTTACCGACGAGAATATTGCTGCTTTTCAAAAAAAGGCAACCACTATAATTCCGTCACTGCTCAACAGCTCTGCCAACCTGCTCAGCAATTTTGCCATCATGTTCTTCCTGCTGTATTTTTTATTGAAGAACGGAAGACAGGTAGAAAAATTCCTGGACCGCTTTATTCCTTTAAAAGAAGAAAATGTGCGCATGCTGGGCACCGAAACAAAGAATACGATCAAGGCCAATGCTATCGGCATCCCTGTGCTGGCGATCATACAGGGTATTGTTGCCACAATAGGTTACTGGATATTTGGCATAAAAGATTTTGGGCTATGGGGCTTCATTACCGGCGTGTTCTCTATGGTGCCTATCGTTGGCACGGCCATTGTATGGCTTCCCCTGTGCGCCTATCTTTTTTCCATCGGGCAAACGGGTAATGCCCTGGGGTTGCTGATCTACGCTGTAGTGCTGATCATTAATATTGATTATGTAGCAAGACTTACCATTCTTAAGCGGCTGATAGATGTGCACCCGCTGATCACTGTTTTCGGCGTGATCGTAGGCATTGGGCTGTTCGGTTTCTGGGGTGTAATTTTTGGCCCTTTATTAATAACTTATTTCATTATTTTGATACGCATTTATATGAACGAGTTTGCCGACAATGCCAAAGAAAAATTGGCGGAAGTAGAACAAACCAATTAAACTATTATTTTGATCATGGGCATAGAAAATGATATCAATCAAAAAAAATTTCGCAATGAGCATCAAAAGGCTCTCATCAATCTTATTTATACTTACAACTGGGCAATGGAAAGGTCGAAGACGATCTTTGAAAAAGCGGATATCACTGCGCAGCAATTTAACATACTGCGCATTTTACGCGGCGCCGGCGAGCCCTTATCTACCTTGCAGATACGTCAGCGTATGCTGGACAGAATGAGCGATACCAGCCGTATTGTAGATAGGCTTGTAGTTAAAGGGCTTGTAAAAAAAGTGGTATGCAAGGCTGATAAAAGACTGGTAGATGTTTCAATAACTGATAAAGGAAAAAAATTGCTGGAAAAATTAGATAAAGTGCAGGATGATATGGATGCTATTGCCGGCAACCTTACGGAAGCTGATGCCAAACTGTTAAACAAATTATTAGACAAACTACGTACTTCGAACTAACCAATTCCATGAAATTATTCAACCGCGGTTTTTTAATTGTTGCTTATTTACTGTTACCTTTTTTTTCTCTCTGCCAGGCAAGGACCGAGTTTCGGGGTGTATGGATCGCTACGGTAGATAATATCGACTGGCCCTCTAAAGGCAATTTTAATGCAGATTCACAACGAGCAGAATTTATCCGGATACTGGATATGCACCAGCGTAATGGCATGAATGCTATCATTGCACAGGTACGTCCTGCTACCGATGCTTTTTATCCATCCCCTTACGAGCCCTGGAGCGAATGGCTTACCGGCAAGCAGGGCCTGCCACCTTCGCCTTATTATGATCCGCTGGCATTTATGGTTACAGAAACGCATAAACGAGGAATGGAGTTTCATGCCTGGATAAATCCGTACAGGGCCATTTTCAATATCGGCAAATCTTCTATCGCTCCCACGCATATCACTAATCTTCGTCCTGATTGGTTCCTTACTTACGGTGACAGAAGATATTTTGATCCGGGCAATAAAGAAGTGCAGCAATACGTAACCAATATTGTAAGAGATATTGTGAGCCGTTACCCTGTTGATGCCATTCATTTCGACGATTATTTTTATCCGTATCGAATTCCGGGAAAAGAATTTCCTGATAATGCCAGTTACCTTAAATATGGTAACGGCATGAGTAAAGATGACTGGAGAAGAAGCAATGTAGATTCCATTATCCTTATGCTGAGCAATGCTATTAAAACCGAGAACAGCAAGTGCCAGTTTGGTGTAAGCCCTTTTGGTGTTTGGCGAAGCGAAGATAAAGATCCGGTAAACGGGAGTAAAACAGTTGGCGCCTCTACTAATTATGATGACCTTTATGCAGATATATTATTGTGGCTCCGCAATGGCTGGATAGATTATGTAGCACCGCAACTGTATTGGGAGATCGGGCATAAAATAGCGCCTTATGAAGTGCTGATAGACTGGTGGAGTAAACACACTTACGGAAGAAACTGCTATATCGGTCTCGGCATTTACCGGGCCAACAGCAATGCCGCCTGGAAAGATAAAACACAGATAACCCGCCAGATAGAATTGCTGCGCAATACTCCCAATATACAAGGCATGATATTTTTCAGCAGCAAGACCTTTGAAAAAAATCCGAATGGGTGGAGCGATACGTTGCGGTTGAATTATTTTGCCGAGCCTGCAAAAACACCGCAGATGAGTTGGTTGAAATAAAGAACCCTCAAACAATTTTTCTACCTTTACATTCTTAATTTTTCATTCTTTCATTTTTAATTAAATACTATGCCTGGCTTCGAATTTTTTGGTGAAGAAGAACGTAAACATATTGATGATGTGATGCAAACCGGTATCTTAATGCGTTACGGTTTTGATGGTCCGCGTAAAGGGATATGGAAAGCCAAAGAACTGGAGGATGCTATCTGCAAAAAATTCGGCAGTAAGTACGCACAGTTGGTAAGCAGCGGTACAGCAGCCTTAACCACAGCAATGAGTGCATTAGGCATAGGTTATGGTGATGAGATCATTTTACCGTCCTTTACATTTGTGGCAAGCTTTGAAGCTGTATTAAGCGTTGGCGCTGTGCCGGTAATGGTTGATGTAGATGATACGCTGACCCTGAATCCTGAAGCGGTTCGCAATGCCATCACCCCAAAAACAAAATGTGTGATGCCTGTACATATGTGCGGCAGCATGGCAGATATGGATGCTTTGATGGCTATCTGCAAAGAGCATAATTTAATATTATTAGAAGATGCCTGCCAGAGTATCGGCGCATCTTATAAAGGAAAAAAACTGGGCACTATCGGCGATGCCGGTACTTTCAGTTTTGATTTTGTAAAAACAATGACCTGTGCAGAAGGCGGCGCAGTAATGACCAATCGTGAGGATGTGTTCATCAACAGCGATGGCTACAGCGATCATGGCCACGATCATAAAGGCGGTGCAGACAGGGGTGCTGACCTTCACCCGTTCATCGGCTACAATTACCGCATCAGCGAATTGCATGCTGCTATTGGATTAGCGCAGATAGAAAAAGTAGATAAGATAATAGCGATACAAAAGAAGAATCATGCAACATTGAAAGATATGCTGTCTGCGATACCGGAAGTAAGCTTTAGAAGGATACCCGATGCTGATGGGGATAGCTGTACATTTTTAAGCTGGTTTTTACCAACAGAAGAAATAACAAAAGCCTTTGTTGCTGAAATGAAAGCACAGGGGATACTGGCTGGTAATTTTTACTGGTACGATAACAACTGGCATTATATCCGCAAATGGCAGCACCTGAAAGAAGCCGTTACCTTAAACGGATTACATCCCGATCTTAAAGCTGCGGTTATCCATCATGCCAATAAAGATTTCAGCGCAAGCGATGCCATTATGAGCCGCTGTGTTTCTACTGCTATTGGTTTATTGTGGAGCGATGAACAATTGAAAGAAAAAGGGGAGAAAATGGTTGCAGCTATTAAAAAAGCATTGAGCGAACAGCAGGTAAACGCATAGGTTGATTTGAAAAATATACCGGGCCATAGCAATGCTATGGCTTTTTTATGTGGCCATGAATCGGTTAGTTACGCTTCCCTTCCAGCCAGTCGCACTGCTGCACACTGCCCAGTCGAAATTTAAATGACATTTTTGTGGCTTTTTCAAATTTTATTTCCTGTTTACAGAAAAAAGCGAGGTTAGCTGCGTAAAAGTTTGCCTGTATCGGGGGAGATAGTTTTTTAACAGGTACAAGCAAAGAATGGGGCGCAAATGCCCTGTTTTCGGGCTTTTTTTCTACAATCCCCCACGATCTTTTAACAGGATTTGGGGGTGCCTGTTGCGAAAAAGCGGCGCCTACCACAAAAATCGTGCAAAAAATTAAAAAAATGGGTTTTTTGTTCACAACTAATCCTGTTTGTATGTAAATTTACGAGGTTAAACCTTATAAGGATTGTAAATAGTTGTTTAGCATAAAGCTAACTGTAAAACAACTGTTCGTAAAATCAAATTGAAAAAACCAAAATGTCGTTAAGCCAGGGATTATACCAGAAACAGCTACAGAAATTATCGCCGCAACAGATACAGTTAATGAAACTGCTGCAGGTGCCTACCGCTATTTTAGAAGAGCGCATAAAAGAAGAAATGGAAGAAAACCCTGCCCTGGAACAGGCAGAAGAGGGGCATGAAGATGAAGATATCAATGATGAATTTAAAGATGATGGCGGCGAGGATGAATATGAACCCGACGGCAGCGAAGATGAATACGACAATATCAATATCAGCGATTATGTACAGGAAGGCGATGATGATGTAGGCGATTATAAACTCCGCGATGATAATTATCCTGAGGCCGATGATAACCGTGTAATACCGCATAAGGTAGAAACAGGTTTTAATGAAATGATGCTGGAACAGCTGGGGCTTTTGAATTTAGACGAGCACCAGCAAAAGATAGCCGAACAGATCGTTGGTAACCTTGATGATGATGGCTACCTGCGACGTGATATAGCATCTATAGTTGATGACCTTGCTTTCAGGCAGAATATTGATACCAGCGAAGAAGAAGTTGGCCGCATTATTTTACAGATACAGCAGTTTGACCCGCCCGGCATATGCGCCCGCAACCTGCAGGAATGCCTGCTTTTGCAACTGGAACGAAAACTGGACGAAGGCAAGCATGTGGAAACTGCGATGAAAGTGCTGGAAAAATACTTTGAAGAATTTACCAAGAAACATTACGAAAAGATACAGCGTGGCCTTGAGCTTAACGACGAACAAATGAGGGAAGTGATCAACCAGATCATTAAGCTGAACCCTAAGCCAGGTGGCAATATCGGCGATGCCGGTAAAGGGGAAAATTATTTAGTGCCTGATTTTTTCATCTTTAATAATAACGGCAAGCTGGAACTTACGCTGAACAGCAAGAATGCGCCCGACCTGCGTATCAGCGAAGGCTACCGCGATATGCTGAAAGAATATGACCGGGGAAGCAAAAAAGATAAGCGCCAGAAAGAAGCCGTATTATTCATCAAGCAAAAGATAGATGCTGCAAAATGGTTCATTGATGCTATCAAGCAACGGCAGAATACCTTGCTGAATACTATGGAAGCGATCATGAACTATCAATACCAGTTCTTTTTAACCGGCGATGAAACAGAACTGCGCCCAATGATATTGAAATACATTGCCGAAGCTACCAATTTAGATATCTCTACCGTAAGCCGTGTTGCCAACAGTAAGTTTGTGCAAACAGAATTTGGCACCTACCGCCTTAAGTTCTTCTTTAGTGAAAGCCTGCAAACCGAAAGCGGCGAAGAAGTAAGTACAAGAGAAGTTAAAAAGATATTGAGTGACCTGATAGAAGGCGAAAGCAAGAAACACCCGCTGAGCGATGAGCGCCTTACTGAACTATTACAGGAAAAAGGTTATAACATTGCACGGCGAACTGTAGCTAAATACAGGGAACAGTTAAATATTTCAGTAGCAAGGTTAAGAAAAGAATTATGATGACAGACAACGGACGACGGACAACGGATGCCCATGGACCATCGACCATGGACCATGGTCAGCTGCCTTCTGCCGTGGTCAGTGGTCAGTCATCAGTGGTCAAAGTATTCGCACACTTATTCTCTATAGTCTTTCACCCGCTGTTCATTCCGCTGTATGTAGTACTGTTCATGATGTACGTGCATCCTTCTTACTTCAGTGGCTTCAGCCCGCAAACAAAATTCTGGTTCCCGTTAAGCATAGCTATCACTACTATCTTCTTCCCGTTATTTTCTGTGATGCTGTTAAAAGCATTAGGCTTTATCAGCTCCTTCTTTTTAAAAACACAAAAGGATCGTATCATTCCTTATATCGTTTGTGGCATCTTCTTCTTCTGGATGTACCAGGTGTGCAAGAATTACCCGGTTAAATTAAGTCCTATTGTACCGAGTTTTATGCTGGGTGTGTTTTTAGCTTCTTCCGCAGCACTGATGGCCAATATCTATTTTAAGATAAGTATGCACGCCATTGGCATGGGTGGCCTGCTGGGTGTTTTTTTACTGATCATGCAAAGCAATACCATGCTGATGACCTGGCCGCTCAGCCTGGCATTATTACTTACTGGTATTGTATGCACTTCCCGTTTGATCATCAGCGATCATAGCCCCAAAGAAATTTATCTTGGCTTACTGGTTGGCTTGTTATGCCAGTACGCAGCCGCACTGATGGTATTATAAAAAGAAGAAGCCCCACCTTTCGGTGAGGCCCTTCGTCTCCTGTCGTGCCTAACAATAAAACTTTTAACTGTAGAGGAAATCAGTCTTACCTGCTAAGTATCTTTAAATTATTTGATTATTGTAAATAAGGGATCACTATACCCGTTTGCCGGTATCAAACCTGTTTCAATATGTTTACCTGGATGAACAGCCGGAAAGAAAGATCTCCGGTTGGTATATAGCGTAAGTTTTGTATGCGGTAATGTAAATGAATACATTACACTACTTTCGTGTGGTTTAAACATAAGAGGTTTTTCAATTTCAGTTATCAAAGGGTAATTGATCGTGTATATAAATCGTTTTTTTACTTCCGTTTATTGCGTAAATATACAAAAGCAAACAGATTTATTTTTTTAAAATGTATGGTTTTTTACCATTTTTTTAAAAATAAAGTATTACTACGCAATGCTTTATAGAGGCTATTACGCACTAAAAAAACGTATTTGCCTGCATTTTACGTAGTTCGCCACTGTTCGGGATTGGGCGATTGCAGTTTGTCCACAGCTTCATCAGCCAGTTCATCCACTTCGCCTCGTATATTATCTATTGTACCGGCAACGGTATCTTTAAACTCATTCCACGATTCTTTTATCCGGTTGCCTTTACGTGCAAGGCGTCTTCTTGTTTTAGATCCTTTCGCAGGTGCAAATAAAATTCCCAGTGCTGCGCCAACAGCCACACCTATCATTAATTTTTTTACGGTACTCATGTTCTTTCGTTTAATATGATTAATAGTAATGAACAGTAGTATGATCGACTGTTGCTATGATAGTATAAAATAGCATGCCACAAATCCTATTATCCTGTTGGCTTGCTTATTGAAGTAATACCGGTATTGTTAACCAAAAAGTTTTTTTATGAAACAGCCAACTCAACAACGCATCATTAAAGGGTCTGTATCCTTATTGATGCTTTTGATAATTAAACTAAACGCTTTTGCACAGGAAAAAGTAGAAGTGAACGGTAATGATGTAGGCACCTGGTTCAGTCATAACTGGATGTGGATTACAGGTGTTGTAGTATTATTATTGTTGATCATACTCTTCAGCGGCGGCAGTAAGAACAAGCGTAAAAGCACTACCGTTGTTAAAGACAGCACCGGCGATGTACGACGTGTAACTACAACTGAAACAGAAGAATAATGCAATTTGTGGAAAGCATTTCCATGAAGCAGCCACAAAGTGTGGAATAAATTACAGTTAAAAGGGAGAAGCAATTCTCCCTTTATAAATATTGTCAAATAAAAAGAGCTGTTTCAATTAATGAAACAGCTCTTATGAAGTAACAGAAAAACTAAGCTCCTGCCATTTTCTCTTGTGCGCTCATCTTTGCATCATGAAAAACATCGGTAACATGTTTGCGCAATTTGTTACCTGCCTTCCTTGCATCGGTTGCCAGTTTACCTTTTGAACGTTTCAGAAAATAAACGGCTACGGCTGCCGCTGCTCCTGCAGCAGCTATACCTAATAATTTTTTCTTAGTCATAATACATCATTTTAATACCGGTATAAAATACAATTGATGTGCCTTAATTGGTTAATGTGGAGAAACGGGCTATTACAAAATTAATGAAGCTTTTAACGGGTAATAAATTCTACGCATTTGCAGTTTAGCTGTTTTCTTTCAACAGTTTTTTCGATGCTCTTATTTGCCAGGATATTTTAAGAAGCTCCTTCAGCTTTGCCTGTTTTATCTTTAACAGGTTAATAAGAACCAGCGGGTAATTGAGATAATGGTCGGTGATATAAAAGGCATCGGGATCTTCTGCTATCAATTCATCCCGTTCATTGTTGTACACTACCAGTGTAGCGCCATCTTCCTTAATACGGGCAAACAATTTCTTCTCTACAAAAAATCCCGGCGTACCATAGCTGGGCTTTTCACAGGTTGCCGGTAAAGCCAGTGCAAGGGCTTTTACTCTTTCCAATATGTATGCTCTATCAATACTCATAGTTGCTGCTAAAGATACTACAACTATCTAACTACCTGTTCCTACCCGCTGCATCTCATCACCGGCGCCGCCATTGTTTCTGCGGGTAGATTTAAATGCTTTGCCAAAGCGGTAGATAAAGGCAATATTGAAAACCCGGCTGTCCCTTCTTACAATAAAATATTCATCTGCCCCGGCAAATTGTGTAAGCCCTTCCATGGCCTGGGTGTAGAATATATCCCGTATGCTCATCTTCAATGTGCCTTTGTTCTTTAATACAGGCCTTGATAATCCTGCTGATAATTGCCCTGTTGGATACAACAGTTCCTGCAGGTCATTTCTTGCTTTGGTGGTGTAATAACCAGACAACTCTCCGACGTATATTTTACCTATTTTGAACTGGTTGTTCATGCTGATATTAAGCTGTTTTACGGTTGAATTATAATCATTGCCCACATTACCTTTCAGCTCTTTATAATTGAACATGGCCTGACCGGTAAGCGACCACCATTTAAAGGGCGCAGCCTGCACCGCAACCGATACACCAATATTATACATCCTGCCCACATTGCCTTCGGTGTATGTCAATATATCGCCGCCCTCATTTACAAAGAGCTGCGAAAAATAATTCTTTATGATACTGTACGATATTGTTGTAGTAAGCAGTTGCTTATACTGGTGGCTCAGCTCCATATTCCAGGAATATTGCGGAAGAAAGAACGGGTTGCCACGTTGGTAGGTGTATTTGTTAATGATAAAGACAAACGGGTTCAGTTTTTGAAACGCCGGCCTGTCTATTCTGCGGCCAGTGGTAAATGTTAGTGAGTTGGAAGAATCCAGTTCGTAAGTAAGATATCCCGAAGGAAAAAGACCGCTGTAGTTACGGGAGAAGGAAGAATCCTTGCGCATGATATTGCCTAACTGGTTTGCTTCATATCCGGTGTATTCGTAACGCAGCCCAGCCTGCACCGTAAGGCGCTTATATTTCTTTTCGAAGCTGCTGTACAGCGCATGGATATTTTCGGTGTACAGGAAATGATTGCTTTTATCATAATCAGCCTCCCAGTTTGCTCCGTCAAAAAATTCATAGCTGGCCAGGTTATCAGTTGATATGTGGGAAGATTTCCAACCGGCTTCCAGTTTGGCATCTTTTCCAAAGCGATTGGTATAATCTGCTTTTGCAGAAAATATTTTTATTGTTGCCGGTATATCGCCTTGCGAAGCTTCATTGTAACCTCCGTTTGCCTGCAACTGGTTATTAAAGTATTGCTTGTTATTGATATCGTATTTCAGCCCGTCTATATCCACATTCAGTTCCTCTGTTTTACTGAAGCTGTGTTTCAGGTTGATATTGGCTGCAATATTTTTAAACCGGCTGTCGCTTTTACTGTACGTACCAATAGCAGAATCCACTGCACCGGAAGTATTGATCCAGGTAGCAAAAGCTTTGCTGTCGCCTCTTCTTACAGAGCTTACACCTGTAAGCGTAACACCGATCGTTGTAGCAGCAGAAGCATAAAAATCAACCCCGGTCTTGATCGTGTTATTAAATACATCGCCGGTAAATAATGTTGGCTGATCCAGTTTGGAAAGGATATTATTATTCGCATCATAATACCTGCGCAGCGCATAAATATCCGTATAGTATTTATTGTACGCCATGCTATACGTTAAAAAAGCATTGATCTTTCCGTTCCTGTAGTTAAGCAGCAGGCTGTTATTATTTTTTGGATAATGCCCCTGGCCAAAAGCTGTGGTAACTGATCCGTTAAATCCTCTTTGTTTATTCTTTTTTGTTTTGATGTTGATGATACCCGCATTACCGCTGGCATCATATTTTGCAGAAGGATTGGTGATCAGTTCTATCTGCTCTACCTGTGCAGAGCTCATACCGCCCAATAAGTTACTGAGTTCTGTGCCCGACAGGTAAGTTGGCTTATCATCTATCATTATCATTACGCCTGCTTTTCCCTGGAGGCTGACGTTGCCATTCTTATCTACCATTACACCAGGAGATTTTTCCAGCACTTCCAGTACACTGGTGCCGGTATTGGTAACCGATGCCTCGGGGTTGATGATGACCCTACCTTGCGTATGCTGAACAAACGGTTTGCGGCCAACAATATTCACAGCCTGCAATGTGCCTGCGGGCTGCAATATAACAGTTACGGCAGCAGTTACAGGAAAAGTATATAAGGCTGTCGTTTGAGGTTGGTATCCTGCATTGGTTATCCGTAAGCGGTATTCCCCGGGTGCGATGCGATCAAATACAGCAACACCTTTTTCATCAGCTATTGCAGCTTTCACCAACACGGTTGTTGCACCATTCAACAGTTCAACGGTTGCACCGGCAGCAGGCTGTTGCTTATCATTTTGTATACTAACGCTGAATGTTGCGGTATCGGGTATTGCTGATTGTGAAAGCCCCTGTTTTGCCAGCAACAATAATATACTTATCAAAAAGATTCTTTGCATAATAATAGTAAAGCGCCAATTTAGCACAAGCCTTTTTGCAGCAGCAGCTGTTTTTGTTCAGTGGTTATATAACTGGGGAACAGGTTGAAGGCTGATATGCATAATGCATTTTTTTACATAGCAACGCCCGTTTGTTTATACGATCAAATAAATAATATGCTTATTGCACTTATTAACGCTGAAGGCCCAGCTTGGTAAATTCGGTGCCATTGTAGATACGGCCCAGGCCTACA
Source organism: Bacteroidota bacterium (assembly GCA_048497855.1). Lineage (GTDB taxonomy): Bacteria > Bacteroidota > Bacteroidia > Chitinophagales > Chitinophagaceae > Ferruginibacter. Next base: position 15,819 of record JBEHZB010000013.1, on the reverse strand, counting down.
TCGTGCGATTGCTTGTATTGTTCAATAAAAGCTTCGCCTACTACACGCCAGAAATTCTTTGATTTCAATTCAGAATAATCCTTTGTTTTGATAAAAACGCCCATCACAGGCTTGCGTGTTTTAAAACTGATCTGTACGTTGGAAGTATCAAGGTGCTGCGTAGAAAGGAATTTTTCTATCTGGTCATTTGTCATACTGTAATTTACTTTTTCTGTTATTGATGAAAGAAAAGTTGAAAAGAAACAGGATGAGAAAGAAGAGAAAGAGTATCCTTTTTGTAAAGTTCCAACTGTATTGACTTCAAATGTATGCTTTTTTGGCCGGTAAATAGCTGAAGATGCTGTTGAGCACTGTGTATCAACGCAATAGCAATTTATAACAACGTGTTTTTTATAAATTCATCGCCTGTTCTTTTGTGGTGTTGCTGTTATGCCTTTTTTAGGCAGCGGCGGAGTTGTTGCAGGAACAGAAGAGATAATTGCCGGTTGTTCTGTTGTAATTACCCGCTCAGGTCCAAAAGGAAAACGGTTGTTGGCAAACGCAGAAGATACATTGCCATTGCTGTCTTTCAGGTCGGCACGGTTAGCCACTATCTGCCAGGTAAAAGAAATATCGGAGCTGCCGTTCTGTAATTCCATCACATCAAAACCGGCAGCCGTTTTATTGATTACATACACACCTTTGCAATCGCCTTCCAGTTGTATAAAAACTTTCAACGGATGTTTTTCATCTACCTGTATATTGCGGGCAAATAACGGATCAATGGTAATATGCGCCTTGCCCTGCTGTAATTTTCCTGCGCCAAAATCCTGGAACAATACTTCCGGCGCTTCTGTGCAATACAATATCCTGTTCCTGCCGTTCTCATCTTTTACCATGGTAGATTTTGCGCCTAATGATATGATCGCATAATCAGTGCCGCCCGTTCTTCCGCCTACAAAAGCATAGCTGGCGCCCGAATTCACATAATCGAAGTAGCCGCCCCAGCGGTCGTTGGCAAAGGGCGCCCTGGCAAATCCTGTTACCCCATAAATATTACCGTTAGCCGCTATGCCTTCTCCCTGCCCTGTAGTATTGATAGAAGTGATGTTGGATCCGCCGGCCATTATGCCTACGCCATTTGATGTATTGGTACCCACGGTATAGATGCCCGCTACAGTACCGTTGGCTGCCAGTCCCGAGCCGTTTGTATATAAGGAAGCAACGGTAAGGTTGTTTCCAAGTGCAACGATACCAGTACCATTGCTGGCCTGGTTAAGCCCGCGGATACCCGCTGCGGCAGAACTATTGGTAGTGCCGCTGATACCAAAGCCACCTAAAGAACTGCCGAATACGCCAATGCCTGTTGTTTGATTGATGCCTGATACACCAAAACCATTTATATTGTTACTTGAGCCATATACTCCCGAGCCGGTACCGCTGTTAGATCCCAGCAATCCCTGTCCCGAGCCTGTATTTTCGCCATATACACCGGCAAATGCACCGGTGCTGTAGCCATTGATAGGAAAATCTGTCTGGCTGGCAATGGAATTTATGGCCGATGATGCACTGGTGCCGTACACCGAAAAATAATCTCCCGATTGTGCAGCAATGCGGTTAATAACGATCTGTGGTGTAGTAAGAAAGCGCATACGCTCATTCGTCGCTGCATTGCCGTTAGTCTTTATCACCAGTTCCTGTCCATCGGTAGTACCTAAAAAATTAGGACCTGCTGTTGTAGCCGCATTACCTGTGGTAAGCCATGCATTGCCTGCGGCGGCATTGATGTTGGTCCAAACGGGAGCGGCAGGCGTACCTGCATTGTAATAAAAACCAGTGGTGCCGTCGGTTTGATATACCATCAGTCCTGTTGCCGGTAAGCTGATCGCTGTACGTTCCGATTGCAGCATCCTCGGTATCAGCAAGCCTTTAACGGTACTCTTAATATCCAATATGGCGCTGTTATCTGCTGCACTTGCATCGGTATTAACAGCAAGGCTTTGCGCAAAACTTTTGTAAGAAAGAAGTAAGCAGATGGCTATGGTAAATAACTGTTTAGCAGTCATAACAGGGCTTTTAAAGTAGGGACACGGATCGCTGCCCCGTTCAACTCCAATTCTTCTCAAAATTCAATAAAGTCCTTCATTTTTTTTACCGTAGAAATACCTATATTAAAAAATATTGATATTTTTAACAAGATCAAAACAGTCAAGCCCCCTCCGCCCCCTAAAGGGGGAACCGAGTAGGAGATGATATTTTGTTATAATCGAGTGGAACAGGAAAACAAACTCTTCGAAGGCTTTGCCTTCGAAAGTCCTATGTTCAACAGGAGCTTTGCTCCGTATTCCCAAACACGAAACTTCGGAAAGAGACTGGATAAAATCCCTTTATAACATAATGCTTACGAAGGCAAAGCCTTCGAAGAGAGGACATTAACAAAACATGATCTCCGCATTTTCCCCTTCGGGGGTTAGGGGTCAATGTAAAAAAATCCGCCACACCTGCTCGCTAACCTGCTTTTTTTACCTGCTATCAAATAACGGTAGTGCTGGCTTTTCTTTATCCCTATCTTTCTGCTTTCTATCTAAATAAGTATAACCATGAAACGCTTTCTTCTTTCGTTAGTATTTTTTATTGGCGGCTATGCCGCCGTGCAGGCGCAAACAACGCTGTACATGCCCCGTGATATAAAGGCTGCTTATGCAAAAGGCACCCGCTCTATGGATGGCAGACCGGGCAAAAATTACTGGCAGAACAGGGGCCGGTATAACATTACTGTTACAGCAGCGCCGCCCGACAGGAATATACAGGGATCGGAAACGATCATGTATTTCAACAACAGCCATGATACCATCAGGAACCCGGTGATCAAATTATTCCTGAACATACATAAGCCCGGCGCACCGCGTGACCAGGCTGCCGGCGAAGATTATCTTACTTCCGGTGTACAGATAGATAAGGTTACCGCAGGCGGAAAGACCATTCCCTGGCAAAACAATGCCTTTACTTTTACTGCAAGACAGCTTCGCCTGCCAAAGCCGCTGGCGCCGCACGATTCTGTAGAGATCAGTTTCGACTGGCATTACCAGATCTCTTTGCAAAGCAACCGGGAAGGTATGATCGATGCTTCTACCTACTTCCTTGCTTATTTCTATCCACGTGTAGCTGTATTTGATGATTATGCAGGATGGGACCGCATGAACTTTACCGACGGTAAAGAATTTTACAGCGATTTTAATGATTATACTGTAACCGTTAACGTGCCCAAGAATTTTGTGGTATGGGGCACAGGTACCCTGCAGCAACCGGAAGCTTTATTGCAACCTGAAATTGCCAAACGTTTTACTCAATCCTTTACTTCGGACGATGTTATTCATATTGCCACCAAAGCAGAAATGGAATCGAAAGTGGTAACCACGCAGAATGCCATGAACAGCTGGAAATTCACGGCCACCAATATTCCTGATATGACCTTTGGCCTCAGCGATCATTTTGTGTGGGATGGCGGAAGTGTTATTGTAGATAAAAAGACCGGCCGCAGGGCAAGTGTGCAGGCAGCATATAATGATACGGCTGCCGATTATCGCCACATGATAGAATTCGGCAAGCATTCGCTGGAGTGGCTGTCGAACAACTGGCCCGGCATTCCTTACCCTTACGAAAAGACCACCATCTTTCACGGCTATGCCGGTATGGAATACCCGATGATGGCCAATGATGAAACGTATGATGATCCCATCTTTTCCCGCTTTGTGGCAGAGCATGAGATAGCCCACACCTACATGCCTTTTTATATGGGTATCAATGAAAGCCGTTATGGTTTTATGGACGAAGGCTGGGCGACTACTTTCGAGCTGCTGATCGGCAGGGAAGACCTGGGCGTTGAAAAAGCAGAAGAGTTTTATAAACAGTTCCGTGTAGAAAACTGGATACGTGATGCATCGCAGGAAGAAGATGTGCCGATCATTACACCGGCCAATATCCTTAACGGTCCCGGCCTGGGCAATAACGAATATGGAAAGGCCTCACTCGGCTATTTGGCCATGAAAGATATGCTTGGCGATGCACTCTTTAAAAAATGCCTGCATGAATATATGGATCGCTGGCACGGTAAACATCCTGTTCCGTGGGATTTCTTTTACACCTTCAATGATGCAGCCAATAAGAACATGAACTGGTTCTGGCACAACTGGTATTTTACCAACAGCTATATTGATCTTGGTATAAAAGCTGTTTCAAACAATGGCAACAGCTATGCAGTTACCTTACAAAATATCGGCGGCATGCCGGCCCCTGTAAATGTAATAGCTACTTATGCAGATGGCACTACCGAATCCTTTCATCAAACCCCTGCTATATGGGAAAAAGATATTCAACAGGCACAGGTAACTATTGCTGCTAAAAAAACAGTACGTTCCCTACGTCTTGATGGCGGCATTTTTATGGATGCCGATGAAAGCAATAACAACTGGAAAAATTAGTTTAGTTGTTAGTTTTGTGAAATATAGCAGCCCGCTACGCTTAGCCGTAGCGGGTTTTTTTGTTTGGTTCATAGTTGATAGCCGGTGGACGATAGACCATGGACCATAGACGAGCCTGGTTCTTGAAAAGTTAGAGATATAATAACAGCTTTTCGGTTGAAGAAAAATGAAATCTATAAAGTTGCTGAACCGGCCATGGACTATGGACCATCAACCATGGACCAATCAACTCAACGCTCTCTTCAGCATCCCGATCAGGTTCCCGTTGTACCATATCTGCATCGTGTATTCCCCTTTAAAAAAACGTTCGGGGCTTAAAGAAAAATTCAGTTGCTTCTCATTTTCACCGGGGTTGAAGCTCAGCTTCCTGGAATACACTTTCCTTCCTTCATCCGTTTCAAAGCTGCCCGATTCGGAAGCGGAGCTACGCACCACTTTACCATCAGGCTGAAGCACAATAACCATCAGGTCGGTATTCTTCCTGTCTGCCACATTCTTTATCACAAAGGAGCCTACAAATTTTTCGGCCTGGTCAGAGGCATTGGTCTTTTTCTCCCCGTTACCGGCCGCGGTAAGCGCCACCAGTTGCAGGGTAGAAGCCATGATAGGTTTTTCGGGTGGCGCACTGCTCTTTATTTCGGTCGGTTGTTTTATTACTGCAGCAGCTGTCTGCGTTTTATTATTTGCCTTAAGCTGATCCAGCAGCGCCTGCAGGCGCTGGTTCTCCAGTTCCACATTGCTGTTCTTATCCCGCAATGCATTTACTGTTTCCTGTAACTGCAGCAGTTTTTCTTTGGCAGTTGCTGTATCTGCAGCGGTACCCTGTTGCTTTAAAAGCTCAATGATCTCCCCATGCAGCCGGTTAAACTCGGCCACTTTAGCATCAAGGCCGGTAGCAGGAGTATCTATATTTTTCCGGTCCCCGAAAGTGTCTTCCAGTTTTTTTAAGGTAGCCTCATATTCCGCTTTTAAAGAATCCCGCTCTGCTTTCAATGCTGCGGCAGGGTCGGTCTTTGGTTCATCAGCTTTATCCCGGTAAAAATTATAGGCGCTAAAGCACAGCAATACAACAGATATGATCAGTATTACTAAAGACGCTTTTAACAGGGTGCTGTATTTATTCTCTTTCGTCGTCATGCGCCGGGTTGATTTGGGCAAATGAGCAAATGTGCAAGAATTGTTTGTCTTTTAAAATTAGGCAATCCGCCTGCAGATATATGGGGGATGCATAAAATGTGAGAAATTAGTCGATGGTTGATGGTTCATAGTCCATGGCCCACCCTTCTGATTCACTCTTCGAAGGCTTTGCCTTCGCAAGGGTTATGTTATAAAGGGATTTTATCCCGTTGTTCTTTCCTTGCAATATCCCCGGTTTGCAATACGGAGCAAAGCTCCTGCTGAACATAGTGCTTACGAAGGCAAAGCCTTCGAAGAGTTGTCATTGGTCCATGGTTCATAGTCCATGGCCGGTTCAGCGACTTTATAGATATCACTTTTTTTCAAACACAAAGCTGTTATTATACCCCTTACTTTTCAAGAATCAGGGTCGTCTATGGACTATGGACTATTGTCTATCGTCCATCAACCATCGACTACTTCACCACCACCTTCCGCTCTACCTTGCCTTCTGCAACAATCTCCACAGTATAAACCCCCGCTGTTAATTTACTCATATCAACAGCAAGTGCATTAGCAGTAGCTATTTGCTGTAGCACGATTTGCCCGGCAGCATTAATGATCCTTACAGCTGCATTATTTTTAAGCCCGGAGATATGTAAGGTATTCACCACCGGGTTAGGATAGATCGTTACAACAGCATCCTTATCCTGCTGCATCAAAACAATACCGCTGTATTTTGCACTGCCGGCAATACTTACAGCTTTGATACGGTAATAATTCTTACCCGCAAAAGGAACAACATCAGTATAAGTATAACTGCCTTTATTATTTCCAGCAACAGTACCGATAGCCACATAATGTACCCCGTCACTGCTTTTCTCAACATTATATGTATAGCCTTTATCATCGTTAAATACATTCCAGTTAATGGCAATACTGCTGTTAGTAGTATATTTTGCTGCCACAGTACCAAACTGTAACGGTAATATATACCCTATAAAGCCAACACTAAAGGGCACAAAGCTGGTAAAGGTAGAAGCTGCCGTATTCAACACATTATCACCGGCACCGGTTACAATGCCCCAGTTGCCGCCGCTGTACTGGCCAAGACCGATCTGTGCATCGCTGTAGGTACTGAACGTGCTGCCTTCCAGGCTTGCGGGCCAGGCCGCCTGTATCACGCAATCGCCCGATCCGTTGGGGCGCTTAATGTTCCATACTGCATCTACAATGGTGGCTTTTTGCGCAGGTGTAAAAGCAGGTCCTGTTGGTGTGCCATCCTGTGTTACACCCTCATATACGCTCACTAAAAAATCCATAGTGGAAGATGGCGTAAACGTTACCGGCAAATAATTCGTTGCCGAACCAACAGGGAATAATTTACTACTGCCGAAATTATCTATCCGCAGTACCCCTGCATTATTACCGGCAAGGCTGCTGATGATATATTTTGAACTGCTGAACGGTGCACCCGCAATATCATTGCCCGATAATATCCTCAAGGTATCCTGCGGCCGTATTGTAAGCTTGCTGCTGTTCATAGCCAGCGTAGCGGCTATCTTCATATTGTAGTTGGTAGTTACCGCGGCATTCAGCAGCACTGTTCCTGCTGTCATAGAAGCAGGGCTGCCGGAGCTTATACCAAACGGCGCCGACGTAGCGGCGTTGATAATATAGTTGGTTCCTGCCTGGAAAGATTTATTTCCTGTCATTACCATGCTGCCTGTCAAGGTATCCATACCATTGGGGTTAGATGTTACCAGTGTGGCAGAATCGCTGGTAAAAGTCAATGTAGTACCGGTTACTGTTGCCAGCGCGGGCTTTGATATAGTTATGGTAGAGTTCGCCATAGAAAACCCTGTTACATTCGTATTCACATCTATGCCCGTACCGCTAACATGCAGCCCTGCATTGCCCGTTATCGTACCCGTTATACCTGTTATCACATAAGCACCTGCAACAGTATTGCCGGTTACTGTAGGAGCAGTGCTGGTTACTCTCGATGTAAAAGTACCTGCACCGGTGAGCTGGCTGGCAGCGCCGAAATTTACCCTGCCCTGTATAACAGCACCGGCAGCTACCGACACACTCTTTGCCAGTGTAACATCGCTATAGTTAGCTATTATCAAATTAGGAACGCTGATGCTGCCCGTACCGGAAATGGTTTGTGCACTGTTGCCGCCTATCAGCACCACATTGGTACTGCCACCGGGATAGTTAATGGTACCATTCACCGCCAGATCGCCCAATATAGGCGTGTGCCCGCTGCTGTGGGTGGTAAATGTACAGCCGTTATCTACGGTCAGGTTATCGATCTTATAAAAAGGGCCATCCGCAGTAAATGTAGCGCCGCTTTGTATGTACAGGTTGGCAAATACTTTTTGGGTAGACCAGTTGGAGTTGGTATAAGCTGTTACGCCATCTACATAGCTCACATTGGAGCGGCGGATATAACAGTTGCTGCCTGTTTGAAAATCGGTGAACTGCGTGGTGCTGTTGGAGCCAAAGGGGCTCCTGCCGGTATTGTAATATAAAGAGGAACCACTTGCAAAAACAATGGCTCCCTGGCCGCAGGCATTAAAGGGAGATATAGCAGATGAGTCGTTGACATAGCAAGATGATCCCGCAGCAAAAACAACGCTTCCTGTTGTTGGCGCCGTAAGTACTGCTCTTGGATGCACTGTAGCCGAAACCGGCCCCAGGTAAAGCGCACCGCTTATTGAACCTGTGGCAGTGGCGCCCAATACCAGGCTCACATCATAATTGTACAAGGGTCCGCCGGTGGTAACGGTACTTGTGGCATCAATTACCAGGTCGTCGCCGGTATCGCCGTTAATGGTAATCGTAGTGGTGCTGGTGGCGGCACGGTTAAGCACCACATTGGCCCCGTTTATAAATTTAAGCTGGCCGCAGGTCTGCGTGGTAGTAGTGGTAGTAACCTGCCCGGTAACAGGTGTGGTACCGCCTACATTGGTACCGTCGAAGATGAGTATATCTGTTGCCTGTGCACCCGCTACCGTTCGTGATGTACCCAGGCCATTCAGCTGGGTGTTCCAGTTTCCGGCAGTGTTATAGTTTGCAGGGCCAACACCGCCGATCCAGTAATAGGTGGTTTGCGAAAATACCGCCGGTGCAGTTACCAGCAGTAAATAAATGAGTACCGCTTTTTTCATGATGACAAGTGCTTCTTTTTGCTTTAAATTGGGTGAAGGGTACGGTACCGTTATCGTAAATCTATTATTTTTTCTTTCTTAAAACCCAATGTGGGCATAAGTTTTACTCAAAATGGCGGTTTTATTTTTCGGGAACGTTGCCGAAACTGCGTGGGGGCATTTTGGTTATACCCCCTCCGCCCCCTAAAGGGGGAACTGAGGAGGAGATGATGGTTTGTTGGTTTGCCCCCTATCCCCCTAAAGGGGTGAAAAGGAGAATTGAGGAGGAGATTATGTTTTGTTAATCGCCGGATGGTTTTATTGGTCTATTGCTTGATAACAATAAATCCATTTAACAATAAAACAATTTACCAGGTATATTTCCATTTGCAAGCTGTTCCATTATTAGTTAACTTTGCAAAATGGATGTAATTAGAGAGATCATTTTCTATAAAGACTATTTCGATGAATTTTTTGAACCGCTTACAGAAAAGGTAAAAACCAAAATTGATGAAGTCCTTTTTATGTTTACGATCATCGAACGTATCCCGGTAAAGTTCTTTAAAAGTATTGAAGGCGTAAAAGGACTGTTTGAGATCCGCATTGAATACAAAAGCGATATCTACAGAATATTCTGTTGCTTCGACAAAGGAAACCTGGTAGTGCTGTTCAACGGCTTTCAGAAAAAGACACAGAAAACACCCAAGAAAGAACTGGAAAAAGCTGAAAAAATAATGCGGGAATATTTTAACGAACAAAAAAGCAATAACAATGAAAACAAAAAATAACAACATCAAAACTCTTTCCCAGCATCTTGACAAAAGGTATGGGAAAACCGGCACCAAAAAACGCACTGAATTTGAAGTTAAAGCTAAATCCTTTGCCATTGGCGAGCTGATTAAGGAAGAACGTAAACAAGCACAATTGACACAGGAACAGCTCGCCGAAAAAATTGGTGCCAAGAAAAGTTTTATATCAAGAATTGAGAACGGACACAGCGACATCCAGCTTTCTACACTTTATAAACTCATTGAATTTGGACTTGGGCGAAAAATAAACCTTACCATCCAATAAAGCTACTGACAAGATCGGAGTGCTTCAGCGATCTGAATTCTTGCTTAATGGCTCAATTGTTCTATTGCCTGGCCAACAATTAATCCATTTAACAATAAAACAATTTAATTCTGCCCTTCAAATAAATTCAGTTCCTTTACCCTATGCGTAAGTATGCCCTGCTTTTATATGTTCTTCTTTTTTCCCTGGCGGGATGCTATAACCCGAAAGCAGGACCGGGTCAATTAAAACAGGGCGACCATAAGGAATTAAAAGGCGATGATGGCCTTATAGGTGTAGTTACGCCTTCCTCTGTACATGATGATGAATACAACCAGGCAGTAAAATATATGGAAGACAGCCTTCCCGAAAAAGCCATCCCTATTTATAGATACCTGTGCCGCATTGAGCCCGATAGCATGAAGACCTTTGCTTACCTGGGATTAGGCTCTGCATACGTTACAATAAAGGACTACAAAAAAGCTACTGATAATTATAGGCTCTCCCTTAACTACAACCCCAAAAATGCTGAAGCTTATAACGGCCTCGGCTCCGTTTTCCTCGAGCTGGCGGACCTGAAAACAGCCATTGCCTATTATGATACCGCCCGTACTATCAATAACAAAAACACCAGCGCTTACTGGGGGTTGTCATTGTGTTATGACTTGCTTAAAGACACCCTTAATGCCAGGGCAAATGCACGAAAATTTATTGAGCTGGCTCCCGGTTCAAAATACAGGCATTTTGCGGAGGATATATTGAAGAGGTAGGGTGAATTGTTGAATGGCTTAATGGTTTTATTGTTCATCGCACTCTTCGAAGGCTTTTATATAGCACTATTACAAAACAAAGTATTGTATTACATTTGTTTAAGTATGTATACACAGGAATTAATTAATGAATGGATGACCTGCCCCAAAATTGTTACTGAAGGATGGCGGGATATAAAAGATGCCCGGCACGGAGTAAAGAAGGTGATATGTATGAGTTCTGCTGATGGCAAATATGAATTCACTGCTTTTTTTACTCAAAATGCTTTTTTTAAGGAAGATTTTTCAATCGGTCTCGTTTTTGTATCTAAAACTGAAGATGGCAAGATATTATTGATTCGCTGTAATGGGTTACATGGCCCTACAACTGCTTGGGGACACCATGCGTATACACATACGCATAAACCAACAGTAGAAGGATTAAATGAAGGTAATAAACAGCCTACCTTGATTGAAAGAGTGGATGCCTATACAACATTAGAAGGAGGATTACATTATTTTGGTAACTTGATTAATTTGAAGGCAGAACATAAACAAAAATACTTCCCGACACCTAATATACAACCCGAGCTTTTTAACGATCACAATAATGATGGATAATATTATTAACGACATAAAAAAGAATTTCAAAAACGAGGTCGCATTCAAAGAGAAGAGACCTGGTATATATCAATTATATCTTCCTATCTATCATGAAGATGGAGATATGATAGACTTATATATTGAGCAAACTACAGATGGATATTTGTTATGTGATTATGCCCATACTCTGCAAAGACTTTCATATAACTATGATATTGACACTCCAAATAAAGAATCTATTTTAGAGAAAATATTAATAGAAAATAAATTAACCGAAAAGAATGGCAATATCTGTTTCCCTACAAAACCAGAAACTATATTTACAGATATAATGCATGTTACTCAGGCTTATGCCAAGATAGGAAGTATGCAGTATTTTAAAAGAGAAGTAATTGAGAATTTATTCTTAGAGATTTTAGAAAACTACATTTTCTCGGAACTAAAACAATTCCACCCACAATCTAATGTAACACCAATACCAGGAAGAGAAGAACTGGAAGTTGATTTTCAGTTCTCTCCAAATGGCCATCCTGTTTATTTATTTGCAGTTAAAGATGCAAACAAAGCAAAACTGGCGTCGATCAGTTGCTTGGAATTTTCCAGGGCCAACCTTAACTACAGAAGTTATATAGTACATGAAAACTTTGACAAGCTTCCTAAAAGAGATATAAAAATCTTAACAAACGCTTGTGATAAACAATTCACTTCCATAGACGATTTTAAATCTTCTATTACTCAATTTCTTGAAAGGGAAAGGATGTAGATTGTTTCGTGTGCCGTAAACCTTGACGAAGAGCCTAAATCGTTTTATAAAAACTAATCTTTTTTTAGATACAGAAAGGATTGTGGTGGAAGCAATTTAAAATCTTTTCTTAAGCAAAGTGGTATATCATACTTTTTTGTGCTTTTTATCTTAATAGCAAATCCTTCCTTTCTATCCGCAAAATATTCATAGAAGAAAGCCTCATTAATACCTGCATATTTTTTTGTCTTTATCCAAAGGCTCTTCAAATTATCGTTAATTATTTTTTCTATTTCAAACTCTCCAATTACTTTTTGCATAGGAGAAGATGCATAGACAACAATTGTCTTGATATCTTCCTTTTTAAATATGGCCTTTCGAAATTCGAATTTTTTTGTACCATCAAATATTTTATTAGCAAATTCCGGTTTAATCGACAATAAGACTCTCATTACTTTCTGATTGTTTTAATATTTTAAGCAGGGATTCCATACTAATTTTCTCAAATCCTCTTGGTACACTATTCACATCTTTTATTATATCTAATTCTATCAACTTGGCCAAATTAGGCCGTTTAGGTAAAGAATAGGCATATAGAAACTCCACCACAAATGGGCGAAATCTAGGATATCTATTCCAAAATTTGTTTAATTCTGTTGCATTAAAAAATGTTTTCTTTCTACATATGTTAATAAGTTCGTCAAGACTTTGAATTCCTGTATAAACATTATCAACAATACCTATAGTAGTAACGACTCCAGCGTGATAGCCTCCTGTTCTATAAAAAACAATTATATCTCCTTTATGTAAGTTTCTTTCGTAAGAATGTGAAATATATACTTTACTCAATGCATTTCTATGAGGTTCATTTTCAATAAAATCTTTAGGAGATTCTGTATTTAATATAGAATCAGGAAGCAGTTCTGTGTGGTAAGCGGGCCAGATCGGAACAAAAAAGACATTGCTTTGTTTTGAAATAAATGGGAATGTCTTTTGAGGTTCCAGGCGATTTGCATTTTTCGAAAAATCTCGAAAATATACTTTTTCATTTCCTGTTTTTGTTGTTTTGTATCCAAATTTATTAAACCCCCATTCCTCAAGAAGTTCAATTAACAATAATTGTTCGGGTGTTTTATCAAAAATGGTTACATATATCTCATCAACGTTAAAGCGTAAAGCATTGTCAAATACAATTTTCAAAAATCTCTCTCCAATTCGGTATCCATTTAATGCAACTTTTAAAGTCCCAATTTTTAATCTCCTTTTAGGTTTGAACTGAGGTTCGATATCTTTATAATTTTCATCTATATTTTCGAATTTTAGATATAAAAACCCTACTAATATCTCTTTAGCATAGCAGACATATGCGACTTCATCTGCCTTTTTATTAAACCACTTATCAAATTCAAAGTAATCGTTGCGAAATGAATCAAAAAAAGCGTCATTTACATCAATATTGCCAAGAAATTCCTTTCTTATTGAGAGGATTTTATATCCAGATAATTCTGGGTGCTGTGAAATCGACTCTTCTACAAATTCAGATATTTTATATACTTTATTGTCAATGTTAAGTAGGCTTGCTTTGTGATGTATTTTTTTATCTTCTGTTATAAAGATATCGACCCTATCTTGTAATAACTCATTTAACAAATAACTATCATTAATATCATTTTGATCTTTATCAATTTCATCTATAATTTTTTTTAGTTTATCATTAAGAGGTGCTATTGTTTTTAAAATATTATAACTCTCCAACTTAATCTTCATAGATTGAACTGTCTCAGAATTTACATGTGACAGTAATTCTTCTTGAGTAATCGGATGTACACATTTAGTATATTTTAATTTATCAAGCCAGCGATATAATTGACCAATTGATAAATTCGAAACTTTATAAGCTTCTCTATGTATAATAATATTTGTGTCAAGGAGGACTTTCATAAAAAATTTAACGCTAAATATTTGTACGGCTATCTCATATTGATAGTCGCCATTAGGGTAAAGGGTTGTTGAATAACTACAAAATGCCAATTTATTTCCACATATTATAATTTATTTTATCTTTTCTTCCTCTTACAGGAAAAGCCCGCCCAAAAATACTTTCTAAATAATCCCTCCCCCCATGCAACCATTTCCCCAATTTTTGCGTCTATACATCCAAGCTATGTAATCATAACCTGTTCATACAACTACATCTCCATACAGCGTAGTTATATAAATAGTATTATTTTTACATCAGTTTAAAATTATTGGGTGTTCCAATAACATACTCGTCGTGGGGAAATGGCAACGAACGACAGCGGGTAAGTTTAAGAGAACGCACTGGGAAAGGTGCGTTCCTTTACTTTCAGTCTGTTCAGGTGTTGCCAAATACCTCCCACGAACTGTTAGTTTAGGACGCACCTTTTCTATTAACCATTATTTTAAACTTTCAATCATGAGCTCAGCTAACGAATCAGCAGCATCATTCAACGATCCCGAACTGCAACGGTATGTAACCAATCTCAAAAAATTTATTTCCTTATTTCCGCCAGGCAAAATGAACGAAGAGCTTTGGCAACTGGCCTGCTTCATTTACGATAAGCAGGAAGAAACCGGCTGGCAATACAGCGAGCGGTTCAATATATATGGTATGTACAGCTTGTTAAGCGAGCTGTGTAATTCCATACAAGCGATAGTAGCGTATTTTGAACCGCCGATGAATGCGGATATTGACTGATTTTTATTTTTCTTATTACACGGATTTAGACGGATTACACGGATTAAAAAAAATCCGTGTAATTCGTTTTAATTAGTGTAATCCATATTTTATTGTTTTAATTCGTGTAACTATACCTTCCTCAACAATTTTCTACTCATTACTAGAAGATCATCTACCGTTTCTGGATAGTTGCTGTTCTATTTTTATCTTTTTTAAAAATATTTTCAGGTGCATGCAACCTTTTGCCGGTTTTTTTGAACTTATATATGGCAGCGGATAATAAGCTGCTTTATTTAATCATCATAAAATCTTAAAAAATGCCAGTAACTAATCTAGCAAAAGATCAATTCACGGCTTCTTCAGCACAAAAAATTATAGACCTGTTGAAAGCAGCCAAGGCCGAACTGTCTATCATCGGAAAAAATTTAACGGGAGAAGAGCGCCAGAAGTATGGCAGTATTCATGAAAAAAACAAGCTGTTTGTTTCCAAAGTGTACGACTATCACATCAATCAGCCCGAACTGCAAAGTTCTGATGTGGATTGGGACCATTTTGATGCAAGCTGGTTTTCCCGTACCATGCTTAAAACTGTTGAGGACCTCAACGCTACTATTATTGAAGTATCATCGGATATCCGTATCCTGCACGATTTTGACCTTTACCAGGCAGGCCTTACAGATTACGATTACACCAAGTACAAGGCAGAAAGTACTACTGCAACCGGTGGCTTTACCACCAAGTATGAAGACCTGAAACAATTCTTCGGTAATCCCACTGGCATCAATGGCCAGGAACCGAAAGATGAAGGAGGTGCTTCATAATTCTATAATATAATTACCGGTTGTAAAAGCCCCGCTTTTTGAGCGGGGCTTTTATTTTGGTTCATAACGGATGTCATTAATTGCTAAAAACCACTCCAGACTGGTTGGGGGACCTATTCGGATAGGTTGGGTAACCACTCCAGACTGGTTAGGGGACCTATCCGGATAGGTTGGGTAACCACTCCAGACTGGTTGGGGGACCTATCCGGATAGGTTGGGTAACCACTCCAGACTGGTTGGGGGACCTATTCGGATAGGTTGGGTAACCACTCCAGACTGGTTGGGGGACCTATCCAGGATAGGTTGGGTAACCACTCCAGACTGGTTGGGGGACCTATCCAGGATAGGTTGGGTAACCACTCCAGACTGGTTGGGGGACCTATCCGGATAGGTTGGGTAACCACCGTGTAACGCATGCT
>JBEHZB010000012.1:0-132644 GCA_048497855.1 Bacteroidota bacterium | reverse complement strand
GCTGGCCTTTTCGATGATGCTGGTGCGGTGAGCGATGACGATGACGACCTCTGGTTAGAAAAGGTAATACCTCTAATTTGGAGAGGTCTACCTCTGATATGAAGAGGTAGTACCTCTATTAAGAAGAGGTCATCCTCTGTTTTGGAGAGGTTGACCTCTGTTATAGAGAGGTAGTACCTCTGTTTGGAAGAGGTGGACCTTTATTTTATATAGGTAGGCTTATGGGTAGAGCTAAGTACACCTATGTGAGAGCCAGGTAATTCTACAAGA
The DNA here is from genome assembly GCA_048497855.1 of Bacteroidota bacterium. Lineage (GTDB taxonomy): Bacteria > Bacteroidota > Bacteroidia > Chitinophagales > Chitinophagaceae > Ferruginibacter. Next base: position 132,374 of record JBEHZB010000012.1, on the reverse strand, counting down.
AATAAATGAAAGTTATATATTGACAGATGGCAGCCTGTGCTTAAAATCACCATATTTCCAATAAACAACAATTGCTTTAGCGATCTCTTTTAACGAATTTATATCGTTGGGTTTTTGAAAATACCCCTGAACGGAAAGGTGAAATGATTCGTTTATGAGGTTGTTTTCTTTTGCGGTTGACAGGAAAACAAAAGGTATTCTCTTATTGCTGATCGCGGTATCCAGGTCAATTACCCGTTTAAAGGCAAGGCCATCCATGAATGGCATATTAATATCGCTGATTATAATGAAGGGAACTTCTGTAGTTGTTCTCAAATACTCAACTGCTTCCGGTGCATGCAAAAAACACCTGAACTCATTTTGTACGCCGATCTCTTTAAATACATTTATTAACAGTTCACAATCATCCTTGTCGTCTTCAACGATCACAATAGGGCTATTTTTCATTCCATATTTATCTGCAAGGGTTTGTGCGAAGAATAGGTGAAGCAGGCAGAGTTTGTACTTCAAATGAGGCACTAAATATGTAATGTACAGCTTTAATTGAATAGAACTCTCATCCAGGGTAAAGAAAATGTTTAATGGTCAACGATCAATATTCAATTTTCAAGTAAAAATCCCTCTGCGGTAAAAGCATCGCTTAAATAAAACAAATGTTCAATGCTCAACGATCAACGCTCAATGTTCAAGTAAAAACACCTCAGCGCCTCTCCGCCTCTGCGGTAGAAATGAAAAACCTTAATTTTGCTGCAAATCATTAATATGAACCTTTCCGAAGCAACGGTACAAAACATTATCCTCGGCGCTATATTCCTTTTCTTTATTGCTATTGCCTGGCTGCTGGCCGAATTTAAAGGCATGAAAGATGAAATGCGGGAACGTTTCGGCATCAACAACGAAACGATAAAACTACAATTGCAGGCCTACGAACGCCTTACTTTATATGCAGAAAGATCATCGTTAAAGAACCTCGTATCCCGTACGCCGTCAAACGGCCAAAGCGTTGTTGACCTGCAGATCGCCTTCATTGATACCCTCCGCTCGGAATATGAATACAATGTGAGCCAGCAACTGTATATCAGCAACGATATGTGGAAGGCCATCGGCAATTTAAAGGATCAGAATATCTATATCATCAATCAACTGGCGGCAACACTGCCATCGCAGGCCAACGGGATAGAATTGAGCAAGCGCATCCTGGAATATGCCGCTACCAACAATTCAGACCTGAGTGTTATTGTGCTGGAAGCCTTACGCTTTGAAGCCAAAAAGTTACTGTAATAAAGCAGTTGCGCTATCGTTGATCAAACCTACAACATGCCTAAGAAGATACAAACCGATTCAGGAATAGAAATAAAACAACTGTACACCGAACCGGTGAACATGACCGAAAAACCGGGTGAATTTCCCTTTACCCGTGGCGTGCAGCCAGATATGTACCGCGGCAAACTGTGGACCATGCGCCAATACGCCGGTTTTTCCACTGCTGAAGAAAGCAACAAGCGCTATCATTATTTATTGAGCCAGGGCGTAAGCGGCCTTAGTGTAGCATTTGACCTGCCTACACAGATCGGTTACGACAGCGATCATCCGTTAGCTGATGGCGAGGTTGGAAAAGTGGGTGTGGCAATAGATAGTTTGGAAGATATGGAGATACTCTTCAGCGGTATAAAGCTGGATGAAGTATCCAGCTCTATGACGATCAATGCAAGCGGTTTTATTTTACTGGCGCTGTATGTGGCGCTGGCAAAAAAACAGGGTGCCGATCTTAAAAAAATCACGGGCACGATACAGAACGATATCTTAAAGGAATACGCTGCAAGAGGAACCTATATCTATCCGCCTAAAGCGAGCATGCGTATCATCACCGATATTTTTGAATGGTGCGCCAAAGAAGTGCCCAAGTGGAATACCATCTCGATATCGGGTTACCATATACGTGAGGCAGGCAGTACCGCAGTACAGGAAATTGCCTTTACCTTAAGCAATGGTAAGGCTTATGTAAAAGCGGCGCTGGAAAAAGGTTTAGACATCAATGTTTTTGGCAAGCGTCTCTCCTTCTTTTTTAATGCACACAACAACCTGTTTGAAGAAGTGGCAAAGTTCAGGGCGGCAAGAAGAATGTGGGCCACGATAATGAAAGAGCTTGGCGCTACCGATGATAAAGCCATGATGCTGCGTTTTCATACACAAACCGGCGGCAGTACGTTAACAGCGCAGCAGCCGCAGAATAATATCAGCAGGGTAACTATTCAAACCCTGTCTGCTGTATTGGGCGGTACACAATCGCTGCATACCAATGGCTTTGATGAAGCATTGAGCCTGCCTACGGAAGAAGCGGCCCGTATTGCCCTGCGCACACAACAGATCGTTGCATTTGAAAGCGGCGCACCTGATACGGTAGATCCATTAGCCGGAAGTTATTTTGTAGAAGCATTAACGAATGAAGTGAAGGCTGCTGCATGGAAACTGGTAGAAAAAATAGATGCGATGGGCGGAAGCGTTGCTGCTATTGAAGAAGGCTTTATGCAGGATGAGATAGCACGAAGCGCATACGAATACCAGCGCCAGGTAGAAAGCGGGGAAAAGATCATTGTGGGAGTAAATAAATTCCAGGTAGAGGAAAAGAATACTACACCTGTTTTCAGGATCGACGAGAGCATACAAAAGATACAATCGGATAAACTGAAAGCATTACGGGCAAAACGAAATAACGAAGCGGTACAACATTGCCTTGCTGATCTAGCTGCCAAAGCTAAAAGCGGCGACAACCTGATGCCTGCTGTAGTAGAAGCCGTTGAACATTACTGCACCCTGGGTGAGATAGCGGATACGCTGAGGGGGGTGTTTGGGGAGTACAGGTAGGATTTAGGATTTCAGATTTGTGATTTACGATTTACCATTTACGATTTACGATTCCCTTATCAAACCTGCTGCGTGCTAAATAGCCGATACCGGGATATGAGAGTTGCCAATAACTAATAACAAATAACTAACTCCCAATTACCAACAACTGCAACTTTTTTTGTAAATTCGGGCTTCCTTAATAACCTTTCCTGACGAATGACACCTAAAACGCTGCATAGTTTTAAATATATTTCTTTTTTCCCGGTACTTTTCGTTTTATCAGTTACTGCTGTTGCGCAAAATAATATCAGGGGCAAAATCGTGTACGACAGGGATGCCAGGCCTGCTTCAGCAGTATCGGTTACACTGGTTAATCACAGGGGCGGCAATATAACCGACCAGGCAGGTAATTTCGATCTTGATATTCCTTCGGGCGGCAATAACGATACCGTCATCATATCTTCTGTTGGTTATCAAAGTATTAAGATGCCGGTGCGCCAGGCAATGGCAAAAAAAGAATTCAAGCTGGTGGAAATTGCGAAGGAACTTCCCACAGTTACCGTAAAATCGTTCAACAACGAACAGGTGATCGGCGACAAGCATGAAAAATCAGCTTCGTTCCGCAGCTGGAATGCAAGAAAGGGCGGGGAGATCGGCAGGATATTTCCTGTTTATCATGAAGAATATAAACTGAATAAAGTACGCTTTAAAGTAAACAGCTTCTGCAATGCCTGCATGCTGCGGCTGCGGGTAAGAAATGTACGCAATGGCTACCCTGCTGAAGAATTGCTGACAGATTCTATAACTGTATCGGTTAGCAAAATGACGATGGATGATAAGACGCCGGAATTTGATCTTACCAAATACAATATCATCCTGAAGGAAAAACAAATTTACGTTGGGCTGGAAGTGCTGTATTGCCAGAGCCCGGTTAACAGCAGTGACTGCTCACTCAGCTTTGTAGGTACAGAAAAAGGCTCTTATTTTTACCGGTCAAAAATTACAGATACCTGGGGTGATACCAACGAAGAAGATTACAGCATACACCTTAAAGTGTACCTGGGTTATTAAACAACCGGCCCTTAATGGGCAAAATCCACTTCAAAGTTTCCTTTTATTCTTTCCATAGATGGATTGAAGTAGCCATATTTTAAATTGGGGAATTCTTCTTTGATCAGTTCCATTAATTGCTTTACGCCCATACACTCACCGGTTTCGGTAACGCCTATCTTACCCAAATACCAATCGGGATCGATATTGAAGTTGCGCCATTGTATCATGCAGAGATCTGTTTCCCTGATCAATTTGCGCAATGCTTCATACTCTTCAATGCTGTCGGTCATGCCGGGAAAAACAAAGTAGTTAATACTTGTCCACCCGCCGTAACTGCGAACAATCTTTAAGCTTTCAAACAGATCAGCAAATACATAATTATTAGGGCGATAGTAAGGCATATAAACACTTTCCCGTGCAGAGTTGGTGCTTACCCGCATACTGTTCAGCCCTGCCTCGCATAAGGCACGTACAGCTTCGGGCTTGCTGCCGTTAGTATTGATATTGATGCTGCCTTTTTTTGTATGCTTCCGTATTTCAATAATGGCATCCCGTATCGTTTCCCACATCAGCAATGGCTCACCTTCGCAGCCTTGCCCGAAGCTTACCAATGGGTAAGGCGCTGTTTCCAGATGCGGAACAGTAAACTCCACTATTTCTTCAGCAGTAGGTTTAAAGGTCAGCCTGTCTTGTGTACTTACAATGGTTTCTTCCTGCGGCTGAAAACTTATACAACCTATACAGTTGGCATTGCATGCCGGTGATGCAGGCACAGGGCACTCCCACCGCCCCAGTGCAAAATTCCTTGCTGCGGGACAGGTATAGGTCATGCAGCAGTTTTCCATTAAATGCTTTACCAGCCGGTTATGAGGATAGGTCTTTAATAAACGTTCGGTTCCTTCCTGTATCAGTTCATCATCATAGCCTTCGCATTCCTGGCGGATATCCTGCTCGATACGAACAGCGGGCACATAGAATTTATCATTCAGCCAGCCGGCGGCAGTATAACAGAATAAAGGTAAAGTAGGTGCATCAGGAGCCGTTTCATAAGCGGCCATGTACAGGCCGGTATGTGCAGGCGGAATAAAAGCAGCAACGGCCCAGCCTTTTTCGCAGAGGCGCATTTCGCCGGTTTGTACATCAATGCCAATGCCCTTCCTGCCGGGCAGTTCATAGAGATTACCGCCTGGTGGCAGTTCTATCCATTCGTCTTCTGCAATGGGCACAGCATCCCAGCCGCTGCGGCCGGTTACGTACAGTGAAGTGTCCTCGAATATATTGCCCTCTCCGTCGGAATAAAGTAAATACATAATGCAAAGGTAGTTGGTAATTTTGGGTTTTCTGTCTTGGGTATCGCCCTTTGTTCTTTGGATTTTAGTTTTTGGAATTTGTTTTTTAGATTATGTATCTTACTGATCCTTATTCCCTAATCATCTCATCAACCTTAAACCTATTTTATGAGCCATTATGAAACAGTAATCGTCTTCTCTCCCACTTTAACAGCAGAGCAGGCAAAAGATGAAACGAATAAATGCAGGAAAGTAATAAGAGATACGGGGGCTAAAATTTTACATGAAGAATCCTGGGGCGATCCTCAAAGCCTGGTTGGTTCTGTATTGCAAGAAGAGCGCTGGAATGCATTGGAAAAAAAATCTACCGGCTATTATAGATTGTTTGAGTATATAGTGGACCCTGCCGCAATTAAAACCATAGAAATATTTTTACAACGTAATGATAAAGTTTCGAGATCCCTGACTGTCAGGTTAGATAAATAGGAATAACATTTACCGCAGAGACACTGAGACGCAGAGCATGTGTCTTATAAATTGTTATAGTTTGCACTAAATGTTCAATGTTCAACGCTCAATGTTCAAATTTGCTGCGCCTCACCGCCCCTGCGGTAAAAAACGACAAATGTAAAACAACCGAAAACCCTAAACTCAAAACCGAAGACTTACCTTAAATACTGCTTACAATATTCATCCAGCTGCTGCAGTTCATCTATCTTAAGGTTCTTTCTAAAATTCAGTTCAATCTTTTTATTGCGGAAGGTTTCGATGATGATGCTGTGGTATTTTGGGATGATGTTCTTTATTTCATTCCAGCCAAGCTCTACATTTTTCACCAGGTTAGGCATAATAATACCGGTTGGTTTAATGTTGATCGTTTCCGAACGGATAACACGTACCTCCCGGTGCAGTAAAAAGAAATAACCTGCCGAAGCTGCCAAGTGAAGCATGCCGAATAAGATATGCCCATCTCTGAAAAGCATACAGGCAATACCCAGCAATGCCATGGATTCTATAAAACGGAAGATGAGGTTTAGCTTGGGCGCTTCTGTCAATACATTACCGGTAAAAAATACCAGCAGGTAAATATCCAGCGCAATGATACCCTGCGTAATGGTTAATACAATATTGGCATGATGTACCTGCCATTGATGAAGGGCCGTTACCAATATAGCCGAGGCTGCGATGAAGTGCAGTATACGGGCTGAGCGTTTTAATAATTCAAAAGCGGGGTGAATGACGGGGAGGGAATATTGGGTATACATAGTTAGCAGTTTTACGGGTAAGATGCAGGAGTTGGGAAATTCCATAAAGACGACGGACGGCAGACCACAGACGACGGACCACGGACGACGGATGATCGACTATGGTCCATGGACCATAGACCATGGGACTATTAACTATTAACTATGAACTGGTTACAGAAACTATTGAACTCTGCTTCGCTGACAACATCGGTGATATTAAAATACCTGATGCGGTTATTTGTAAAATCGAGTGATAAAAGGCCGTCCTTCAAAATAACATTATTGAAATCGCCCCAAAAATACGTGTAGGTAATATGGTTGCGCTGTACGGTAATTTCTTTTTCACTGATCGTGATGACAGGATCTACAATAAGGAACCGCAGGATAATTCCATAACCCAATAATACCAGCGGAAAGAATATGCGGCCCGTAACAAAATAAAGGATGCCTGCTGCTAATATCAGCATGATCCATTTACCGCCTTTTATTTTACGGGAAAGATATTTTGTGAATAGCGCCAGCATCAGCAATAAAGCAGAGAGTGCTATATTAAGATAAACGCTTTCCTCTTTGCCATAAACATAAGCAGCTACTGCAGCGATAGCCAGCATCGACCGGGTAAGGGCTATCTCTATATCGGTCTTATTATTCTTTATAACAAACGTGTACACAAAATAATGGTTTATGGATTGGCTGCCACCATTAAGTTACATAATTTAAACAGGCATCTTGCGCCAACATTCTCATCCCATTCATCCTGGCTTACACCTACTTCATTCAGGTCGAAGCCTACCAGCTTACGGCCGCTCTGCAATACTTTTTTAAAGAGAAAGAATATCTGCTCAGCTTCAAAGCCGCCTTGTACTGGTGTGCCGGTGTGCGGGCAAAGCTTTGGATCAAGCCCATCGATATCAAAACTGATAAATACTTTTTCGGGTAAATGATTCACGATCTCATCTACCACCTGGCGCCACGACATGCCATCAAACTGGCGCTCTTTGATATCCTTATCAAAATAAGTAACTACTCTTGAATTGCTGTTGGCTATATAATCAAATTCTTCTTCGCAATAATCCCTGATACCAACCTGAACCAGTTTTTTTAATTCCGGTATTTCGGTAAGTGCATTATACATAATGGATGCATGAGAGTATTTAAAGCCTTCATATGCTTTACGCAGATCGCAATGTGCATCTACCTGTAAAATACCAAAGTCGCCATGCTTTTCGGCAATAGCTTTAAAATAACCAAGCGGAGTACTGTGGTCGCCACCCAATAAACCAACCAGTTTGCCGTCGTTGAGCAATGCCCTGGTTTGTTCATATACCCAGTTATTTAAGAACACGCTTCCTTCATTGATCTCCTTCATGGTCTTGCACATGAATTTGTTCTCCGATACTTCTTCTCCCTGGGAAATATAATTGATATACAACTCGGCTTCTTTGCGCAGGTAATCACTTTTCATCAGCACTTTTTTATCATGCGGGCGCATGTAAAAGCCTTTCTTCCAGCCATCCTGCACATCGGCATCAAACAGGTCAACCTGCAGGCTTGCTTTAAACACATGCTCGGGAGCCCTTGCTGTGCCACCGTTGTAGCTTACAGTAACTTCCCATGGCACAGGCAGGATAACCAGCCTGGCATCTTCTTCAGAAAAAGGTAAACCAAAAATATTATTGTCCGGGTTGCCTACGGAATTAGGATCGAATTTCGAAAGATCGGTCATGATTATAAATTTATAAAGCTCCGCGGACAGTTTTACCACGGCAAAAAACGGCGCAAAGATACAGTATTACTGTACAAAGCAAGTATGTATAAAGAATAAATTACCCACAAAACAAAGCATTGCCCAAACTCATTTTCTGTTACCTTTGCAGCAGTTTTCAGCCCTACGTACCTTATAGTTAACAAAAACGATCACAGACATGAAACGTTCACACATAATTATCCTGGTATTTATTGCCGCAGCTATTACCGGGCTCATCATTTTTGGTTTCCCTTCTTCTGATTTTTCTACGTACGATACCATCAGCTCTGCCAAAAACAAACAGGGCCAGTATGTGCATCTTATTGCCCGTTTGGATAAATCAAAACCGATCCAATACGACCCGGTTAACAATCCTAACTATCTATCGTTCAACATAACCGACAGCCTGGGCTCACAAACCAAAGTTGTTTACCACAACAGCAAACCTGCCGAACTGGAACAAAGCGAACGTGTGGTATTGCAGGGCAAAATGCAGGGCGATGTATTTGAATGTAAAAGCATAACGCTGAAATGTCCCAGCAAGTATGTAGATGATAAGAAGGCGCTGGAGAAGAGGGTGAATGCGGGGAGTTAGGAGTTGGGAATTGGGAGTTGGGAATTGGGAGTTGGGGATTGGGAGTTGGGGATTGGGAGTTTGGAGTTTGGAATTAGGAGTTTGGAATTAGGAGTTTGGAATTAGGAGTTTGGAAATATACAGCAGATGAATTATAAAGGATACAAAGACCTGGAGTGTTATACTAAAGCAAGAGAGTTGAGAATATTTATAGCAACATTAGTGAAGCAATTCCCTTCTCATGAAAAATTCCTGTTAACATCACAGATAATAGATTGCTCAAGGTCGGTAATGAGAAATATTGCAGAAGGTTATGGCAGGTACACATTTTCCGATACCCGCAATTTTTTTTATCATTGCCAGGGGATCAACAACGGAAACAATGGAACAATTGACTACAGCATACGATGAAAGATACATAACAGATGAGGAGTTAAAAGCCGGTGAAGCTAAATGCGAAACTGTTTTTAAATTGATAAATGGGTATATCGCATATCTTGACAGAATGAAAAATCAAAGTATGCAACAAACCAACCCAATTACAAAATCCTAATTACCAATTACTAATCACTAATAACGAATAACCAATAACATGAAGTTTGAAGGAGAACATTTATTACCCGGACAGATTGGACACTTTTTTGTTATCCTTGCTTTTGTTGCTGCTCTTCTTTCTACCATAGGTTATTTTACTGCTGCAAAACAAAAAGATATACTTCAAAAGGTATCATGGCTGCGCTTTGCACGCTTTGCTTTTTTTACCCAGGTAGTAAGTGTGGTTATTGTTTTCACTACTATTTTTTATATCTGCTCTAATCATTATTTTGAGTACCTGTATGCTTATAAGCATGCTTCAAAAGAACTGGAAGCAAAATATTTGCTGGCCTGTATCTGGGAAGGCCAGGAAGGCAGTTTTTTATTGTGGACCATCTGGCATAGCGTGTTGGGTATCATTATCATGATAAAAGCAAAGGAATGGGAAGCGCCGGTAATGACGGTAATAAGTTTTGCCCAATTCTTTTTATTGCTGATGATATTGGGTATTTACATTTTTGATGTACGTATCGGCAGCAGCCCGTTTACCTTAACAAGAAATGAAATTGCAGGGCCGATCTTCAGCCAGCCCAATTATTTAAGCTTTATCCGAGACGGTGTTGGGTTAAATGTATTGCTGCGCAATTACTGGATGGTGATACATCCGCCGGTATTGTTCTTAGGCTTTGCATCTACCGTTATTCCGTTTGCATATGCTTATGCAGGCATGCAAACCAGGCGCTTCGGCGACTGGATAAAGCCTGCCCTGCCCTGGACATTATTTACCTGCTGCGTTTTAGGTGTTGGTATTATGATGGGGGGTAAATGGGCGTACGAGTCGTTATCTTTTGGCGGCTACTGGGCATGGGACCCGGTAGAAAATGCTTCGCTGGTGCCCTGGCTGATAATGATCGCCGGCCTGCATACCATGGTGATCTACAAAGCAACCGGCCATTCTTTAAGAGCAAGTTATCTTTTTGCAATATTGACCTTTGTATTCATCCTCTACTCTACTTTTTTAACCCGCACAGGTATCTTAGGCGATACTTCTGTACATGCTTTTACCGAAGCAGGAGTTGCCATGAATATACTGATCGGTTTGTTTGTTGCAGCATTCGCTGTACCCGGGCTTATTTTATTCTTTGTTAATTATAGTAAGATACCGGCAGAGCATAAAGAAGAAAGAACAGATTCAAGGGAGTTCTGGATGTTCATCGGCGCTATCGTTTTCTTTTTGGCTGCTATGTTCATCATTGCAAAAACTTCTGTACCGGTGTACAATAAAGTATTCAATACTAAAATAGCGCCACCGGAAGATGCAGAGTTTTCTTATAACAAAGTAATGATAATGGTAGCGATCATTATCGGCCTGCTTACTGCTGTTACACAATATTTCAAATACAAGAATACACCGCGTTCTTATTTTCTTAAAAAGATGGCCGTTCCTACAGTGATCGCTATGGCCATCACGGCGCTGATCATTTTTACTTACCCGCTTACTTACAATAAACAAGGTGCCGGGTTTTTAGGTGCATTGTATGTGGCATTGTTTGCGGGCATTTATGCAGTTGTTGCCAATGCTGCTTATATCTGGGCTGGACTCAATGGTAAATTAAAAGCAGCAGGTGGTTCTGTAGCGCATATCGGTTTTGCATTAATGATCGTTGGTATGATCATTTCTTCTGGTAATAAAAAAGTGATCAGCGATAACAGGGTTACAGGATTGGGGCTGCCTTTCAGGGTTGATCCTGATCAAAAAGAAGACCCGATGGAGAACCTTACGTTGATAAGGGACCTGCCGACGAAACTGGATGATTACACCGTTACATACCATAAATCTTCTTCTACCAACGAAAAAGAAAAGACATTATATCATCTTGATTTTGAAAGAAAGCATGCAGATAATACCGCTGCTGAAAAGTTTTCTTTAGTTCCCGAAGTATATATGGGCAAAGAAGGCATGAAAGCAAGCAACCCGGATACGAAACAATATCTTACCAAAGATATTTTCACCTACATATCATTTGTTCCGCCAGCCAATACCGAGCCTGATACCGCCCAGTTCAAAATGTATGAGATGAAAGAAGGCGATACCACTTTCTATAATAAAGGGTTGTTTATTTTAAACAAGGTTTCGGCAACTAAGACTTCTACTACAACTGGTGATGGGGATATTGATGCAGAGCTGCAGGCAGATCTTACTTTTATCAGTACATCCGACAGTATGCGCTACAGAGCTTATCCAAAGATCCACCTCATGAAAGAAGATGCCGATTTTATTGATGATACGGTTTATGCAAGAGGTGTGTTTGTTCGTTTTGGGGGCGTGGCCAAAGAGCACACGGTTAAAATAGGAATAAAAGAAACCGATAAATTAACTGACTTCATTACTTTAAAAGCATACATCTTCCCTTACATCAATCTGGTATGGATAGGTCTTGTAATAATGGCGCTGGGCATAATCATGAGCGCTATCCGCAGGGTTAAGCTTTCGGTCTTATATTCCGCTTTGGTTTTAGCCGTTGCTGCTGCCGGAATCTTTTATATGTTTCTCGTAGCAAATTAGAGTCGCAGTCGGCCCTTAGTTGATGGATGATCTTGTCTGCCTTTTCATCCTGTCCGTTATAGACCCTGCCTGTATCGTAAAGAGAGGTCAATTTCAGGCTGTCATTCTTCAGCAGGGAATCTACCAATACCGGTACTTTAAACTGCAATAAGCTATCGCATTCCCTCGTTATCACCGCATAGGCCGAATCGATCTTTTTTTCCGAAGCAGCATCCCTGGCTCGAAGTGTGTCTTCTTCCATATGCCTGCCTGCGGAATCCGAGCAGGAAACCAATGCAGCAAAGAATAAGGGCACTGTGAATTTTAGGGTTACTTTAAGCATCTATGCGTATTAATTATCAAACGATATTGTAAATTTACAATAATGAAAATGCCCGGGAACCGTTTGTTCATCAAAATCTTTACTGCTGTTTTCCTTATGCTTTTGTGCAGCAAAAGCAATACTGCCACAGCGCAAACAACGGGCATTAATGATACGATTCTTACCGCAGCTGTTGTATATAACGGCGATACCATTGAAGCAAAGACACTGGAAACTGTAGGCATTTACGGATACATAAGCCTGGCAAAAATGAGCGCCAGCGCCAAATGGACAAGACTACGCAATGCCGTATATGTTACCTATCCTTATGCAAGGCGTGCCGGCGCAGTGATGAACAGCATCAATAAACAGCTGGCTAATGTAACCGATAAGTCTGCAAGAAAGGATTACATCAAATCAAGAGAAAAAGAACTCAAAAAAGAATTCACTGACCCGCTCACCAATCTTTCGGTGTACCAGGGTAAGATATTAATGAAGCTCATTAACCGGGAAACCGGCAACAACTGCTACGAGATCATTAAAGAATATAAAGGCGGCTTAACGGCACGCTTTTATCAAACTGTTGCTTTCTTCTTCAACAGTAATTTAAAACAGCCTTACGATAAGAACGGTGATGATGCCGAAATTGAAAAGATCGTTGTGGAAGTGCAGCGCATGTACGGGTATAAAAGTTGATCAGTTAAGTAGTTGACTGGTTAATAAGGCTCGCTTTTTGTCATAGTTTACGGACATTCCCTGTTTACTCTCTTACTAATCAACATTCACTGTTAATAAGTGTACAATTTAACATCTTGTCATCGTTCCTACTACTTGCAGGATGGCTTAAATAATGTAAGTTTGCACCCAGCAATTTTAGTAAAAGCATGAAGTTAGATATACTGGCATTTGGCGTTCACCCCGATGATGTAGAATTGAGTTGTGCAGGGGTTTTATTGGTAGAAAAAAAGAACGGCAAAAAGACAGGTATCATAGATCTTACACAAGGCGAGCTGGGGACAAGAGGAACTGCGGAGACAAGAAAAAATGAAGCCGCAGCTGCAGCGAAAATATTAGAAGTGGATGTTCGGGAAAACCTTTCTTTGGCAGATGGATTTTTTCAAAATGACGAAGCGCACCAACGCAAAGTAATTGAAGCGATACGAAGATACCAGCCGGAAATTGTATTGTGCAATGCCCCGCATGACCGTCACCCCGATCATGGCCGTTCTGCAAAACTGGTAGCAGATGCCGCTTTTTTATCAGGGTTAAAAAAGATCGAAACCGGGCAGGATGCATGGCGGCCTAAATATGTATTGAATTATATACAGGACCGTTTTTTAGAACCTGATCTTGTAATAGACATCAGCGATGTATTTGAACAAAAAGTAGAAGCGATAAAAGCATACACTACACAGTTTTATTCCGGTGACGAATATGGCCCTGAAACCTATATTTCCAAACCCGGCTTTTTAGACAGCGTTATTTACCGGCATAAATGGTTCGGTAAAATGATCGGTGTAGAATATGCGGAAGGGTTTATTTCAGAAAAAATGATCGGTCTTAAAAATTTTGATGCCTTAATAAAAGAAAATACCTAGCCAAGAACCATAAAAAAAATTAAAATAAAATATTCGATATGCAAACTCCCAAGTTTTTAAATGTAAAGGGCTCTACATTTCACCAGGAATTAAAGAAAAGAGTGGCAAATTATTTTGAAGAGGCTAAGAAACCTTCTACAGGCAATTTCAGTTTACATTTCAAGGCTATTCTTTTCTGGACAGTATATATAGGCTTATACGTTCATCTTATATTTTTTGCTCCACCTGTTTGGCTGGCAATAACAGAATGTGTGCTTATGGGCGGTCTTACTGCCGCTATTGGTTTCAATGTAATGCATGATGGCGGGCACGGCAGTTTCAGCAACAGTAAATTCTGGAACAAGATGGCGGCTTTTTCGGTAAATGCACTGGGCGCCAGCGCTATTATGTGGAACAATAAACACAATATCGTTCATCATACCTATACTAATATTGATGGCGTTGATGATGATATCGAGATCAAACCAATGCTGAGGATGTGCCCTACACAAAAGAAATATTTCGTTCATCGCTTTCAGCATATTTATGTTTGGTTCTTGTACACCTTCCTGTTGATCATCTGGGTTTTCGCTACTGATTACACCAAATATTTCAGCAGGAAAATAGGCAGTGTTCCCATCAAGAAAATGAGCCGGTTCGAGCACTTTGCATTTTGGGTAGCTAAAGCGGGTTATGCATTTATGATGATCGCATTACCGATAATAAAATTTGGTTTTGTACAATGGCTGTTAGGTTTCTTAATTATCAGCATGGTAGCAGGGTTTATCTTAAGCGTTGTATTTCAATTGGCGCATACGGTAGAACATACCAGTTTTCCTACACCTGCCGCCGATGTAAATAAGATCGAGAATGAGTGGGCCATTCATCAAATTGAAACTACAGCCAATTTTGCTACAAAAAATAAACTGATCTCCTGGCTGGTAGGCGGATTGAACTTCCAGATAGAACATCATTTATTCCCTAAAATTTCTCATATCCACTACCCTGCCATCAGCAAGATCATTAAGCAAACCTGCGAAGAGTACGGTATCCGTTATATCGAGTTCCGCCGTATGAGACATGCCATTGTTTCACATGCAGTGCATCTTAAAAAAATGGGAAGAGCGTAAGCTTATCAAAAATATTTTTAGAGCCTCGAAATTTTCGGGGCTTTTTATTTACCACGAATTACACGAATGAACACGAATAAATACAAATTGCCCTCGGATTAGAACCGCAAAGTTGCTAAGGTGCAAAGACAGCAAAGATATCCTTGGCGAAACTTTGCGCCTCTGCGCCTTTGCGGTGAAAAATCGTAAATTTGCCCCTCAACACAAAAAAATGAGCGAAGAAAAAAGCCTGAATTTTATTGAAGAGATCATTGAAGCAGACCTGGCTTCCGGTAAGTATAAAAGCATTGTTACCCGCTTTCCGCCGGAACCGAATGGGTATTTGCATATGGGGCATGCAACTGCTATCTGCCTGAATTTCGGATTGACCAAAAAATACCAGGGCTATACCAACCTTCGCTTTGATGATACCAACCCTGTAACGGAAGAAACAGAATATGTGGACAGTATCAAAGAAGACATTAGGTGGCTGGGCTTTGAATGGAAGAACGAATTGTATGCATCTGATTATTTTGAAGAGCTGTATAATTATGCTGTTAAACTTATCAATAAAGGTTTAGCTTATGTAGATGATCTTAACTCGGATGAAATAGCCACATTAAAAGGCACTCCTACCGAACCGGGCAAAGACAGTCCTTACCGTAACCGCAGCATTGCTGAAAACCTGGAACTGTTTGAAAAGATGAAGAACGGCGAATTCATGGATGGTGATAAAACATTACGGGCAAAGATCGATATGGCGCATACCAACATGCTCATGCGAGACCCTTTATTGTATCGTATCAAGCATGCCCATCATCACCGCACCGGGGATAAATGGTGTATCTACCCGATGTATGATTTTGCCCACGGGCAAAGCGATTCCATTGAGAATATCACCCACTCTATCTGTACGCTGGAATTTATTCCTCACCGGGAACTATACGATTGGCTGATCGAAAAACTGGAGATATTTCCATCACATCAATATGAGTTTGCACGCCGCAATCTTTCCTACACGGTAATGAGCAAACGTAAATTATTGCAACTGGTAAATGAAGGACATGTAAACGGCTGGGATGATCCCCGTATGCCAACCATTAGTGGTATGCGGCGCAGGGGTTTCACTCCTTTAAGCATCCGTACGTTTTGCGATAAGGTTGGTATTGCCAAAAGAGAGAATGTAGTTGATTTCAGCTTACTGGAATTTTGCCTGCGTGATGATCTGAATACTTCTGCATTGAGGGCTATGGCAGTACTGGATCCGCTGAAACTGGTGATCACCAATTACGAAGATGGTAAAACAGAAGAACTAAGCAGTGAGAACGGCCCTGATGAAACCAGCGGTACAAGAACGGTTCCTTTCAGTAAAGAATTGTGGATAGAAAGAGAAGACTTCATGGAAGAGCCTGCAAAGAAATGGTTTCGCCTGGCCCCGGGTGCAAGCGTACGCTTAAAAAGCGCTTACATTGTAACCTGCGAAACATTTATAAAAGATGCAGCTGGTAAAGTAACAGAGATCCATTGCAGCTATCATCCCGACAGTAAAAGCGGCAGTGATACCAGCGGTATAGCTGTAAAAGGAACCATACATTGGGTATCCGCAAAACATGCAGCAGTTGCAGAAGTACGTTTGTACGACCGTTTGTTCAAAGCAGAGAACCCATCCAGCGAAGAAGGCGATTTCAAAGATTATATCAATCCCGATTCTTTACAGATCGTTACTGCTTTTATAGAACCTTCTTTAAAGAATGCTACACCGGATGAGCGCTATCAATTTTTAAGAAAAGGATATTTCTGTTTGGATAAAGACAGTACTACTACTAAACTGGTATTCAACAGAACGGTTACATTGAAAGATGCCTGGGCAAAAGAGGTAAAGAAGAGCTAACCGTTATTTTGCTGCATTCTTTATCGTCATTTGCGGAAACACTGATGCAATAAGCAATACAGCCGAGCTGGCCAGCATGATATAAATGCCTGCTTTCATTTCGGGGCAATAAGCATTATAGCAGGAAGAAAAAAGAACATAGGTTTTTATCGCATAGCCAACACCCAGAGCGGTTAAAAAAAGATTGGTTCTTTTGGCCCATATTTTTGGCAGTACCATAAACACAAGCGTTACTACAGCAAGTATAACAAGCAATTTACCCGGCTTGCCATAAATATTATCATGACTGTAAAAACCTGTGAAGGTTTCTTTTACATCTGCATAATAACCCCAGGGTAAAAAACAGGAAACAATAAGTAAGATCCCTGCTGCTATGCCTAGCCAATGTATTATTTTAACCATGATAAATTGTTGGGCGCAAAAATAGGCATTCTTATTTATCTGCTGTATGTATTGACCTAACCATTTAATTTTATCGCAATTTTAATCAGCTAATGCCAGGCATAGTCAATCCTAAAGACATCAAAAAGCTCATCAGCATGGATAAGATCTTTGCTGCCCTACATAAGGAGCATGGCGCACCACCCAACTGGTCGCGGCCGCAGGGCTTTGTTTCGTTATGCAGAATTATACTGGAACAACAGGTGAGCCTTGCTTCTGCCAATGCGCATTTTTTGAAACTCAATGGTTACATCAAAGCATTTACACCATCACATATCCTTAAATTATCTGATGCTGAAATGAGGGCCTGCCAGATCAGCCGACAAAAAGCCAAATACCTGCGGGAATTATCATTGGCCATAAATAATGGCACTATTGACCTGGACAAATTATCATCTCACAACGAAAAAGAAATAAGAAGACAGCTTACCGCAATTAAAGGTATCGGCAACTGGACCACTGACATCTACCTGATGTTTTGTTTACAGTCGAAAGATATTTTTCCTGTTGGAGATATTGCGGTGATCAATACGATCAAAAAATTATATAATGTACATACTAAAGAAGATATACTTCAGCTTGCTGAAAAATGGAAACCATACCGGTCATTATCTACGTATTACTTATGGCATCATTATCTCAGTAAAAAGAAAAAACCGGTGTAGCATTATTTAAACAGATCCTTCATCACCACTTCACCCTGTATCCTGCCCGTATAATGATCATTCTTTTTGGTACCATAAGTGGTGATCATGGTAGGGAACAATGTTTTCTTTGTACCGGTCTCTGTTTCAAACACCCTTACTTTTGAATCCAGTTCTGCTGCATATTTGGCATCAATAACAAATTCATCGTTTGCAAATTTCATTTCACAGATATTGATACATCGATCGGCACGGTCAAGCAGCAGATCGATCTGTGCGCCTTTTTTGCCGCTGGCTTTACCGGGAGCAAAGCGCCAGGTTGATACATCTGTAAGAACGCCTTCAATGCCAAGCGCCTTTTTGATCTGTAATGTATGTTTCTGGCAAACCGATTCAAAAGCAAAGCCACTCCAACTGGTATAAGAAGGTGTTTTAAATTGCCTCAGCCAGGTGCCTGCTCCCGAAGCTTTTGTTCCTTCTACGAACTTGAGGTAGAACAGGGAGTATTCATCGGATAATTTGTAGATGCTTTCATTAACTGCTTTTCCGAACGGGATATAGGGAGTGATAAAACCTGATTCTTCCAGTTCTTTCAATATGATACTGGTGCCTCCTCCTGAAGTAAACCCGCAGCTATCAATGATCTCCTGCCTTGTAAGACCAGAGCTTTTCGATGCCAGTGTTCTGATCACCTTTTCGTGGTTAGCCGAATTGGTAAAAAGCGAACTGTACAGGTTATTAAATTCTCCTTTCAACAGCCCGTCTTTTGTAAAGCATATACGGTCGAGCACTTGTGCGGCACTTTCGCCCGGGTTAACGTCCTTCAGGTAATGCGGTATGCCCCCCATCGCCATATATAGCTGCAAAACCAGGTATTGATCCAGTTTTACGCCCCTGCTTTTCAGGAATTGCGCCGTTTCATTCAGTGTAAAAGGCAGCAAACGTATGGTTTTGGTTACCCGGTTATGAAGCCCTCCTTTATTATTAATGATATTATTGATCATCCAGGAAGCGGCCGAACCGCAGATGATCACTTTCAGATGAGCTCTTTTAGAAGCAGAACTGTTCCACCAATGATCAAAGGCTTCCAGGAAACCGGAACGTGGGGTTTGAAACCACGGTAATTCATCCAGGAAAATAACAGCCGGTTTACCGGTTGGTAAAGTATCGATATAGGTATCCAGTAATACAAAAGCCCGTACCCAGTTTTCCGGAACAGCTATAGGAATAGTGCTTTTCATTGCTTTCTGCAGGGTATAACTGAAATTTTCCAGTTGCTGATGAAGTGCAGCTTCATGAATACCGGTCATTTCAAAAATGATCGCATTCTTGCAAAAAGTGCGTACCAGGTAAGTTTTACCTACCCGGCGGCGACCATAAACAGCGATCAGTTCTGCTTCTTTAGAAGCCAATCGCCCGGCCAGTATTGCCTGTTCTTCTTCCCTTCCGATTATATTATCCATAGTGATCGGTTTAAACGAAGATACAAAATACCTTTATTTTGGACAAGTATAAAATTTATATCTCTCCATTTTATGGATAAAAGTGAATGTTTTGGACGAATATAAAATTTATAATCGTCCATTTTATGGGTAAAATGACAGATTTTGGACAGCTATAAGAGCAGGAAGTTCCAGGAAGAAGAATAAAATAAAAAAGGCCGCTTTATAATAAAGCGACCTTGAGGTCCCGACCAGATTCGAACTGGTGTAGGGGCTTTTGCAGAGCCGTGCCTAGCCACTCGGCCACAGGACCATAAATTTTTTGCTCTTTTGCAGAGCCAGTGCCTATCCGCCAAATGGCGGACACCGACCATAATTTTTTACTCTTTGCAGAGCCAGTGCTTATCCGCTAAACAGCAGACATAGTATCTAATTACGGATTGCAAAAATAGGGGAATTTTTTATTAGATATTGTAAATACTATAACCGAAATTCGAAATTCAAATCAATATAATTATGAGCAGGATCGCTGAATCAGAACTGATACTAACCAATCGGGGCGCTATTTATCACCTTAACTGCCGCCCGGAAGAAATTGCCGGTACCATTATCACCGTTGGCGATCCTGACAGGGTTGGCGAAGTAAGCAAGCACTTTGATTCCATCGAACATAAGAATCAGCACCGCGAATTTGTTACCCATACCGGCTACATCGGTAAAAAAAGAGTGAGTTGTGTAAGCACGGGTATTGGTACGGATAATATTGATATTGTATTGAACGAGCTTGATGCATTAGTAAATATTGATTTTGAAACAAGAATGGTTAAAGAAAATTTAACCCAGCTTAATATCATCCGTGTAGGTACTTCAGGATCTTTGCAAAGTGATATACCGGTGGATAGCTTTGTGGCCAGTTCGCATGGCTTAGGTATAGATAACCTGCTGAATTTTTACCGCCAGCAAAACAATGAAGAAGAAAAACAACTGGTGCAGTCATTTGTAACACAAACTCAGTTGAATAATAACTTTGCCTATCCTTATATAAGTACGGCAAGTGCGGCCATCATCAAAAATTTTGTAGATGGGTTTCACCAGGGTATTACGGTAACCTGCCCGGGCTTTTACGGTCCGCAGGGACGGGTATTGCGTCTTGGATTAAGTAACCCGGCGCTGATCGATAATCTGACCAGGTTCACGTTTGGTCATCACCGCATCACCAATTTTGAAATGGAAACAGCGGGCATCTATGGTTTGGGTAAATTGCTGGGCCATCATTGCCTTTCATTAAGCGCCATTGTTGCCAACAGGATAAGCAAAGAATTCAGCAAGGATGGAAATGCAGCAGTAGAAAATTTAATTACAACAACATTACAGATCATCTCAGAAAAAATATAATGATCCTTACATTTTTTAAATACCAGGGCACAGGAAATGATTTTATCATTTTAGATAACCGCGAAAAACAGATTCCCGAATTAACCACCAGACAGGTACACAAGCTTTGCGACAGGCGCTTTGGCATAGGTGCAGACGGGCTTATGCTGTTGGGCAAAAAAGAAGGCTATGATTTTGAAATGATCTACTACAATGCCGATGGTAAAGAAAGCAGCATGTGCGGCAATGGTGGAAGATGCCTTGTAAAATTTGCCTGGCACATGGGTATACACAAAACTGTTTATCATTTTTTAGCAGTAGATGGCGAACACGAAGCAGAGATAGAACTGAATGGCAGGGTGAAATTAAAAATGAAAGATGTTAAGCATGTTGACAGTCATTCTCAATATGCTGTTTTAAATACCGGCTCGCCGCATTATATCAAATATGCTAATGATGTAGCCAATATCAATGTTGTTGAGCAGGGGCGTGAGATACGCAACAGCAAGCCATTTGCAGAAGAAGGCATCAACGTGAATTTTGTAGAATCGCTCGACCAGGATTCTATATTTGTACGCACTTACGAACGTGGTGTGGAAGACGAAACTTTAAGCTGTGGCACCGGCGTGACGGCAGCGGCACTGGTAAGTGCACACAATGACAATGGCTTTAACCGTGTAGAAGTAAAAACACCCGGCGGTCATTTAAGTGTGGAATTTGAAAGAACAGATGATGACCATTTTCAAAACATCTGGCTTTGCGGCCCGGCCGAACTGGTGTATAAAGGCATGATAGAAGTTGCCGAATAAAATAATGCATTAAACCAACCTGACTGTGATCCAGTATTTCAAAATAATAGAACATCAAACCATTGAGATCGATAAACCTGAAGTTGGCTCATGGGTGAATGTACTGCCGCCACTGCGCACAGAGGAATTTACTGAACTCGGCAAATCGCTGGATATACCTATCGATTTCTTAAAAGATTCGCTGGATATTGACGAACGCAGCCGCTACGAAATTGATGATAATGTTAAACTCATTGTTATCAAAACACCTACGGAAAATAATTCTTTTAATGAAAGTGATGCCTATTATATCACGATACCGATCTGTATTATTTTAACACACAACCAGATCGTAACCGTTAATTCATTTGAGAACGAAGCCATAAAAAAATTCCTGAACAGTTTTCAAAACCGCCACCCGGATAAAAAAAGTATGATGGCGCTGAAGATATTTGAAAAGGTTACGATGAACTTCCAGGAATATTTAAAAGAGATCAACCAGCGGCAGAATGTACTGGAACAAAAACTATATGCTGCCAACCGCAACGAAGAATTATTACAGCTGATGCGTATCCAGAAAAGTTTTGTGTATTTCATTACAGCATTGCGCAGCAATGAATTATTGATGATGAAGATACGCCGTACCAATGTACTGCAACTGACTGAGGAAGAGAATGATTTTTTAGATGACCTTATTGTAGAAACATCACAGGCATTGGAAATGGCCAATACGTACACCAATATCCTGAACAGTACACTGGATGCTTTTGCCAGCATCATCAGCAACAATCAAAATATAGTATTGAAACGGTTAAGCACACTTACCATCTTTTTAAGTGTGCCGGTATTGATAGCCAGTATATACGGCATGAATGTGCCGATACCATACAGCGATACGCATTATGCTTTTTGGGTACCGGTGATATTGGCATTTTTAATATTGGCTTTTGTAGCCTGGAATTACTGGCAGCGTACACGTCCGCGTAAATAAAACAGCATGTTCAATATAAGGGTATATGGGATTTTAATTAATGAGGCCAACCAGGTTTTGGTCAGCGATGAATATATCCGTGGCGCATATTTCACTAAATTTCCCGGTGGTGGTTTGGAATTTGGCGAAGGCACAAGGGATTGCCTTAAGCGGGAGTTCATGGAAGAAATGAATTTAAATGTAGCAATAGGCGATCATATCTATACCACCGATTTTTATCAAATGAGCGCCTTCAACCCCGGGCACCAGATCATTTCCATTTATTACCAGGTAACAGCACTGGAAGCTATAACTGTCCCTTTGCGAAATAAGCCCTTTGATTTTGATGAAGCGCAAATGGCAGCATATGCCAAAGAACAGCAGACAGAAACCTTTCGCTTTATTGACTGGGACGATTTTTCTGCTGAAAGCGTTTCTTTACCGATAGATAAAATTGTAGCCGCACAAATAAAAACGATACGATGAACAATCCTTTGAACGAAGTCATTATTTTAGAGAATGATATTGCAAGATTAGAACCGCTTGAAGAAAAGCATTTTGAATTATTATTGCCCGTTGCATTGCATATTGAGCTATGGGAATTTACCGGCGCTTATATTACCAATGAAGAAACGTTTCGCCGGTATTTCAATACAGCGCTGAAAGAAAAAGCCGAAGGCCTCTCCTATCCTTTTGCCATTTATGATAAACGGATCAACGAATATGTAGGCAGTACCCGCTATGCCAATATCTCGTTACCCAATAAAAGGCTGGAGATCGGCTGGACCTGGTACCATCCTAAAGTGCACCGCTCCGGCATCAACAAGAACTGTAAATTTTTATTATTAAGTTTTGGTTTCAATACGCTTGATCTTAACCGCATCGAATTAAAGACCAGTCATCTTAATGTAAGATCGCAGGGTGCTATGCTGAAGATAGGTGCTGTAAAAGAAGGTACATTGCGCCGTCATTCTATCAATGATAATGGTGTGGTAAGAGATACAGTATATTTCAGTTTTATAAAAGAAGATTGGCCGGGGATAAGGGAAACGATCTTTGGGGAATTCTAATTTTTTTATTTTTATTACACGGATTAAAACTAATTACACGAATTACTATTCGCAATCCGTGTAATTAGTGCAATCTGTTCTTAAATCCGTGGTATAAAAATTCTATCAGCCGATAAGCCGGATTCTGTCGAGGGCCATCATTTATCTGGCCGTGCTATTACTAACACGATCTTGCTGCCTACCCTTCAGCTCGGGCGGGCCGCCCTCAAACGCTGATATACGTGGCATTACAGCACACAAGGTTTACCCAATTGATGCATTACTGCAAAAACCGGTGAGCTCTTACCTCACCTTTTCACCTTTTCTCCTTACGGAGTAGTTATTTTCTGTGGCACTTTCTTCCCCAACAAGTTGGGGACCGGCCGTTAACCGGTGTGTTGCCCTGTGCTGTCCGGACTTTCCTCTCTACCTGAATAGAGCGATAGCCTGGCTGATAGAACAGCAAAGGTAATTTTATTTAGCAGAAGATCATTATCAATACGGCAAAGCTGGTACAGCAGTTTGAATAACTGCCAATCTAACCATAGAACAATTATCCATAATTTCATTTACCCATTAAAAGCGAAAACTCCCGCAAAAGCGGGAGCCTTCATTTATTGAGAGAAACTAACTGCTTAAGAAAAGATACCTATTGCAAAACCACTTCTCCTGTTTTGATCTTCTTTCCACTGGCATCCCGTATCACAATATAATACAAACCTGATTTATTACGACGTAAATCTATCTTATGTATTTGATAAGGCTGTGTTACAAGGAAGATACTGTTATATACTCTGGCACCTTTGCTGTCGTAAACAGTAATGCCCTGTTGTGTACTGGCCCCGCCAGGATTGTAATAGGCAACACTGAACAACCCGTTATTAGGACTTGGGAAGATGAACAGCTTGCTGCTGGCAGAATCTCCTATAGTGATCGTTGCCGTCTGGCTTACACAGGCCAGGTTACCGGCATCGGCAGCAGTTACGGTGTACTGGCCAACTGAATTGATATCTACCACATGCGTATTACCGCTGAAAACCTGTGCAGGTCCTGAACCGGTATAGCTCCAGGTATAAACAAAATTAGTAGTGCTGGCAGAGGTTGCCGTTGCAGTAATAGTTGTTGTTTGTCCCGGCAGCAGGCGTGTATAAGGCGATGCTGTTAACGTAAGCGTTGGCTTAGGTGTAGCAGTAACAGTTACAGTAGCCGTATTGGTACATCCTGTTGCCGTAATAGTACCGGTAACAGTATAAGTAGTAGTATTGATCGGTGTTACGGTTACAGAAGGCGGAGTTGCCGGTGTTGTTCCTGCGCTCCAGCTATACGTATTGGCATTACCTGCCGGTGTTAATACAGAAGGTGTTCCTGTACAAACGCTGGTTGGTAATGCAGTAACGGTAACTGTTGGCTGCGGGTTCACGGTTAAGATAGCCGCATTGGAATTAGCAGGTGTTGTACAGGTTGCGTTAGAAACCACCAGCCTGTAACGGTTATTGTTCATCGCTGTTGTTACCGGGTTCACGGTAAGTGTACCGGTAGTTACGCCTGAATATGGAGCTGTATTGGTAAGATTGCTCCAGCTTCCTCCTCCATCTGTACTGATCTGCCATTGATAGATAACACCTGTGCCGCTTCCGCTGCCGGTAAAGGTTGCGGTGCTGTTGGCACAGGCTGTTGCATTTGCAGGTTGCGTTGCAATTGTTGCAGGACTTACAACGGTAAGCACAGCACAATTGGAATTTGCCGCCGGCGCACAGGTACCGGTAACTACCAGCCTGTAAGCAGCATTGTTCATTCCCGCAGTTGCGCCGGTTATAACCAATGTATTGGTATTGATACCGGAGTAAGGCGCACCCGGTGTAATATTACTGAAAGCACCGGCACAGCCTGTAGTACTGATCTGCCATTGATAAGTAAGCCCTGCACCAGTAGCAGCTGCACTGAAGCTGGTATTGCCGCCAGCACATATAGTAGCATTGGCAGGCTGCGAGGTCATAGCAGGAGCAGTGTTTACGGTAAGCGTAGCTGCATTTGAATTTACCGTACCGGCACTGCAACTGCCCGATCCGGTAACTACGGCACGGTATTGATTATTATTCATCGATACGGTAACACCTGTTAAGGTAAGCGTTGTTGATGTAGCCGCAGGAACTACATCGTTCCAGCTACTGCCATTATCGGTACTTACCTGCCATTTATACGTAAGTGATGAACCTGTTGCTGCTACGGTAAAGGTTGCATTGGCGCCCGAGCAGGCCGATGTATTGGCTGGTTGCTGTGTGATAGATATCGGCACGTTGTTGGAAACAGTAAGCACTGCTGCATTGGAATTTACAGAAGTAGTGCCACTGCAACCACCGGTAACTACAGCACGGTATTGGTTGTTGTTCATACCTGCGGTTACGTTGTTGAGGGTAAGCGTGGTATTGGTTTCGGCAGGAACAATATCGTTAAAGCTGGTACCATTATCGGTACTTACCTGCCATTTGTAGGTATTGTTGCCCGCTGATGCTACAGTGAAAGTAGCAGTACCGCCAACGCATACAGTAGTATTAGCAGGCTGGGTAGAAATTACCGGGCCTGAATTATTTACACTTAATATAGCTGCATTAGAATTAAGTGTTGTAACAGCACAACCTGCTGTAAGCACAACACGGTATTGGTTATTGTTCATACCGGCAGTTACAGCGGTCAATGTAAGCGTATTGGTGGTAGCAGCAGGTGTTACATCGTTCCAGGTATTACCATTATTGGTGCTTACCTGCCATTTGTATTTAAGGTTGCCGCCTGTTGCAGTAACAGTAAAAGTGGCATTGTTACCTTCGCAAACAGAAGTATTGGCCGGCTGCGCACTGATACTTGGCGCAGGAGGAAGATCGAAGGCGGGGGTTTGGTCGGTACAGCTTAATGCACTTCCCTGGCTGGCGCTCCATCCCATACCTCTTCTTGCAAATGCATTCCAGATAGCGCAATAGTGTGCGCCGCCATATAAGTTGGCATCTGCTGTTAAGATCGCATTACGGGAATCGATGAAGCCCGGAGGACAGGCTTGTAAGCGCAATCCTTCTACCACCAGTTTCAACGCTATGCTGTTGCCACCGGTACCGGAAGCATTGAATATATCCGCATTGATATTTCCTTCCTGCTGAATAATGTTCCAGGTCATATCCCAGATAGCAGCACACCATATCTCCCCTATATTATGTATCTCTGAGCAATACGTAGCATCGCCAAGATTGGTATAGGTTGCCGGATCTATCGTCATATCGGTTGAATAAGGCTTCAACCGGATACCGCCTGCATTTATCGGCTGGCCCACCACGTAAGTACCCAATGGCCTTGCTTTGGTGCCATCAGTTAATTGAGCTGTAGCCCAGTTGGTGGTCATCATCATACCAAAATAATCGCTCCATCCTTCTGAACCATTCTCTCTTACATTAGAGCAACCTGTAGCGCTTTGTCCAAGACAAGAACTGTTGGCAGGTCCGCCTGTTAAACGGGTAGAGATACCGTGCCCGTATTCATGACACATTACGCCGGCATCAAGATCACCATCCAGCGGTACAGCTGGTGCGCCGCTAAGCGTTACGTTAACGTTGCTGGCAAATTGTGCCGCTATTGTAGCGCCATCTACATCAGATATCATTACTGCAGGGATAGTGATGGTATTATCGGTACCGCCCATTGCAATAGGGCCGCCCGGTACATTGTTCACCATGATCACTGCTACAGCGCCGTTATTCTGTGCATTCTTTACTTTTTCTACAAAACCACCTGTACAACCGCCACCGCGGATGATAACAGCGATCTTGCCCGCAAGCGAGCCTGGTGTAGATCCGTTACAGGCAAAGTGTGTTCCTGAAGGTGTACCATCATCGTTATAATAAACGGCCTGTGCTGTTACCGGGCCAACATTTACTAATTTATTATTGGTGCTGAACACGCTTTCCACAGCGCCGTAGTTACCTGATATGCCTGCGGGACTGTTTACATGACAGGTAACCGTAGAAACAGCATTGAAAAGATACATACGCATCCTTCCCCTGCTTCCATCTACCGGTGTAGCAAAGTTGGCATTGTTACCAATGGATCCTTCTGCCGCACTTTGCGCACAGGCAATAACATAATCATTACCTGAGCCACCGCGGCCCTGGTTATTATTTTGAAAATTACCGGATACTTCATTAAAGCCGTACTGGTACGACATATCATGCATCAGGTTGTTCCAGTAAAAAAGATTGGTGATGGCAAACTGCCTGAAGTTTTGCGCTGCCGGTGTATTGGTAGTTGGGTCAGATGTATAATCTGGAGGAAAATTAAAGTTCAGCGGGTCGGGAGACGTAGTGGAAGTTGCAGGAAGCCCCGTAGGTGTAATGATACCACCGTTGGTATTGGTACCTGCCCTGTCTTCTGTAGCCCAAACGTTATTACCTCTTGATATGATATAATCTGTAGCGCCATCATTGTGCCATCCCAGGCTGGTAGCGTTGCCCGGTGTCATGGTCCATGGGTTGGTACGCACTGCTGCTGTACCGCCCGGGTGAATAGGGCTTTCTGCCGGGAAAGGTATTACCAGGTAATTAACTGTACTTACCAGCGAAGGGCTGGTTGGTGCAGTAAATAAATTACCGAAAAGTGATGGTGAAGAAGCGGGTGCAGGGTTAGGTATCACGTTGATGCCCAAGCCGCTGGTAATGGGTTTGTCCCAGCTGTCAGCAACGTTCAGGTTAAACTTATCGATAATTGCGCCACTGGCAGCATCTACCTGTATCTGCCAGTAATCTACTTTATCCGCAGGCACTACCTGTACCTGCCAGGCAAGTTTCAGGGTTGTCTGCATACCGCTTTGTACAGGTACCCACATCAGTTCGGCAGTAACGTTTTCGTTTACTCCCTTCAATACCCCGAAATCAATTTTTTTGGTGTAGTCAGCTGCATTGGCAGCTACGATACCCGAAGGTACCGGCACTTTAGCTTCTGTAAATGCCGACCGTACGGCCCCTGCGGCGGAGAGAGCCGGACTCGAACCTTGTCCGCCCGTTTTATTTTGTACTTCGGTAAGGAACTTACCCTGGTTGGAAACCAGTTTACCATCTTTAAATGCCAGTACCAGCATCTGGTTGTAAATGGGCAACCCTTTATGGGTTTGCAACAGGTACACCATCTGCGTTCCTGCTATGTCGTTGTGATAAGTACTGCTGACCTTGCAGTTAGTGAGCTGGTCGGCAGATAACCCAATAGCAGCGCTGTTTTCAGCAACAAGCTGCCGGGCCAACGCATCATCATTGTTTTGCGCTTTGGTGAAAAAAGCCAATGACAACGCGAAGAAAAAGAGTAAACATTTCTTCATAAACGATGTTTTAAAGTGTCCAATAAATAATGGTACCATTGCAGTACCTGATGTCCAATAAGTAAAACAGAGAAGGCAGATGTCTGGGTTGAATTAGAGCAGTCAGCTGGTGTCCAATACAAACATCCGTTACGAAAATTACATATTTTTTAAAACATCCATTGAAAAATTTATAAACGGTGGGGGTGGCAGGGTGACGGGGGAGGTAATTTACATGGAATTGGGAGTTGGGAGTTGGGAATTAGGAATGATGCGGAAGGGTGGTTTATGAGTGATGATCAAAGCGGTAAAAACCTGGGGGTTAGACTATGAACTATTAACTATAAACGATCAACTATCTCCGGAATTTTCAATCTTGCTATTCGTTGAGCAATTTTTCGACTTCTGATTTCAAAATTGGTAAATGGGCTATTACAATAGCCCAGATTATATTATCTGAAACAGAATCATATCCATGAATAATACGATTTCTGGTATCAACGATCTTTCTTGCATTCGAAAGCTCAATAGTACTATCTTTTTGCATGATCCTATTCACAGCTTCTCCAACGATCTCAATATTTCTTTCCACCGCTCTTCGGGTTCTTACATCATTCTGATAAGTTGAAAACTCCATCGGGATATCAATGAAAAAACTATCAATTTCATTTATTGCATTTAAAATATCATACAGCCAGGCTTTTATTTCAATGTCCATAAATAAGTCTTCTTTGCTGATTTAGATTTTGCCTGAAGTAAGGATTACTGATCGCTTTCTCTTCCAGCAGATCAACAGACCGGTTTAATATTTTTTGCAAAGAGAATTTTAAGTCAAAATAGTTGTCGGCATAAAGAGAGGCATCTATCGGATCAAAATCCACGACCAGGTCAATATCACTATCATTATTAAAGTTATCCGTAAGCACTGAGCCAAAGGCATACAACTGCTTAACCTTGTGATCTAAACAAAGCCTGTTGATATCTTCGATATGTGTGTCAAGTATTGTTGCCATTGAAAGCAAATCTAATAAAAAAAGCCATAAAGCAGGGTTAAGTAATAATCGAGCCATCTATTCCGCTGATTTGCACCGATCGAATACCACTGATATTCACAGAAACGAAAGATACCTGCAATAACTAATAACCAATAACATTATCCGTTAAAGTTTTCCTGCCATGATTCGGCAACAGTTCCGCTGAACAGTTCTTCCAGCAGCATTGTGGTTATTGCACCGAGAGGATTATCCAGCATTTCGAGACCGCTTGTTATTTCTTCTTTTGCCAGGAAAAGATCATTGATAAAATTCAGCGCCGCCTGGTTCTTCAATCCATAAACCACCCGTGCAGGATCTTCTTTTACCAATTGTTTTATTGTTTCTACCTGTTCATAAGACAACAACGCCTGCTGTGCATTGATCTTATTGATAAAATCCGTGATACCCCAAAGTACGAAGTCAACTTTTGCATGCAGCGTTTGTACAGTGATCTTCCTGGTAACAAAAAAGGAAGAGTTTTTTACCGCTTTGATCGTTGGCAAAAAGATACTTACTGTACCTGTGAGCCGGTTTACGGCATGGGATTTAAACAGTAACCTGTAATTAGTAAGGTAAAGTTTTCCGCCCAACGCTTCTTTGTCTTTCATACCCACAGCCCACATCATTTTATCAAAGGCAAATTTCTCCAGGTTAAAATCTTTGGGAACTATAATTAAGTTCGCCATTTTTTCTTTGATGATGTGTTCGCCTTTGAGAAGGCCGGAGTTTTTTATCTGCATGAAATGAGTGTGTGGGTTCAATTAAAATATTTAACTGCCGAAAATATTATCCAAAGTACAAAGGGTAATGTTATAATACTAATACCAATGTATGTAAACCATTTGTGCCGGTATTGTTTCTTTACTTCATCATAGTTCTTGATCAAATCGCCATTAAATGGAACACCATATCTTTTTAAGCCACACTTCTTACATACAACCACTGCATCTTTTCCATTGGGAATTATCGGAACATAATAAACATGCGAATAAACAGTTGACACTAATATCTCTGCCCATTGATCAGTTTCGCAGGAAGGACATTTGACCAGGTATTCGCCAATATCTATGGGAGTTCTTTCTATTCCATATTTTATCGGGATAAACAAAGAGATGTCCTTTTTATTTTCAATATTAGGGTATTTCTTATAAATCTCTATGATTGCAGAAAGATTTACGGCTCAGGCTCCTCAAGCGTCCACCTTTACACAAGCACCTGTCGTACCTGCGGCACTTAAAAACATTTATCGCTTGCTTTCTACCAACCTGTTGCTCCTATGGAGCATAAAACATACGATACCAAAATTGTTGCGGATAAAGTCTATTAATCCCGATCTACCAGCCGGAATATTTTATAATCCCGAAGGGATGTCATTATTATAGCTTGAAATGGTAAATGGGTTATAAAACCCCGAAGGGGTGAAATTACCTGGTATATCATCCCTTCGGGATTTTCATACCGTATTGTTTTATCTATAATAGTATCAGCCTTCCAGGCTTGCTCAACCGAAGGTTAAATACCCTTGCCCAACCATATTGAATACCTGGCATGATACCCGGCACAGAAAAAAATAAATAAATCACGGAGCATACTTTTTCCGAAAATATGTGTCGTATAATCATCAGTTAATCTCTAAATAACAGCCATGATTATCCGTTCACATGCTTTTTATCGTGCATATTTCAGGTGGCAGGGTGCCGTTAAACACCTTCGCATAAGTGCAGGGAAGGCAGCATTTTAACCGGAAAGCTTGCCGACATTCGGGGGAATGAATCCGGAACCCCGGAAAACTTCTCCGGAATGGCAGGAACAAATCCGGCGGCCCGGAAGGCTCCGCCGAAGTTTCGACACCCTTTCCGGGGATGCGGAAAGCTTTCCGAAATCTGCAGCAGCCAGTCCGGTATTCCGGAAAGCTTGCCGACATTTCGGGGAAGGAATCCGGAATACGGGAAACTTTCCCAAAATCAGGGCGGCCTGTCCGGCAATAAATACACTAATCATTAAAATCAACCACTTAAAAACACACCATGATCAACGGTATAGATCTTCGTAATCTTCGCAATGGCGAGTATTCCCAGTTAATGCAGGATGTGCTGAATATTATCCGTGAAAACGACCCCAATTTGATGAATGTGCAGGCGGCTTTTACTGCTTTGGAATCCATAGCAGGCGAAATAGAATCCATTTTTAAAGTGCCTTCTGCCAGCGTGATAACGGCAGAACTGGAAAAGTGGGACCTGCAACGGGATAATCTCCTCCGGGGCATCAGCACTATTATCCGCGGTAATACATATAATTATGACCCCGTGATGAAAAGTTATGCCGATGTGCTGGATACACACCTTGCGCTGTTTGGCAAAAATATTACCAAAGACAACTACCAGAGTGAGACCAGCTCTATCCGCAATATCATTGCCGACTGGGATACTAACCCGGAACTGAAGGCAGCACTGGCTGCGCTTAACCTGGATGGCTGGCGGTTGGAACTGGAGAATGCCAATAACAGTTTTACAGAATATTACCTGCTTCGATCAAAGGAGCAGGGTTGTAGTAATACAGAAAACTTAAAAACAAAGCGGCAACAGGCTAATGAGGCTTATTACACTTTACGTGATACATTGAATTCTTATTTCGTTATACACAAAGGTGCTGAACCTTATAAATCTGTAGTGGCTTATATCAATGGCCTGTTAACCAATTATAATGATCTGCTTAGCCGCAGGCAGGGTGGCGGTGATGACGATGGCGCAACAGGAAATGATGCGGCACCGAAAGCATAGATGTTTTTTTCGTTTATAGTTAAAACAAATAGCCCCCGATACCGGGGGCTTTTGTTTTTTATTCAATAGTGTGAAGTGCGCAAGACTACCGTAGTTTTTAAACTACGGTAGTCTGTGAACACTCTGCGAGAAAGCAGCAGAAGAATCATGCATCTAAAGAAAAATAAGTAGCTTTGGTTAAATGATTTATACATGAGCTACACTGATAAACATATTGTTGAAACTTACTCTGGCCTTTTTGAAGGACTTAGTTCAATAAGTAAAATTGAGCTGATTGAAAGTCTTTCAAAATCATTGAAATCCGATAAAAAAAACAGAGAAGTTAACTTCTATAAATCCTTTGGCGCATTTGCTTCAACTAAATCAGCAGAAGAAATAATTGCAGATATTAAATTAAACAGGAAATTCAAGAAGAAAGAAATCAAATTTTAAATGCAATATCTTCTCGACACCAATACTTGTGTTTTCTTTCTCAGGGGTAAACTTAAGTTAGATGAAATAATCAAAGAAAAAGGTGTACACAATTTTTATATTTCCGAAATAACCATTGTAGAATTGCGCTTTGGTGCTGAAAACAGTGATAATCCTTCAAGATCTCATAAAGCTGTTGATGCCTTTTTAAGTGGAATATCTATTATTCCGATATTTGGCTGTATTAAGCGCTACGCCAAAGAAAAAGTACGGCTCAGAAAGCTTGGTAAACCTATGAACGATGAATTTGATCTACTCATAGGTGTAACTTCTGTCGAGAATAAACTCACATTAGTTACAGACAATACAAAACACTTTGAAAATATCTCCGGAATTAAATTAGAAAACTGGTTTAAGCGTAAATAAGAGCGCACTAGATTACCGTAGTTTTTAAACCTTTTACGATTTATCGGCAAATTTTATGGAGCAAAATATTCAATCTCCCTCTTAAATACCCAATACCTAATACATATCAGGCACCGCCAGCTCCACTTCTTTCTTTGAATACACACCGGCTTTCTTCCCGCTTTTGATCTTTATGCGTATAGCGGTTGCCTGTTGGGGTAATGACAATGTTTTATCTATCTGCTCTAAGTTTATCTTCCATAAAGAATAGCCTTTAGCAACTTTTAACGTAATAGGCTCGCCGGTGGTTTTATTAATACCAACTTTCCCATCCTCTGGTTTTAAGGTGATGGAATAAAAGGCAATGTTGTTGTAGAAGACAGTATCAATATCGGGATGCGTTTGTCCTTTGTATTCGATATACAGGAAGCGCCTTATGCGTGGCTCCGGGCCAATGCTTCTTCCTTCGGCATCCGTCATTGCCCTGCCGGGAATAGTAACTTCTATATAGGGATATACTTTGCTGACGCCGGCAATGTTTTGTGCACAGGAAGATAAGATGAGCCCGCAGGCCAGAAGGAGTAAGGTGATTTCTTTTTTCATAATTATTTTTATTATAGCAAAAATTAAACCGCAAAGGCAGTAAGGCGCAAAGCACGCAAAGAAATTATTAGAGAAAACTTAGTGCCTTAGCGGCTTCGCGGTGAAATATCAAAGTACCATCAAAATCTCAATATAAAAAAACTCCCGCCGGACGAACCGAGCAGGAGTTACTTATTGGGACTTTATAACATCCTAGTGTACTAACACTTCGCCAGAAGCGAGTTTATTATCATTAGCGTCTCTCAACACTATGTAATAAACACCACTCTTATTGCGGCGAATGTCGATGTTGAGCAATTGATACGTTTGTGAAATGTCGAACACATTGTTATACACCAACGCTCCCTTGCTGTCGTAAATGGTAACTTTTTGTTTACCGGTTGCTCCTGCTGTATAGTAGGATATGGTGAACTTACCATTATTAGGGTTAGGGAATATGAACAGCTTGTTACTTACCGAATCGGATATCACCACGTTTGCCGATGTATTGGTACAACCGTTGATGAGATCTGTAACAGTTACTTTGTAAGTACCCAGTTCATTTACAGTTACCTGCCTTGTTGCAGTATTTGCACCAGGGATAACCACATTGTTCCTGTACCATACATATCCTACGTTGTTAGGAATAGATGTAGTAACAGTTAAGGTAGTTGTATAGCCCGGCAACAGCTTGGTATAAGGCGAAGCCGTCAACGAAACTGTTGGCTGTGCACTTACGCTTAATGTACCTGCACCTGATGTTACCGTTCCGCAAGGTGAAGCGCCAGAAACAACAACACGGTACATGTAATTATTCATACCGGTAGTAACGCCGGTGATGTTAAGCGTAGCAGTTCCGGCATTGCTGTACACACCGCCATTGGTAATATTATTATAATTAGCACCACCATCGGTACTTACCTGCCATTGATAGGTTGGTGAAGTGCCTGCTGCTGTAACCGAGAAGCTTCCGTTGCCGGTAGAGCATATAGTTACATTAGATGGCTGCGCAGTGATACTAACCGGTGTATAAACCGTTAAGGTTACTGCCGATGAAGTAACTGCAGGAGCGCAGGTACCACTCACTACTACACGATACTGGTTACCGTTCATGGTAACCGGTGCACCGGTAATGGTAAGCGTATTGGTTAATGCGCCGGAGTACACACCGCCATTGGTAATGTTGGTAAATGTACCGCCACCATTGGTGCTTTCCTGCCACTGATAGGTTAATGCCGTACCCGTAGCCGCTACACTGAATGATTTATTTTGTGTAGAGCAAATTGGTCCGCCAGCTGATGGCTGCGTGGTAATATTCGGTGCAGTATTTACTGTAAGTGTTGCTGCATTTGAATTTATCGGAGGACAGCTTCCTGTAACCACACAACGGTATTGATTACCATTCATACCTGCTGTAACGCCGGTAAGGGTAAGCGTGGCAGTAGTAGCGCCGCTATAGATGCCGCCATTGCTGATATTGTTCCAGGTACCGCCACCATTGGTGCTTTCCTGCCATTGGTAGCTGTTGACCGTACCGGTAACACCTACTGCAAAGGAAGTATTACCTCCTGCGCACAAGGTAGAGTTGGCCGGTTGACTGTTTATCACCAGCGCTGCAGCTACTGTAAGTGTTGCCGCGGTTGATGTAGCCGCAGGGGCACAACCACCTGTTACTACTACACGGTACTGGTTATTGTTCATACCTATTGGCGCACCGGTAATGAGCAATGTTGGTGTTGCTACACCGGAGTATACACCGCCATTCGCCAGGTTGTTCCAGGTACCGCCGCCATTGGTGCTTTCCTGCCATTGGTAAGTAAGCGAACCGCCGGTTGCCGCTACATTGAATGTGGCGTTATTGCCTGCACATATTGTTAAGTTAGATGGGTTGGTGGTAACAGCCGGAACTGCATTTACGGTTAAGGTAACCACTACCGATGTGGCAGCAGGGCTACAGGTTCCGGTTACTATCAATCGGTATTTATATCCATTCATGGTAACAGGCACACCTGTTAAATTAAGCGTGCTGGATGTTGCACCGCTATACACACCACCATTTGAAACGTTATTAAAGTTGGCACCGCCATCCGTACTTTCCTGCCATTGATAACTGATACCTGCACCGGTTGCTGTTGCTGCAAAAGAAGTATTGGTTCCTGCGCAAATGGTACTGTTGGCTGGCTGACCGGTAATAGCAGGCACATCATTTACTGTAAGTGTAACAGCAGATGAAGTAACGGTAAGCGGAACGCAGTTACCCGTTACAACAACACGGTATTGGTAGCCATTCATGGCTGCTGTAGCACCGGTAATATTTAAAGTAGCAGTTGTAGCATTGGAATATACACCGCCATTGGTGATATCGCTCCATGAACCGCCGCCGTTGATGCTAACCTGCCATTGGTAACCCAAAGGATCAGACCCGCCAGCTACTACGCTGAACGAAGTATTTGTTCCGGCACATGTTGTAACACTTACCGGTTGCGTAACGATAGAAGCCGGTGTACAACCTGAAATTGGTGGTAAGATAGCTGTCCAGATACCCCTGCCGTAAGTAGATGCAGCAACAAGCCTGTCGGAGCTCCTGTATTTCAGCATTGTTGTTCTTACGGTTGGGAAGGTAGGATCAGCTGTCCATACTGTACTTGCACCATTGATGGCATCGGTTTCCCATACGCCTGTTTCGGTAGCCAGTATCAGTTTACTGTTATCATCGGGGTTATACAAAGCCCAGTTAACCGGCATATCGGGCAAGTTGCCGTCGATGGCCGTCCATGAAGTACCACCGTTGGTGGTTGACCATACATTGGTAACACCATAGCTGGAATAGGTTACGATCAGGTTCTGATCGCTTGTTCCTTCAATGATAGAACTTACATAACCGCTGGAACCGGCAGGTGTGATGATCACATCTGTTGGGGTAGCATTGGCATTATCTACTTTTAGTACCCTTCCGGCTGTTGTGCCTAGATAGATCCTGTTGGCAGTATAAGGAGATACCGTTACAGCAGAAACGCTTCCGGCAAGATCTGTAAGTGATACCGGGGTATAAGTAAAGCCTGTTTGAGGATTTTCCCATCTTAAATAGTTGTTAGCAGTGTAACCGGCATAAACTTTATTGCCGGTGTTATCATAATCAAAAGGGTTGATGAACTGTCCGTTATTGTTGCTACCACCAGAAGACCAGGTAGCACCGCTGTTGGAACTTCTCCTGAAATTACTGTACACATAAGCACCTACCTGGAACTGCGGTTCATCCTGGTCGATACCTACAATAGCACCGTCACCACCAAACACTTCTATACTTCCTCCCAATCCAGGATTGGTCAACTGGTGCGTTCCGTTATCCTGCGCACCGGCAATGAAATAGTTGGTAGTGGTAGGATGAACTGCTACAGAATAGAATTGCTTCAGGCGAAGGCCCTGGTTCCTGTCGCGGATAGTGGTACCGCCATCTGCTGAATAGTGGATACCTCCATCACAACCAAAAAGCAATTTTCCTCCACCATCATACCATAAAGAAGCATGCTGATCGGCATGTACATACTGGCCGGTAAGACCTACCCAGGCAGATATTTTTGTCCAGCTGTTACCACCATTGGTAGTTTTATAGTTATCCAATCCACCAATGATACATTGAGTAGGATCTGATGGATTGATGGCTACAGTAAGCGCATACCAGCCTTGTCCGCTGGCCCAGCCATTAGCAGGCTGCCCTCCCGTTGCGGCCCAGTGGTCGCCACCATCAGTAGATTTATAAACTGTTGGAACTTCGTATGAACCGTTACAAGGAAGCGCAAACAAGGTATTGCCATAAACGCCCAGTTCACAGCGTTGGTTCAGCGCAGGAAAGCCTGTTGTAGGTGCGTTCCATCCCGAAGCCGAAGTAACTGTTGAAGGAATATCTGTATAACGGTAAGCACTGGCGCTGAAAATACCGGTAGTAACGTGTAACCTTGCAGGACCTGCAGTAGAAGTAATCTCAAGATCGGCAATCCTGTTGCTCAGGCCCGAAGGTGTAATATCTGTCCATACCGCACCACCACTTGCTTTGGTAGAGCGCAATAAACCATTGCCCCTTGTTCCCAGGTATATATTACCCTGGTAATCGCACAATATCCTGGTACAATAGTAATAGGTAGCAGTACTGGCCAGTTGCGCCCAGGTTACCCCGTGATCGG
This sequence comes from Bacteroidota bacterium, assembly GCA_048497855.1. GTDB lineage: Bacteria > Bacteroidota > Bacteroidia > Chitinophagales > Chitinophagaceae > Ferruginibacter. Next base: position 94,209 of record JBEHZB010000012.1, on the reverse strand, counting down.
TACTTTTAAATACACCATTACCTCTTACCGCACCGCCTTCACCAAAGGATTCACCGGTACACATGTACATGGTATTATAATCGGTAGGATCCTGGCAAATGCCTATAATAGACTGGTTAAGTAAAAAGTCGTTCACCAGCGTCCATGTTGCAGGAAAAGCCGTGATGTCGGTGGTCTTCCACAAGCCGCCGTCCCTTCCTCCAATGAACACTGTTTTATGTGTAGCATCGGAAGAATCCACCATAATAGCATCTATCCTGCCCGATGTTTGCCCGTTATTAGCGCGGGTATTATTATTGGAAGGGCCTACAGCATCACTGTTGGGGCCTCTTTCCTGCCAGGTAAGTGCAGCAAGAAAGCTGGAATTATTTAGGGCCGCTGTTTTAGACTGGATGGTTTGATTGAGCGCCTGCATATAAGCGCCTGCAGGCACATCCCCGGTGTACGGGTTCTTGGTACGCTCCCACTGGAACTTTGCAGCCAGGTCGGGGTTATCGTACATTTCGTCTTCTTCAGACTCCTCTGTTTCTACTTCTCCGTGCTTTTGCGAACATCCGGGCACAAGCACGACGGTAGAGGCCATGAATAAGAGCATGGCAAAACAGAGTTTAAAATTAACTCTTCTCATAAAATAAAATTTTAGCATAGTGATTGATTTTGGGAGGGGGAATATCTACCTCTTTTATTGATGAAAGTATAGCTGCATCATAGCCAACATACTTTTGTAAGGCAAGTCGGTTATTGATGATCGTTATTTTTTCAGGAACAGTGGCAATAAAATCAACCAACTGGAATTTTACGGTGTGCCTGGTATCCTTACCGTTAGCAGTATTATCATTTGCAGAACGTACGCCTTTTGCAAGCTTGTCCAGCAACTGGTCTTCTTTGGCATCGCTCATACAATACAGTATGGTAGCGCCGTTCACGATCTTTGTTCTCGCTACATCATACATATTTCCGTTCATAGAAAACTCTCTTCCTTCTTCTTCCCATTCAATAGCATCCTTATTCGCATCTGCGTTTATGGCTACCAATAATTCGTCGGGGATAGTTTTAAGGAGTTGTTCTTTTACAGCTTCCTTGATCTCGTGCTGCTGGAATAAATAGATGAAGTAATAGCCGATCTGGCTTACAAATAGCATCAATAAAAAGAGTATGGCTACTTTTTTCTTCAAGAACAAGGTTTAATTAGAATGTCTAAATTATTGCATTTATGGCAATTTTAAGCCATCTAAGCCCTTATATTTTGCGTTTTATTCAATTATTTGGGCTAAAATGCCCGTTGAATCTATTAAATAACAATAAAAAAATATCTATTTAAAAATTATCAACGGAGTGTTGGTAACCGGGTTGCTGATAATAGAAGTTTCTACGTTAAAAACCTCTTTTATCAGTTCTTCGGTGAGGATAGAAGCGGGGCAGCCTTGTGCCGCCAGGCTGCCTTCTTTTAAAAAGAAGAGGCGGTCGGCATATTGCACGGCAAGGTTGATATCATGCATTACGGCTATTAAAACCGTATCGCTGCCCATAAATTCCCGGGCTACTTTTAAGAATTGCTGCTGGTAATTGATATCGAGGCTGGTGAGCGGTTCATCTAAAAATAAATAGCGGCAGCCCTGTTCAGGCTTTTCCCATACCTGGGCCAGCACACGGGCATATTGCACCCGCTGCTTTTCGCCACCGCTGAGGGTGAGGTAATTTCTTTCTTTAAAAGAGTTCAGTTCCATACGGCTGATCACTTCATCGCAAATATCCTGGTCATTTTTGCCGGGATTGAAGTTGAAATGCGGGTAGCGGCCCATCATTACCACTTCTTCTACTGTAAGCGGGAAGCTCAGCTCCGGCTGCTGGCTCATTACGGCCCGGTGCTTTGCCAGCTCTTCTTTTTTTATTTGGCTTATCTTTTTATTTCCGTAAAAAATTGTGCCTTCTGTGGCTGGTAATTCACCGCTGAATATTCTTAAGAAAGAGGATTTGCCAGAACCGTTCGGTCCCAGTATCATATTGAACTCGCCAGGTAAAAAATCGATGTTGATATTATCAAGGATGATCTTTTTACCTACCCTGTAATATATATGCTCCGCTTTAAGCATTGTACCCTCCTTTGTGTTGTACCATGTTGAATTTCTTCAGCAGGATGATGAACACAGGTGCACCAACCAGCGAAGTAATGATACCGATAGGTACTTCTGCAGGGGCCAGTAACAATCTTGCACACATATCTGCTAAGGTGAGTAAGGTTGCCCCCAGCAACATGGAAGCAGGCAGCAGCCGTTTATTATCACTGCCGATCAATAAGCGCAATACATGCGGTACTATCAACCCCATAAAACTTATCACGCCTACAAATGCTGTGGCAACAGCTACCATTGCTGTGTTCAGCAGCATGATGCGCCGTTTTAATTTATCGGTATCCACACCTAAATAGGTTGCTTCTTCTTCTCCCAGTAATAATGCATTAAGCTGTTTGGAGTAGCGCAATGAAATAAGAAAGATGAGTGCAGCCACTCCTCCTACTATGAATACCTGCATCCAGGAAGCGCCGGAAAAAGTACCGAGGTTCCAGAAGGTGATGCTTCTTGCCTGCGGATCTCTTGCTATATAACTCATAAAACCAGTGCCGCTTAAGCAAACCGCATTGATAGCAATACCGATCAATAATAACGACATGAGCGAAACACGTTTAGCATTCTTCGCCAGTGAATAAACAGCATAGGTAGCCAGTAATGCACCGACAAATGCTACCAGCGGCACCAATAACGGTCCTGTTATGCTTTTAAAGGAAGGACTGAAATTTGCCGCCAGCACAAATACAATAGATGCGCCCAAAGCTGCGCCGGAACTGGTTCCTACCAATCCCGGCTCAACGATGGGGTTGCGGAACAACCCCTGCATCAATACACCGCTTACGGATAATATGGCGCCGGTGATGGCGCATAATAATACCCGTGGCAAACGAAGCTGTATAAAAACGCCTTCGTAAATATTGGCAGGATCCTGTCCGCTGAAATAATGCTGTATTGCCGAGAACATATCTGATGGTAATATATGCACAGCGCCAAATGCAATAGCGCCCAGCAGTGTTACCACCAGCAATATGATCAGTACAGGAAAAAAGAATTTATTGTTGCGCAGCACTGGCAGTTGGATGTAGCAGGTGAATTAATTTAATGATGTTCTCTCCGGTGCGTGGGCCAAAGTAAACAATATCATGTTCTTCAAAACGGACAATTCTTTTATTCTTTCCTGCATTGGTTAATGCAACTCCCGGCACACTGCTGATGAATTTATCCATGCTGCCCATCCTGTCGTAGCCAAAATCGGTAGCGATGATAATATCAGGATTTGCCAATGCAACAGCTTCGGCACTCATCTCTCTTGCACCTTTGCCATCGTAGGTGGCAGAAGTACAACCTGCTAAGCGAATCATCTTGTCTCCTACCCTGTTCCTTCCGCTCATTACAAAATAATTATTGTTGCGCAGGCCAAAATGAATGATCATTACTTTAAGCGAGTCCTTGATGCCCATTGCCTTTAAGGTATCGGCAGCATGTGCAATATCGGCATCCATTTTTGCAACAATGGAATCTGCTTTCTTTTCTACGCCAAAGAATTTGCCTAATTCCTTCAATAATAATTTAGCGCTGTCGATAGTATTGGCGCCACCAAAAGCTTTGATATTTAAACCTGCTTTAGTGATCTGCGGTAATACGTTGGCAGGACCAATATCGTTGCTGTGAATTACCAGGTCGGGATTCATGGAGATGATACTTTCGGGGCTAAGCGCCATATGATACCCTACTGTTTTAAGCAGTTTGGCGCTATCCGGGTAGGTGCTGCTGAGATCAACGGCTACAATATCGTGCCCCTTGCCCAATGCAAATACCATTTCGGTTAATTGCTTGGATATGCATACAATGCGCATATCTTTTGTACCGTCAATTTCTTTATTACCAAAACGGCCGCAGGAAGTAATAAGAATAAAGGCAACTAAAAATAGTGGTAAGATCTTTCTCATGTTGTCAATTTAAGAAAATAAAACGAGGCAGCTTGTTGCTGCCCCGTTTTACGTGTTATTTAGAAATTGTATTTCAGGTTCAATCCTCCAAAAACATTCGCTTTTAAAGGAGCCGCCATATAAGCATCCGGCAACTGGTTGATGAACACCATCATTGGGTATTGTGTGTTAGTGATATTGTTCACGCCAAAATACGCATCGATATCAAAATGCTTTGAGATACCGCGTTGGAAACCGATCTTGGCATTCAGCAAACTGTAGCTGGTAGTATTGTTCAATCCATCAGAGCTGATAGGGAAACCATCTTTATAAAAATAGGTTACGCTGGCATATACGCCCGGATGTGTAGTAACATCTACACCAAGGTTGCCGGTAAATTTAGCAACACCTGCTACATCTTTGCCATCATAGTTCACTACTGAATCGATCAGCACTTTTCCTTTGTAATGGAAAGAGTAATCGTCGTATTTGAAATCAGAAATAGTAAAGTTTGCAAATGGACGTACTGATTCGAAGAAGCCTGTTGCAGATTGATAAGCGGTGTATTTTACCAATGCCTCAATGCCTTTATCATTTTGTTTTCCGCTGTTGGCAACATAAGTATATAAAGTTGCAGTTCCTGCAGGGTTCAATACATTGATAGCGGTCATTTTGTTAGAAAAGATCGCATCAAAGAATGCCAACTGGTAGCTTAATTTATCATTAAGTATCGTTCCTTTTGTACCGATCTCGAACTGATTGCCGATCTCTGGTTTTAGCCCCTGATTAATAACTCCTGTGCTTGTTGCTGCTGCTGCAACAAAAGGCAGGTAGAAGTAAGAGCTAACAGGAGCTTTATATCCTTTGCTGTAAGAGAAGTACGCAGATATCTTTTTGCTGAATACTTTGTTCACTGCAAAATGTGGCGATACCATTGATTTGTAGGTAGTATCAAATTCTGTTGGCTTGGTATTGGTTGACACATAGAACCTGTCGTTGAGGTCTATACGCATGGTGCTGATACCTAAACCTGCAGTGAATGACAGGTCGTGTGGCAATGCCAGTGTCCATTCTGTAAAGATAGATTTGGTACCTGTTGTAGTGTATTTGTTAGAAGTGATACCATTAGTTCCTGTACCGGTGCTGCCGATGATGAAATAGGGATCACCTAATTTCCAAACGTGTGAAGTTCCCTGCGGGTCTATCATACCATAACCGATAGTTTGTGCTACCTGGCGCTGTGCTTCCATACCAACGATACCGCTCAGGCCGATACCTTTTTTCAACGTGAAGTTCATATCGAAAGTAGTGCGGAAGCCATAGTTGATAGGATCCTTATCTGTCCAGCCCGCCATAGAGCTTGAGTTGTTGCTTACACCAGACCCGAATACAGTAGTGGTATTAGAAAAGCTCTTGCAGAAATTATAGGTGTGGCCAATACCTGCCCTGAAGCTGGTAAGTTCGGAGTGTGCATTCCTTTGTATATAACCGATATTGCCGGAGTAATCTTTGTTGTTGTATTGTGTTATGGTCAACTCTCCGCTTCTTTCATCATAGCTGTGGCTGTAGCCAAAGTAAGTGCTTAATGATTGTTTTTCATTAGGCCTGAAATCGGCAGCAAAATTCACAAAGTCTTTTTTAGAAGCGTTGTGGATAGTGTACCCATCGCTTTCCTGGTGGCCGTAATTCAGCAACAGTGAAGTGCGCTCGCCACCCATTTGAAAATGGGTTGTGTAGCGTTGCAAACCATAATTACCGATAAGCACCTGCTGGCCAACAGAGGTTTGTCCTTTTTCAGGTTTGATGGTCTTTAAGTTTACCACACCCGCTGCTGCAAGGCCATATAATGTTCCTGCAGGGCCTTTAATAATTTCAACATTGCCTATTGATCCAAAATCGATGTCATCCATTACGGTGATACCTTCTGCATCAGTAACAGGAATGCCATTCAGGTAAACTTTATATCCCTGGCCATCGAAGTTGCTGTTGATCCTTCCGGTACCGCCACTGCCATTGCCATAGCCCCTGATGTTAAATTGTTGTCCGCCAGCTACCGATCTGCTTTGCATGGTAACGCCGGGCACATTGCCGTTGATAGCATCTGTCATGAACATACCGGTGCCTCTTTTCAGTTCAACCGGTGATAATTTTGCAATAGATGCCGGTTGATATAAAAGTGATTTGTTCTCATTTGATGTAGCCGTAATTTCTACCGCTGCAAGGTTATTTGCCGAAGGTATAAGCTTGATAGCCAGTTCTTCGTTACAATCTTTAATAGTATAGTGTACAGTTTCGTAGCCTACAAAGGAAACAGTGATGCTGCTTGATTTGCTGCAATCAACCGAAAAATTCCCCTGTTGATCGGTAGTGGTACCGGTTTTGCCGCCTGAAATAATATTAGCGCCAACCAATGTGTTGCCGGTAGCCGCATCGGTTACCTTGCCTTTAAGTTTATGTTGTGCAAAAGAAGAAAGAATAATTATTGAACTGATAAAAGTTAATAGAATTTTACGTTTCATGATAAAGTGTTTAAAATAGAAATAGGAAGCGTATATACATACGCTGTAAGATGTTCAGGCTGTTAAGCCCAAACCTTGTTCAATCATAATAAATAAGGAGGAAAAAATATCAGGCCTTGGGGGGCGGAAAGTTTTTATCGCAGATACCTTTTGACAGGTTGAACACATGGAAATAAGTTTCAGCAGATGTTACAGGTAAATATGCAATATCGAGATGCTTGTATTGGGGATCAAAAAAATAGTCTTGCTGAAAATTATTGTTCTTCTGCTTTTTATTATCGCCGGAATTATTTTTGGTAAGCAGGTTGTATTTATCGATCAGCTGCTTTTCTTTTACATCATTGATGCAGTACAATATCTTATGCCCTTTTACTACACTTATTTTCACCACGTCGTACATTGCTCCTTTAAACAAAAATTCCTTTCCTTCTTCTTCCCAGAAAATATCGTTGCTGTTATCGGTATAACATACGGCTACCAGCTTTTCTCCTGCATAGTTATTACGGAATGTCTCTTCCGCATTTTCCTTAAGCATGAGTTGAGTTAATTGCAATACCCAGTAATAGCCGGCGTGACTAAAAATAAGTACCAGTAATAAGGTTATAGTAGAAAATCTTTTCAAATAGTTAGTAAGGTTCGCTGCAAATATAAGGCTTACGCAATAAGCCCCAAAGCCATTCAACACAGTTTACGCTGCCGGTGTTAATAAAATCCTTGCTTCAGTCGGGATATTTTGCCGCTTAACAGTAACGCCTTAGTGTTTTCCAGGTAAGCCTATCCTGGTCAGGCCTTATTCCTAAAAGCGATGAAAAGCCCGCAGCGATACGGCAGGAAGATCGGGCCAGGTGAAGTGTAGAATATTTTCACCGGTTTTTATTATCGCTGTTTTTATCTGGTTCATAAGCAATACCAACATATTTGGCATATAAATTTCTTTAATATTTAAAGGTTTATTTAAGCCGATTGATTCAATCTTGATTTTTCGTTGTAAAGCTGGCGTCAAAACCAGCTTTATAATTAAAAAAACTACAGTAACTTGTTTTACCGGTTACAGAACGGCTTTCTTTTGTTCCGGGGGAACAGGAGTTTTTTTCTATCCCTTCCTGCCTTCGTGTCTTCCTGCACCCGTTAAAGTATAATTAAATGCCCTATTTTTCCTGCTGTTTCTGCCAAAAAACCCCGATATTTAGCCCCGTTATCAACCTTTACATTCATGCTAAAGAGAATAGTAGTTTTTGCAATTGTTTTTTTTGCTGTCAGCACCCTGTTAAATACCCTGCAGGCGCAACCTACGTGGACCATCGACCCTTTCGGCAAGGAAAAGAAACCGGAACAGTTTGAGACCCGAAAACTGGGCTCCGAAAAAACAGCGGAAAAGAAGTTTACCACTCCCCGCCATTTCATGCAAAATACTATTACCCACTATAATTATTACTTCAATGCCAATAATAAAATAAATACGGTTGTAGACAGGGCCAAAATGGGCAGCAAAGATGATTATTCGCAATTGCTTCCCTTCTACCCTTACACACTGGATAATACCGCTGCGCAAAAGACCGATCTTGATTCTGTTATCTATACCTCTACGGCCGGTATTTTATTACATGATCTTCGCAACGACTGGATAGATAACATGTACCTGCTTATCGGCAAGGCCTATTATTATAAGAAAGATTTTGATTCTGCTGCGATGACCTTCCAGTTCATCAACTATAATCTTTTTCCAAGAAAAAAACATGAAGATGACGACCGTGTGATAGGCACCAATGATGATGCTGCCAATAACGTGATCTCTATCGCCAATAAAGAAAAACGGAATTTTGTACAACGGCTTGTTTCACTTCCTCCCAGCCGTAATGATGCATTGATATGGCTTGCCCGTACATTCATTGAACAGGATGACCTGGGCGAAGCTGCCGGTCTTATCAGTACGTTGCAGCAGGACCCTAATCTTCCAAAGCGTTTACAGAACGATTTGGCAGAAGTAACTTCTTACTGGTATTTCAGGCAGGGAAGCTACGACAGCGCTGCGGTGCATTTGGAAAAAGCATTATCCAATGCAGATGATAAACAGGACCGTTCCCGCTGGGAATTCCTGCTGGCACAATTGTACGAAATGGGCGGGCAATTTGATAAAGCTTCTCATTATTACGACAGGGCTTCCAAACATACTGTAGATCCCGTGCTGGATATTTATGCACGGCTGAATGAAGCAAAGATGTTCAGGAGCACCGGTGATATAAAAGAACTGAACAAGAGCATTGATAACCTGCTGAGGATGGCAAAGCGGGATAAGTTTGACAGCTACAGGGATATTATTTATTATTCTGCCGGGCAGTTAACATTGCAGCGGCCCGATACCGCCAATGCACTCATCTACTTTAATAAAAGCCTGAAGTACAACAACGGTAATGCTTCGTTTAAAAATAAAGCCTTCTTACAGTTAGGCGATATTGCGTACAGCCGCAAAAAGTACCGCATGGCTGCTGCTTATTACGACAGCCTGCAATTGGGTAATGATAGTTTGCTGAATGAGCGCATCAAACAGGTGCAGTCACGCAAAACTGCTTTATCCAAGATCGTGGAGCAGGTAACCAATATTGAAAGAGAAGACAGTTTGCAACACATTGCCGGTATGGCGCCATTAGACAGAGAGAATTTTGTAAAACGCCTGGCTAAACAACTGCGAAAAGAACAGGGATTAAAAGAAGAGATTAATGCGGATAATAACGGCATGCTTCCTTTCAACAATAATAATAACGCTGCCGGTGCCGATCTTTTTGGCAATAATACCAGTAAAGGGGAATGGTATTTTTATAACGCCACTCTTAAATCAAGGGGCTTCAGCGAATTCAAAAGTAAATGGGGCAACCGTGCCAATACCGATAACTGGCGCCGTAAAGCAGCAACAGGTGCAACCAATACTAATAATGCACCGCTTATTGGCAAGGGCGATCCACGCAAGAACCAGGACAATAATTCATTGAATACTGCAACACCTGTTGCCGGCAATGATATCAGCTATGAAACACTGATGGGCAACCTGCCGCTTACTCCTGAAAAGCTGGCAGCGAGCAATGATATACTGGCCACCAGTTTATTAACGCTGGCTAAATTATATCAAAGCGAACTGGAAGATTATGAACAGGCGATCATTACTTACGAAGATTACCTGCAACGCTTCCCTACCCGTTTGGCCGATGGGGAAGTTTATCTTGGTTTATATTATTGCTATACCAAAACCGGCAATGCATCTAAAGCTGCTTATTATAAGAATTTACTGAACACGCAATTTGCCAATTCCAAATCGGCACAACTACTGAATAACCCCGGTGCATTGAACCCGAAAACAAAGAATGCTGAAGCAACAAAAGTGTACGAGAATATTTACAACCTTTTCATAGAAGGTAATTTTGAACAGGCGGTGAATGATAAGAAAAAAGCAGATGCACAATATGGTGTGATCTACTGGACACCGCAGCTGCTGTACATCGAAGCATTGTACAATGTAAAACAGCGCAACGACAGTTTAGCAATACTGGGATTGAACACTATCATTCAGAATAATCCTAATTCTCCCTTAAAAGCAAAAGCCGCTACCATGATAGATGTGCTGAAGAGAAGAGCGGAGATAGAAAAATACCTTACCGATCTGCAGGTTACCCGTATGGAAGACCCGCAAATAATAGTAGATACTACAACAGGCAATGTGGTGGTGGTACCTCCTCCTGTAAAACCTGTTGTACAGCAACCGGTAGTGGTTAAGCCGCCTGTTGTTAAACCGCCGGCAGACTCTGTAAAAGCTGTGCCCCCACCGCTTACTAATGGCGAATTTAAAATGGCTCTTTCATCACCACATTATGTATTGATGATACTGGATAAAGTAGATGCTGTGTATGTGAATGAAGCAAAGAATGCTTTTACCCGGTATAATAAAGAGCAGTATTACGGCGAGCCTATCACTATTACCAAAGATGCTATTGATGCCGACAGGAATGTATTGGTGATCGCTTCTTTTGCTGATGCAGATGCTGCATTGAAATATTATGATAAGATAAGGAAAGCCGCTGCATCAGAGGTATCCTGGTTACCGGCCAATAAATATTCGTTCCTTATTATTACCAATGATAACCTGCAATTGCTGAAGGCCAATAAAAAACTGGCAGATTACAAAACCTTGTTAAATACGCAATATCCAAATCGTTTTTAACAGTTTTAAGTTATAAGTGATACGTGTTAAGTTGTAAGTTGGCCTCTGTTACAACTTAACACTTATCAACTAGCACTTATAACTTAATACTCACAACTTAATACTAATAACTACTAACTTATAACTACTATATGAAGCGTTCAGTAAAAATTTTATGGCGTTTGGTTGCCGGCGGATTTTTGTTACTGGTAATATTATTACTCTGTGCCAATTTTGGTCTTTTTGGTAAAATGCCTTCTGTAGCAGAGCTGGAAAACCCTGAAGCAGATCTTGCCAGTGAAATATATTCGAGCGATGGCGTACTGATGGGAAAGTATTATGCAGAGAACCGCAGCGAAGTAAAGTACAGCGAAATTTCTCCCAATGTTATCCATGCATTGATCGCCACGGAAGACGAGCGCTTTTATGACCACTCTGGTATAGATGCGCAGGCGCTTGCCCGTGTAGTATTTACCTTAGGTACACAGGGCGGAGGCAGTACACTTACACAGCAGGTAGCTAAAATGATGCTGGGCCAGGGTAAAGGAAATGTTTTTACAAGAGGTATCGATAAACTGAAAGAATGGGTAGTGGCCGTAAAACTGGAGCGCAATTTTACCAAAGAAGAGATCATCACCTTATACCTTAACAGGGCGCCCTGGGGAAATGTATATGGCATACGCAATGCAGCACGTACCTATTTTCAAAAAGACCCTAAAGACCTTAAGATAGAAGAAGCCGCCGTATTGATTGGTATGCTGAAAGGTTTTATCTACAACCCGATAGGCCATCCTAAAGAAGCGCTGGACAGGAGAAATACCGTGATCAACCAGATGGTAGTATGCAAGCAGCATTTTTTAACTGAAGCGGAAGCGGCTGTATTGAAAGCAAAGCCATTGGTCACCAATTATAAAAAGATAGATGAGAACATTGGTATAGCCCCCTACTTTCGTGTAGTACTTGCCGATAGATTGAAGGCATGGTGTAAAGCGCATAAGAATCCGCATACAGGCGAAGAATATAATCTTTACCGCGATGGCTTAAAGATCTATACTACTATCGATTCAAGAATGCAGCAATATGCTGAAGAAGCGGTGGTACAGCATATGCCTGTTATTCAAAAGAAACTGAACTGGTCGTTAAAGAATAACCGTGCCCGTATCTGGAAAGATCATGAGAACATCATAGAAAAAGCCATGCGCTCATCGGAACGCTGGAAGGAAATGAAAGATGCAGATATCAGTGAAGACGATATAAAGAAATCTTTCATGGTGCCCACCAAAATGAAAATATTTGCGTGGAATGCAAAACGTGAAATAGATACTGTGATGACGCCTTACGATTCTATCCGCTATCATAAAGAAATATTACAAACCTCTTTTGCAGCTATGGATCCCCGCACGGGCGAAGTAAAATGCTGGGTTGGCGGTATCGATTTTAAATGGTTCAAGTATGATCACATTACCGCAGAGCGCCAGGTAGGTTCAACTATCAAACCGTTCCTGTATACATTAGCTGTTTCAGAAGCAGGCTACACACCCGAAACAGTGATACCGGGCGGGTGCCTCACTTTAGGTGGTAAAACAATTTGTGGCGGTGGCGGCACAGTAGCTTATTGCCTTGCGCATTCCAAGAATATTGCTGCGTGGAGATTGATAGGACAGATAGGTGTAAAGCGCATGATCGACTTTGTGCAAAGCTGTGGTGTAAAAGCGAAACTTGATCCTTACTATTCCATAGGGCTTGGCGCTGCGCAGATACCCATGCTGCAAATGCTGCAGGGCTATACCATGTTCCCCAACAGGGGCCTTTGTACCGAACCGATATTATTAACAAGGATAGAAGATAAGAACGGTAATGTACTGGAAGAATTTACCTCTTCTACCAAGCAGGTAATAAGTGAAGTAGATGCTTATACTATGGAAAAATTAATGCAGGGTGTTATACAGTTTGGTACTGCCCGCAACCTGAATGCGTATAACATCCCGGTGCAGCGGGCAGGTAAAACAGGTACTACCAACAGTAATGCCGATGGCTGGTTCATTGGTTATACACCTGAGCTTATTGCCGGCACCTGGGTAGGTTGCGAAGATCCGTTCATCAGTATTTATTCCGGTACTGCCGGTGGTGCCGATATGAGTGCGCCTAAGTGGGGCATCTTTATGAGCAAGGTATATGCAGATAAGCGATTGGGCTACGGTGTGATAAAAGAGTTTCAAAAACCTGCCAGTATGGAAAATGATTTGATCAGCGCAGATGCTGATTGGGGCCAGTTGTTCAGGCAGGGAGACAGTACTACACTCGACCAGGGAAATGGCGATGCCAGCGATTTCATTAATGATCCTGTGCCGGATAAAAATATACCTGTAGAAAAGATCGGGATAGAAAGCAATATTCCCAATGCTGCTGATTCTAATTCAAAAGGGAAAAATAAACCCGAGGATAAAAAATTAACTACATCGCCACCGGCAAATAAACCTGTAGTTGATAAGAATAAAAAAACGGGTACCAAACCAAAAGCCGATAATGAATATTAAGAGCTATATAATTTTATAAACGGTAACTAAGTATATAAGAACCAGCATTAAAAGCTGGTTTTTTTTTATGCCTGCAGGTTTCAAAAAACTATACTGCACCAGCTCACTTTTATAAAGGCATGATATTAGTACTTCTAGTACCAAACTTTCGAAATTGTGAAACCAATGAAGGTGCCTGTAAAAAAAAATCAGCAAGCTGATATATTGGAAATATTGCCGAATGCTATTGCATCATTAAAAAAGAATATCATCGATCCCTTTCTTGGTGATTCTCACAACGGTAAATACAATGATGAAAAACCACCGTTGAGGTCGGAGCTTTTTACCGAACAGCAACTGGAAGAACATGCCAGGTATTTGGCAAAGAAGCATTCGCTGCTGTCTAAACACCCATCAGAACTGCTCTTAAAGCGCCTTGCAGAAAATGAATCGATTTTACTGGAAGTACATAAGGTATTAACGGATACCGTTAAAAAAAATATCCGGATCGTTCCCGCAGGCGAATGGCTGCTGGATAACTTCTATCTTATTGAGGAGCAGATATATACCGGTAAGCGACATTTACCCAAAGGATACAGTAAAGGGCTGCCTCAATTATTGAAAGGACCATCAGCCGGTTTACCCCGTGTTTACGATATAGCTGTGGAAATTATTTCCCATTCCGATGGTCATGTCGACCTCCGTACGCTGACCGCATTTGTTAATGCCTACCAGGAAGTAAACTTTTTGACCATCGGTGAGCTATGGGCAATTCCTATTATGGTTCGCCTGGCGCTGATAGAAAATCTTCGCAGGTTATCGATCCAGATATCAATTGATATTACCAATAAATCACTGGCCGATTACTGGGCCGACCAGATGATGGAGGCCGCAGAGAATGATCCCAAGAACCTGGTGCTTGTTATTGCAGATATGGCAAGATCCGATCCACCTATCGAAAGTGTGTTTGTTGCTGAATTGGCAAGACGGTTACAGGAAAAAGGCAGCGCCCTTTCTTTACCGCTTACCTGGATAGAACAGCGGCTTTCAGAGAACGGCCTTACCATAGGCGAACTGATACAGCAGGAAAATCAGAAACAGGCTGCCGACCAGGTTTCTATCAGTAACAGTATAAGCAGCCTTCGTTTTTTAAATACTACCGACTGGCGGGAATTTGTAGAAAATGTAAGCATAATAGAAAAGATATTGAGGGAAGAACCGGCAGGCATTTATGCTAAAATGGATTTTCATACCAGGGATGAATACCGGCATGCTGTAGAAAAGATCGCCAAGAACAGCAAGTGCTTTGAAAATGAAATTGCAGAAATAGCCGTCAATCTTGTTAAAGAAAATAGTGATACTGCAAATGAAAGATACGATCACGTTGGTTATTATTTAATAGACAAAGGCGTAAAGAAAACCGAAAAAATTGCCGGTATCAAAGTATCAAGAAGCGAGCGCATCAAATTATTTACAAAAAAATTTCCCTTTTTAGTTTATGCAGGAAGCATAAACCTGTTAACTATTGCTTTTTCATGGTTATTAGTTACCAAAGCAGGATATGAAGGAATAAAGAACTGGATGCTTATTGTGCTGGCAGTAGTAGCTTTTTTAGCAACAAGCCAGTTAGCCTTATCCGTTATCAACTGGCTGGCTACCATATTGTCGAAGCCGGCTATTTTACCTCGTATGGATTTCAGCAAAGGTGTACCGGATAACTATCGCACCATGGTGGTAATACCTACCCTGCTCTCCAATGCTTCTGTTATTGCAGATCTTATTGAAGGGCTTGAAGTACGCTATCTTGCCAATAGAGACAATAACCTGTACTTCGCACTGCTTACCGATTTTAAAGATGCAGATAAGGAACATCTTCCTGAAGATCAGCAATTGCAGGATGCGTTAAATGAAAAGATCGATGAACTGAACAGGAAATATCCACGCCCGGGCAACGATATCTTTTATCTTTTTCACCGTCCACGCAAATGGAATGCTAAGGAAAAAAAATGGATTGGTTATGAACGTAAGCGTGGTAAGCTCAGCCACCTTAATGAATTGCTGAGAGGCAAAGGCAAAGAACATTTTTCATTGATAAATGGCAATGAAGAGATCTACACTACTATCAAGTACATCATCACCCTTGATACAGATACGCAGCTACCAA
This sequence comes from Bacteroidota bacterium, assembly GCA_048497855.1. Taxonomy (GTDB): domain Bacteria; phylum Bacteroidota; class Bacteroidia; order Chitinophagales; family Chitinophagaceae; genus Ferruginibacter. The sequence continues at coordinate 78,824 of JBEHZB010000012.1, read as the reverse complement.
GAGATGTTGCCTGGAAACTTGCAGGCTCTATGGCGCATCCGCTTAATCAGCCGGTTTATTCCGAAAAGAAAAAACGTGTCACAGAAGGTTATACCATTCTTCAGCCCAGGGTTTCCAATACCTTGCCCGGTTACAAAAGTTCTTTGTATGCACGCATGCATGGTAATGAACCGGGTACCGATCCTTATACCAAAGCTATATCCGATGTGTACCAGGATCTTTTTAAAGAAGGATCATTCATAGGAAAAGGTATTTATGATATTGACAGCTTTGAAAAAGTACTGAATAATAATTTTCCGGAGAACCGTATCCTCAGTCATGATCTTTTAGAAGGCGCTTACACCCGTGCAGGCCTGGTAACAGATGTACAGCTTTATGAAGAATATCCTTCGGCATATATTGCAGATGTATTGCGCCGTCACCGCTGGATACGGGGCGACTGGCAGATCGCCAGCTGGGTAACGCCATTTGTACCGGGGCACAATAAAAAATTACAGAAGAACCCGCTTTCACTTTTATCCAAATGGAAAATATTTGATAACCTGCGTCGCAGCCTGGTACCCTTATCGTTATTATTATTGTTGCTTTATGGATGGCTTATATCGCCTGCGCCTTATGTGTGGACAATGGCTGTAGTGTTGATACTTTTTTTACCGTGCATCGTAAGTTTTATATGGCAGCTTTGCCGTAAGCCGCAGGATGTTATTTTTTCGCAGCATCTTATATTTTCTTACCGCTCGTTAAAAGATGCGCTTTTACAAAATGCAGTTGAACTGATCTGTTTGCCTTATACTGTTTATTCCAATACAGATGCTATTGCACGTACATTATGGCGCATTTATTTTTCCAGGAAAAAATTATTGCAGTGGAACCCGTTCAGCAGTTCTGCTTACGATCAAAAAGATATGCTTAAAATATTGCAGCGGATGTGGTTTGCGCCATTTGCTGCAGCAGGGATTTTTGTTTACATCTTATTATACCTGCCATTCACTTTAATAACAGCTTTTCCTGTATTGGCACTATGGTTCATGTCGCCTTTTATAGCATGGTTCATCAGCCGGCCAAGGCATCAGAAAGCTGTAGCGGTGCCGGAAGATCAAAACATTTTTTTACGCAAGCTGGCAAGAAGGACCTGGCTCTTCTTTGAAACATTTGTTACAGAAGAAGATCACTGGCTGCCACCGGATAATTACCAGGAGCATCCTGTTGTACGAACGGCGCATCGCACTTCGCCTACCAATATTGGGCTTAGTCTCTTATCTAATCTTACTGCTTACGATTTTGGGTATATCACCCTGTTGAAATTAGTGGAGCGTACCACCAATACGATCAATACCGTATTGAGCATGGAAAAGTTCAAGGGCCATTTATACAACTGGTACGATACGCAAACATTGGTTCCGCTGCATCCTAAATATATTTCTACTGTAGACAGCGGTAACCTGCTTGGGCATTTGGTTACGCTAAAACAAGGATTGCTGAGCATCCCTGATAAAAAGATCATTACAGAACAATCTTTTGAAGGGTTGCTTGATGCTGTAAGGATATTAGCCGATAAAACAGTTATCCCTGAATTGGTGGCACTAAAAGAAGATCTTGAATTAAATTATCAGCAGCATATCAATGACCTGGGCGCAATAAAAAAATATTTAGATGAGCTGGAAACTTCGTTTGCCAGGATATTCATCAGCCCGCAATTACAGGACGAGCACGAAGAAGAGAATGATATCTGGGCCGAAAAGATATTTGCCCATATAAAAGAATTAAAGAGCAACCTTACCGCTTTGGTACCGTGGCTGCTGATACCGCCTGCACCTGAAAAATTTGAAGAGCTTATTCCCGAACTGCCCGCTGTGCCAACTATAGCACAGTTATCAAAAATAGAACAGGTATTACTGCAAAAGATCATCAGTTGTTATAAAGAAGAGAACGATGATGCAGAGAATGAATGGCTGACAACTTTTCGTTCGGGCATAACGGAATCGGGCCGGCGTGCAAAAGAGATCTTATTGCGCATTGATCAGCTGGCAGTGAAATGTGATGAGCTGGCAAATATGGAGTATGACTTTCTTTTTGATAAATCACAAAACCTGTTAACGATAGGTTATAATGCAGAAGACCATCGTGTAGACAACAGCTATTACGACCTGCTGGCTTCTGAAGCAAGGCTTACTACTTTTGTTGCCATAGCACAAGGCAAACTGCCACAGTCAAGCTGGTTTGCTTTGGGCAGGCAACTGACCAATGTAGGCAGTATGCCGATACTTATTTCCTGGAGCGGTTCTATGTTCGAATACCTAATGCCATTATTGATAATGCCTACGTACGACAATACCCTATTGGATCAAACCAATAAAGCAGTTGTACAAAAACAAATTGAATACGGCAGGCGAAAAAATGTACCATGGGGGATTTCTGAATCGGGATATAATTTAGTAGATGCCCATCTTAACTGGCAATACCGGGCCTTTGGCGTGCCGGGTATTGGCTTTAAGCGTGGTTTGGGAGAAGATCTCGTGATCGCTCCGTATGCATCAGTAATGTCATTGATGGTGAACCCACAGGAAGCATATGAAAATTTATTGGTATTGCAGCAAAGTGGTTTTGAAGGCCGCTATGGTTTTTATGAAGCTGTTGATTACACCACATCTCGTTTATTAAGAAGACAATCACATGTAATTATCAAGTCGTTCATGGCGCACCACCAGGGCATGAGCTTTCTTTCACTGAGTTATTTTTTACATAACCGCCCCATGCAGCAGCGCTTTGAAGCTGATGTACAGGTAAAATCAACATTATTATTATTGCAGGAAAGGATACCAAGAGTTTCTACTTTTTATTCTCCAACGGTGCATGCAGGTGATATCAGCGTAACACCAGGCGGTGACAGTTCTATGAGGGTGCTTACTACTCCTGATACTCCTATCCCCGAAGTACAATTATTATCCAATGGCAAATATAATGTGATGGTAACCAATGCCGGCGGAGGTTACAGCAAATGGAAGAATATTGCACTTACCCGTTGGCGTGAAGATGCTGTTTGCGATGACTGGGGCACGTTCTGTTTTATACGAGACCTGGATAATAATACGTTCTGGTCATCCTCTTATCAGCCTTCCTTACAACAGGGCGACAATTATGAAGCCGTATTTTCACAGGGCCGTGCAGAGTTCCGGCGCAGGGATCTTTCATTGGAAACGCATACCGAGATCGTTGTATCGCCTGAAGATGATATCGAATTGCGCCGTGTACACATTACCAACCGCTCCCGCAAGAAAAGAACGATAGAAATTACCAGTTATGCAGAAGTGGTATTGGCTGATGCTATGGCAGATGAAGTGCATCCTGCATTCAGTAATCTTTTTGTGCAGACAGAGATCAATAAAGAAAAGAATGCGCTGCTCTGTACCCGCCGTCCACGTTCTGTTACTGATATTACACCGTGGATGTTCCATTTAATGAAAGCACACGATGCCGAGATCACCGGTATCTCTTATGAAACCAACAGGACCGCATTTATAGGAAGAGGTAATTCTATACATCGGCCGGCGGTAATGAAACAGGATGGTGCGTTAACTGATTCACAGGGATCAGTATTAGATCCTGTTGTTGCTATACAATACCGCATTGTTATTGAACCACAAAAATCTGCTACTGTAGATATGATATTTGGTGCAGCAGATACAAAAGATATCGCTAACTTTTTAATTGATAAATACCAGGACCGCCATCTTACCAATCGTGTATTGGAATTGGCATGGACACATAGCCAGGTGATATTAAGACAGATCAATGCGCTTGAATCGGATGCACAATTATATGCAAGGCTGGCTAGTTCCATAATCTTTGCCAATTCATCTTTGCGAACAGATCCGGCTGTGATCATTAAGAATAACCGCGGCCAGTCGGGCTTGTGGGGGTATTCTATTTCAGGTGATATACCAATTGTTTTATTGCAGGTAGAAGATTCATCAAATATAGAACTGGTAAAACAACTGATACAGGCACATACGTACTGGCGCATGAAAGGTCTTGCTGTTGATCTTGTAATATGGAACGAGGATCATGGAGGTTATCGCCAGGTATTACAGAACCAGATACAAAATCTTATTGCACCGATCATAACCGGCGATATAAAAGATAAACCCGGTGGTATCTTCATCCGCTCCGCCGATCAAATATCCAATGAAGACCGGATACTCTTTCAAACAGTGGCACATATAGTGATCTCAGATAAATTAGGTACGCTGGAAGAACAGATCAGCCGCAGAAGCAGCATCAAATCAAACATTCCTTATTTCAGCCCGACAAAATTCCATACTTCTATCGCTACAACAGCACAACCGCAACGGGATCTGCAGTTCTATAATGGCTATGGTGGTTTTTCAAAAGATGGCAAAGAATATGTTATTACAACTACCGCAGAAAAAAGCACACCGGCTCCGTGGATAAATGTATTGGCCAACCCCAACTTCGGCAGCATCATTTCGGAGAGTGGGCAATCTTATACCTGGATCGATAATGCACATGAATTCAGGCTTACGCCCTGGAACAATGACCCTGTTACCGATCTTAAAGGAGAAGCTTTTTATTTAAGAGATGAAGAAAGCGGAAGATTTTGGTCGCCATCTCCTTTACCATGTAAAGGCAAGGCTTTTTATACAACAAGGCATGGCTTCGGCTACAGTATTTTTGAGCATAATGAAGATGGCATCGATTCTTCCATGTGTGTGTACACGCATATCAGCGAGCCGGTAAAATTCATTGTGATCAAATTGCGAAATAATTCCAGCAGGCCGCGACGCATTTCTGCTACCGGCTATGTAGAATGGGTATTGGGAGATATCCGATCCAAATCATTAATGCACATTATAACGGAACTGGATGTACGCACAGGAGCCATATTGGCACACAATGCCTATAATACGGAACTGAACGGAAGAATCGGATTTTTTGATGTAGATGATCCCAACAAATCCATTACAACAGACAGGGCCGAATTCATTGGGCGAAACGGTACTATGGCAAACCCCGAAGCCATGAACAGGGCAAAGCTTTCAGGAAAAAAAGGCGCAGCCCTGGATCCCTGTGCAGCCATACAGGTAGCATTTGAAATGGCTGAAGAAGAAGAAAAAGAAATTGTATTTCGACTGGGCGCCGGTAAAGATGCCAATGATGTTTTAAATGTTATACGCCAGTTTGAAGGCAGCGCCGCTGCAAAGAAAGCATTGGAAGAAGTACAGCAATATTGGGAAAAAGCATTGGGCGCTGTAATCATCGAAACGCCTGATGCAGCATTGAATATATTAGCCAACGGCTGGCTTACCTATCAAACGCTCGTGTGCAGGATATGGGCCAGGAGCGGTTTCTATCAATCAGGTGGGGCTTTCGGCTACAGGGACCAGCTACAGGATGTGCTGTCGCTCTTTCATTCGCAGCCCGCTTTGGCAAAACAACAGATCCTGCTTTGTGCTTCGCGGCAATTCAAAGAAGGCGATGTGCAGCACTGGTGGCACCCTCCAGTTGGACGTGGTGTACGTACCACTTGCTCTGATGATTACCTGTGGCTGGCTTTTGTAACATCAAAATATGTTTTGGATACAGGTGATACAGAGATACTTGATGCACAGATACCTTTCCTGGAAGGGCGTTTATTAAATGCAGGTGAAGAATCTTCGTATGATCTTCCGCTTATTTCTGATAAAACAGACAGCTTATACCAGCATTGCGTAAGATCAATTGAACATGGGCTGCGCTTTGGTGAACATGGTTTGCCTTTTATGGGTTCCGGCGACTGGAATGACGGAATGGATAAAGTGGGCGAGCATGGAAAAGGTGAAAGTGTATGGCTCGCATTTTTCCTGTACGATATTCTTATGCGATTTACAAAAATATCAGCATTAAAAAATGATGCTGCATTTACAGAAAAATGTAAACAGGCTGCACAGCAATTACAGATCAACATCAATAAAAATGCATGGGATGGCGAATGGTACCGAAGAGCTTATTTTGATGACGGCACCCCGCTGGGTTCGGCAAAGAATGATGAATGCAGGATCGATTCCATTGCACAAAGCTGGTCGGTAATTTCAGGTGCGGGAGAAAAAGAGCGTATGGCAGCAGCCATGCAATCGGCCTATAAATACTTAGTGCGCAAAGATGAAGGCATGATCCAATTATTTGATCCGCCTTTCGATAAAGGCCACATGAATCCCGGTTATATAAAAGGATATGTACCAGGCGTAAGGGAAAACGGCGGACAGTACACACATGCTGCAATATGGCTCATTATGGGCTTTGCCGCTTTAGGCGATCATGAAAAAACGTGGGAGTTGCTTAACATGATCAACCCGGTAAATCACGGTGACGATACAGCAACAATTGATCAATATAAAGTAGAGCCTTATGTTATTGCTGCGGATATTTACGGCGAGTCGACCAATAAAGGACGTGGCGGATGGACATGGTACACGGGCTCTGCAGGATGGATGTACCAGCTTATCCTTTCTTCATTTATCGGTTTGAAAAAAGAAGGCGATGTACTGCATTTTAAACCTTGTATTCCTGCAAACTGGCCTTCTATAAAAGTTACGTACACTTACCTCGATACTGTTTATGCTATAACTATCAGGCAGGATGACAATGCAACAGCAACCAGTATCATAGCAGACGGTAATGCAGTAGATGTATTGAAATTAGTAAACGACAGCAAACCGCACTCCATTATTATTTCGGCAAATTTCAGTTCATAGCGGGATAAATCTGTACAAATTTTTACCCTGTCATAGATGACTGAATCAATGACAGGGCTTCTTTTCTATCAAGCGTTCCTGATAACCGGAAATCTTTTTTTTCTATATTGGCATATGTGGAAAAGAACATTTCAAGCTCTGTAAGCAGCGTTGGCTGAAGCTCTTTTATGTTGTTTATACCTGCATACATAATAGATACTTCGGGTATTGCAATAAAGCGGTCATTACGGATCATTGTTCCTTCTTCACCTCTCTGCGTTGCTTTAATAGCTCCTATCAGTCTACAGTCGATACTGCACCCCGGAAAACTCCCGAATTCCCACAGTACAACTACATCAAGAGGATCTCCATCTTCCCCTTTTGTACCCGGCACAAAACCAAAATCATAAGGGAAGGTCATTCCCACAGGCAATAGCTTCTTTAATTTGAACACTTTGCTTTCGGGCTCGTAAACATATTTCTGTGTACAACCTTTTGGAGTTTCTACTATTATTTTGATCGTTGAGTTCATGCTATGGTATTTATTACAGGCGAATAAAAACCAGGCCATCTTTTCTTTTTAACCGTACCGGCTTATTGGCATTGTTTTTATGCATCTTTTTAAAAACAACTATATGAAAAAAATATTTTTAAGTTTACTGGCTTTGCCGGCAGCAATGATGATATCCTGTAATTCGGGAAGCTCAGATAGCGCACCTGCAGACAGCACCAAGTCTGCCAACATGCAGAATGATCAAAAATTTGATTCTACCAACATGGATAAGGATGTCGACTTTGCTGTATTTGCAGCTGATGGTGGTATGGCAGAAGTTATGTTGGGCAAACTGGCTACAACCAATGCTGGCGCTCAAAATGTAAAGGACTTGGGAAAGATGCTGGCAGATGATCATCAAAAAGCAGGAGACGAATTGAAGACACTTGCACAGCAATACAATATAACATTGCCCGGAGCAGTAAGTAATGACCATCAAAAAAAATACGACGATCTGTCTGCAAAAAAAGGTGCAGATTTTGATAAAGACTATTTAGATGCAATGGAAGACGGGCACAATAAAACAATAAGCAGGTTTGAAACAGAAGCTGATAAAGGAAATAATGCAGCGCTAAAAGAATGGGCTTCCCAAAAATTACCTACACTTCGTCATCATTTGGAAACCATTAAACAGATAAAGAGTTCGATGAAATAGTCTATGGTCGATAGTCCATGGACCATGGTCAATGGACTATCAACCACATCTTTCAGTTCATTGTGGATTGATTAGTACAAAGTGTATTGCATCCCGTATTTATAAAGATGGCATATCGTTGGATGGAAAGTATATGTATTCAATTTTTAATTTTTAACTATAAAATTAGCAGTATGAAAAAGGAAAGAGGTAATGCGCCTTCAGGCGGAAACAGTTCATCCAAATCTCAAAATGACTCAAAGACAAAAACAGCTCAAAAAAGACAAGGAGCGAACATGGATGATACAGGGGCAACCCAAAAAACAAGAACAAGCCGTGGTCATGGCGGGTTGAATAACGAAGGAACAAATGTTTCTTACGAAGAAGAAAGATAAACTGACCAATTAAATTGAATAGTATGAAAAACAACAGCAGGAATAAAGTGATAAAGCAGGATGATCTTTCTGTTAAACTGAAAGATAAAAAAATACTTGCAGATCATAGCCCTGCAGTGGCCAACGACGTTACTGATGCAGTAAAAAATACCGCATCAGTAACAACAGGCCGCAACCAGGATAAAACCAAAAAGAACGACCTGGAGCCTGGCACACATTAATTATTTGCGTTGCAACAGTATTTTTAAAGATTGTGAACCGGTGTTCATTTTAACTTTGAGTTCTTTAAAATCCTTATGAATAACAGTAAGCACAGGTATCTTTTCTGAAGTAGTAATAATAAATTCTCCTTTTGCATTGGTCAGCGCTTCTTCCTCTCCTTTTACTATATATAAGTATGCATTGGAAACAGGCTGCCTGGTATCAGCGCTTATAACTATACCTTTTATTTGTTGAGTTGAAGTGTGTGCATACTTATTGACTGGCGAACCAATAAATAACAGCATACTTAGGATCATATTCAGCATGATAAATAAATTAGAATGAACAGATAAGATTGTTGTTATCAGCAACAACAAAAGCGGGAGTATTTAAATAACAGGATCATACAACAAAGCTAAGCAGCCTTGTTTAGTCTATGAAATTTATCGACTTCTCTAAAGCCGATAAATTTGAATTATATCATTTCTTTAACGTTGTATTTTGTTGCCGTCTTACCATATTTTACCTTCTTTCAGGTATTCTCTTTTTACTGCTTCTATCAGCAAGTCATTATCTATTCCTGATCCTTTTGAAATAGCCTGCAGGCAACAATACTGTACTACACTTAAAATGGAAGAGCCGGTTACTTCATATTTCTTTGCAATAGCTGCCAGATCAATATTCTTATTCAATTTTAGTTTGGCGGGGAAAGACCTTTTCCATAATTCCAATCGTTCTGCCACACCCGGCGCAGGAAAATGAATTACAGACTGGAAGCGCCGTATAAAGGCTTCGTCAATATTATTTTTAAAATTGGTGGCAAGGATAACAAGTCCATCAAAGCTTTCAATACGCTGTAATAAATATGCTGCTTCCTGGTTGGCATATTTATCATGCGCATCTCTTACATTGGTTCGTTTACTGAACAACGCATCGGCTTCATCAAAGAACAATATCCAGTTCTTGTTTTCAGCACGGTTGAACAGTTGCGATAAATTCTTTTCTGTTTCACCAATGAATTTCGAAACAACCATCGACAGGTCTATTCGGAATACATCTTTGCCGGTGTATTTTCCCAGCAAGGTTGCCGTTAATGTTTTACCTGTACCCGGTGGGCCATGAAACAATGCACGGTAGCCGGGTTTCAGCTTCCGTTTCATATCCCAGTCGTTCATTAATACCTGGTTATACTTTACCCATTTTTCAAGATCATATATCTGCTGCAAAATAGTATCATGCAAAACAAGATCATCCCATTCCATTTCTGTGCTGATATACTGTGCAGGAAAATCAATACTCAGTTTAGGGTGTGTTACTTTACCGGTAGTAAACAGTTCGAGGTATTCAGCCGATAAGATGATCCTGCCGCTCATTGCCGGTTCACCGGGTGGAACGTCTTCGAGCCAGAGCACACCTTGCTTTGCAAAAGGATGTTCATTACTGAATATACTTTGATAGTGCATTCTTTTTTCGAGGTTCATTCCCGAAAGGAAGAACAATGCGGTTTCACCTGTTGGCAAAAATCCCCTGAAGTTCTTGCCCCGCACACCTCCTATCTCGGGAAAATCGCCTGATGCAGGAAGCATTTTTTGTACAGACTCATCAAAGAAATCGGGCTTGAAATGCGGCATCAGCGCCATCAGCAATACCAGTAATTCCTGTTTGGATAATTTATTTTGCTTAATGAATTTTGATATTGCTGCCGATGGAGATTTTATTTCCACCAGTTGTATCACTTCAGCCGAACGCTTTGCCGGTGGCTGAAAATATTTCTCCAGTTGCTGGCGGATGTATTCATCCAGCATCTGCATGTATTGTCGTATCGCTTCGTAATTGTGGTCTATTGCCATGCCTAGGGTTTCAATGGTGTAAATATTAAATGCAATGATTTACCGAGCGCCTGCTGTGCTATTTCATGCGCTTTTTTATACAGTTCGTTCACTTTTCTTTTTTTCGTATCATCCGTAAGGTCCTGCCATTTGTTGTGTAAACGGCTCCAGGTGTCTTGTATCTGGTCGGGTATATTATACATGCCTGATTCTTTAGCCCTGATCAACTCTGTTGCATAAGCTTCTACTTCCTGTTGTATATGTGTCTGGTCATCATTGCCCTGGTCGGGTATTTCAGCTTTTGATTCTCCCGGTTTCTGCATCTGCTCCACGTGCTGAAATTCATGAATGATGGTTGAATACAATAATGGCAAACCGGCACTCGGGCTAAATGCATCACTTCCGATATTCGCATCCGATGGTTTTGCCTTTCCGGTCTTCTGATCAAATCCCGGTGCAAGTACCCTGCCTTCGCCACGCAGGTTCGCTTTATTGAGATACAACATCCTGCCTCCTGTTAATAACGAACGGTTGATCACTCCGCGTTTGCCAAGATCTTCAATGGTGAGATCTATGGCCTCCTGGTATTGATAATGTATCATCTGTGTTTCAATAGCAGCTGCAACTCCGCTTGCCATTTCCGGAACAGGCGTTGTCATCAATGCAGCAGAAGAATAAGGACCAACACCCACCGCATTAACAGCTCCCTGGTGCAGTTGGAACAATTGTCCCCCGCTTAACTGCGCCATTTTTTCTCTTTGTTCTGGTTCATTGAATGCATTGAATAAGGTAGCCACTTCTTCCCAGTTCACTACTTTTGCTTTCAGTGCTTTTTGATAATCATCTCTTACTTTTTGCGCCCTTGTCTTTTCTTCTTTGTCTGCTTTAGGGTCTCTTCGTATCGTGTCTTTATTTTGTTGTACTACGTGCGTAAGTTCATGCGCCAGTAAATGTTTTCCTGATTCAGATTCGGGATCAAATTTTCCGCTGTTGAAATAAATGTCTTTACCTGTTGTGAATGCCTGCGCATCAAGCTCTTCGCTCATTGCAGCAGCAGCACTGTCGGTATGAATATTTACATCGCTGAAATCATGACCGATGGCAGATTGCATTTCCTGCAACACATCCGCAGGCATTGAACTACCCTTGCCATTCTTTTCAGCAATGGCAGATTCTACTCCTCCGCCTTTAGCAGCAGAAGCCGTTGCCGGAACTGCAGCAGTATCTTTTTTATTTACCACCGTTTTATTTTCCTCTTCGGTTTCTTCCTGCTTGCCTTTTTTCTGCACAGAAGTTTTTTCTTTTTCTTTTTTATCTTCTGCAGGTTTATCAGCGCCCGGCGTTTTGCCTTTGTTGGCTTCCTGTTCAGGTTTGCCCACACCTGCGCCTTTTGCGATATCCTCTTTGCGGTCTTCTTTTGGCTTCCCTTTGCCGGTAACACTGTCTGCAACTTTATCGGCTTCTTTTTCCGCAGGATCATTCGCTTCGCCAACATTTAATTTAGCCTGGAAGAAAGCACCGTTATTGCTCTTTTCTTTTTTATCAGGTCCGCTAAAGAAAGCTGATCTTGATTTTTCTTCAGCACGCTGCTGCAGCGGTTTGCGTGTACGTGTAGATCTCATATAAAAAGGTTTGAAATGATTGTCTTCAGTATTGTCAATTTCGTCTTCTACTTCATTCATGCCTGCTAATGCTGTTTCACTATCCTGCTCCATATCTTCGAAGTCATTATTATAAAAATCATTGTTGGCAATAAGCTCCATGTCAGGTATAAATACTTCTTCCATTTCTGCCGATTCATTTTCCCCGGATTTTTTATGGCTGTTCTTTTGCGATTTATTTTTCAATGCCTGCTTGCCACGTTTTACAGGCCGTGAAGAATTCCTGGACCTTCTTGTTACAGCACCTGATTTTGATTTTTTCTGTATGGTTGTACCGGGCGGCGCTGGTTTTACAGGCGATGGAATATCCGGTGTTTTTTTGGGTTGAGATTTTCCACTCTCCTTCGGTGAAGGTTTTGCTGAAGGAGGTGCTTTTACAGGGATCAGGCTACGCAGATTCGTTATTTCAGTATCTCCCAGCGTAGGATGATTCACAATAAAATCTTCAATGATCTGGGCTTTCTGATCATCATTGAAGCCGGTTAATTCCATGATATAAGTAGTGAAACTATCATACTCTTCAAACTCTGCTTTCCTTATCTCATCGTCAATAAAACCGAAATCGATCTTAGGATCCATTCCTGAATGTTCCTTGAGATACTCATACAAACCCCATCTGGTGGCGCTATAATCTACGCTTTGATTAAAATCAAACCGATCTTTGTTATGAAACCGTGCTATTACTTCATCCTGCGTTACCTGTTGCACCTGCGCCTGCTTATCCACTTTGGGCCGTTGTACTCCTTCGGATTTGTCTTTTGCTCTTGACTGAACTTCATCGGGTGAGGTTTTATCACTAACATCTTTCATGTTGGCTGCGTGATCAGGTTCTCCCACCTTACCTCCACTTTGCAATGGCAGTTTCCATGTTTTTTTGCCTTCACCGAAAATATCGATCGGGATAGTATCCGCTGCTACAGGCCATTCATGATCCCAAAGAGTAATAGTAGTAAGCCATAGATCAAGAAGCACTTCAGCTTTTACCCCAAAAGACACGATAAGTTTTGAAGCCATTTCCAAATCGATAGATGCTTCCTTGATGTCGATACCCGTTTCTTTTGACCAGCCCATTTCAAGCATTCCGGTTATCGCCGCTTCAATCGCTACAAAGTTAACGTCGGCAACACCAGCTATCCTTGCTTTGATCACTCCAAGTAATGACGCAGACAAACCAACTGCCAGCGAAACTTTTGCACCTGCAACCAGTGAAGAGCCAAGAATTATTTTTGATGTGATAACAGGATCATCAAATTTTTTCAGGCTGAGGTTACCAACTTTAAGATAGGATCCTGTTTTGATCATCAGCGGTTTTAGATCTGCATATAATTTAATCTGGCCACCGATATATAAATTAAGTGTAACAACGACACAGGAAGCGATCGGAATATCTTTGTCAACTTTCAATAACTCTTTTTCCCATGGTTTCATGGAGAATAATTCTTTATCCTCCTTCACTTCCACTTTACCATCCAGGGTAACGTCTCCATCAGGCAATAACTGGCAAGTAATAGTTCCACCAATACCATCGTAAATATCTACGCCCATTTCAAATCCGCCATAAAATGTCATATCACCTGTTGGGTCGCCTTCTTGTTTTTTTCCTTCTTTCGATACCGGCTTATTGGTAACACCAGCTTCTATTTTATCGGCGTGGAATTTTCCCTTTTTATATTTAGCGCTAATGCCGATGTCATAGGCGCCTTTTGAATATCCAAAAGTTGCAACAACATCTGACAGCCCCCCATAATTAAAATCGGGTTCAATGGTTCCTTCCATTCCCATATCCCAATCGCTGTCTCCTGCCGGTTGTCCGTCTTTTGGCTTGGATTTACCAATAGTGACCATTACTTTACCGCTTTTGATCTTTGGGATCTTGGCAAGCGTTACCTCAGCCTTTATTTCGAAATTTCCGTCCTTCCCGATTTTTGAATCAATCGTTATTTCCGAAATACCGGGAACAGTAAGATGAGCGCTGCCTCCCAGTGTGAAAGTTTCTTCAGCCTCATTGTATTCAAAATGGATCTTACCATCTTTCACCCCTTTCAATTTTTTTCCGCCAACTATATTAGCATCTCCTTTGATCGTCCAACCTTTGACACTGTTATATGTTACATCGATACTTCCATCAAGGATCGATTTATCGAAGTTAAATTTTCCGGACACTTCAAACCCGTCTTTCTCGCCAAGTGTTTTTGCAGTAATTTCTCCGTATCCCAATTTTTCTATCTCGAATCCTATACTGCCCTGAAGCGCCAGTATGTTATTAGAGCTTTTATAACTGAATATCAATTGAGCCCTTGTCAATTTGAATATTTTGGGGAAGTTTGCTCCCACCACACTGAGATCCACAAATGCTTTGAAGTTCAGGTCGGGGCCATTGGCAAGGAAATCGATCACTAGTCCTTTGAGTAAAGGGAGGTCGGCAGTGATAGTACCATTTAATACCAATCCATAGTTTTCATCAAGCGACATGTCATTAATGGTTACCGGGCTAGCCCCTTCAAATTTTGTAAACATGTTCTTGTTGAAATCCGTTCTCGTCTGGATATAAAAAGAGTTGTGCATCCCTGCAACTTCTTTCAGATCAAAATCGATATTTGTATTCGCAGGCAATCGTTTCGAAAACTCATCAGTCAACAGGAAAAATATTTTATCACCATCCTTAACATTTCCACTATTATCACCGATCTGTTTCAAATCCATTCCCTTGAAATAGTTTTTTGTATAAGCGATAGGTATCGGAATTCTTTTAGGTGAACCCAAAGATTGACTTACGTAGATCAACAATTCTTTATCTGTGCCTTCCAATTTTTGTTGCTCAGCCAAAGGCATCGGCTTCAGATGGTTGAAATGTTTTCCTGAGGTGATATCGTCATAGGTCCAGTACATTTCCCCGTCGCCGTCGAATGGCAATTTCCAATCTACTACCGTATCGTAGTACTGCAGGAAATTTGCCTGAACTTCTTCATTAGTGGCCGGTACACTGGGAAATTTGCCGGGTTCGAGAAGATTATATTGCCGGAAATAATCCAATGCCTGTGCTATTCGTGAAAATCTTTCAACCTTGATATTATTCCCGGATGTTCCATTGGCCAATGCATCCAGCAACTCATAATTACTGCCTGAATCGGAACCCCCGAGTTGATATTCTACAATATGATCTACCTGGTGATTATTTGGCAAACCATTTCTATTCCACGTGGGGATGTAGGCTTGCAGTTCAATTTGGTCTTTGTTTCCGATAATATGAAAATCATTCTTTTTTCTAAGTGTAAAAAAGTAAGTACCCTTTGAATTTGGCGTCTTCCCCTTGGTCAGATCTTCAACTCTCTTCTTCACTTCATCCTTTACATATGCATTCCAGTTTTCTATTTGTTTTGTTTTACCTCTCCCACTCAATGAAGGAATTGGCTTTGGGAATTTTGAAGCATTTCTATGCTTTAAGTAAGGCATAGAGATTTCGGGTAAATAAATTTCCTTGGGATTTTTGTCAAGGTCAAGTTTATACTCTTTTCCTCCTTTGATAAATTTTAAGGTATATAAGTTACCAGAAACCTGGGCATCAACATCTTCTTTCTTTATCGCACCCTTATATTTATCTGTTGTCTTCGGGCCGGCTTTCTGAATTTTCAACCCGGTTAAAGACGGCTTTTTCTGAACAGCAGGTGCTGCTCCCTGCTGCACAGTATGCGTCAATTCATGCGCCAGTAAATGTTTGCCTGAAGAAGTATCGGGATTAAATTTATTGGAATTAAAATACACATCATTGCCATGAGCAAATGCCTGTGCATTCAGCTCTTTATTCATTTGCGCAGCACGACTATCAGTATGAATTTTTACATTGCTGAAATCTGCACCAATGCCGGACTCCATTTCTGTTTTAGTTGCTGCCGGCAAACTGCTGCCGCTTCCTTTAGATGCAGCCAGCGATGTTTCTACTGAAGATGGCGCTGTGCCTGCACTTCCATCAGCTTGTTTTTGAATTGACCCTTCAATATCTTTTTTACTTACCGTGCCACCATCCGCACCGCTGAAGGCCGTGAAGAAACCGGAGTATGCTTTTGCGGGCCTGGTATTCTCTATCACTTCACTAAATAAGCCGCTGTTACCATCAATACTGTCGATGGTAGCGCCGTTTACTTTCGTGATGATGCAATGATGCTGAAAGGGCTGATCGATATAACCGATATCGCCGGGTTGTGGCGAAGTAGTTTGTTTTAATGTTCCAAATGCGCTAACACCTTTGCCCATTTGCCAGTTACCAAGATCGATACCTGCTTTTTTATGCGCCCATACCGAAAAGATGCCGCACCACGATGGATAAGGTTTTCCAAAAGTTTTGATATCATCTTCCTGCCATACGCCCGGCGCAGCCAGTTTAAATATCTCCCATAATTTATCTGCGCCTTCCCGCTGGCCACCACCACCGGGCTGTTTTGCTTTGATCTTGCCCAGCATGGTCTTTGCCATAGCTATCACCGCATCACGCTTACTCATACCCGATACATCAGGATCACCGGAGCGAAATATCTTATCGCCTTCATCACATTCCCTGCACATGCGCTGCACTGTTCCATTTTCCTGCTGCTCTCCCGCTACAGGTTTTTTCTGAACCGGTGTGCCATTATTCTCCTCTTCTTTCTTTTGTAATTTTTCTTCGTTGCTGTCAGATTCAAAGCGTGCCTGTACCTGCGCCTGTAAAGGAGATGGGGCATTTAATGGCGCATCTGTCTTTTTTTGAACGGTACTTTCCGCGGCTGCGACTGGTGCCTGTTCTGCAGTTGCCGGACTGTTAACTACTTTATCGGCCATTGCATCCGCTTCCTTTTCATAAGGATCATCTTTGGCGCCAACAGAAAGTTTAGTTTGTATAGATGAAAAAAAGGCGTTATCATCTTTTCCCTCATCAGCCATGCGCTGAAAAAAAGGTTCGGCTCTTTTTTGTAAGACCGGGTTAGCAATATGTGCAGCTGCTTCTTTCAATAGTTTATTTTAGCTCATTCCATTCAGCGTATAATATTTTTTCCAGCCATGGCAAAGTGATGATGGAATAGTTCCATGGTAAATGCTCCAGCAATATGTCAATAACCGAATGCTCAATGATCACTCGTTCCCTTTCGCCAACGATCAGTTTTCCGCTGCGTTGCAGAAAAGCTTCCCGCAAGCCATCCGGCGAAGTACTCTTTAATGCTTTCCAATGCTGTATCATGGCATTCAATAAATTATCGCTTTCCTCTTTCATGCTGTCTGTCAATTCTTCAAACCTTTCTATCGGTTCATAAATATCAGCGCCACATAAATACTTTTCCATGATCAGCTCATACTCCATTGGCTGCTCTTTTCCCGTAGCCAGGTAATATAAAAGATGAACAGCCGTTTGTTTTGCCTGCTCATCTTTAAATTGTTCGCCTTCCAGCAGATCAAAATCCTTAAAATAATATTGAAGAAAAGGATGTAATAAAATGATACCCGCATTTGCCACATAAATACTTTCTTCTTCTACCGGTGGTTTTTTGAACGGCTTGCTTTTTTTTATTGGCTCCTGTTCCTGCTTTTTCTTTTTTATTTCGATGATGGTTTCATCAATGATCTCCTGCAATTGTTTTTTTTCCGGGGTAAATGATAAAGGCTTACCAGATAAATATTGCAGTGTATTAAATAAAAAAACCTGTTCAACTTTTTTTTGCTCTGCTGTTGAAACAGTTTTTATTTCCTTTAATACAGCTTTCACAGCAGTTGCGATCTCCTGGCTGCTATACTTTTTAATCAGTACTGTTACAAAATCAGTATTGAATTGATATACCAAACGTTGCACAGCAACAGCATCTTTGCGTATCAATTCAAAAAAAGGCATTCGCCATTCAACAGCATCGTCATTTATCAGTAACAACAACTCTTCTTCTTTCAGCCATTGCTCGCTGCTGGTTGCAAACCAGGGCAGCATGCCTGTCTGCAAAAAATGAAGAAATACCTGCCACCTTTTTTCAGGCATCGTTTTACTTTCGAAAGCCTGCTCCTTTTTTTTCTCTTCAGGAAGATCAGCGTCAAGCTCTTCATCTCCCTTATCCAATGCTGTACCTTTTGCAGGTTTTGCTTTTCTTTTCTTTACTGCTTTGCTTTCTGTTGAAACAGGCTTTATTTTTTCCGCTAACTTTTGTATCAATACCGCAGCAAGTTCTTCATTAAGCTGTTCTTCAGAATTAAAGCTGCATTCCAGCGATAAAGTTTCGGCCCGGTACACCTGTTGCTTAACAGGTAGTTTATTGAACATAGCTTCCAACTGCGGGAACACAACAGTATGCAACAGGACCTGGATATTATCGTGGATGTGCCTTGCCGCAGTAATACCCCGCACATCCACATCGATGTTTACTTTCTGGATGATATGTTGCCGGTCATCCATCATTGTGGGAAAGTGCTTTTTATCAGTTTCTCAAAATCTTTTATTGCTGCTATTATTTGTGTATCACCGATAGAAGTTTCATTAAGGTAAACATCTACAAACCCAACGAATACATTGGTCTTATTAAAGGCAGGCATGCGCTGTACCAGTATGGTTATTTTCGATTTGAAATCGCTCATGATGCCCAGCAGCATTTCTTTTACCTGGCCGTTCAAAGTAGCTGAACATTTTACCACGTTCAATGCCAGTCTTAATAAAACTCTTACCTGCGGTGTTATTACGATATTATTTTCTGCTGCCGTGAACTGGTTATTGTATAATGCTCCTAACTGTCCGCCCACTGCTTTTAATATCTCTGCCTGCAATGTAGGCTGGCTAAATGAATTGACCAGTCCAAGCGCTTTGTCTAATATGGTTTGCGTGTCTTTAAATTGTGTACTTACCTGTGCAAATTCGGGCGCTGTTCGTATGGTAGAAAAGAATTTTACCAGTACAGGATCCTGCAAACTTTGTACATCAACTGTCAGTGCATTCTTAACAGTATCGGCACAACTTACGAGTGATGTTTGCTGGAAGGGGAAGTCCACTTTCTTCTCTACTTTATCATTGCAGGCCGGGTTGGCTGCAAAGAGGATAACAGTAAGATTGGTTTGTCCCAACTTCCTCAGATCCGCCATATTGAACTGCTGTGTAAACGGTGCCGTGCTGGTAGTTGTCTTGTCTGTACCATCACTGAATTTCCACGTATAATCCAGCTGTTGATTATTAGAAGGATCGGTAAGATTGCTGAACGTTACCGACATAAACTGTGTGCCCGGAACCAATACTGCAGGCGCATTGAAATCGGGTTTAGGATGATGGAATACTTTAATGGTACATGTTGTTGCTTTACCATTTACTGTAAAGGTTATGGCCTTACCCCAGAATGCTGCCGGCACTTTGGAAGGATCAAATAAATATTGAGCGCCTGATTTAACTACCGATGCAGGAACATCTGCAGATGCTACCACACCTGTAGTGGGCTGTACAGCAAATTTAATTGCCGCCGCATCATCGCAAAGAGCTGCGGATGGTAAAGTTAAACTAACAGGTTCTTCTTTTTTATACGGTACTTCAATCGTAACTGTATCTGTACATGGGCCATTCGATGCTTTTAAGGTAACCGGTATCTTGCCATTAAATCCGTGTGCATCGAGGGCCGCTTTTTTATACGTTATAACGATCGGATCCCGGGTTGTTACTTTTCTCACCGGGTTATCGTCAGAAAAATTCCATTCATATACATATGCTGTGCCTGTTGCATCATCAGAATTATTTTTGAATACCACTTTGATCATGTCTGCATTTTCTGTTTCTACGGTAAACTCTGCAACTGCTTTTGGATGTTTGAATACCGTGATCGTACAATCGGTTACCTGGTCGTTGATAGTAAACGCTATTGATTTACCAAAAGATGCTGCCGGTACCTGTGAAGGATCAAAGAAAGTTTTGCCGTCTTTATCAACTACCGTTTTTTCAAATCCTGCCGCTGCTTTTACAATGCCGTCAAAGGGTTCTTTTCTAAATTCCAATAACCCTTCATCATTGCAGGCTGCTGCTTTAGGCAGGCTGAGACTGTACTCCTGCTTAGGCATAATGAATGTCATTGGCGGACAATCGCTGCAACATAAATAAGGCAAAGTGAAATCGGCGATCACTACATTTGCTGCAACAGCGGCTTCTTCCTCTTTTGTAAGCCGTGCACATATCTCTTTGATGAGTGCCAGCAACCTGCGATTGAATACCTGTTCTTCCAGGCTGCCATCTTTTATGTGATGCAGCCTCATGTAATATTGTACTTCCCTGTCAAAGTTCACCTTGCCCTGGTTCACTACCAGGTAATAGGCAAAACTGTCAATATCTGCATAATCAGCAGCAGAGTGTCTTTCAATCTTCTTATCCAATAAGGTCAGCTCTGTATCTTCTTTCACTAAATGCGCTCGTGTATTTTCCAACAGTGTTAATTCCTGCGGCGCTTCTGCCGTTTCTATCATCGTAAGGTTTTGATCAATGCGCCTCATCTGCCTTACCTGTTGTGCATACACTAATACAAATGTGCCTCCGCGATGCACGCCTGCCTTATGTTCCAGGCCGGGATGCTGTTTGGCATAATTGGACAGTAATAAACTATCCAGTATTTTTTGCTTGCGCCTGTTTATCTCTTCCAATAAACTTTCCAGTTTTTCTGCGGCGCAGCAATTTGCTATCAACTGCTGTATCAAAAACAGGTAATAACTTTCAAATCCCTGGCGAGCATAACCGTTGGTACTGGTGCCACTGGCATCGCTGCTGAATAATGCTTCCATCCTGCTGCGCAATAATTTTACATAAGCACACAGCCTTTCCATTTTCTCGATATACTTTTCCAGCATGTCCATATTGATCTCATCTATATGGTATGGTTTCGATTTTGATATATCGGCAATGTGCGCCACCATAGTGATAGGTGCATCATACACTACTTCTCTTTCTTCTGCTGTAAGTTTTGCCAGGTGCGGATCAGAAGCTGATTGACTTTTTACATTGGCGATCATATCATCTGCCGAAAAAGAAGGCTGCTGCATTGCCTGGGAAAAATAAATTCCCAGCGAGTCCTTGTCGGTTTCCAGGTTATCTTCTATCGTTCTGTCAATAGTATATACCGTTCTGCAGATAGGTACTGCTTTCTTATCTCTTTCCAGCATGCCCGATAATACCGCATCATCATTCACCCGTATACCCGAAGCAGTGTCTGCAGTTTTTGCTTTCATCATCGTCAGCGTTCCCCTGACATATACCGGCGCTGTATTTACCCGGTAATCATCTATATGGGTATGAAAACCGTTTTCCCTGTTGGTAGAAAATCCTGAAAAGAAGCGTGCAATGCTTCCGTACAAACAGTTCTGTTCTATCAGCCAGGCTTTCAGGATAGCAATAAGATCTTCAAACTGGCAATCGAAATCATCTATATTAATATCCCTAAGATTGCCCAGTTTATTTATCCGTATCGCTACCAGGTCGAACGGTACGCTTTTATCATTTTTGATCTTATCAATACCGGCCATTGCCTGGCCTAGCTGTTTTCCCAAATGCCCTTCTATGCGAAAGAAATTATTGGCATCAATATTATAATCCAGCGGGTTCATGGTACTATCTATACCGCCACCGTATTCGCCTGCGTGATAAGAAAGTACTGTTTTAGCTGCACCTCTTTTACTAAGCTGGTAGTTCCAGTTCTTTATAATGGACTTCACATCTTTATAATAAAAAGGTATTGCTCTTTTTTCTAACCACCTGTCATAATCTGTTGATGGCGTTATCTTAATGGCAGTCGGTTGATCCTGGATATTAAATTGCTCTATCAGTTGCTGCATACGCAGCCACATGCTCCGGCATTGCGCCACTTTATCTTTATTATCTCCCAATGCAGGCGACGGATAAAATTCATGACGGTAAGGCACAGGTTCTACACCAAATGGTTTTAATTCTCCCAGCATGATGTGTTTGGGAAATGCGTATTTATCAGGGCAGCATTCGTACATACATTTAAATGCCAGTTCCCGCAATTCATTGTAGCAGGTGATGATGTCTTTATAAAAATCATAGAGATACTGCGCATGATAGATCTTAACATGTGTACTCAGCGATTGTTTTAATGCCAGCAATAAATTATTGATGTTGGTCTTTTTACCGGGATCGATCATGAACTGAAAACCATTGTACAGATCTTCTACTGCTTTGATCAGGTTTTTCCCATCGGCAGACTGTACCAAATTGATATAACTTTTTGCCAATAATGAAATACTGGAAGTATTAACAGCATTCAGTATTACCCGTTTTGCTTTCAATACCGGCAGGTCAAAATATTCGATACCTGCATCATGATATTTTTTATAGATGCTGTCTGCAATTACTTCCTGTGCAGGATCGCGATTGATCACCTTTTCCATATCAACCTTGCTCAACAGCAATACTTTTATTTTTGCTATTTGGTGTGGGCCCTGGTTATCGCAATCAATGGCAGTACATTTATCAGGGTCCTGTAAATAATATTCCAGGTACAGCAGCGCTACCATATCATCCAGTTGTTTTCCTGTAGCTCCATTAAATATTCCCAAGGCTTTTGAATCAAGCGGCAGTTCGCCTTTACTGTTGGGTATTACTAATTCCCACAGGTCAATTTGTTTGCTTCCATCAGGAACAGGAAAGAAAGGATCGTAAATAGGATCGTTGGTTCCTTTTTTCCTGTTATCGTATGGTTTGAAATGTTTGTACGTAGTTGATTCTACCATCAGCAGGTCGCCATCAGTAGTTACACCACAACCTTTGCCAACAGTAATCGCCGGCGTTGCTGCATCATAATTTATTGCTAAACCACACACCAGTCCCACACCTACAAGGCAGGTACGTGTTAACCTGTCCTGGTCCTCAAAAAAATTGATCAGGTCGTTAAGTTGCGTATGAGTAAGAAGCTGGTCTTTACGAAAGGCATGATATTCCATAGAGATCTCATCCAGCATCAAAAATTGATTAGTTGCCATAGTGTTGCTTTTTAAGCGTACGAAATTATTTTTATCAGGCATCGTCGCCTGAAATTGGTTTTAGTGATCCAAGATTGGTCCGGCCAAGTATCACGGGATTTTTTTCCTCGGTATCATCATCACAATCCGATAACTGCCCCTGGTCGTAAACAGTAAATAATCTTTCCAGCAGATCAATGAATTGTTTGTTCAATGCATCAGGCACCTGCTTTTCAGGATCAGCAGAATTAATGCGTGTGCTTAACCACAGCTCATACAGGTCTTCAAACTCTTTCATTTGTTCGATGCCGATAAAGCAAATGCGTGGAAGGATATGCGCCGGTGTTTCCATACGTATCAGCCGTTCTGCATAGCGGCGAAAATCTTTATTACGCAGCCGCATGCTGTAGCCGGGCAGTATCACTGCTATGCGAAATGAATACGGATCAAGCGGCTTGCAATGATTGCCGTTCACATCAATACAAACCGGCATGAACGAATCCAATACAACACCCGTCCTGTCAAGGTCTGGCCGCAGTATCATATGCTCCACTACATACATCCCTTCCAACCGGAAATCTGTAAGGAGATAATTTATTATGTTGGTTATAGCTGCTTCTGCATTGGAGAAATTACCTGATGCTGCTTCGCCGGGTAATACTGCAAAATCTGTTGCAGAAGAAGCGATCACCTGTTTATTAGAATCAATGATGTTGAACGATACTTTCAACTGATCGGCAGAAAGTACTGTTATATAATTTTCCCTTTCGCATCCCAATATAGATGCCAGGCCCATTTCTTCATAAGCATCTACCTGTTTGATCGACAAGCCAGTGCCTTTCAAAATATCTACAGCAGCAAGATCAGTTATTGTCCAGGTCCATTTTGAAGTTGGGTCGGCAGGCACTACCTTAACGATATCATAGTGCAGTTGCGATAGCTTTTGTCTTTTATAATGATTAAAACCCAGCAGGCGGGATATCCTTTTTTCCATGCCGGATACATTCACTATTAATTGATCCGCTGTTTTTTTATTATAGTAATCCAGTGCATTCGCCCTGTAAGCGCTCATGTTGGTGTAATCCTTATAAAAATTTCTTTTGTGGCGGATAATGGCATTATCAAAATCGTTTCCATATATACGGTGCAGCAGGAATACGTATTCATTGAACTGTTCTGCAAACCTTGCCAGCAAATGATCGAGGAATTTATTCTTACGCTCCACATAGTTATCCAGCTTCGCTTCTTTCATTAAGGCGTCAATAGATTTTTCCCAGTTAGCTGTATTGGTAAATATCTCGCTGTCATCTTTCAATCCTTTTACAGCATTATTGAAATAGGTTTGTTTTATTTCGCTGTTGGCGCTGAGCAATTCTTTTACATTGGCCAGTTGTGAAAAATAATCAGCCAGTACCTGGTCGTAAAACAACAGGTATGCTTTCAATTGTTTGGCCAGCGCTTTTC
Source organism: Bacteroidota bacterium (assembly GCA_048497855.1). Classification (GTDB taxonomy): domain Bacteria; phylum Bacteroidota; class Bacteroidia; order Chitinophagales; family Chitinophagaceae; genus Ferruginibacter. The sequence goes on along the minus strand of JBEHZB010000012.1, from coordinate 54,415 downwards.
TTTTTACAGAAGCTGTTTCGGGCAGCCCTATTTCCCCGATACCATAGGTTTCGGGTAAATGGTTCTGCATGGTGGAATAATTTTTTATATCTCGATAATCTCCCAACGGAATGGGCAGATCTTCGATGATCTTTGACTCATTATCTTTTTTATGTGCGTCCTTCAGTTCCTGTAATGCAATAGTAGCTTCCAGTTGTTTTAATTCAATAGGAATAATGTCTTTGTAAAAATTAATTACCGAGTTGGTTAAACAAAGAATGGGCTTATGGCCTTCTTTAACACAAAGCAGCCATTGGTTGGCATCCATCACCTGGCTGATCTTGTCGATATCTTTTTCATCGCATCCGCAAAAGCCAAACTGGATGCTCTTTATTAATTTAACACCGGGTATCTTCATGATGATCCGGATAAGATCAGATAATCTTACCTGCTCCCGCAATCCTGAATTCTTTACTTCTGTATCATCAATGAACCCTTTTTTTCGGAATATTTTTTTATCATCTGCTTCAACCCCTGTTAAAGGAACTTTATCAAAATCAAAAACGGGCCCTTCAAATATTTCATCGGCCGATTTGCCTTTATCCAGCATTTCCTGCAAGCTGTAAAAATTTATTTCCGGTGAAAGGTACAATTCAACTGCATAGATAATATTGGCCCAAACCAGCTCGGGATCTGCCTTTGGATCCAGTTCTATTTCGCTGCACAATACGATCTCCTGTGTTGGCACCTGCTCTACTTTCACCAGGTCTTCGCACAGATCCCTGAAATGATGATAAATTGATTTTACCTTTTTTGTGATCTCAGGCAATTTTGCTTTATAGTCTTCTTCCACATCCAGCAGCACATTATACAAGCCATTCAATTCAAACTCAATTTCCTTATTGGCTTTTGCATGCTCGCCGGGAGTTGCATAACGTAATTGCGGCGGCTGTTTTTTATAATCAGCAATAACAGTATGGTGCGCCTTTTGCATCCAGGCATTTTTAACGCCTTCTATGCGGATAAATAATTTACGGTAATCATCAGCAGTAACCGGCGCAACAGGCAATATATTCAACGCCGATAAAAACTGCTCGTGCATCTTCTTATCATTATCTTTTTCGCTTGCCAGTATATCTTCAATGGGCATTGCGCTGCGATAATTAAGATCGGTAATAACCCAGCATAGCAATTCCAATACGGTAATACCGGGGTCATGCGTATTATAGTCGGTCCATAATTTACTGGTAAGCTTTTCAATATGCTGCATACCGGTAGTTCTTAATGCAGCATAATCCGGCCCATATTCTTCGCTGATCTCTTTTGGTATGGTGAGTATTTCTTTCATGGGCAAACCGGAGGTTTAATGGTTGCTATATTATGCTCTTTATAACTGGTAAGGATCGCTCTCGAATTATCTGCCAGTATGCTATCCATACTGATTGCACCAAATTTCATGTTGTACATTTTAAATTCGGTTATAAAATCAACATACGGCAGCTCTTCAATAAATGCTATTACCCTGCTTTTATATAATGCACCGCCAAACTGTATCTCGGCATATTCATCATAAGCCCATGGCGATAAATATTTTTTCAATTCTTCATTCAGGATCTTTGTATAAGCTTTGGGATCGTAGTTATCGTAAAACTTAACGCTAAAGTCAAACTTCACTTGTTCAAATGCAGGGTTCTCTGCTTTGCAATCCACATGAAAACCATTTAAGCCGCTTAAATAATCCTGTATTGCGCTTAATGTATTCTTGCTTACCCGTGGCTGCAGTATGTCGTAAATATTTTTATTGCGGATATCAGGTATCGGGATGATGCGTACAAAGCCAGGCGCCAGTTCAAAATCTGTTGAAGTATGATTAAGGCATTTCACTTTGTATACCCCGGGAAATTTTTCCAATACCAAACGCTCATAATCCCAGATATCTACTGCACGGTTCTTATGACGTAAGCGTTCGCTCACTCTTATGTAAAAATGCTGATCACTTTCTTCGGGCAAACCACCAAAGGAATTAAAGGGTTGTGTTACTCCTTTTACTACAGGCTGCTTATTCACCATTTTGCTGATGGTGCCGGCAGCCAATGCAGTGGATAAATGTGAGAGTTCGTTTTCCTGGTTGATGAACAGCGCTTCATCTGCCTGCGCCAAAACAGTAATGAATTTGCAAACAGAATCGAACGTAATGCCTGCCGGTAATTGTGCTTTGAGCCAATAGTGTGTTGCAGGCAATATAGTATTACCGGCGTTAGCTTCCTGCGGTATCAGCAGCTTAATGATGCCGGGGCGCAGAAAATTATTGGTATCATCGGCAACAATAAAATCATCATTCAAAAATTTCCATTCATTATTGCATAATGCATACCATTGTATCTCTACATTTTTTTCAAATACAGGCGAGTCGGGATTCTCACTGCCTTCTGCTACCTGCATCAACATACTTATCATAGAGTCCGGTATGGCATTCTTCACACCTATATAAAATTCCCCCTCGCTTACATATTGAGGAACAAGGTTAACAACATTTTTAATTGCTAAAAAAGCCTGCTGTTCTTTTAAAAAGATATGTTGCTCGCCCTGGCCAAAAGGGCATTCATGGAAAAGCTGTACAGCCCTTTGCTGGTAGTTAGCTAATTTTTGTTCGTTGGTTTTATTACTGATCGCAAAATCATTGCTTGTTTCTGCGGTATAATCTACACTTAATGAAGCAACCAATGGCGTATAAGGCTCTTTAGGGATAATGCCTCCCGGAACTGTCATCGCTGCTGCATATAGTACAGGGAAATTGGAATGAAAAAAATCTGTCTGCAATCGCAAGCGAAGAAAATTATTTTTTGTTGCCGCTGTTACAGTAGGCGACTGCATATCCAGCGTTAAAAAACCCGGATTAAAAGTAGCATACGAAAACATGGAATTCACCGGCGATGCCAAAACATAATTCTGCGTGTAGATATTATTGAAGTTGAAACCGGTAGTATATAATTGCGTGAACCCATAATTGAGAGTGCTGAATGTATCCAGTGTAGCGCTTTCGCCGATGGTTATCGGTTTATCGGTAAACAAATGCTTTTGCACTCCGGCAGACCAGCGGTTATTTTTTATGTAAGATGCTTCAACAGTAAAATAACTGTCATCAGTAACTTTACTGCCGGTATTATTTTGTATAACATCTACTTTATTGCCGCCGCCATCTTTTACCTGTATCTTTTTAAGGTCGTAGGCATTACGGGTAAATGTGCTGGAAAGAAAACGTTCTTTATAAGCAAAATAATTATCTGCCAGTTGATCGGGTTTATTCTTCCATTCAATATTCAATGCAATAGTTGCCCATTGCTTTTGAAATATCTCTGCACTGCCTACATAAAAATCCGAACCTTTTTTTGGCACCGGGCCAAAAGGTAAAAATGGTTTGGCTGCATCTACTTTACCATCATCGTTTTCCAGCGAAAGATCTTTCATCCCTTTCACATCTACTTTAATGGTACATTTTTTCAGCGTAGCTTTTGCAAATTCGTGATAAGCCTTATAAGCTGTATCCTCGCCGGTTTGCAACAGCACCCGCATTACAGGATTATCGGTAGTATAATTTTCTTTGTGTAATTTATTATCATAAGCAACAATACCTTTTTCCGCACTGTCTATCTCAACAGTAAATTCCAGTTGCTGCACACCTGCAGACGGTGTTTTGGTGATCGTTAACGAAGAAGGAGATACCCAATCTTTTTCGCCGGTCAATAATATAATAAGTTGGTTCTTTAACGAAGCAAACGCAGCATAATTAACCCCGGATGGAAAAGCAAGATCCAGTGTAACAGTGATCTTTCTTGTGCCTTCTTTCAATAATAATATGGGAGAAGCCAATGCAAAACCTAATTTGGCTACCGGCAGTTTGATATACGTGTTGCTGTCTTTTTCTATCGGCACCTGGTCGAAACCAAACGCATGCCATACAGGATTTGCTGCATCCAGCGCAGCACCCGAGCCATTGGCAGAGTTAGCCACTTCTGCATAGCGCACACTCTTATCCTGCTGATGAAAAACAGATTTTAATAACTCTACCTTAGCCTGGTAAAAAACAGGTTCATCATTAACAATATATTGCAACGGCTTTGGCGGTGTACCTTTATCTTTTCCGCCATCAAATAAAGTATCGTCATCTAATTTATACGATTCAATATTTTTTGCCAATTCAAAGATGAGATGCACCTTGTCTGCTACAGCATCTTTTGTTTTTAACTGCAATATTCTTTTGTAATAAAAATCCAGGTGCCTTTTGGTAAGCCCGTTCATTAATTCCTGTGGTTCTTCCATCAACTGCAAAAAAGAAAGAAATAAAGCAAGATGAGGTTCTATTGCAGCGGCTGCATCTTCTTTGGTGGCCTGTTGCAGGAAGCTCTCGATCTTATCTTCCGCTTCCATAAAATTCTTCCAGTCTCCCTGCGGAACTTCGCTGTTGGTGGCAGCAAAGTAATTGAGTTGCTGAGCATAATGCCATGCAAAAACCATCCAGTCACGCAAACTGAATTCATGTATCCTGGCATAAGATGGATCCAGCGCCTCCAGCATCCGTTGATACTGGCTGGTTCCATCCCGTTGCAAGGGATTTTTTGTGGGGCAATTCATGTCGCTCATTACTTATCAGCTTTTCACGTTAGTTCCTTCATTTATATAATAGGGATACACATAGTTATATCTTGAGTTGGTAGTGCGTACCATGTAATGCAACACAATAAGCAACACCCCTTCATTTTGATCAGTAGTATCTATATCCAGTTTTTCCAGTTCAATTCTTGGCTCATGGTACAGTATCGCATTCTCAATAAGATCTTTCATGTAGGTAAGCATAGTAAGGTTCATGCTTTCAAATACCATATCATCCAGGTTGCATCCATAAGTAGGCTGCATCACTCTTTCGCCAAGCCTTGTAGAAAGTAATATCTCCAGGCTGCTTTCTATATCCTTTTCTTCTTCCAGCATCACCAACCCTTTGGCAGCTTTATCAAACTCCGGGGGAAAACTCCAGCCTCTTCCTAAAAATGCTCTTTCCTGTTCCATTTTGTTATTGGTTATTTGTTATTGGTTATTCGTTATTAGTGATTCGTGATTGGTAACTTGCCAGGTTAAATTTTCAACTATCAACTATCAACTATCAACTATCAACTATCAACTATCAACTATCAACTAGCAACTAGCAACTAGCAACTAGCAACTTTCAACTTTCAACTTTCAACTTTCAACTTTCACCCCCCTATGATCACCGTTGCACATCCCAATATGATCTTCCCTCCATGTGCTGTACTATCTCCTACACGTGCTGCGGGTTTTCCTCCTATCATCACTGTTGCGCTGCCCTGTACAATAGAATCTGGTGGTCCTGTGCAAACGGCCATATCTCCTACTGTTGCTGCCGGTAAGCCGCCTATCAAAACTGTTGGCGCTCCCGGTGGTAGTATCGGTCCGCCTACGTGCGGCACCGGTCCGGTAAACATCGGGCACACATGCATATCCGTTATTCGTGCTGCCATCGGCATAGGCGTTCTTAGTTTATTTGTACAATGGCTCCTTTGATGGTCAGGCTTCCACTGGCTTTCAATTCTGCACTGGCAGAACCTTCTGCTTTAAAGGAAGCGCTTGCTTTCGTTTCCACATTTACCGCCTCCAGTTTATAATCCGTTGTTGCTTTTATTTTTAATTCTTTACAGCTTTCAATACTGATACCATTCTTATCCATTACTATCTTGTTGCCATTCTCATCTTCCAGTTTCATAAGGCCCGCATCTTCATCAACCACCATTGTCTTTCCTGCCGGTGTCGATAATGTGAAGGATATTTTATCATCATCAAAGAGCATTTTCATTTTACTGCGGGTAACAAATCCTTTCTGGTTATTAGCATCTGCTGCTGTAAGCGGAGCAGGTTTGGCACTGCTGTTCATCATTCCTAAAACCACTGCATCCCTCGGATCATCATTGATAAACCCCACGATCACTTCATCCCCTATTTCCGGTAAAAAGAAAGAACCTCTTTCGTTGCCTGCATCCAGCGTAGATACCCTTGCCCAAAAACCCTGTTCCGCACTATCTATTATCGGTAAAAAAACCTTGATGCGGTTCTTTCCATCCGGGTCGCTTTCCAGCTGCGTAACCACACCTACCTGTAACCCACACACGCCGGATACTAACCCCGAAGCGGGCTGCGGCATGATATCCTGTTCTTTGGCAAACCATTCGGGATTGATACCCAGTTGTGCATCCGTTTGCCAATCGCCGGCACTGATATGATGCTGTATGCCGCTTACAAAACATTTACCATTGATGCGGTCACTTACCCCTGTTAATTCAATGATCATTCCTGGCTTTACAGTATGTATTCCTTTAAAACGCACTCTCCCCCTTACTTTCGCAGCCTGGTGCTTCCACCAGAACGCTTTTCCCCAGCTTTGTAATTCTGCTTCCGGAACAGCTCCTCCATGTTTCAAAGTATATGTTTCCAATCCTATTACATCTGCTAAAGCTGATGCGCTAAGATTTCCATTCAGGCTTACTCCCGGGTTCGCCGCTTCTGCTTCTGTTACTGCCTGGTCATCGCTGCTCCACGATTTTGACTTTACCGCTTTTACCTGGTGGCGGGCATCTATCTCTGCATCCAATTCTAAAATTGTTGCTCCGTATGTCAGCGACAAGACGGCGGCGGCGCCAAAGTCAGGTTTCTTTATCGTGATCTTTCCATCATCGGCCATTACCAGTTTCCCATTCACATCGGCCCTGTTCACAATAAAATCCCAATCGGTCGTTTCAAACTGTACCAGTTCCTTGTGCGTTACATCGGTGTCCTCGATATCTTTTTCTATTCCGTAAGTACCTAAGATAGTAGTGAGAATGTCACTGTCTTTTTCTCCATCGGTAAAATATTTATTCTTTGTACCCACTGTTGTTTTAACAGCTTTGTCTTTACATTCAACTGTAAGCACAGCATTACTGCTTCTTATTTTTACCGACTGTTTTATAATGATGCCCTTAAAGAGCAGCTGATTATCTGATTCATATCCTGCAGCTATCTCCACTTCATTACCGGGTATAAACAAAGCCCCGTTGCTTGCTGCAAATTTTTCTGCTGAAGGATCCCCATCTACAAAAACTATTTTGGCTGTGGGTATGCGGTTAACCTCTTTATTTATAATGATCGTTTCAGCCTTGAACTGCTGCGGTATTTCGCTGCCGTTTATTTTTACCACGAACGTTACTACCGTTGGCGGCCTGCTTGTTTCTATGACCCTTTCTTCCGGCATGATCTATTTTGCTATTGGCGGAAACTTTATACGGTCTCCTTTTTTAATGTTCCTGAAATCATTAAGCTTGTTGAATTTTGCCACTTCTATATAATACTTCGAATCGCCGTATATCTTGTAAGTAAGCAACGGTAATGTATCGCCTGCTTTTACAATACGGATATGGGTAAGATCGGGCGACTGCGAATTTTCTTTATTCAGCCGCTTCACATCTTCTATCGATCCTACAAAACTTGTTTTTACAACAGCCCTCAGCGGCAACCCTCTCGGGTCAAATAATTTATAAGATATGTCCATCGTTTCCAGGCAGCCGTCAAATTTCAATGTACCCCAATACAAGCTTACAAAACGTGGACGGTGTTTATCTCCCTGGTATTCTACCGTAAGGCTTTTCAGTTTATTGATATCTTCATCAACACCAAGATCGCCGGGTGGCTGATCTGTTATCACACCGGTACGGTCGAAGAATAATTCAAAATCAATTTTATCGGGTTCTATTTTAGAGAACTTAGGCAACTTGCCTGATGTACCTGCCGGCTGCTTATCCGAATACTTGATCTCAATTTTTTTATTGTACGATTCCGGGTTGATCAATACATCCATTGAATCAACAGCCGTTCTCGTTTTAGGATCGTCGTAAGAAATGATTTTAAGCTTAGACATCAGCGCTCCATTTTATTTTTCAATAATTCCATTACCTGTTCCACACATGCGGCTATCACTTCATCCTGGTCGCCACCCTCGCCTCCCTGCGATGAAGCTTTGCCGGGGCTTGACGGTGCATCCTGTTCCTGCTGGTTTTGATTGACATTAATGCGGATGTTCAGTTCTTTGATCTCAATTGGCATTTACTTTATCATTTACAGTGAAGTATTGATATTGCAGTTCTATCGATTCTACTACAATTGAACTTTGTTCGGCATTAAGATCGGTAACGTTCCATTTTTTGGGCCAGGCACGAACGATATTCCAAACCATCAGTTCTTCACCACTTGGGTTCAGCAATGACACTGTAATATCTTTTGGCGTGATCAACCGCTGCGAAGGATTATCAGAAGCCATTGTTGTTATAGCATTGATATTATCCATCACCCATTTGCGAAAAGATTTGCTTTGCACCAATCCTTTTTTCAATACCAGCATTGGATACTTGGTACGCAATGGCAGCACATGTTCAAACCGGTTCTCGCCGCCTTCCTTTTTATTTTCTGTTTCCACTTCTACGCTCAATCCGGATACACTTTGAAAACGGCTGTCGCCATCATCTTCATTGCCCGAACCAATAGTAACCCTGAAATGAAAACCAACAGCAGGATAGGTTTTGAGATACCCGTATTTATTATCTTTCTTTTCTGCCATGGCAAAATTTATTAACCGTTATCGATCACCAAACCTTCGTGCGCTACTTCGATTGATTCAATAGCTGATTCATTTGCATCTGATTTCAGATCAGGTGACTGAACTTTTACGGGCCATGCAGATTTTACTTTCCAAACCACTACCGGCTCATGACTTTCATTCAATAAGCTGATCGTGATATCGCGGCGTTCGATGGTATTCATCTTTACTGTGTTGAACCATTTGAAGTAATCATTATCGCCAACAAAGGTTCCCCTCTTCATAGTAATGTTGCCGTATTTGCGAAGCCCGGGCATTTTTGTTTTATTATACTCAGGGCTGCTGCCTTCCCTGTATTCTATCACTTCTGTTTCAACAGTTAATCCTGTTACTTCGGTAAAGCCTATTCGTGCCCCACCCCATTCTACTAAGAAGTGAAACTTTGGTAATGGATAAGTTGCCATAATTGTTTTTGTTTTAGAAAGAATTAAAAAATTATTATTGATTATCTAGCTTCCTGCATTATGTGAGAAAAACGAAGAATGATGAACTCTGCGGGCCTTACTACTGCCATACCTATCTCCACGATCATCTTACCGTTAAGCACATCATCCTGGCTCATGGTTTCGCCCAGGCCTATGTGAACAAAGAAAGCGTCTTCAGGTTTTGCTCCCTGCAAAGCACCGCCTCTCCATTGCAGCGTTAAAAAATTCTCTATCATCGTTTTCACTTTTGTCCAGGTGTTGGCATCATTGGGTTCAAACACAAAAGGCTCTGATGCTTTTTTAACCGACTCTTCTACCATGATGAAAAAACGACGGACAGGAATATAGCGCCATTCATTATCATTACCGGCTAATGTACGGGAGCCCCACACCAGCGTGCCTTTGCCGGTAAATGAGCGGATAGCATTTATAGATTTACCGGTAGTGTGTACATTAAGATCTTCCTGTTCCTTATTATCAATTTTTACTGACGGGCCTATCACTGCATTCAGGCTAACGTTGGCCGGCGCTTTCCATACCCCTCTTGTACGGTCCACCATTGCATACACACCTGTCATGGTGCCGCTTGGCGGAATGGTACGCATGGTTTCTTTTATCTTATCAGATACACCTTTGAAAAAAGTATGATTAGCAAACAATGCGCTTTGTGCCATGTTCTCATAATACAGTGCTGCACCTAATACTGTTGCATAACCGTTTATTAAACCAGAAATCACTTTTGCATTTTCCATAAGGCTGATGACAGTTAACACACCAGGCAACCCCGCAGGAACAACAGTTGGGATTACCGCGATATCATCTGTATCACCATTGGGTGTTGTTACAAGCCATGCATTGGCACCACCGGTAAATAGCGGGGGAAAAATTGTGCTTTTGATCAAGGGGCCTGTTATAGTACCATTTGTATTTGAAAGAATAGTTCCATGCTTTTCATGAGCGATCAGGCCTTTTAACGCATCAACATAATTCTTATCCTTTTTCAATTGCACCAGATCCTTCTTAAGATCAGAAGCCGGAAGTCCTGTTTCAAATATGGGCATTGCCAATGCAAGCGTATTGAGGAAAGTAAAATAAGCTGTTGTTTTTAATTTGATATCCGCAGCGCCTACTGCGCCCTGTACATCTTTTTTTAACTTAGCCAATTCAGCTTCGATGTAAGCGCCACCTTGTGTACGCAGCTTCTTCTGATCGAGCCCTGCAATGGTTGTTACCGTGTCTGTATTTTTCAACACACCATCCCCGCTTACAACATCTTTCACTGCATTCAGCAGATCAGTTTCTGCCTGGTTATGCGAAACGGTGTTTAATACTATCGCACCAAAAGCAAGGTTGCGGTAATTCACATCTATATTATAGTTGGTAACTATCCACGGATAATAAGTTGCCCCGTAATTTAAAAAGTTAACACCTACTTTATCCCTGAACGTAGTGATCGGTTTATTGACAGTGTCTTCTTTTAAATTTCCCTGCATCATATCCAGTACAGCAAAGCGGTCCTGCATAGAAGCGCATAATGACAATGCCTTTTTCTGCAGATCCGACATCTTATCAAAATCAGGAACGCCGGCGTTCAGCATTTCTACTGCATCAGGAAAAACGATCAGTGTTGGCTCATCGTATTTTTTCAATTCATCCATGCCATTGCTGATCGCAGTGGCATCAATTGTTCCGGAATAATCACCTACCGATACGATATAACAATCGCCGCCGCCATTATCAAAGAACTGGTGCAGGCAATCGTACAGGTGAAACCGCTTATCGGGTTTTGCACCGGTTACTACATTATTGCCATCTGCAGAAACAGTGTACGTAAGTACTGCATAAGGGCCGCCAAACAATTCATTGTATTCCAGCAGCGAACTTATTTTTACTGCAACATTATTAAGCTGTTTAAGATCGGCATTGATCGCTTTTTCTGTATAACCTATGAATGCCGGGATAGCAGTGGCCACTTCTGCAACAGAAGGCGGAAACAAGGCTATTTCTTCCACATATACCCCGGGAGTTTTTACAACAAGCATACTATAAATTTTATTGCCTGTAATAACAGGCATGGTTAGATGATGTTATTATGATGTTTCCAACATTTTATGAGAGAAGCGCAGGATGATGAATTCAGCAGGACGTACAGCTGCCATTCCTATTTCCACGATCATGCGTCCTTCAAAAACATCCAGTGCTGTCATGGTCTCACCCAATCCTACATGCACAAAGAATGCTTCATCGGGCTTATCTCCCATCAGTGCACCGGCACGCCATTGAAGCGTAAGGAAATTTTCGATCATGCCTTTTACTTTCGCCCAGGTATTGGCATCGTTGGGTTCAAATACAAACGGCTCGCTTGCTTTCTTTACCGATTCTTCTACCATATTGTAAAAACGGCGAACAGAAATGTATCTCCATTCATTATCATTGCCGGCCAACGTTCTGGCGCCCCAAACCATTATTCCTTTACCGCTGAACATGCGGATGGCATTGATCGATTTACCGGTATCGCTCACATTCATATCCCTTTGATCTTCGTCGTCTATTTTTACCATCGGTTCTGCAACCATACTGAGACTTACATTTGCAGGCGCTTTCCATACACCACGGGAACTATCCACCATAGCATATACACCGGCTATTGCAGATGAAGGCGGCATGATGATAGCATTTTTGCCGAGCGATTTTTTAATATCGAAATACAGTTTATTGTTGAAATGAAACAGGGAAGAAGGATCACCAACGCCATTTACTTCTTTTCTTAGCACAGGGCTTGCAGGCAGGCCCGTACCACCGGCTATCACTATTGCAGCAGCTAATTCTTCATTAACAAAGGGCAGCAATGTAGTACGCAGCCATGGATAATATGCAGCGCCATAACTTAAAAAATTATTGCCGATACTGTCACGAAAAACACCTGTTTGTTTATCCAATGCAAGTGTGATACCATCGGTTTCAAATACATCGATCACAGCAACTCTGTCCATCAGGGTTGCGCTTTGCTGCAATGCATCTTTAAACATCTGGTGGTATTGCTGTGTTTTATTTTTCACCTGCACATCTGTATCACCAATCACCAATGCCTCTGCCAATAAAGGTGCATCAGGAAAAAGCAAGATGGTAGGTTCATCTTCTTTACCTACAGCAACAAGCCCCAGGTTCATCTCATCATGTTTTTGCGCCTGGGTTTTACCATTTGCAGTAACATATGTACCGGCAGAAGTTACATAGCACGGGCCACCACCATTGGCAAAATATAATTGCAATGCATAGTACATGCGATACTCGAGTGCTGATACCGTTACATCTCCGTTGAGTGTATTATCCAGGTTAAGATTAATAGTTACTACAGCACTTTTCGGGAAACCAAAAATATCTTCATACTCTTTCAATGATTTAATACGTGTTGGTTTGTTCAATAATGAAAGGCCATTGTACACGTTTTTTTCAGTGTACCCGATAAATGCCGGAATAGCTGTTTCTACCTGCGCCACAGATGGCGGCAGTTTGGAAATTTCTTCCACATACACTCCCGGGGTTTTATAACTTGTTGCCATAACAGATAAAATTTTATTAATTAATGTATATAAATTTCTGAGATCACGTTGTAATGTGTGTTATCCAAAACCGGGTGCTCCGTCTTTACCATATTGATATTCGGATTAGGCATATCGGCCACAGGATCACCATCTTTGTTTGGCACCGATACCGCTACCACACCTTTTTTTGTTAACGGATGCGGACCACTTACCGGGAGATTGGTAAACTTTTCTCCGAGATAGCGCCACACTGTTGAACGGTTCTTAAACCGCAACTCATACACAGGCTCCAGTAAAGAACCATCTGCTGCTGTTACTTTATAAGCGTTATCATCACTCTTTACAATTATGTCTATCAATGCATCTGCATTATTAGGCGTTGATAAACGATAAAAAGAAAATTCTTTTAAGTAAGGCTTACCCGCATCTTCCAGCTTGATGGTATAAAAATCTTCGGGTAATAAATGAATATCTACCAGCGCCACTGATTTATCGTTGGCTGTAACTGTTTCAAATTTTGGTGTGATCGTATCCCCGCTCCGGTTCTTTATAGTAACGGCCAGGTCAAGATCTGTTTCATTGGTATTGTAGCGTATGCTGTCTGTGTACACCGGCAGCAGATCGTTACGGGTAGCGTATTGCAAAGGCTTGCCTGCAACAAGATCATCATTTATCCAGTCTGCGTGCGGCGGGGCATTGGTGCTTATTTTTTTGGCAACAAAAAGTTTGGTTGGCGCTGCGGCATTATCACTTAGTATCTCTCCCGATGAATACGTTTCGCCGCCGGTAAATGCTGCGGCAAATTGTGTAAGGTGTGGAAATTTTTTCGGCGAGTTCAATTTCCTGTTTTGAAAATAATATACAGTGCTCCTGTCTTTAGCTAATGGCAGTGCCGTATAATTAGAGAAAAAAGTATCGCTGAAAAAAACTTTGAACGTAAAACGCAGGTCATCTTCTACTGCAAAAGCCGGGAAAAATTTTCCGGCATTTTGATTGGCCCTTGTACCTACGATCAAGCCTGAAGGCGTATTTTTATAGATCAGGTGATACCGGCTCAGTATCCTTGCACAAGCTGCAGTTGGCTCAATAGAAATAAAATCCCTTACATCATATCCTTTTAGAACAATGCTTTTATCAGCATCACTCATATTATCAAACAGGTCGCCTGCTTTATTTAAAAAATAATGATGCAGTATTTTTACTTCAAACAAGGTTTTATATGTAAGTGTAAATCCCATTTGTTATTTTACCAGGGTTTCTTCGTTCAGTGTAATTTCTTTGATAACGCCTCTTGTTTCTGTTGTACTTTCTTTTTCCATCATCACTACCCTGAGCTTGTACAATGCAAACGGATGCTGCTTTCCGCCCAATGTGCTCCATAAATAATTCACCTGCTCAAATGTTGGTGAAAAGAGATCCATCACAATATTGAATTCATCCAGCTCATCTATAATAGTGGAGCTGCTGTTCTTTTTAGTAAAAATATTTTTAGCCTGGAAGAAACGTATAACAGCCGACAGGTGCATCAGGCTGTGTTCGTACTTTTTAAAACAGGAAGAAAAAAGTATAAAAAGATTAAGATAGATCGGAGGGTTCTTATATACTGTTACAAAATTTTCTTTTTGATAATGCGGCGCATTTTTAAGCGTAGCTTCTTCAGAAATATTTACAAGTGTAAGAAAAACATTCTCTGCATTTTTCAGGTCTGCTTCTTCGATGGTACCGATATTTTTTACTTCAGCAGCTTCTTTTACTATATTACCGTTTGTCTCATTCAAGACGGTGAAATAGGCATTTAACTGCTCTTCGAGAAATAAAAGGGAACGATACAGCATTCGTTAGTTTTGATAGTGCAAGGATGAAACAGGACGCTAAACTAATTTGAAAAACTGTAGCATCAAATACCCGCTTTGTGGTATTTTGATAAAAAAATTTTGTAACAAAATAATTGAATTCTGTAAAACCCAATACTGGCAAGGCATACAGCCGTTTCTTCTTTTTTTTAAAGAAGAAAATTATTTTTTTGTTACCTGCTATCAATTATCCAGGTCGCCTACTTTAGTGATGAGTTGATTAAGCAATGATAATTGCTGATTCATTATTACGTACAATGATTTGGCCTGGCAATACTGGATAAATGTATCCACATTGCTTTTCCAATCGAGGCCGGTATCAAGAAAGAAATCATTTTGATAATCTGAAAATGGAGATGTCATGACGGATTAATTTTTATTTTGTTATTCGTTAATTGTTATTGGTTATTGGTTATTCGTTATTCGTGTCGGGGCGCTTCAAGCGACCTGAACCATATTGGATTTCGGATTTTGGATTTTGGACATTGGATTTTGGACATTTGATTTTGAATGCTCAATGTTCAACTTAAAACTTAGCGCTTTTCAGCCACTCCATGTACCTGTCCCTCAAAAAATCCATCTGTGCTTTACGGTATTCTTTTGTAGACACTGTAAAATGATCACCGGGATAATATTCAAACTTCATATTGGCGCCTATTTTTTTCATTTCTTCTTCCAATAATTTAACAGGATGATTCAACAGGAAATTATCCTGGTTACCAACTGATATCCTGATCTTACCATCAAGATCGGGTTTTAATGTACTCCAGTTATTGCGCAGGTACAACGAAAGGTCATATTTTTTCCAATGCTCTACTTCTGTTTTATTGATCATACCCGTCATTGCATCGCATATCTGTGATGGCATTCCATCGCTTCCTTTTGAACCAAATACTGCATTAAAGGATTGCATCTGCTCTCCTCTTGAAACGGCTCTTTCGGCCCTGTACATATTTTTTATAGAGGCCCACGGAAAGCTGCCTGCTACTGTTGCACCATAAGTGGGTTGTTTATTCTTATCATAGAACAAATTGCTGTCGGTATAAATATCCACTTTTGCAACACTTCTAAAATCAACATAGTCAGGCGAGCTTGAGGCACAGGCAATAAATATTTTGGGGTAATATATCTGCAGCGACAGAACTGTCCAGCCACCACTGCTGTGCCCTATCAATAACCTTGCACCATTGCAGCGGTATTTTTGTTCCAGCATTGGAATAAATTCCTGTGTCAATGCATCGCCCCATGGGCCGTTGTTATCACTGTTGGTATATACCGAATGCCCCAGCGGACAGTTGCCATCCAGCAATACTTTTATACAAGGTATAGTATCAAGCGGCACGCTGGGATCTTTTATGTTACTGTAATAATGATAATCGCCGCCATAGCCAAATACCAAAAACACTACCGGGAATTTTTTTTCCGGTTCCTTATAATATTCTGCGGGTAACTGCACAGCAGCGTTAAGGGTATAATTTTTTTTATGAAAATCGCTTAACAGCCTGGAAGGCACTTTCAGTTCTTTTACAAATTCTGTTTCAGTAAATGTTTTAGGTGGCACTACCTGGTCGCAAACAATAGTGTACACCTGGTCACGTTTTTGCGTGATCATTATTTGTGATGATTTATTAAAGATGTTCCCTTCTGTTTCAGCAATAGAGCGGCCGCCAAGGTTCCTGTCCCACACAGCCTGCACATAATATTCGCCACGTTCCATCTCCGAAGGCACCACCGGGTAACTTACTGCCTTGTCATTAACGATAACACTTTGTCCTGGTTTCAGGTCCTTTACCGCCATACGGAAACAGGTAAACTGTTCCAGCCCTACGAAAGCATTTCGCGGCTCTGCATTATCTTTTGAAAGATAGAGATACAGGTTGCCGGTGAATGATTCGTTAAACGCTGCCGGTGTATAGCTTACTTTGAATTGTTGTGCAGTAAGGCTGCTGCAAAGCAGGCAGCATAAGGATATAATGATCGCTGATCGTTTCATATGAAAAGGTTTGGTGGCTAAAGATAAAGTTTAGAATTTATGAAACGAAAAAGTAAGTGTGAATGTTACAAAAAATAACCGCAGAGACACGGAGGCGCTGAGAATCCTTTGCGATCTTTGCGCCTTAGTGTCTTTGCGGTGAAAAATCAAATTCTCAATGTTCAACTTTCAATGTTCAATTTTCAACTTTCCTCTACCCCATGATCTTTCCATCTTTTCCAAATTCCCTTCTTATGCCTTCAACAATATCTTTCATTAAAATAACAGTAGATCTTCTTTTGATCGCCATCATAGAACTGTAGCGGGTTATATTGATTATTGCGCCGCCGGCCAATTCATATTTTTTACTGATCTCATCAAGATTTACTTTTTCTTCCAGTGTTGTTTTTTCAGAAAATGAATTCTTCCATAACCGCTTGCGCTGGTTTTCGTTGGGCATGGCAAAATAGATCATCGATTGAAAGCGTCGTGTAAAAGCTTCATCCAGGTTGGCCTTTAAATTAGTAGCCAGCATTACAACACCCGGGTAATCTTCAATGCGCTGCAGCAAATAAGAAATTTCCTGGTTGGCATGGCGGTCATTGGAACTGCTGGTTTGCGTACGCTTTCCAAACAAGGCATCTGCCTCATCAAAGAATAACAGCCAGTTCTTATTCTGCGCCTGGTCAAAAATATTCGCCAGGTTCTTTTCTGTTTCACCAATATATTTTGATACCACCATCGAAAGATCGATGCGGTAAACATCAAGGTTGGCAGCTTTTCCCAAAAGGCAGGCTGTTAATGTTTTACCTGTTCCGGGCGGACCATAAAAAAGCGCACGGTATCCCGGTTTGATCTTTTTCTTCATGCCCCAATCATTTAGCAACGTATCGCCATGTTCTATCCAGTCGCGTATCTCCAGTACTTCAGTAAGTGTATGCGCTTCCAATACCAGGTCGTCCCAATCCAGTTCGGTAAATATTCTTTTAGCCGGAAAGTTTACATTGTAATCCGGTTTGTGGGTTACACCATTCGTAAAATAATTTAAGTATTCGATATGGATGCTGAGCACCCCGCTTAAGAAAGGTTCATCAGAGGCAGTATTCACCAGCTTAAGTATCTTGAATTTCTGGAAGAAATGATCTTCACCAAAAATCTCCAGGATATTGAACCTGCTCTCTAAATTATTTGCGGCCAGTATAAATGCTGCTGTTTCTCCGGTGGGTATAAAACCGGAATGACTCTTCCCTTTTATGCCGCCAAATTCTGTAAAGCCCCTGTCGTAATCTGCATTCTTTACAAAGAACACATCCAGCAAATGCGGTTGTACATGCGGCGCAAGCGATAACAATAATATCACCCGCTCTTCAAAATTTACCCGGTAATGTTTTATCACCTGTGCATACAATGAGGTATCGTTGGAAAGGTCAGGTGGCTCTACATCATAAATACTTTTATGATCACCCGGCCTGTTCCAGTATAATTGCATACGGGCATCAATAACTCTACCGAGCCATTGCAGTTCTGCAAAAAGCGTTGCAGCATTTGCTTTTAAATTCGTCAGATCCATTCTGTAGTTATCGGTTTATCCATCCAGGCCAGTTTAACAAAACCAAAGGCCCATGGAAGTGTTTGTAAAATTATATCGTATCCCCTTTGTTCTACTCTCATGTACCAGCCATCTTCTTCTGTAAGCTTGATCACGCCATTACGCAATATAAGCGATGCCCGCATACCATCCACAGATGCATTTGCCATTTTGGGCCAGCGCTCTATAATAACTTTAAACAGTTCTGCGCAGGTATCTGTTTCCTGCTGCGTAGGTATAAACCTTACCGGCACAGGCTCTGTAAGAGGAACGCCACAGAATATCTTATTCAATACCAGCTCATGTTCCTCCTGTTCTGTTTTGCCACTGGCAAGATATTGCAGCAGCAACACTGCCCTGTTCCTTGTTTCTTCGCTGATGAATTTTCGTTTCTCCATTAACCCCGTCCGGGTAAAAAAAGTTTCAATGAAAGGATGAAACAATATGAGCCCGGCATTCCTGATATAAAAGCCATTCTTATTTTCTTTCAGTAATTCTTTTTCTTCTTCTTCAGCTTTCGCTTTATCCTCCTGTTTTTTTCTGTCATCTGCCTGTTGCTGCACCGGCAGCGTTTCCTCCTCCTTCTTTTTCATAGCGGTGAACTCCCGATTGCTAGCCTCATCCAGCCTGGAATGGATGTATTGCTGTTCTTCCTGCTGCAATACTTTTTTGCGTAACAGCAATAGTATCTTTTTGCCCTGTTCTGTTTGCAATACAGCAGCATTGTTACCGGCAACAGCTATAAATCCGAAAAGCATTTTAAAGATCGACACTGCCGCTCCCCCCAGGTATTCTGCTAAAAATTCCAGGAAGACTGTACTGTATTCTTCATCACTTTTTATAGATAAGTAGCCCGAGATAAAGTTAATATTGAACCGTTTGAACAGCTCTGCTACTCTTTCCCTGTCATAACTGCTGCTGATGCCCTGTAGGATCAAGGTGTACCATAACTGAATGACAGATGCTCCTGCATAAGACCAGGACACCTGGTGTTCAGCAAATTTTAGTAAGGCAACAATACCGCCTTTTTCCAAAACGATCTTCGCAAAAGAAGGCGACCCCATCAGCCAGGCTATGCTATCCTGTTTTTTAATTTTCCATTCGCTTTGTAAATAGCTTTCTACAAATTCACTGATGTTGTTCTTATTAATGAGATGGGGAATATCCGCAGATGTAAGGAGAAACTGTATAAAATCGTTTTCTCTTTTTACATCCATCAGCCTGGATATTTTATCTGTTACGATATCGCTGCTTATTGCAAAAAGATCGTACAGGTGCAGTTTTGCTTCAATAGAAATATCCTGCCGGTCAAATGATTGCTGAATAAAAGATGGATCGTTGTTAAACAGAAAAACTATTATCTCTTTTAACAACAGGTTCATTTTCCAGGCACTGCCAACCAGTATGTTATCAGGCAGTTTATTGTAGCGCAGAAAATATTCCAATATCTGCAGGGATTGTTTGTGAATCAGTGCCGGGGGGATACTTCCATGGCTTTCATTATCATCGCCAATAAAAAAATCTTCCAGGCTGAAAGTATGTTGCTGTTCTACAGCTTCTACCTGCTCGAAAGCAAACAATGCAGGCTGCATATCGCCTTGTACCGGTTTACTGTTTTGGCTTATTTGCGACAGGTAAATAAACAGTTCATTTTCCAGGATATCTTTATGATCCGCAAATAATTCTATACTATATATTGCTGCGATAGCGGATACAGCAGGCTTCGAAAAAATATTTTCCAACCTGTTCTTATCTTCCCGGTATAAATAAGTGATCAATATTTTAAGCAGCTTGTCCCGTTCTTTTTCTTCCAGGTGTTTAACTGAATCCGGGAAGCGATGCCAGGTAAGAAAATACTCAAGCAATGTTGAAACAAAGGCTGTTCCTTTTTCTCCTGTTATAATATTGCCCGGCAACAGTTTTTGCAGTGCTGCTGTTGTATTGCTGTGTGAATTATCTTCCTCTGCCGAAGATGGATGAATTGTTACGCGGTGGATTAAATTTTGCAGGCTTACCAAAACATCTTTTGCTGCTGCTCCCATTTTAAATATAGCTGCTGTTGAAAGAAGCACAAGCAACTGGTCATCACCTGTTATACTATCCATATCGTTTACAGCTGCTTCAATTATTTTAAGGGTAAACTCTTCCGGTGTTATTTTCAAAAAACCGGAAAGGCGTAATACGGCTTCCTTATAAAAAGCAGTTCCCGAAAACAATGCATACCCGGCGCCTGTTAAAAGATCAACAGCTATTGCAAAAAGACTTTTTTGAATAAAGGAAGCACTGTAGTATTTCATCATTGCCGTTTTTTCCAGCAACACTGAAAAGCCTGCTACATACAGCGATACATCCTTTCCACCAGGTAATTCATGCAGTATCTCGTCTATGATCTCTACAGGGATATTATCAAGAAAACGTTTTTTCATTTGCTGCGATTGCATGCTCTGCCTGAATATCATCAGCAAGGCTTGCTTATTATTCCTGTACAATTCAAGCATCATATCAGCAACGGGACGATAATAAAATTCTTCGCCCCACCAGGGAATACTTCCGTATTGCAGCAGGTACCGTAAAACATCATTTAGTTTTTTAGGATGGTGTAATACCGGTATTTCGTTTTCATAAGGATATACTACCTGATCCTGCAATTGTGTTGTTGCCCGGTCAGTTGCACCTGTATCTCTTTTTATCTTTGCTATAACGATCTCCTGCACTGTTCTAAATGCCTGCTGATGCTGCATACTGCTGCCGGCAGCGGCTTCCAGTGATGTTGCCAGTAAATGCCATGTTGTAAAACGGCCTGCACCATATTCACTTTCCAATCTGTCTATAACTGTGACCAATATTGCTTCTTCAGAAAAACCTGAATCTATTGACAATACTGCTGCATCAAAAAAGAATTGCCATACTATTGTATTTAATTCGCTGCTGGTGAGCGGTACAAAAGGGCTGCTTATCTGCAATGCCTGCAATATTGCAGCTATCTCACTTATTCTTCTTTCCTCCCGTGGAAATATGATACTGAATAATTTTTTTACTCCTGCGGCTCCTAATAATTTGTACAGGTGCTCAAAAGTGCCAGATCTTATACCCGTACGCTCAAGCATGATACTGCGTGCTTCAGCAGGAAATACCCGTGCCGCATTCAACAATATCTCTGATAATTCTTTGCTGCTCAGCCGCTCATATACATAAGGCAGCGAAGCGGAGTTAAGATAATATCGTAGTAACTGTAGTTCGTTTACCGCTTTTACATCTTTTGCATTTTTTACCTGGTTTATTGTTTCCTGCTCTTGTAAATGTTGTGGTGTTATGTCCACTGTTTCTTCTTCTACTATTTCTTTAATAAATACTTTAAGCGATTCATATTTTTTCGGGTTAGCTTCCTGTTCCAATGCATCGTAAAAAACATGCAGCACATCATGAAAGCTGATATTATAGGTGGCTGCCAGCTGGATAAGATTACTTTTAATGAACATTTTTTTACTGAAATTACTACCCTGCTCTGCCAGCAAATAATTCAGGATAAATAACCATACTGCTTTACTGAATGCTGTTAAGCTTGTCTTTACCAGTTGCCTTTCTTTTTCTACTTCAACAATTTCTTTTTGGCTCTGGAAAATATATTCTGCTTCTGTGTACGCAACTGCTTTGATAATCTTCTGAATAGCTTTTTCTGAGAACTGGTTTACAATACGTATCCTTACCTGTTCTTTTTTTCCGCTGCGCAATAGCATCTCTTTCAATCCCTGCCGGTCATCTTGGTAAAAATCATCGAGTATATCTTCCAGGTCGATAGCTGCAAATGAGCCCGACCACCAGGGCATTGTTCCGGTTAAAAGAAAATATTCCAGCAATGCTGATTTACTTGCCAGGATACCGGATGACTGGATACCGCTGGCTGTACCGGAATCCGGTTGTTGCAAAAGATAAAGGCGTGCAGAAAGATCATCTTCCAGCGCTCTCATGAAGCGCTCTTCAATTTCATCTTCCATATCATCCCAGCTTACCTCACCGATATCATAAGAAAGTTGTTCGATGGTAAGCAAATGATCTTCCGGAATTATTTTGTCAAAATATTCTTTCATCCTTTCGGTGAGGCGGTCATTCACAAGCTTACTTATCCTGTTTTGCAACTGGTGCACATTCTCCCTGTCGGCGGTATCTATCTCAAAGATATTTTGCTGTATTGAGAATTGTTGGCTTCCCAATGGAAGGAGTTTAAGCTGTTAATGAAATAGTTATTTTTTATTTTCACTGTAGAGGTACGAAATGAGTTCGCCTGCATCTTCAATACATTGAACACTGAATTTGAAAGTGTTCATTGCTTCCCGCCATTGAAAATATTTTTTCTCGAAAATTTTCATTTCGGTTATATCCAGCCATTTAAAATCGAAACGCATATAAGCCGGGCTGTTCTTTACAAATAATTTTTCGGTGAACGTGCGAAAGACAGCATCCTGGAACCTTGCGGGCCAGGAAGGCAATACAACTGTGATACGAAAATTAAAAAAATCTTCCGGCACGATAACATCGTCGGTAACCCTTATCACACTTTGCATTTTTGGAAATACCAAATTGCCCGACTGATTGAATTCTTTCAGGTTCCGTATAAGCCGGCGGAATATTTTTTGCACCTGGTCTTTTTTTCCTGAATAGTACAATACAGATGGACGCACAAAATTTCCTCCTGTGCTGCCATGCTCCATATTAATATCGCATAATTCTTCTAAATACTTTGCCACCTCACTATAATTATCTACGCCGGGCAATTTGGGTGTATTACAGATAGTGGTCAGTATCTTTTCTCTTTCAGCAAAGGTTAACCAATCATCCTGCCTGCACAAAAGATGTCCTTTTTCATCAAAAAAATTAAACCCGAAGAACCGGGAGCCAAGCGGCGGCTTCAACAGAACATGTTCTACTACATGAAAACCTTCTGAAGCAATATTTATTTTTGTAAGATGGCTTATGAATTTATTAAGGGCCGTACCTGCCGCAATACGGTTTTTAAATTTGCCTATTACCTGCCAGTACTTATCCAACGGAGACCTATAAATAAGCTGCTGACCATTGCTTTTATTATCCGGTACTATCCTGTAATAATTTTCATTAAGGGCATCTTTTAAAAAAGCAGTGTTGCTCTTTCTTCGCCCGGTATGTTGTGCAGCATCCTGGTCGTTTTCTTCACCGGACCTGGTATCATTCTCATCTTCTGCTATTTCAAACGTTTCATTTTCCCATTTAACCTGTCCCGTTTTTCCGGGAGTCTCGGCCGGGGTACCCGGCACAGCATTGACCTTGATTGCAGGATCAAAATTTTCGGGAACGTCACCCAACACCCTTTCTGTAACATCCTGTATGAATAAAAGCCGGGCCACTCTTTCTTCAAAGCCTGCCCGCTGTCTTATACCATTCTTTTTATAATAATTAAAAGCGAGGTTACGATTCCTCGAAAGTGTTATAACATTTTCAAGCAAACTGGATTTCCACAATAACTCTGTATTGATACGATCATGATTGCTTTTCCAGTTATAGGTTTGTATGAATATTTCTACAGGATATTTTTGCGGTGTACAATTAAAGCGTGCCAGCATGTGATCTATAGCTCTTGTCTTTCGCTTTATATAAGTATCATCTGTTTCAATACCGCTGCGCAAAATATTCATATAAGCATTATGCTGATCTGCTATAAATTTATCCCATTGCGCCTGTGTAGGCATCCGGTCATTATTGAAAAAAGAATTGATGATATTTTCAACGCCCGGCACTGTATAAAGCGGTTGAAAAAAATAGGTATGCGCCATCGCGTCATTTACCGATGCGGAAAAAATAGCGTCGATATTGGTAAGCTGCGAAAGATAATTTGCCATCAGCTGTTCAAAAAGCATCAGGAAAGCCTTTAGCTGCTTGGCTTTGGCAATATCCGAGATGGTACCATTATCTATGCCGTTGGCAATATACGAGCTGTCGATACCATGCACATTCAATTTATAAATTACCGGGAATAAATGCTGCACCGAATAATAATCCTGCAGGTTACGGTATTTACCTTCTATGGGAAAATGATCATCGGGTAATGCCGGTTTTTTGATATAATGCCGTTTGGCAGAATCTATTTTTTTGGAGAGAAGATTAAAAAAAAGATTTTGCTTTACCGGTATCTCGTAATTTTCATTGAAGAGCCGTATCGCAGGTTTTTCTTTATTGAAAACAAAATAAGGAAACTCATTTTCATCAAGGTTGCACACCCTGTTATCGTACTCAATATTATTTACTTTCAGCAAAAGATGCTGCACCAGCTTTACGCCTTCAATTTCTGTTATCGCTTTCAGCAGGTCAGCAGGATCAATAAATCTTGTCCTGGGTTTTAATTCCTCTTCTGTTATAAAACCGTGCTGCAGCGGCGGCCCTTCATGGATCATTTCGTGGGGATAGCCTTTAAGCGATAATTCTTTTTCGGTATAAAATTTTAATTCAGGGTTCAATGCCTTGTTCAGCGCTGCATATATCTCTGCCAAAACATCTTCTGAAAATTTATTCCTGTCAACATTTATATCTGCCTGTATCTCCACTTCGCAGGGTTCCAGTAATATAAATTCTTCAAAATCCTCTCCCAGGTTCCTGCTGTTGTGTACAATGTTCTTTACTTTTTCAATGATAGAATTTTCAATGCGCTGTACTTTCTTTTTATCAGTCTCCATTTTAAACTGCTCAATAGTTTCTGCATTCAACTGCATGATAACGCGATACACGCCTTTGGTATATTGTATCCTGGTATCCGATATTACCGGCTCTACCCATACATTATATAATTCAGGAACATTGTCAATGATCAGCCGCCTGAAATCATTTATGGTTACCGGGTTGGTAGTTAATATTTCATCCGCAGTAAAGAACAGGTTCTTCTTTCGGTTTATCTTTCCTGTTTTACCGGTAAGAATATCTTCTATGGGAAAATTGGTTCTGTAAGCAAGATCAGTAAGACCAAAACACAGGTATTCCAGGATCGTAACACCGGGATCATGTAAATTAAAATCAGACCAGGTGTTTCCTGAATACTGTTGCAGCAATTCAATTCCTTTGGCACGCAAAAAAGCATAGTTCAGCGCTGTACCGGCACGGGTATCTTTTTGCAATAAAAGCTCAGTATTTATTTCATTTGCCATAGCGCAACTATCCTGTTAAATTTCTCTTGTTTATTTATAATATTCAGCCGGCATAAATAATTCATCGTCCCACAACTGCGTGATCTTGTAAAATATCTTTGTGTTATGGCCGTAATTGCTGTTTGTTTTTATCTGCAGTTTATAATTGTGTGTAGTACCATGCCAGCGAAGATTGATCTTGTTCCAGAAAAAACCATAATGCGCCGATGTCTTTCTTATCCTGCTTCGTGAATGTCCAAAAGTGGCAACGGCAATAGCATGAAGAAAAGCAAACTTACCGGTACCACGCTTACCTGTACGGGCCACTATCTCAAAAGCATTGCAATAGTCCAGTCCTTCCAGTATCGTTTTCCATTTTCCATCAGCATCTTCTTCACCTGATTTATAGGTGCCGATACGGCCATCCATCCCGGCAAAACCATTTACCTGCAGTTTCAGATCTTTATCACAACGCTTGCCAATACCCATATTGCCTTCTTTACCAAAAAAGAAACTCTTGTCATCAGAGTCATTTTCTGTTGAAGTATTCAGCTTCATGGCTGCTTTACCCTGGTCATCTTTTTCAAATGAAAAGAAAGGCTCCAGGTCATTCACATCTTTATAAAGTGTAAGAAATTTTTTAGAGTTGCCCGTTGCCGAAATAATAAAACCATTATCCGCATCTTTTGAAAAACCGTCATCTTGTTTATTGATCATCGAATTGATCAATAACTCAAAATGATTCTCGGTTGGTATCTGCCCGTTGCGGAAGTAGTTCTTTAGCTCTTCTCTCCCCAGCGATTTATTATTAGCATTTGGTGTCATAATAATTATAAATTATGGTTAAACTGAATTTCGATAGTATCTCCCGGATCAACATCGGCTACTGCATCCCTGCTTGTATAAGAAGATGCATCATGTGGTATATCAACCAGCAATTCATTTCCAATTACCAGTCCGCCTATACCTGTCTTCGGCGGCTTCCTGTATCCCTGTGCATCAAGTACTGTAATATCATGCGCATCGGAAGAGATGAGTATCGCACCCGGACCCGAGCCTTTCAGGAACCTTATCTTCATCTGCGATGAATCGACCAGCCTCGCTTCTGTTGAAGCTGTGCTGCTGTTGTATTCCTTGTAAAAATGCAATACCGTAAACCCGGTAACATAACTTACGTAAGGGCATTTTTTTATAAAGTTCAATATTTCCGAAGGATAAAGTCCGCCTTTGTTCTTGATATCTTCATCTGCACTTATTGCCCAGGGTGAAATGAATTTTTTGAGATCATTATTCAGCAGCTGGATATAATTACCATTATTTTCACGGTTCTTATTATCGTTGAACACAACACTGCATACTACTTTTATCTTTTCATAAACCGGGTTGCGAACTTCCACTTTTAAGAATGGCGAAAGAAATTTGTTCAGGTAGCGCCTGATGCTGTAGAGTGTTGCAAGGTTAACCTTAGGCTCATTAGTTGCTTCCAGCTCTGCTAAATTCTTGATGCGTGGAATGATCACTACCTGCATATCCTGGCCCGATTCTGCCAATGCTTTTTCTGCCCCGCTGTTATAGCATATTACCCTATGTATTTCCGGAAAAGTTTCCAGTATCTTCTTTGATATATCTTCTGCTGTAAGCAAGCGTTGCTTATGATGTAACTGTTCGCTTACCCGAACATAATATTCATCAGTGGTTTCTGCCGAACGGCCATTGTAAGAATGGAATGGCTGAATGATCGTTGCCACCTGCGGGATCTTCCGGGAAAATTCTGTTATTGATCCGGGGGCAAGCAACATTGATATATCGCTGTTGACAAGATCTGTTTTTCTTGTTGCCGTACCCACCTGCGTAAACACACCTTTTACTCTTGACCGTACATACGCTGCGCAGGAAGCCCTTAGCCAATAATAAGCAGGATTCAATACTGTGCTGCCTGTGGTAATATGAGCGGGTATCCTTAACCTGATGGTACCGGTACTGATGAATCCAAATGTGTTATCTTCCAAAACGTTCAATGGGTCGATCTTTACCCATTCATTATTATCCAGGTAACTCCACTGGATCTTTTCTGTTTCATTTTCTACCTGTAAAAAATTATTCTCTTCCAGTTGAAAAAGAAATACGAGGTCTTTATCAGGAACAAGATCAGAAAGACCGATGTACAGATTACCTTCATAGTCAACAGAAGGTATAACGGTAATAGCCGAGCTATGTTCATGCGGATAAACCTGTTTATAACCAAAGGGCGAGTAATGCCACAGGCAGGTATTTATCTTTGCTGTATTTTCTGTTTTATTTCCTGTAACTACTTCTGAATATTCCAGCTCGTAATCTACTTTAACAGCTCTTGCAACCGGTATATAGGGCTGATTGGGAATAGGCACTTTCTTAACAAAGCGCTTTGCATTATTCATGATAGTTCTTGGAAAAATGATCGGGTATGCTTTGTGGCCAAATGAATCATTAGGCGCTACCAACTCAATGCGTACTGCGCCGTCTTTAAAATGTATCTCGTTTACATTCTCCTCTTCCTGTTCCAGTGTTGGCTCATTGGCAAAACGTATCTTACCAAAATCAATATCCTTTATCGTCGTTACAGAACTAAGGTATTGTTTGAAGCCGGCATTCTTTTTCATGTTGAACATGTTGAATACCTGCTGGTCATCATGCTCAGGAATGAATTTACCTTCATTCAATCCGCTGATGGCTACTTTAAATGAGTCGTTCGTAATGTGCTCATCATATCCCTCGTAATACGTTTCAAAGCCGCCTTTTTCTTTTGGAAGATTGAACCAGTTCAGCTTTATGGTAAATGATTTGCAATAGCGGTTAAAAATATTTGTGTTCTTGATATCAATATAAGAGCTTGCTGCGGGCTGCGGGCCATATATTTGAAAAGGGGTAGCAGTACTGACCGTACCGATATTATTCTGCAGCTTTACCTGCTCGCTGTCGAATACGGAAACATTGATCGTTATCCTTTCCAGCTTTACCCCGTTAAAAAAAGTATAGGGATTGTAAAACGAGTTATTGTTCACCAACATGCGTACCATTGGCCATTTGCAATCGTATGTAGAACCATGTACTTCGGGAGAATAGATGCCAACAGCCGGGTCATTCTGATTAAGTTCAAATTCGATCTCAATAAATTTTTCCTGCGGCTTACTACCGGCCTGCTCTTCCTTATTTAATGAATAAGCCGTAACATATTTGTTGATACGCATCCACTTATCCTTTGCTGTAATATCAACAACAAAGGCTTTGTTCAGCATTTCATAAATAACTACTTCTTCATTAATACCGGAGAGTAATGCAAAATCCAGCACGTGCTGGTAAAAAAGTGTAAAGGAAGCTGGAGAAATATAAAACCTGATCCTGAAATAACGTTTACCATCTACAGCATACAGCAACGGTGAAGCTACTATCAGCCCGATTCCGGCTTCTTCCATAGATAATAATTCTTTGGGGAGTTCCGCCTGGTCCTCACCCAGCACGGGCCATGAAGTACAACCATTATTAGCTTTTAAAAAAGCTGCCGGTTCCGGAACGGGATTATCGCAGGAATAAACTTTAAATTCTTTTACATCCTCAATATCTTCATCCTTAGAGCGGATCTTTACATTCTCACTTACATAAGCCGTTTTAAGTTCTATCACTTTTGCCTTTGTAATTAAAATATCTTCATCCAGCTCAAAGATATCTTTTGCTACCTGCCCGGGAATGTTTGCCAGTAACAGTTCTCCTTTTGAAAGCTGAAATTGTTTAACGCCAGGGTTCAGCTCAAATATCACATCTACTTTATCAGCTACTGCGTTTCGTTGATGTATGTTCAGTACTCTTCTGTAAAAGAATTCCAGGTGCTTTTGTGTGTATTGATTCAGATCATTCTTCAGGTACTGAAATATATCCAGGAACGACATCATTAACCCAATATGCGGCGCATAAGTGATCGTTTCTGTTTTTTGTTTATGCAGATAATAAACCGAGGCATCGATGAGCCTGTTGTATTTTAAACCGAGTGCCGAAAAAAGCGTGTCGATGTAATTAATAGCACCCAATATCTTTTCGTGAACAGTTGTTCCATTATTAAATACAGGCTCATAATCTGTAGTATCTTCCTGAACGTTCAACAATCGCTTCAGTTCATCAACATGTTTTAATTTAAATGCAGGGCCAAATTCCCTTTCTGCCTCTTCATAAAACGACAGCAGCTTATTGATCTCCCCATCATAAACATCATACCCTTCAATGATCTTTTTAAATTCTTTCAGCCCTTCAAAATCATATACCCCGGCCGATTTTTTAAATTTTTCGTGTATCTGCAATTGCACCAATGCGAAAGTATAGATATACTCCATCAGCTGCTGCAGGGTATTCAACAGTTCCTTCTCTTCTATCTCCCTGATCAGTTTATTTTTTAAGGCATCGTACCTGCGCAGAAAATTGTTAACGTCTTTTCTTACGAAAACACGTGTCATGATATTTACATCAGATAAAAAGAAATCTTCCCAGTTACCCTCTATGGAATTATTGATATTGTAATAATTGAACTCGCTTGCCAGTTTGGCAATGAACATCAGCAGATCATCAGCATCTCTTTCCTCCACCTGGAAAAACGCCGGCTGCAGTGCAGCAGGATACCTGTCTCCCTGGTTAAGCCCATCTGTATGATATGAGTTGGTGTTTCCCATTGCAATCTGCTAGTTCCTTTTTTATTTTTATATAGATACGTTGGTACCTTCATTAATATAAAATGGATAAACGATATTATATCGTGTATTGGTAATGATCACCGAAAAATTGATCCGCAATAATAATAAGCCATTATAATCGTCTTCTTCTATTACTTCTGTATCAATGAAATTTATACGTGGCTCAAAATTCAACAGCGCCCTGTCTATCTCTTCATTGATCTTCATGATCAGCGACTGGTCTATCTTTTCAAAAACAAAACGCTTTATAAAACAACCAAACTCAGGCTGCATGATACGCTCACCGGGATAGGTATCCAATATGATACGGATACTCTGTTCAATATCTGCAAGATCAGATACCATGTGAACAGTATTGGAAAATTTATTGAACGTTGGGGGAAATCCCCAACCCGTTCCCAAAAATGATTTAAGTTCCTGTTGCATATTTTATCCTCCTATTAATACTGTTGGCAAACCTAATACTATCGATCCTCCGTGCGCTGTGGTATCCCCCATCCGTGCTGCAGGTTTTCCGCAGATCATTACTGTAGCAGATCCCTTTATAATTGAGTCTGGCGGGCCCACACAAACGGCCATATCCCCCATCACTGCCGCCGGCAAATTGCCTATAAGTACTGTTGGGGCTCCCGGCCCGGTTATAGGGCCGCCAACATGCGGTATTGGCGGCAACCCCGGTGTTACCATCGGGCAGGTATGCATATCCGTTAATCTTGCTGCAGGCATTCCCATACAATAAAAATTATTTTTTTAATTGATCATTACTATTCCACCCTTCACCGTTGTTTGTCCTGATGCCGATACTTCGGCTGTTGCATTTCCTTTAGCGGTAAAACCAACCTGTGCCGTTGCTGTTACATTCATCCCTGCAATTGCAGTATCCTGTTTTGCACTAACACTTACTTTACCCACAGCATCCAGGGTAATATTTCCTTTAGCCGATATGCTGACATCCTTTGCACTATCGAGTGTTATACCATCGCTGCTCAGCTTAACACTATTGCTGTTCTGATCCTTCAGCTCGATGGACTTGCCGTCGTCACTTATTATGATCGTGTTTGCCCCGGGTGTTACCAACGTAATGATCTTTTTATCTTCGTCAAACTCTATCTTCATCTTACTCTTGGTAACAATTGCTTTTATTTTATTTGTACTCTCTACTGTATAAGGCGGTTTATTATTACCATTATACAATGATCCCAATATCACGGGATACCGGGGATCGTTATCTAAAAAACCTACCGCCACCTCATCCCCTACTTCCGGGATAAAGAAATTACCGGCATCGCCTGTTGAATAATAACTGGTCATCCTTGCCCATATACCTGCTTCTGTTTCTGCATTGGAAGGCAGGGTTACCTGTATCCGTGAGAAACCGGCAGGATCAGCATCTATCTTTTTTACAGTTGCCAGGTGTATGCCCTGCATAGCAGGCAACTGGCCCGTAGCAGGGGCATAGGAAAAATTTTCTTTTTCGTGAATGAACCTGTCGTCCAGGCCAAAAACAACTGTCGTATTCCAATTGCTGGTATCAATATTATGTATCACAGAAGATACGAAAGCATCTCCATTCAGTTTCTTTCCAACACCGGCTATGGTAACCAGGTTGCCTGTTTTGATAGTTGCATTACCGATAAATTTAACCTTCCCCTTAAAAGCACTTAATCGTTTACGTAATAATATGCTGTTTGCCCAACCCTGCAGATCGCTGCTTGTCATGGGCACGGTTGATATTACCTTTAATTGCTCCTGCGAAAGTTTTGTTGATAACGTTTGCGGGGTTATATTTCCCTGGCTGTTCACAGTGGGTTCTGCTGCTGTAGATTTTATCAGTGCTACAGTAGCTGTATCCCAGGCCGATGCTTCAATACCGGTGGGCTGCCCTTCTGCATTAAGCTCGCCTTCGAAAGAGATCATAGAAACCCCGGCTTCCAGTTCGAGTACAGGCGAAGATGATATTGCCGGTTTTTTAATTGACAGGTCATCGCCATCAAGGCAAATAATAAAGCCATTAAAATCGGCACGTGATAATATAAAATCCCAATCGGTTCCCATCTTTTGATACATACTTTCATATGACTCTGAAGCCGAATCTACCGTACAGGATATACTATACTTCCCGAGAATTTCTTTTATGATAGCGTCATCCGTCTTGGCCGAGAAATATCTTTCCACTGCATTGTAGGTCATCTTAACAGCTTCATGCTTGCAGATGACCTTAAAAGTGTAAAATGATTCTGCACTCAGCTCAACTGCGTGTTTTACAATGTAGCCGGTAAAAATACTTTTAACAGCTACATCATTATAGCCTGCCAGTATCTGTATCTTTACGCCGGGACTAAAGTCATCACCATCTGTTATAGCGATAGTACCGGAATCAATTTCCGCTTCTCCTCTCAATACTACTTCTGCTATAGATATCTTATTTACGCTGTGGGTTACATTTATAGATTGAATACCATAATCGTCGCTCATATCGGCGCCGTCCAGTTTTATTTTAAGCTGTACCGTTGTATCTACCAAACCAGCATAAGGAGAAGCGGCGGCCATAGTCTAGTTTTTTAAAGGTGGGAAATACAACTGGTCGCCCGGTTTGATTGCATTAATATTATTAAGCCCGTTCACTCTTGCCAGTTCCAGGTAAAAAGAACTGTCGCCATATATCTGGTACGACATCAACGGAAGTGTATCGCCGGCCTTAACGGTTCTTAAGTGGGTGAGGTCAGGTGAACTTGGTCTTGCCTTTTTTGTTTTGGTATCAAAATCCACTGTGTTGATCAACCCCAGTGTAATGATCGCACGCAATGCAGTACCATCAGGATTGAACAACGTATATTTTACACTAAAAGATTCGCAGACACAGATCAGCGATAATTTCCCCCACGTGATCTTGAGATAAGCAGGACGGTGCTCAACACCTATATAATCGCAAACAACCGCCTGGAATTTTTTTATATACCCATCTACATCTTTATTATTGTACGTATTATTTACAACGCCGGTTCCGTCAACAACAATGTCTCCTAACGTAAGGCTTTGTGTACCGTAATTGGTAAATGACCAGGTGGCCTGCGGATCGCCAACGATCTTTTCCTGTGTGTAATCAACTTTTATGGAACGGGTATATTCTTTAGGATTAATAAAAGCATCTATCTCACCAACTTTTTCACTTAAGCTGCATGACGGATTCTTAAACGATTCTATTTTGATCTTTTTCAGTTCCATGTTTAGCGTGCACTAATGTTTTCCATTGCCGAAAGTACTTTCTCCACACACTCTTTAACGATCTTGCTTTTCAGTTCCAGCAATTTATCTTTTTCGGCATTGACACTCTGCTGCACTGCTTTTTTTTCATTAACAGTGACACGAATGACCAATTCCCGAATTTCGATAGGCATGGCAAGTCAATTAATTATCGGTGCGTACAAAATAGTAATAGGCCAGTTCAAGTGTTTCTACAACGATCTTGTTGTCCTGTGCATTAAGGTCTGATATCTTAACTGATACCGGGTAGGCGTTGATGAATGTCCAGTTTATAGAGGGGGTTCCGTTCTGAAATAACAGATTTACTTCTACTAGTTTTGGTTCAAAGATAAAATTCTCTACAGCGTTATTGATCCAATCCATAAGCGGGGAAGATTTTATCAATCCCCGCTTCAGGATAAGATTATTGTATTGAACACCTTTTGGTAATTTACGGGCAAACTGATTCACCCCTCCCTCCTGTATATCCTCTGTCTGAATCTTTGCTTCCAATCCGCTCACTTCCTGGAAGCTGGCCTCGTTGATACCGGTAATACCATCTACTTTGACGTTGAAATAAAAACCTACAGGGGGATAATACCTACTTTGACTACCCGCCATTTTACAATCAGTTAAGAATGAATATTATTACGCCACTATTTTCAAACCTTCATGCGCCAGTTCCATTGATTCCACTGCCGGTTCGTTGGCATCTGCTTTCATGTCGGTTACTGTCATCTTACATGGGAAAGCATTATCCAGCGTCCACGACATGGCCACTGCCTGTGCTTCATCCAGCAAACTGATCGTAACAGTTTTGCGTTCAATAGTATTCATCTTGATCAGGTTGTACATCGTCCACATTGCTTTGTCATCTTTAAAGATGCCTTTCTTCAATGTAACGTTCCCGAATTTTTTAATGCCAGGCATTTTAACATTGGAAAATACTGCACTGTTTCCTACACGATATTCAATAACCTGTGTTTCTGAAGAAAGACCGGTTACTTCCTGGAACATCATTTCTGTGTCGCCGATTTTAACGGAAAATGCAAACTTGACCAGGGGCCAAACATTTGCTGATTGAGCTGAGCCATTATCTGCCATAAAATATTTTTTTTAAGAATTAAAATTTTGGTTGTAGAACAATTACAAAAGCGATCAATATTATGATTGCTGCTGTTGCTGCTGGAATGTGATCACGATGAATTCAGCAGGACGAACAATAGCTACCTTAACGGATACACGCAATATACCATCCAGTATATCATTAGGTGTCATGGTAACACCCAATCCTACCTGAACGCTGTATGCCTGTTCCGGTGCAGAGCCTGCCAATGCCCCCTGTTTCCATAAATTGAACAGGAAGTTGTTCATCATGCTTTGCAGTGTAACCCATGTTCCTGAATCGTTTGGTTCAAAAACAAAGGCACGTGTTGCCAGCTTTAATGATTGTTCGATCATTATAAGTGTTCTTCTTACATTGATGTAGCGCCAATCCTGGCTGTTGCCATCCAATGTTCTGGCGCCCCATACCAACGTACCGATGCCCGGGAAAGGACGGATAACATTGATGGATTTACCGCCGATCACATCAACATTCATTTTTTGCTGCTGATCGTGTGATATATTTAAAGAAGGAGAATTAACCATAGCTACAGAAACATTGGCCGGTGATTTCCATACACCTCTTGAACTGTCTATCAATGAATAGATGCCTGCCATAGCTGCACTTGGAGGCAGCAGGTTCAGCTTCGCCCTTATTTCTTCCAGGATATTTACATAAGTAGAGCTGGAAGCTTTTAATGACTGATGCACATTTATTCTTGAAGCGGCCAGTTTTTCCGGCGTTAATGCTTTCATATTTGTTACCACCTGTTTTGCTGCATCTTCCGGTAACAGTGTTCCCAGGTCAACGCTTGCATCAAGGTTGGTAAAATCAATTTCCGTATTCTGGATGATAGAAGTTTTTAACCATGGATAATATGCAGCACCATAGTTAAGCGCTGTTGTTCCGATACCGGGGTCGGTATCTGTACCGCGGAACTGTGCAATATCATCATCAGAAGTTTGTGCATTGGACTGCACTACATCAAAGATGCCGAAACGGCTTTGTGTTTTTGCACAATGCTGCAGCACCAATTGATACAAGGCATAAGCAGCAGATCCTTTTGCAATAACATCCGGCATAAGCACCAGTGTTGGCTCGTATTCTTTTTCAAGAATACTGAACACGTTCGGCTTTTTATCATTACCGGTAAAATCAGTAAAGTCGATCTCAAGACCATCCGGCTTATCGCCATAAGTACCTACCGACATGATATAACAATTACTTCCTCCATTCAGGTAAAAGAGCCTGATACAGGTGTAGAAGTAAAGTGTATTATTATCGTTGATCTCCACCAGCATTGATTTTCCGTTGAGAAAGAATACTTCTCCTTTCGCATCGGCTGGCGCTTCTGTAACTTTAAATTTTGGGTTAAAACCCGAACCAAATAATTCTACATATTCGGCAAATGAGGAAATACGCGTCGGCTTATGCAAAAGTGATTTGCCGCTGCGTTCAGCTTTTTCTGTATAGCCAATAAAAACCGGGACTGCAGTTTCTACAGCAACTGCCGAGCTGGGGAAGGCGTTCTTTTCCTCAATGTAAACGCCGGGTGTCATCAATGTTGGTGGCATGATAAAGGGTTTAATGATTAATTAAAATAAAATGGATGTATTAGGATAAACTTAAATCGCTGAAGTAAATATAATCAGAAAAGAATATAAATTTTATTTACAAAATAATAGTTATCAAACTTTTTTCCCCATTTGTATTTTGTGTTGAAAAATTTTGAGAAATAATGTTTATATCAGGATTGGGTAAAACGTCTACGATAATTTTATGCTTATCGCTACCGCTTTCATAATTCTCTACCAGTTGAAAAAAGCGGTTGGGTTCGCTGTTCAATAGTATAGGTTCTTCGGAAATAAATGCAATGCCTGTGCGGTCATCGGGCAGTTGAATTGTTTCGGGACCAATAAAGATCTGTCTTGTACTTTTATTAAAAACAGCAGGCGCATTCAGGTCTTTCATGTGTTCGCTTACCAGTATGTATTGCCAGTACACTGCTTTAGCAGCAAACTTTATTTCCATATTCTTTTGCAGCCCGGGATGAAAAAGAATATCTAAATGACCAAATGGTTTTGAAAAATATTGCTCACCGGATGCGGATAGTTCTATAAAATCTTTTGTATTGGCAAAAGGATCCTCATGCAGGGTGTTTGTCTTAAAACTCCCGTCTGCATTGGCATTGCTGAAATAAAAAAAAGAATTATTAATGGCAAATGGCAAGCCCCCTGTATAATTATATAAAGCCAGGTCACTAAGGTTCAGCCGAAAGCTTAACCTGATATCTTCCTTCAGCACATCTTCTCTTGATCTTGCACTGCCGGCTAGTTCTGTATCATACATTACCGTGAAATGATCGGGAAATGATTTAAAGATCAAACCATACCGCCGCATCAACACTGTTGTTTCGCCGGATGGTACGGCTGTTAATCCATTGAATTTTTCTCCTTTGAAATAAGAGTGCCGGAAATTGACCGAGAATAAAATATCGTATTTAAAGTTCACCGGGTAAAAGCAGTTGGGTTGTTTTTTAATTTTTTATGCACACAAAAAAGTGTGGTATTTATACGCCTTCTGAAGAAGCCGTGATCAATGGCCTGTACTCTTTTACAGCAGCGCCATCATAAGTAAGCATCCGCATTTTATACAATACAGAAGGCATATACTTTGCGCCGAGTGTTGCCCAGATATTGTTTAATTTTTCCGACCCCACTGTTTCCATCTCTACAGATAACTTTTCAATAGAATCATCCAGCTTAGGCGTATTGGAAGAAGTGAACACATTCTTCTCCTGCAAAAAACCTATGATGAAAGAAAGGAAACGCAATGCTTCTGAATAATTATTGCCCGAAAAATAAGCAGAGAAAAGTATATACAGGTTGATGCTTGTTGGCGGAGATGCGCTGCTGCCGAGCCTTCCCGAAGATGCATTGATCCTCACTACAGGTTCTTTCTCCACATTTATAAGTGTAAGTACTACTTTATTTTCGCCTTGTATTGCTACGGTACCATCCTGGTTCACTATGCCTGAAAGAATTATCCGTTCGTCGCTCACCTTTAATTTGTTCCTGAAATATTCATTGATCTCTTCCGTCAAACAAGTTAAAGCTTCATAGATCATGGGTGTTGATTTTATAAATAAGGTATGTGATAAAAAGAGATGACCAATTATTTTATCCACATGAAAACTACTCAAAAAAATCAAAACAAAAAATTAATTGATAGATGTTTCAAGAAATATTTAATATTTTAGTTTTCTAAACAAGCAGAATTCAGTTCTGTATAGTACCTAATTTACTATTGCCCTAATAACCCAGACGGTATTATGAAAAGAACCTTAACCCTACCAGCGTTAGCTGTTGTCATTATTATAGGCATAAGTAACGTTTCGATGAATAACTCTGCTACTACCCCCGGGGGTTACTTATCGTTTTACCAGGACAATAGTATAAGTACCAATGATAGCCCGCCGCCTAAAAAAGATGCAAAGGTTAAGATAAAGGTTGAAGCTCCCAAGATCAAAGCCCCTGCATTTCCAAAACCTCCCAAGCCCCCAAAGCCCCCTAATCTTTTTAAAATGATCGGGGAAATATTTAAATTCAGAAAGCACAGTAACGAAAGGGAAAAGATCAGGGTAATGAACATCATTGATAGTATGGGCATTGCCGATTCTCTCAATGCCAGCGCAGAGAATGCGCAAAGGCTCATCGATAATTTATCAGACACGGCCAGGCAGAATTTTGATTCTCTTATGGGTTTGATAAAGCAGATCAAAGAAGAGCAAAAAAGCGATGCACTCCGCCAGTCTGAAGATTCTGCACGGCAAATGGATCTTGATGAAAAGTATAAAGCGCTGGATGATTTCGTCAGGGTTACAAAGGATAAATACAGTACTGCTGTTACAGAAAAACAATTGAACATACTGGCCGATAAAATATTTCCTATCATCAGTTTCAAAGCAGAAGTTACTGATGTAGAAAATAAAATGCAGCGGGTACGCATGCTTCAGCAGTACAGGGATTCGATGTATATCATCCGTACAATTACCGACAGTAATAACAATAAAAAATCCTTCAGAATCTTAGTTAAAAACAAGATACCGGTGTATGGTTTTTATATAGCCCATGCAGGCCGGGATAATAATAAATACCAGTTCGATCATCTTAATACGCTTATTTACGGCAACATAGTTATCAACAGCCAGGATGGTGATATTAAGTACACCAATGGCATGGATACCTCTACGCTGATAGATAAAGCGCAGCAGCATGGATGTACCGTTGCCCTTACTTTTTCTATGGAAGGAGACCTGGGGCAAAATGATTTTTTACGAACGTTCCAGTCGCAGGAAACATTTATTACCAAAGCGCTTTGGCTCGTAAAATCACGCAATGCAACGGCCATCAATATTTCTTTCGGAGTACTCAGTCCTACCATGGGACCCGATTTCACTGCTTTCATCGAAAGAATATCGGAACGGCTGCAGCGTGAGAATAAAATCGATCTATTGGTAACTGTTCCCGCCATCATACAGAACAATAATTATGAGCTCCCGGAACTGAACAAATTTTGCAACGGCGTTATTGTCGATTTCAGTAAGAACCATTCTGCAACAGCTACTCCGCTGGCAGGCACCAGTAATGTAAAAGCAACTGTTGGTTATTTTATCGGGCAAAGAATAGAACCTGCTAAGCTTATTGTTTGCCTTCCATATCGCGGAACGAAATGGGCGCT
Organism: Bacteroidota bacterium; assembly: GCA_048497855.1. Lineage (GTDB taxonomy): Bacteria > Bacteroidota > Bacteroidia > Chitinophagales > Chitinophagaceae > Ferruginibacter. The sequence continues at coordinate 15,407 of JBEHZB010000012.1, read as the reverse complement.
CAGCCAGTTCTACGACCGGTACCTGGAAGATATCAGCTATCAAACCATACGCAGCAATTATCCTTTTGCTGCTTACAAAACCACTTATGTAGATTCGTTAGGCACTATGGTGATGGATTCTACTGATTCTCACCAGCGTCCGTTGCGGAGGATATTTTATGATGATGAAAGCACGATCGCTCAAAAATTCAAATTCATACTTGATAATAAATTAGGTGGCGCCGCAGTATATACTATAAACGACAACGCCAATTACACCGGGTTGTGGGATGAGATGTCTAATGCTTTTGCTTACGCAGATACCTTATTCCTGCCGGCACAGGCCAATAATATAAAAGTAAGACGTGAACTTAGTTTTTTTGAAGCATTGGGCGAAAGATTTTCACTGTATAATTATATCCTGCAAAATCCCTGTGAAATATGTTATGAGAATAATAAGGACAGCGCACAAAAAGACAGGCTGGAACAATATATAGTTGATTTCAGTATCGACTCATTAATGGAAGTAGAGAACGACAGGTTGATAAAGCATGGTGAAGATACGTACAGAAGCAGGTTTGAATTTGTTAACGGTATGCTGACCGACCTGTTGAAAAAAATAACCATTGTTATCTTCATACTATTGCTTGGCCTGGGTATCTTTTATTTTATAAAGATGAAGAACGAAGGAGATACCTGGAAATGGAAAAAAGTAGTGGGCCGTTCATTGATCGTTGTTTCTATTTTGTTCATTCTCTCCTTTTTCACCTGGATGTTCAGTTCCAATGCTATCCCTTACTTCGGCGCAGCGGTATCCGATAATTCAGGATACTCAAAAGATTATGCGAAGTATGCGAACAGGCTGGGAGTAGAAAAAATAATGAACACCGGCTATTGCAGGATAGATGATAAAGCCACTGATTGTATCAACATGCCTTTGCAAACATTGCTGGGCGTTGTTATGCTGGGCTTACTTATTGGCTTCCTGATAACAAGATATCTGATAATGCCTTTATTGAAACGACAGGATATACCTTAATACTAATTTTTTAAACCGGCATGAATTTATTTGATACGGCCCAGATCTTTCGTTTTCATAAAGAGTTGATAAAAGAATACGGAGAGGGAACGAAAGAGGCTTTGGGATGGAAAACTCCCGAAGGGCAACGCATTCGTTTTGAAATATTATCCGCTATTGGCGATCTTAATAACTGCTCTGTACTGGATGCCGGTTGCGGCTATGGCGACTTCAGAGAATTCCTTCAGGAAAAATATCCACAGGCACGTTATTTTGGTATAGAGCAGATACCTGGTATTTTAAAAACAGCTATTGACCGGTATAGTCATCTTCCCGAAACAGTTTTTTTTGAAGGCGATTTTTCTTCAGCAGAGCTACCTGCCACAGATTATATTGTAGCAAGCGGCTCATTAAGCTATCGCAACAGCGACGGGCTTTTTATAGTAAAAATGATAGAAAAATTATTCAGCAGCTGCCGTGTGGGTTTTGGGTTCAATCTTTCGGGCACCCTCGAAAAAAAAGATGGCCTGCTGATTGCTTACAACCCGGTTTTTATAAAAGAGATCTGTTTAAAACTATCCGATAAAGTTATCCTTAAATCCGGCTACTATGAAGATGATTTCACCATATTCATGTATCATTAAAACCTTATTTATGGACATAACACATAAGCTGTTAAGTTTACCTACTTTTTTATTGCTCTTTGTAATGATCGCTTTTTTTGCTGTGTTAAGTATTGCTGTTACCTATATCTTTCACAGTTATATCCGGGTAAAAATAATGAATTCGCATAATGAGGTAACCGGCTATACGTTCTCGGTAGTAGCTGGTTTTTATGCGCTGGTACTTGCCTTTGTTGTTTTCCAGGCGCTGGATGATTTCAATGGCGTACAAAGAGATGCAGATATAGAAGGCAGTCTGGCCAAATCATTATACCGGCAGATAAAATACTACCCGGATAGTACCAATGCAGTTATCCTGAGAAAAGAATATGTACGGTATGTAAACCTTGTGGTAAATGAAGAATATCCCAGTATGGATAACCTCCAAAAAAGCACGCCTACAGCAGAAGCCTTTGGAAGCGTATTTGAAATGATAGAACGGCTTAACCCGGCAGATCATAATACACAGGACAAAGCGGCTATAATGCTTGAACAACTTAATAAGCTGGCAAAATACCGTAACCTGCGCAACCTTGCCGGAGATTCGCAGATACCGGCGATCATGTGGCTAACGCTGCTGCTGGGCTGGCTCATCACCATGATATTTGCAGCGCTGATCAATGTAGAGAACCTGCGCTATCACTTAGGCATAAACGGACTGATGGGAGCTTTTGCAGGATTGATATTCTTTCTCATCGTCATTCTCGATCATCCATTTACCGGATCGATGAAAGTAGAGCCAACGAGCTATGAACAGGTTATTCAAATGGAAGCGAACCCTAATCAAAAAAGGTAATTGGTTTATTCGCTGTTGGTTATTCGTTATTTAAATTGATGTGATTGCAAACTTTTGGAAATAATCATGCGCCATTCGCTTAATGCATCATTAACTGATCAAAGCTGTACAAGCGCTTCTTTACAACAGAAGCCTGCCGCTACCGGTTTGGCATTACCGGCGGTGCCTGCTTTACAAAAAAAAGAGAATGATACAGGTTTGCCCGATAATCTGAAATCGGGTGTTGAAAATCTTTCGGGCTATTCAATGGATGATGTGAAGGTGCATTACAATTCGGACAAACCATCCCAACTTAATGCTTTAGCCTATGCGCAGGGAACGGATATACACGTAGCCTCGGGACAGGAAAAACATTTACCACACGAAGCATGGCATGTTGCACAGCAGAAGCAAGGCAGGGTAAAAGCAACGATGCAGATGAAGGGTGATATCCCGGTAAATGATGATGAAGGGCTGGAGAAAGAAGCGGATATCATGGGAGAAAAAGCAGCAGCTGTACAAGCTGATGCATTACCACCGGTAACCGGCAATGCTGCTGTACAGCAAAAAACTGTACAGCGTATGATCGTTGTGGGCTCAGAGTTCTTTGTAAACAGCGCCGCAAGCGGTTTGGATACAGAAACAAAGATCACCAACTGGAAAACAAGCCTTAAGGACCTGACGGGCAAAGATGTTACCAATGATATAACCCCTACTAATTTCTTTGGATTAAAAAAGATACCTGTTCCAACACAGGCCGCGTTAACAACAGCACTTAACAGTCCTGCCAATCTTTATACTTTTTCAAAGATCGAGCACTTAAAAAGTATAGGTACACTGGGTCTTTTTACAAAAACAATGTTGCTGCGGCCCGAAGATATGCAGCCCGAAGGGAAAGATCTTAAAGCCACTTACGATCCATCGAAAGCCTGTGTACTGCAGGCGCTTGTTAATGCAGGCGTAGCCAATGCCAATGTAACAGATGCTGCTGACCCTGCATCCTGGCACAACTATTACTTCAATACCAGGCATATAGAATACGATGATGATACTTCCATTTATAAAATATATACAGAAGTTGGATTAGAGCTGATAACCAATCAAAAGAAAAAATGGAAAGATCTTGCGCTTGATGCCGGTACCTATATCTTCTCCAGCAAAGGCCATAATTTTTGCGTGGTGGTAAATGCAACTGCAAGTACAGATCCCAATGATAAATATACCTGCAGGGATGTACCTCAAAACAGGCAACTGCGATACGAAGCTGAATTGGAAATTGTTTATATCTGGAAGAAACCTTAACCTGGTTGTTTATTATTCGTTACCTATGCATACAAAAATACCCGGCAATGCCGATAAAGAAAACCACAGCGATAATGCTTTGCAAAAAAAGAGTACTGCTGCGCTTACCTTGCCTGCAGTACCTGCCTTGCAAAGAGCAGCGCCTTTACAACTAAAAGAAGAACCTGCGGCTGACACCCCTGCTCAACTGGAAGAAGATGAAGAAGCCATACCGGAAGAAGCACAGGAAGAACAACCCGAAGAAACAGATGAAGAGCCTATCGACGATAATCTTGCAGAGTTATTATCGTATGCTACTGAATCGGAACTTGATGCCATTATTGGAACCGGTGATGATAAAGAAGATGGCAGTGAAACAACAGATGATGGCACACCGCCAACTGTTGGCGCACAACCGGCACAGTTAACCAAACAAACACCCAAGAACCCGGGTAATTATACTTCCACTACTGCTCATGGCGGACGTACCTATCATCATAAGTTTGACGGGGTAAGCAAACGGACAACAAAATTTTCGGGGCCGCTTGTTTATGTACAGGGAGGCCGCAAGAATACACCCAAAGTGGCATACAAAAGAAAAAATGATGCAGCGGGTCATTTGATAGCGCATTCTTTTGGCGGACCGCCTCAGTTTGCCGGTAATTTTGTAGCTATGAATAAGCTTGTGAATGGTGCAGGCGGTGCATGGGGACAAATGGAATTTTATATCCGTAACCGGCTGAAAGCTGCAAACACCGTTGCGTATATGTCAGTTACCCCGATCTATCCTGATGCTAAAAGTAAACGCCCAACCAGTATTGCAGTAACGGCACACTTTAATCGTGATCCTAAAAAGAAGAAGTGGGTTATTTTAACGCCTTAGGAGATTGGGAATTGGGGATTGGGAGTTAGGAATTGGCTAATATTTAAATCCAGATTACGAATTACCAATTACGAATAACACTTACTTAATAATAAGTAATTCCCATACATTCTTAAGTTCAAGACGTGTATTATTTATTGTCTCTTCGGAATCAAGCGACATCTTGGCTAAAGCTTCATAAAATTTTTGTGTCACTTCTGTTCTGTCGGATGATTTTTCGTCCTTAAACTTAATTGCATACTTCTTTACAGTTTCCAGCTGCTTTTTGATATCATTCGTATTGCCATTAATTTCTTTTATTTCAGCAGCTATCGTCTGCACCCCGGAAGGCTTGAATCTCCAGCTAGTATGTTTACTCCAACTTTCATCTGTAATAGTTTTGATTGTATCAATAAGATCGTAGTATTTCTTCCTGCCATAAGTTTTCTCATCCCATAATCGCATATCAGAAGACAATAGTTTTTCATCCAGTTCATCGTTAAAAGAGCCTTTGTCGAGTCCGCCAAATGAGGTGTGGGCTATTCTTTCCGGCAACCTCAGCTCATCTGAGAATGCCTTATCACTGAATTTGTCAAGGCTGATGTTATACAATTCTTCTTCATCGGTCAAGCCACTCAATCCTTTTTCATCACTGTATTTATCTTCTTTCCTGCCATGCTTTCCTTTTAATGCATTGGTAAGATGCCCCAATTCGTGATGTACAGCAGTAAACATCGGCGAAGTATATGCTTCCACTTCTTCATTTTTTCTCAACCCATAATAAACAGGTAGCAGTTTATCGCTGCTATCCATAAAGATCTGCAGGTTCCCTATATTCTTACTATCAGGATTTACTATACGTCTATCACCCAACTTCCGTTTCTCTTTTACAAATTCAGCCAGGTTGCCGCCAACTTTTTTTAACAGCTCTTTATCTTTATTTTTATCTCTTTTATCTGTCTTTTCCGATTTTGGATTATCGTTTTCGGGATCCAGTTGCCCAGCTTTAGGGCCTCCCATTTCAAGAGTATTTATCGTAATGGTTCTGTTGCCAATTAAACGCATCAGCTCTTTTACCCTCCCCGCCCCGGTTTCGAATTTCATTGATTGTAAAACATAAGAAAGAAAACGGTTTTTAAATTTGACATCTATATCCTTGTCTTCTATAATATTGTCTTCTATAATATTGCTATTTAGATTCTTATCATCCAGATTCTTGTCTTCTATAATATTGCTATTTAGATTCTTATCATCCAGATTCTTGTCTTCTATAATATTGTTATTTTGATTCTTATCATCCAGATTCTTGTCTTCTATAATATTGCTATTTAGATTCTTATCATCCAGATTCTTGTCTTCTATAATATTGCTATTTAGATTCTTATCATCCAGATTCTTGTCTTCTATAATATTGTTATTTAGATTCTTATCATCCAGATTCTTGTCTTCTATAATATTGTCATCTTTACCGTTTCCTAATTTGGCACTTTTATCTTTTCCTAATATGATCTTACCGATCAGTTGATCAAACAACGGCCCTATCTCGTTACTGTTTTTGTCCAGCACAATTTTAAAAAAGTCTTCTCTTATTTTTCCGTTTTTACAATCCGCATACTCTCCAATAATATCCGCCATAAAGTCTGTCACTGTATTTATTTTATCTCTTATTCCCGGTAAATTATTATTCAATTTATTAAAGTTATCGGTGCTACCTTTTTTGCTATATACAGTTAAAAGATTATTAGCTTCATAAATCAGTTCCCGTTCTTCGTCGTGGCACTTTAAAAACTTAACCGCTTTAGCTTTAACATTATTTTCATCCAATACCATTTGTAATACGGGTACAATGTGCGCTTGTTGTAATTGAGTAAGGGCGGGCACTGCAGGTAGTTGCTTTACCTGTTTGGTTCCGGCAATTGCTCCTGCATTGGAGCGAAACTCCTGCTGCTGGGTGGGTACGTTTGTAAACAATATATTGATCAGCTGTTATGCTTTCCCGAAATGCTGAAGGCATTGGCCGTACGGGAAGAAGTATGCCTTCCTTTTTCCTCCTTCTTCATCTGCATCGCCTTGGCGCCCATAGCATCAGCTTCTTTTTCCAGGCCGGCATCATCATTTACCGGAACACCCAGTTTCATTTGCCTGGTAGGCTTTACCCTGCCCTGTTTTTGCTGCACTACATGCCATGCTTCGTGGGCCAAATGTTTTTCCTGACCCGGGGCGATATGTATATCTGTACCCTGCGCATAGGCCAGGGCTTTAAGCTGTGCGGGTTGAGAGGAATTGTAATGAACTTTTACATCGTCCATTGAAAAACCGGAAAGATTTTCTATACCCGATTTTAAATGATCGGGCATACCCGTTTTATTTTCCTTTTTCTGAATGGTTAACGAGGAAGTGGAAAGAGGAGTGTCAGTTAATTTTTTTTTTGAAGAGGATCAAATTTCGCCTGCTTAGGTTCTTCTTCAAGTCCGGCCATTTGCGCCGTTTCAAATTTTGCCTGCTTCGGCTCTTCTTCCAATGCGGCTTTTTGTACAGGATCTGCTTTTACCTGTGCTGTTTCATCTTCTTCTACTTTTTGTACCGCCGGAACAGCAGGTAGCTGCAGGGAAGTTTCACCGGCATTATCGGCAGAAGAACGGCTTACTGTTTCTGCCTGCTCTGTTGTAGAACTGTATAAAGACATGGGTTAAGATTTTACTTTTACAATATACAAATTTTTAAACAGAGTACTATTATTTAATTGTTTTATTGTTTCATGGTTCAATTGTTTTATCGACAATTAAACCATAAGACCATAAAGCAATTGAACAATTTATCCATCCCTGCCAAAAAATAAAGGGAACGCTGTTATGCAGTTCCCCTTATTTGTGCTTGCCTTAAAATTATCACCCACCTGTTATGCCATTGCTGCTGTACCTACATCCAGTTTTTTCCTGGAAGAGTATTTATTTTCTTCTTCTGCTTCAATATTGATATACGATTCAGCGATATCGGTAAGTTTTTGATCGGTGCTTTCCTCTTCCATTAACGTTTTATCCAGTATATCAGCTACTTCGTGCTGACCGATAGTGATCGCCAACTGTACCAGGCCGCCGTAAGTAGCAATTTCATAATGCTCTACTTTTTGCGCAGCCATTATCAATGCGGCATCCCTGGTCATACTGCCTTCCTTTGTTTCTTTAATGATCGATTCGCTTTCTTTAATGATACCTTCAATAGCTTCGCATTTTTTTCCCTGTGGCTTTTCTCCCATAACCGTAAATGCTTTTTCAAGACGCTTAACATGCTTTTGCGTTTGGTGCAAGTGATCGTTGAATGCTTCTTTCAATTCTTCAGTTGTGCAGGCTTCTTCCATTTTAGGAAGCGCTTTTACAATTTGCTGTTCAGCATAATAAATATCCATCAACTGGTCCTTAAAGAATTTTTCCAGTAAAGATTCCTGTTCTTCACCATTATCGCTGTTATCATTAACTGTATTTTGTGCCGTTGTTTCTTTTTTTGCTGCTGTACCGTTGTTTGCAGCTGTGCCATTCTTTTTACCAGCAGCGGATTTAGCGGTTGCTGATTTTGATCCTTGTTTCATTATTAAAATGATTTAAAGGTTAAATAAAAGCAGCGAAGGCAGGCAGGATATTTATACCTGCCTGTCCGTCTGCTATTGTATTTTTCCTGGTTCCTTAACGGGAACTGGTTGATCTTTTACGGCCCTGGCTGCTGCTTTTGCTTTTTCCGGTAGAAGTACTTCTGCCTGAAGAAGTATTGCTGCGATTGCCGGTTGAACTGTTGCTCCTGCTGCGTCCACTGTTTGATGAAGAACCGTTACTACTGCGTGCGCTGGTTGAACGTCCTGCGCCGGCTGAACTGCTTCTTCCTGAACTGCTGCTCCTGCCTGATGAAGAAGATGAACCATTAGATGATCCGTGAGCACGCCCACCTTTGGATGCGATACGCCTTCTCTGTTCAGGATCCATAGCTGCAAAACCACGGTTGCTGCTGCTTTGGCTTCTGCCGCCGGATGAACCGTTACCGCTTCTGCTCATAGATGAACTGCCATTACTGCGACCGTTTGACGAACTATTACCCCTGCTGCGACCACTTGAAGATCCGTTTCGGCCATTAGAGTAACCGTTGCTCCTGTTACGATCCGATGATGAAGAACCGTTGCGGTCAGTATATGAGCTGTTGCTCCTGTTACGATCCGATGATGAAGAACCGTTACGGCCATTGGAATTTCCTTCGTAAGAAGTACGGCCACCACGGCTGCCATTGTTTTGTCCTCTTCCGCCTGCAGAAGAATAACTTCTGCCATTATTGGAATTTCCGCGTGAGCTATTGCTGCGACTGTTGCCGGATGATCCGCCATAACCTCTTCTTCCCGACTGGCTGGTATACCCCTGGTGCTCATAATCACCCTCCTCATTATCATCTTCCTCATCGTAATCACCCTCTTCATCTTCATCATATTCTGAATTCACATTCTGATAATCATCATCGTCGTCATCGTTATCATACTCATCCTCATAATCGTTGTCATCATCTTCTTCATCATATTGTGCATTTACATTTTGATAATTGTCATCATCATCGTCATCTTCCTCGCCCTCGTAATCATTTTCATAATCGTCGTCCTCTTCTTCATACGCATTTTCATACCGGCTGTTGCGGTCGTTATTTGAAGAATTTCCCTGCATGCCAGTGTTTCGCCTGCTGGCTGTTGCATTTCCGTTGCGTCCTTGGTTGCTTCGCATAAATTAAAATTTTTAATGGTTAAAAAAATGGTGAAATATTTCTTTGCTTCTGTATTAAAAAGTATGCCCTGAATAACAATAATAAAAAGTGCACGCTGTTGCTGCGTTTCAGCAGCAGAGCATCAAAAAAAACGGGACTTGTTGTATGTATGTGTAATAGGCTGTACATAATTCCGTTGTTTAATTTCCCCAAATAAAAAAGCCTGCTCTGTGAGCAGGCTCTTCACCAATTGCCCAAAATCTTTATTGCGTTGCAGTGATCTGTCCACGCACTTCACCGGAAGGATTAGTAGCTGTAGTATAAGTATAGTACCAGCCGCCGCTTGTTAGTGAAGCAGCCTGCGCATCGGTCAATGTCATGGTACCGCTATAGCTGCCGGTAGCTGTTGAGCCTGCCGGAAATGACCAGGATGAACCTACTGCTGTGCCATTTACACCCGAAGTGCCGGTATAAAAGCCACCACCTGTAGGAACACCGGTAAGACCATTCCAGTTGGTAGTGTAAGTAAGCATATGATTGTTAGGATCATATGTGCCGCTGATGGAGCCGGTACCCGAACCTCCCACAGCAGGTACCATCTGGCTGCCGCTTGCGTTGCCGCTGATAGCATAGGTACGTGCAGGTGTATCATCGTCATCTTTATTGCAACTGGTAAATAAGATGGCGCTGCTTATTATCATTGTTGCAATAAGCCCTTTCTGAAAGAATTTTCCCGTTTTCATAAATTGTTTTTTTTAATTAAAAATGTTGAATCTGTATAATTTCGAAACCAGTGTTGCCAATGATATGCCTTAGCAAAAATATGTGGGTAACTTATAAGGATCCTGTGATGCGGCTTATCCGAAATATTACATGATCATTGTCCATAAAGGGTTTCAGAGACGTTTAATTTAAACGACCGTTATTATCTTTAAAAGAGCAGTTTGAAAGATTGATTTTGTAAAATGTCTATATATAAGGTCAGTACGGTAATATATTCCCCATTTTACTGTATTGCCCAGGGCTTTTGAAAAGTGTTTCAAACAGCCCGGTTATTTAAAAAGCAGGGACAGGGTTAAGTACCTTTTATCATTTCCCGGGAAGGACCTTTGCATGTCGCCTCTCAATACATATATGATTTTATTGCACTTTAACGATATCCCCATATAATAATAAAAACCTTATAATTTTGAGCAAAACCAGCCCCGTACCTCGTCCCGCCGCCTTTCAACGCCCCTTATATGGTTTCTTCTCCCTTAAAAAAAAATAAATTTTACTTATAAAAATTCTTACCTTTAAAAATAGGTTTATATATAAGATTGTATATAAGCCTGGAAATTTTATTACACATTTTAAACTAACTGAATTATGGAAAGAAAAGCTACTTTAAAGTACTTTAAGGTGTCTTTGCTCAGAACGTTCCTTGCGATCTTCGTTTTGGGCGCTTCCTTTGGCCTCTCTTTTGGCCAAACAGGAAAGGCACTGAGCCCTCAGTCCATGCAGCACGGCCGGTCACAGGTTTCTTCGATGAAACTGAAAGATCGTTCTGATGTGCCTGCAGTGAACAAATCGCTGGTGCAAACCAGCGGTATCGCTAAGAAAGGCTATCCTTTCAAAAGTGCTGTTATTGAGAGACCAGCACAAACCCCAACTTCCAATTTTGGAGATGCAACAGCCACTTTCACCGGCTCATTACTTGCCGGTGACTGTACTATGCCATTGCGTTTATTCCGCGACGGTATCGTAAGTTCTTGCAGCAATACCAGGGCCTTCCCTGGTACTGCAGGCGGCCCTTCGCATTTCTATGATGTGTATTCTGTAACCAACACTACAGGTTCTTCTACCTGTATCACAGTTACATTAAACACAACAGACCTTACGAACGCCAACATCATGGCAGCTTCTTATGCGGGTTCATTTGATCCGAATAACCTGGCTACCAACTGGATCGGCGATCCGGGTTTAAGTACCGGTACACCACAAACAGCTCCGCTGGTGTATTCACACAACCTGGCTGCAGGCGCTACTGCTATCATTGTAGTATTCTCTGCCAATGCCAGCACTACTGCTGCCGGTACAGCTTCTAACTATACGCTGACTGTTGATGGTCTTGCATCAAGCTGCGTAGCTCCTTCTACACCAACCATCTCCGGTACAACTACTATTTGTTCCGGCGCTTCTACTACTCTTTCTGTAGGTTGCGGTTCAGCTTTGAACAGCGCTGCCAACTGGAAATGGTACACCGGCTCTTGCGGTGGTACTGCTGTTGGTACCGGTAATTCTATTACCGTTTCTCCAACTTCTACCACTACTTATTATGTACGTGGCGAAGGTGGTTGCCTTTCAGCTCCGGGTAACTGTGCTTCAGTAACAGTTAATGTTTCTGCTGCTTCTACTGCTGCGGTATTGAGCCAGGTAACTTTACCTCCGGTTCCTACTGTAATATTCAATGAAGGTTTTGAAGGTGCCGTTCCTCCTGCAGGATGGTCTATTCAAAATAACAGTAATCCATTAGGTGCTACTACCTGGACACAAGGTGGCGCTTTAGGCGTATTTGCACCTCATGCCGGTACTGGCTTTGCTTCTGCCAACTTTAATAACGTAGGTACACTGGGTACTATCAGCAACTGGCTGTTCTGCCCTAATACGCCTGCTACATTAAAGAATGGTGATGTGTTGAAATTCTGGACCCGTACCACTACAGGACAATTCCCTGACAGGTTGCAGGTAAGGATGAACACTACCAACGGTGGTACCAATGTTGGCGCTACTGCTACAAGTGTTGGTGATTTCACTACATTATTACTTGATATCAACCCAACTTATACTACTACCGGTTATCCAACTGCATGGACAGAGTTTACCATTACATTAAGTGGTTTACCTGCTGGTGGTACTGCCGGCCGTTTGGCGTTCCGCTACTTCGTGGAAAATGCCGGTCTGCTGGGTACCAACTCTGATTTCATCGGTCTTGATGATGTATCTTATACTTCTACTATACCAGGCGGTCCTCCAACAACCTGTACAGGTTCTTCAGCCGGTCTGAAAGTAGATATCACCGGTGGTACTGGTCCTTTCACTGTTACCATTACACCAACAGCTCCTGCGGGTGCGCCGATAACTGTTACGAACTACACCAGTGGTGCAACTATCCTGGTTACTCCTGCAGTAACTACTACTTATGCATTAACTTCTGTATTAAGCTCAGCAGGTTGTGCCGGTACAGGCAACAGCGGTACACCCACTGTTACTGTTAGCCCTACATCCACTCCGGGTTTAATTATAGTAGATGATCCTACAGGTCCTCTGTGCGCAGGTAATCCTAAGTTATTAACTGTGGTAACAACCGGCGCTCCATCTCCAGTAGGTACATTGTACACTCAAGGTGGTGCAGTAGGCGCTTCTCCTGTTTCTCAAAACTTCGAAACAGCAAATGATGCGTTCGATAACCAGGCTGCTGAAGATTTCACAGTTCCTGCAAATACTACCTGGAACATCAGCCAGATATCTGCAGGCGGTTTGTACTTCAACGGTGCAGGCCCAAGCACATCTTACAATGTGTTCATCTACAGGAACTCTGCTACTAATATACCAGGTACACTTGTTGCCAACTACAACAACCTTACCTATACCGGTGGTGCAAACCCTGTTTTAACCATTCCTACTACCAGCTTAACTGCGGGTACATACTGGTTATCTATCCAGTCTAACATGAGCTTTGCTGTAGGCGGCGAGTGGGCATGGGGTGCCAATGGTACCACTGCTACCGGTTTGCCATGGATGTGGCAAAATCCAAACGGTGGTTTTGCTTCAGCCTGTAACTCATGGGGCAATGGCGCTGCTACCTGTATCGTAGGTACCGACAGGAACCTGATCTTTACCTTAACCGGTACTTCAGTTACTGCGGGTGGCGCTCCTGTAGGTTATACTTACTCATGGTCTCCTGCTGCTGGTTTAAGCTCTACAACATCTAACCCTGTTGCAGCTTCACCAATGACCACTACTACTTACACTGTATTAGCTACAGCTCCGGGTGGTTGTCAAACTATGGCTCAGATCACTATCAATGTTAACCAGTTACCAGCGATAACTACCCAACCAAGCAATACCGCAGTATGTGACGGTCAAACCGCTACTTTCACTGCAGTTGGCTCTGGCGCAGGTCTTACTTATCAATGGCAGGTTAGTACCGATGGCGGTGTAACATGGACCAACGTTACCAATGGTGCTCCATACTCTGGCGCAACTACCGGTACATTGACCATTACACCGGCTACATTCGCAATGAACGGCTACAGGTATCGTTTGTCTGCAAGCGGCACATGTCCTCCATCTGCTAATTCAAATGGTGCTATCTTAACTGTAAATGCATTACCTGTTATTACTATAACTCCTGGCCCAACAACTTGCGGCGGCGTTCCTGGTATCAACGGTACACAGCTTACAGCTTCTAGTCCTACAGGCAGCAACTTTATCTGGACTCCTGCTACAGGATTATATACTAATGCTACTGCTACTACACCGTATGTTGCCGGTACACCTGCAACTACTGTGTATGCAGCTCCTACAACCAATACTGTTTACACTGTTACAGGTACCAACGGTACAACAGGTTGCGTAGGTACAGGCTCTGTTACTGTAAACTACACTCCTGCTGTTCCTGTGGTTAACCCTGCAGCGGCAACAATATGTTTAACTACACCAAGAACATATCAACAGCTGCAGATCACTTCTGCACTGTCTGGTGCTTCTGTTACATCATTCAGCTCAGGTACTATCAACCTGGCTGTTCCTGATATGACACCAACTCCAACTGTAAACACCATCAATGCTTCATTGCCTACAGGTTCTATCGTTTCCAAGATCGTTGTAACATTAAATATGTCACACACTTATCCTGGTGATATGATCTTCAACCTGAAAGCTCCAAACGGTAAGATCCTGAACCTGTACAAATACAACGGTGGTAATGCTACCGGTGCATCTTCAGGTGTTTCAACATGGGGCTGGTACAATGCGCAGATAAGCTCAGCAGGTGGCGCAGCTTTCAGTACTGTTGCAGCTGCTCCGTTCATTTATCAAACACCACCTACTGTGTTCAAGGCTGATCTGCTGAATGCCGATGTAACCGGCGCAGGTTTCCCTTTCAATAACCCAACCGGTTATAATTCTGATGCTACTTCATGGAATGATGTTTATTCAAACCCAATCGGCGGATGGACATTAGCAATGGCTGATGGCGGTCCTGGCGACGTTGGTACTTTAGCATCATGGTCTATCGAGTTCACTTATGCTGCTCCAACACAAGGTATCTGGTCAGTAGCGGGTTCTTCTCCTGCTGCTTACACAGGCTTATATGCTGATGCAACAGGTACTCCTTACACAGGCGCTCCTGCCAACATCGTGTTTGCAAGCCCAACAACTACTACTAACTACCAGGTTACTGTAGCTAACGGAACTTGTACTTCACAACCAAGAACAGTACTGATCACTGTTAACACACCAATATCTATCACTACACAGCCAACTGACAAAGTTGTTTGTACCAATAACAGCACTTCATTTACAATTGCTGCTACCGGTACTGCAATCACTCACAACTGGCAGGTGAGCACCAATAATGGTAATACCTGGACAAACGTTGCCAATGGCGGTGTGTACAGCGGCGCTAACGCAGCAACATTGACCATTTCGGCTCCGCCGGTATCAATGAACGGATACCTGTACAGGGATTCTATGTCAACTACACCTTGTTCACCTAAGATCTCGAACAATGTTAAGCTGACCGTTAATCCATTACCAACTGTTACTATTGCTGCAGTGCCTTATACCAACTTAATGCCGGGTATGAGCACTACACTTACTTCTAACTCTACTCCTGCTGCGGCTACTTACCAATGGGTAAGGGATGGCGCTGTAGTTGCTGGTGCAACCGGAAGTTCATTAGCAGTAGATATCGATGCATTGGGTACTTACTACCTGAATGTAACAGATGTGAACGGCTGCTCGAACAGATCGAACAGTATACTGATCAGCGATTCTGCTTCAGGTAAAGTGTTCATCTATCCTAATCCTAACAGTGGTATATTCCAGGTTAGA